>JAFXCL010000038.1 GCA_017521485.1 Oscillospiraceae bacterium
CCAGCGTTCGTCCTGAGCCAGGATCAAACTCTCAAAAAATTGTATCTCAAGCTCCGAAGAGCTTAAAATCGTTTTTGAATAATTTGTCTAGCAAATTTTACTCAAGAATTTTCGTTGGCTGTTTTTTATTCGTACACGAATAATCTTAAACAATCCATTTAATAAATTGTCCAAGGTGTTATAGTTCGTCTTTGCGTTATTCAATTTACAAGGTACAGTTTCGCTCCCCGCTCAGCGGTGAGCCTGATTAATTTATCACAGCTTATTCACTTTGTCAAGAACTTTTTTCACTTTTCTCAACATTTTTTTCATTTGTTTTTTTCAGGGTCAAAACAGGCAGTTTTACACCTTCATTCCAAGCCTTTAACGAATACCCATTTTCGTGGGCTGACATATATTTTGCCGCATCCTCAACGCTTCCCTGTCCATCCCAAAGGCACAGCTCCACCGAGCCTTTTAAGTGCCGGCGCAGAGCTTCAATCCGGTCAGTTGTATTTTCGGATACCAGCAGATACTGGGCCGTGTCCAGATAGATAATCCCCAGACAATGCGCCTCCAAATCCCCAAGTGCTTCATCTACTGTCTGACCCATCCCCCGATCCTCGGTATCGGTCTCCAGCACGATTTGATCCTGCTCCTGGTAGACCCAGACTGCCTGCACCGGCTCTAAATCTCCCACATCCAGTTTTTCCACCGGGATTGCCAGAACCCCTCCAAGAATCAGGCAATATAAGATGATTCGTTTCATTTCTGATTTCTCCTATCCTCGGGATTTAGCTTCCTTGCCCGGTACACCTGCTTTTTCAGCCGTCTGCGGAAAAATTCTCCCGTATGGTCCAGATAGCGCACATCCAGACACTTCAAACTTGCCAGATGGATCAGCAAAACAAGCACGCCTGCCGCTGTACCATATAGGCCTGCCACTGCAGAAAGGACTGCAATTCCAAACCGCCAGATCCGCACCGCATTGGCAAGATCCCGGTTTGGCAGCACAAAGCCGCAGACGCCGGCAATGGATACCATAATCAGCGCCACCGGGGAAATGAGACCTGCCTCTACCGCCGCTGTGCCTACCACGATACCACCCACGACGGAAACGGACTGCCCAATTGCCTGGGGCAGGTGGAGTCCGGATTCCTGCAAAAGTTCAAAGGCAATTAAAAGCCCCAGCACCTCTGCAATGGTGGAAAAAGGCACGGACTGTTTGCTTTCAATAATTGACCGCAGCAAAGGCAAAGGGATCACTGCCTGATGAAAAGTAGCCAGTGCCACATAAATTCCCGGCAGCAGCAGGCTGGCAATCAATGCCAGATATCGGAGTATCCGGACTGCGGAAGCACCAATATAATCCCGCCCCCGATCCTCCGGACTCTCCATTAAATACATCAGATCCGCCGGTGCAAGATACCCTAAGGGCAAGCCATCGATGAGCAGACCCACCCGTCCGTCCAGAAGTCCCTGGGAAAACCGATCCGACCGCTCTGTATATTGCAGCAGCGGAAATGCGGTGGACCGGGATCCGGTCACATATTCCTCCACGGATGAGGGGGAAAGCATACCGTCAATATCGATTTGCTGCAAACGGGCGATCATCCGGTCCACCAATTTCCGGTTGGTGATCCCCTCCACCCAGAGGACACTTACATTGGTCAGGCTTCTTCTGCCCACCTGCATTTCATACAATCGCAGATCCGGGGTGCGCAGATGCCGCCGCACATAGCTGGTGTTGGAGCGGATTGTCTCCACAAAGGCATCCTTTGCGCCCTTGACAGTATTCTCTACCTCCGGTGCGCTTGTGCCCCGCTTATCCGGGGTACGAACTTCAAAACCGATCGCACCCACACCGGGAAACAGCACCACACAAAAGCCGTTTACCAGCAAAAATGCCACATTGTTCAGATCCTTACAGGGAACGGCTACATTATTATAGATCATCCCTGTCATTGCCCGATCGTAAAGGGACTGCATTGTAGGCGCAGACAAGTGCTGGGTAATGGGCTTAAAAATATAATCCGATGCATAAGCGGAAGCAATCAGGCCGTCGATAGCATAGGCATAGACCGTATGCTCGCCGCAGCGCAGCTCCCGGTGGATAAAATCCGCCGCCCCCTCAAAGATGCCCGCGATATTTTCATCGGTCATCGGACCGGAATAATGCATATTTTCCTGCTGCATACACTCACCTCCTGGCTAGCTTTCCCAAATTGGCTGGTAATATGTGGATTGGAATTGAAATTTTACATAGGAAGTGATATAGTATTATATTATTGTATAAATGCTGGAGGAACGATTATGTCCCACGTGATTGCTGCGGTGTCCACCGGAAATCAAATATCCGCGATCGGCATTCTGCGGCTGACAGGCTGTGGCTGTGCTGAGGTTGCCGGAAAGGTATTTACATTAAATAATGGAAAACCTCTGCAGGAAGCCCCAGACCGGAAGCTTATGCTCGGTCAGCTTCACGACGCCCAAGGACGGGTGATCGATTCCTGTCTTGGGGTATATACCCGGGGCCCTCGTTCCTATACCGGCGAGGACACGGTGGAAATTCAGTGCCACGGCTCACCGGCTGTGCTGGCAGCAGGACTGGACGCCCTGTTTCAGGCAGGAGCAAAGCCTGCCAAGCGGGGGGAATTTACCAAGCGGGCGTTTTTGAACGGACAGCTGGCGCTGACCCAGGCGGAAGCTGTTATTGATCTGATCGAGGCTGAAACTGCGGATGCTGCTGCCAATGCCGCCGGTCAGGTAGAAGGCGTTTTGCAGAAAAAGCTCAATCCCATTTATAATGACCTTGTGGATATTTGCAGCCACTTCCACGCGGTGCTGGACTATCCGGACGAGGATATTGAAGATTTTGGCCTTGCCAATTATACTGCCCCTCTGCGCACAGACGCAAAGGCTCTTTATGCTATTATGCAGACTTACGGACAGGGTCGGATCTTAAAACAGGGCGTTGCCGCTGCTATCGTAGGCAAGCCCAACGTGGGCAAATCCAGTCTGTTAAATGCGCTGGCTGGCTACGAGCGGGTCATCGTCACAGAAATTGCCGGTACGACCCGGGATACTGTGGAAGAACCGGTTATGGTAGGCGCTACCCGGCTACGGCTGATCGACACCGCTGGAATCCGCCAGACAGACGATCAGATTGAGGCGATGGGTGTGGAGCGCTCCCGACAGGCTGCGGAAAATGCAGATCTGGTGATCTTTGTGTGCGACGGTTCTCAGCCCCTGAGCGAGGAAGACCGGGAAGTGATCGATGCCTGCTTAGAGCATGAGCATGCCATTGCACTCATCAACAAATCTGACTTAGGACAGGCGGTAGTGCCCAGTGATCTTCCCTTTATGACAGTTATTCCCATTTGTGCCAAAACCGGTGAGGGCCTTGATCTGCTGGCAGATACTGTGGATCTGATGTTTGCAGGAGAGATGCCCTGTGACGGCTCGGTTCTAACAAATCCCCGGCAGTATGACGCAGTCCGTCGCGCTTACGAGGCGATGCTCTCTGCATTGCAGGGATTGCAGCTGGGTCTTACCCCGGATGCCGTGCTGACAGATGTGGAGGCGGCTATGGACGCAATGGGTGAAGTGACCGGTGCAACTGTCCGGGAGGATATTACTGCCAGAATTTTTGAGCGTTTTTGCGTAGGAAAGTGAGAAACTATGATCTATTTGGATAATTCCGCCACCACAAAGCCTTGCAGGGAAGCTGTGGAGGCAGTCACCCTGGCGCTGACCGAAAACTGGGGCAATCCCAGTGCCCTTTACAGCTTTGGCATTGACACTGCCCATCTGCTCCGCGCTGCAAGAACTAAGGTAGTTACCGCAATGGGCGCAGAGCCGGACCGGGTATTCTTCACCTCTGGCGGTACAGAAGCGGACAACTGGGCCATTTTCGGCACAGTCAAACGGTTCGGCAAGAAAAATAAGCATATTGTCACCACCGCAGTCGAGCATCACGCAGTCCTCAACTGTATGAAAGAGTTGGAAGCACAGGGATATGAAGTAACCTATTTGCAGCCGGATGAACTTGGTCGCATTTCTGCAGATGCTCTGAAAACCGCACTCCGGAAAGACACGGTTCTTGTTTCCATTATGATGGTAAACAACGAAACAGGTACTGTAATGCCCATTTCTCAAATGGCAAAGCTGACCCACCGGTTTGCACCGGATGCCATTTTCCACACAGATGCGGTGCAGGGCTTCCTGAAAGTACCCTTTGCCGCTAAAACCTTGGGGGCAGACCTGATTTCCGTTTCCTCCCATAAAGTACACGGGCCGAAGGGTGCAGGTGCGTTGTATATCAGTCCCCGGCTGAAATCCTTCCCTCCCCTTTTGATCGGCGGCGGGCAGGAAAGCGGCTACCGCAGCGGCACGGAGGGAACACCGGCAATTTTCGGTTTCGCTGCCGCCTGTGCTGCAGGAAGCGCCACATTTCGGCAGGACATTGGGAAAGAAAAAGCTTTACTGGATGGTCTGGTAGAAAAGTTATGTAAACTTGATGGAGTAAAAATTAACGGTGCTCACGAAGCGCCCCACATTCTCTCCCTGTCCATCCCCGGTGTGCCCACCCAAAATAGCATCAACATTTTGCAGGATGCAGGTATTTGCGTTTCCGCAGGCTCTGCCTGTGCAAAGGGTCACCGCAGCCATGTTCTTTCTGCAATGAACCTGTCTCCGGAAATCATTGACAGTTCCTTCCGGGTCTCCCTTTCAAGGGAAACCACACAGGAAGAGATCGATAAGCTGATAGACGGCATCCAGCAAATCCTGAACTGGAAAAACCGATAATAAAAATCCCGTATGTGCTTTTGCGCATACGGGATTTTTGTTGATCGTATTTAATATGCTACGCCCCAGTAGATCATCTTCTTAGCTCTCTTACCGCAGATGGGGCAGGTATCGCCCAGATTTTCCTGCTCGAAGGGCATACAGCGGGAGGACATTCCTGCCACTTCCTTCATTTTCAGCTCGCACTCCAGCTCACCGCACCACATAGTCTTGACAAAGCCGCCATTCTTCTCCTGAAGCTCCTTTGCCTCCTCCAGGGAGTGTGCCTCGTAGATATGGTCGGTGAGGTTTTTCTTTGCCTTTTCATACATGCCCTTGTGGACCAGCTCCAGCTGCTGCTGGACGGCGGTTTCCAGTTCATCCAGTGCAACCACGATCTTCTCACCGTCGTTCCGGCGAACCAGCACACACTGGCCATTCTCCAGATCCCGGGGACCGCACTCCACGCGCAGAGGCACGCCCTTCATTTCGTATTCGGCGCACTTCCAGCCCATAGAGTTATCGGAATCATCGATGCTTGTCCGGAAACCGGCAGCGATCAGACGGTTTTTCAGTTCGTTGGCTGCTTCCAGAACGCCCGGCTTATGCTGGGCAATGGGCAGAACCACAGCCTGAATGGGAGCCACCTTGGGAGGCAGAACCAGACCATTATTGTCGCCGTGGGTCATAATGATACCGCCGATCAGCCGGGTGGATACGCCCCAGGATGTCTGGTGGGGGTTAACTCTCTGGTTGTTCTTATCGGTAAAGGTAATGTCAAAAGCCTGGGCAAAGCCATCGCCAAAGTAATGGGAAGTGCCTGCCTGCAGTGCCTTCCGGTCGTGCATCATACACTCGATGGTGTAGGTTGCCTCTGCGCCGTTAAACTTCTCCTTATCGGTCTTCTGACCCTTGGTGACAGGCATTGCCAGCACATTTTCGCAGAAGTCAGCGTAGACGTTCAGCATTCGCTCGGTCTCTTCTCTTGCCTCCTCGGCAGTGGCGTGCATGGTATGGCCCTCCTGCCACAAAAACTCTCTATGGCGCAGGAAGGGACGGCTGGTCTTTTCCCAGCGCAGCACACTGCACCACTGGTTGAGCATCATAGGCAGATCCCGGTGGGACTGGATGGCATTTTTAAAGTACTCGCAGAACAGTGTCTCAGAAGTGGGGCGGATGCAATAGCGCTCTTCCAGCTTTTCGCTGCCGCCGTAGGTGACCCAGGCACACTCCGGTGCAAAGCCCTCCACATGGTCCTTCTCCTTCTGTAATAGGCTTTCGGGGATCAGCATAGGCATATACACATTCTGGGCACCGGTCTTCTTGAACTCAGCGTCCATAATGCGCTGGATATTCTCCCAGATGGCATAGCCGTAAGGGCGGTAAACAAACATGCCCTTAATAGAAGAATAATCGATCAGCTGGGCTTTTTTGCACACGTCCGTAAACCACTGCGCAAAATCCACTTCCATATCTGTGATCTCAGTAACCTTTTTTTCCTTTGCCATAGCTTTTTTCATCCTCTCGGTTGTTGCTTATTATTATATTATTGTAGCACGCCTGTCAAGGGTCTGCATAGGATGAAATACATTTGCGTTTGGGAGGCCCGTATGGTACAGGTGACTTTGCTTTTAGACCCCTCTGTGGCTCTTTTTTATACCAACATTTCAAAGCAGGCAAATATCCCTTTGGAGCAGGTGCTGACCGACGCCCTGTTCAAGCTGGCAGGTGAGCTTTCTCTGGAAGCACTGCAAGGGAATTGCTAATTGGCGGTTGCTTTTTTTCACAAGATTTGCTATACTGGCAGAGAATATAAAGAAAGTTGGTATATTTCGTGAAATCCATTCGAGAAATTTACAAAACCGGCAAAGGGCCTTCCTCCTCCCACACTATGGGTCCGGAGCGGGCCGCCCGGATTTTCCGACAGGACAACCCTCAGGCAGATGCCTTCCGGGTGATCCTTTATGGGTCATTAAGTAAGACCGGCATCGGTCACGGCACAGACCGGGTGATCCGTCAGGTGCTTGCGCCTCTGCCCACCGAAATCGTATTTTCCGAGGACACTTTGGAAAATTCCCACCCCAACACCCTAGACCTTTACGCCCTGAAAGCGGGCAAAGAGATCGGTTTTCTGCGGGTGGAGTCAATCGGTGGCGGTGACATCCGTGTGCCGGGTCAGCCTAAGCTGGACACCCCCGATGTTTATCCGGAAAACTCCTTTGCGGAAATTGCAGATTTCTGCAAATGGCGCTATATTGAAAAGCTCAGTGACTATGTAGAGCTGAATGAAGGGGCAGATATCTGGAATTTCCTGACCGATGTGTGGCAGACTATGAAGCAGTCCATCACAGACGGTCTTGCCGCCACCGGCGTACTTCCCGGCGGACTGAAGGTCCAGCGAAAAGCAAAGTATCTGTACGAGCAGAACACTGCAGACAGTGACTTTGCCACCCAACGGTTTCAGCGGGTGGCCGCCTATGCTTATGCGGTGGCTGAGCAAAATGCAGACAATGGCACCATCGTCACCGCCCCTACCTGCGGTGCTTGCGGTGTTGTGCCTGCGGTACTCAAATATGCACAGGACACCTGCGGCTATACGGATGAACAGATCGTACGCGCCCTTGCTGCTGCCGGTATCATCGGCAGTCTGACAAAACGCAACGCCTCCATTTCCGGTGCAGAGGCTGGCTGTCAGGCGGAAGTAGGCACTGCCTGTTCTATGGCAGCTGCCGCCTTGGCAGAACTAACCGGTCAGAATTTAGATCAGGTGGAATATGCCGCAGAAGTGGCTATGGAGCATCACTTGGGTCTAACCTGTGACCCGATCTGCGGTCTGGTGCAGATCCCCTGTATCGAGCGCAATGCGGTCGCCGCGCTGCGGGCAATGGATGCCTGCAACTTAAGCCAGTTTTTGACCGGCTCCCGTAACATCAGCTACGATATGGTCTGCCGGGCAATGCACGAAACCGGCATCAACTTAAACCACCGCTTCCGGGAAACCAGTGAAGGCGGTCTGGCAAAGATCTACGCTAGAAAAAAGTAATCAAAATTAAATTTGTATTTTTCTCTTTTAGCCTCAAAAAAATATTGCTTTTTCAAAAAAAATGTGATAATTTAACTATGTATATAACTTTTGCTTATTAGTTCTAAAATTTTACACAAGGAGAATGTTATGAAAAAGGCACTTGTACTTTTGCTGCTGGCTGTATGCCTGTTGTTTGCCGGCTGTGGAGAGGCTCCTGTGGACCCGAACTCCGTAGTGGCACCTGACGAGACTACCACTACTCCCGCAACTGAAACTACCGTCCCTGAGGAGACCTTCCTGGATGATGAATATCTCATTGAGCAGGACGAAGAGTACTACGAGGAAGAGTTCTACGAGGACGATTATTACGAGGACGACTACGAAGAGGAAGAGGAAGAGGAAGATCCCGCAGAATAATATCCTATTCCATAATACATAACAGGGTGTGCTACTGCACGCCCTGTGTTTTTAGGTACAGCCTATGGCGTATAATCAGTAAATATTGCCGTTAACAAACACAAAGGAGATATGAGTATATATGAAATTAGGTATCGTGGGACTTCCTAATGTGGGTAAGTCTACTCTGTTTAACGCAATCACCAACGCCGGTGTCCCGGCTGACAACTATGCATTCTGCACCATTGACCCCAATGTGGGTGTGGTTTCTGTTCCCGATGAGCGGCTGCAGTGGTTGTCTGATTTTTATCAGCCGAAAAAAACCACCCCTGCGGTCATTGAGTTTGTGGACATCGCCGGTCTTGTTAAAGGCGCATCCAAAGGCGAGGGCCTGGGCAATAAGTTCCTTTCGAACATCCGCACCACCGACGCGATCGTTCACGTAGTGCGTTGCTTTGAGGACTCCAATGTGACTCACGTGGAGGGCAGCACCGATCCTATCCGGGATATTGACATTATCAATCTGGAGCTGGTAATGGCAGACATCGAAATGGTGGAGCGCCGGATCGACAAGGCGCAGAAAGCTATGAAGGGTGGCGACAAGAAGTTCCAGCGGGAGGTGGATCTATTCGCAGGTCTGCTCGCCCACCTAAATGAGGGCAAGCTGGCTCGCACCTACACCGACGATCCGGAGGATCTGGCACTGATCGCCACCTCGGATCTGCTGACCCTGAAAAAGACCATTTATGTTTCTAACCTTGCCGAAAATGAGATCAATGAGCCGGAAAGCAACCGCCACTATATGGCAGTAAAGGCACTTGCCGACGAGGAAGGCAGCCAGCTGATCCCCATTTGCGCCAAGCTGGAGGCGGACATTGCTGAGCTGGACGATCCCGAGGAAAAGGCAATGTTTATGGAGGAACTGGGTGTCAACGAATCCGGTCTTGACAAGCTGATCAAGAGCAGCTATGCGCTGCTGGGTCTGATCTCTTTCCTGACCGCTGGCAGTGACGAGTGCCGGGCTTGGACTATCAAGAAAGGCACAAAAGCGCCCCAGGCAGCCGGTAAGATCCACACAGACTTTGAGCGTGGCTTCATCCGGGCAGAGGTCATTGCATTTAACGATATGCAGGAATGCGGCACAATGGCAGCTGCCAAGGCAAAGGGTCTTGTCCGCAGTGAGGGCAAGGAATATGTTATGAAGGATGGCGACATCGTCAACTTCCTGTTCAATGTTTAATAGCAAGACCGCTGGGAGCATCCCAGCGGTCTTTTTATTTACACATCTGCATCCTTTTGTGCCGGTGTATCCAGCAGCTTTCCACTTTCCGTAAATCGGGAGCCGTGGCAGGGGCAATCCCAGCTATGCTCCTGGGAATTCCACTTCAGGGCGCAGCCCAGGTGCGGACACCGCTTTTTTGTGGGAATGGCAAAATCCGCAACGGTTGCACCCAGATTGCACCACAGCTGTTTGTGCAGCAAAGACCGGTTGGGATCAAAAACTTTTTCCAGTGGATTTTCTTTTCCCAAGAGCATATCCCGCAGCAAATTGGCTGCCGCCATAGAATTTGTCATTCCCCAGGCATTAAAGCCCGTTGCCACATAGACCCCCGGCATACCGGGAGCGTATTGGCCCACATAGGGAAGTCCGTCCAGGGTCATACAGTCCTGATTTGCCCAGGCAAACCGCTCCTTGCTATCCGGAAAATACTTCCGGGCAAGGGTGCGGAGATATTCCCATCCCCCGCCCTTTTGGCCGGTCCGGTGATCCCCGCCCCCCATTATAAGCAGATCGCCGTACGGTCGGAAATACAGTCCCAGCCCTTCCAGCTCCGCCAAAGTCGAAGCGGGGTTTGGGGCGTTTTCCAGCGCCAGCACATAGGACCGGTTTTGATACAGCTTCACAAAATACAGTCCATGTCGGTTGATAAAGGGAAAATGAGTAGCTACGATCACCTGCTTGGCACGGATTGTGCATTTTTCCAGCTTTGCGGTCGTTCCCTCTAAGTCCAGCACCCGGGAATTTTCATAAATCTCCAAGCCCTCTGCCACACCCATCAGGAATTTCAGGGGGTGAAACTGACCCATATCCGGATAGACCGATGCGCCAACTGCCAGTACATCTAAAGGTATGTTATCTTCAAACCGGGCGGGAAATCCCAGCCGGTTAACGGTCTGCACTTCCTTTTCTAGCCGGGCAGGATCTTTGGCGGTGTACTGAATGGAGGGCAATGTTTCAAAATCACAGGAAATCTTCTCTGACAGCTTGCGATATTCCGCCACTGCATCTAAATTGGCATGAAGGTAGGCTCTTGCGATTTCCTCCCCGAAGTCCCTTTCCATATCCTGATACAGGTAATCGTGCTGAGCAGTCAGTACCGCTGTGGTTCGTGCGGTAATTCCGGAACCGATCCGCTCTGCCTCCACCAGCACCACTCTTTTCCCTGCGTCCTGCAGTTTCCGGGCGCACAAAATGCCTGCCATTCCCCCGCCGATCACCAGCACATCCGTGTCAATATCCTTTTTCAGACTGGGATACTTGATCCGCTGCTCTGTCTTTTGCCATACTGATTCCATATTACCAACTCCTTTTTGGTTAGTATTGGCAAAAAGCAGCGGTGTTTATACGCTACTAACTAAGATCATTATTACGCACAAAAACCCGGTATTCAAAACGAATACCGGGTTTTCTTTCTGGTGCGCAAGGCGGGACTTGAAGGTTTCTCACAAAACCGGTAATAAAGTCCATATCGTCCCTCGAAAAGCTGCTGTCCTCCCCTCCCGCCGACCACCAGCCGACGGGTTTTAGGTGTAAAGCTTGCGAACTTTGTACCAAATAGATCAAACACTGCAATTTAGGTCGCTTGCAAATTAAAACTTACCCAAGTATAAATTGGGAATAAACTTGGGATATTGCCATGCTGCTTTTTTTAAAAAACATGCAATAATCTGTCCCAATCCAAAATGTGTTGCTTGATCTTCTGAGCTAATGCTAACATTATAAACATTTGAAAATCCTTCGGGAAAATATCTGGCAATAGTCTCCAAGTCTTTGTGAATCTGTTCTATATATCCAGACCACAATTCGTTTTGAATTTCTGTGCAAATCTGATAGAACTCAAATACAAGCCATTCCGCTTCAATTGGCTCTGCATTTTCTTTCTTCTCTGTCAACCACGCTCTTAAAGATGCATTTAGTTTATGATTTGAAACTTCTGCTCTTTTTAATAGTATCTGCGCATCGATTGGCAAGCAGCGAATTTCTTTGATGCCATCGTATTCGACTTTAGTAATAGCAAATGCTACATGGGCCGAATAATGTCGCATTTCTTCCCCTAAGGAAAAAATAGCATTTCTTTCCCTGTAACGGATTAGTATGTTATTAAAAATGTCGCCATAATGATGTTTATGATACTCCTTCCATAAATAAAAAGAACTAAAGAAATTAGAAAAACTGCAATTTATTCTCTTGAAATCAACTCTCCCATAAGCCGTAGTATTCACTATATCATAATTAAAGGCTTGAAAATTATTATCCATCAATGTAATGTAATCCATTTCATTAGATAGTGCAAGAATTCGATTTGTAGCTTCTTGGATACACGAAAAAACAGATTTATCAAACGGCATACTGACTAAATCTTCTATCCTAAACGCCATTCCTCACAATAAAATTTCATATGCTTTTCTAACTGTATTACCTATCCTTATTTATTAATTAACACTCAATCAATGCGTTTCTTCACCACCGCACTACTCTAGTTTGACCGCATTTCACTGTGTTAACTTTTGGTACATCTTCATCAATTCAGCGACACATTCGGTTTCGGTGTTCAGCTTGCCCCAGAAACCATAGGCTTGCATAACAGCCTTGTCATTCTGCTGGTGTGCCTTGCGGAGCTCAGGGGGCATAACCGCTTCGTCATAGAGGTCAGCAAGGCTACAATCGGGGTACAAAGCTCTGGCATCCAAAATAGCTTGTGCGGTTTGCTCAATCCTTGCTTTTTGTTCATCAGTAGGTGTGGGCCAAGGGAAACAGTTATAGACGATTTCCTTGGAATATCGATAATCGCTCTTTAAC
>JAFXCL010000039.1 GCA_017521485.1 Oscillospiraceae bacterium
CTCTGGGTATTGAGACCATGGGCGGCGTGTTCACTCGCCTGATCGACCGGAACACCACCATCCCCACCCGCAAGAGCCAGATCTTCTCCACCGCTGCTGACGGCCAGACCTCCGTTGAGGTCCATGTGCTGCAGGGTGAGCGCGAGATGGCTGCTTACAATAAGACTTTGGGCCGCTTCCAGCTCACCGGCATTGCACCCGCACCCCGCGGCGTGCCTCAGATCGAGGTCACCTTTGACATCGATGCCAACGGCATTGTAAAGGTTTCTGCAAAGGATCTGGGTACCGGTAAGGAACAGCAGATTTCCATTACCGCTTCTACAAACCTGTCTCAGGAGGACATCGACAAGGCTGTCCGTGAGGCTGAGCAGTATGCTGCCGAGGATAAGGCACGCAAGGAAGAGGTGGACACCCACAATACAGCCGATCAGGTGGCTTACCAAACGGAAAAGACGCTGGGTGAGCTGGGTGACAAGATCTCCGAGGAGGAGAAGGCAACCATCCAGAGTGCTGTTGACAAGCTGAAGGAAGCCAATAAGGGTACTGATCTGGAGGCAATCAAGGCTGCTACCGACGAAGTCCAGAAGGCATTCTATGCCGTTTCTGAAAAGCTGTATCAGAATGTTGCACCTCAGGACGGCCAGCCCGGCGCACAGCCCGGCAGCGACGGTGTGGTAGATGCTGACTACGAGACTGTTGACTAAGATTTGAGGGGGCGGCATCGCCGCCCCTTTTTGGTGCATACATTATTGAATTGACAATGGACAATGGTCAATGGACAATGGTGGTGTGCGCAAAGCGCACAGATTAAAATGATTTGCGTAAGCAAATACCGTAATTGTCAACTGTCAATTGTCAATTGTCCATTATCTGTGAAAATTGCAGAGGTGAAACAACTTGGCGGATAAACGCGACTATTATGAGGTGCTGGGCGTGGAAAAGGGCGCAAGTGCCGAGGAAATCAAAAAAGCATACCGCAAAAGCGCAATGAAGTATCACCCGGACCGAAATCCCGGCAACAAGGAAGCGGAAGAAAAGTTCAAGGAGCTGGGCGAAGCGTATGAAGTCCTGTCCGACGATGACAAGCGCGCCCGGTACGACCAGTTCGGCTTTGCGGGCGTTGATCCCAACTACGGCGGCGGTGCCGGTTATGGCGGCGGCTTCGGCGGCGGTTTTGGCGGCTTCGGAGACTTTGGGGATCTGGGGGATATTTTCGGCTCTTTCTTCGGTGGCGGCGGCAGAGGCCGAAGCACCCAAAATGCACCCCGCCGGGGTGAAAATGTAGGTGCCCGTCTGGACCTGACCTTTGAGGAAGCGGCCTTTGGCTGTGAAAAAGAGGTTTCTGCCCAGCGGATCGAAAACTGCTCCGAATGTAACGGAAGCGGTTCAGCAGACGGCGCGGTGGAGACCTGTCCTCAGTGCAGGGGCAGCGGTCAGATCCGGACAGTCCAGAATATTATGGGTATGCAGATGCAGTCCCAGACCACTTGCCCCTCCTGTTCCGGTCGGGGAAAGATCGTGAAAAATCCCTGCACCACCTGCCGCGGAAAGGGCAAGGTTCGCCGCACCCAGCGGATCAAGGTGAAGATCCCCGCCGGCGTGGATGAGGGTCAGAGCGTACGGATGCGGGGCGAGGGCTGTGTTGGCTCCAATGGCGGTCCTAACGGTGACCTGCTGGTGGAGATCGGTATCCGGCGCCACCCCATTTTCCAGCGGCGGAATATGGATGTATTCTGCGAAGTGCCCATTACATTTACCCAAGCGGCACTGGGCGCACAGATCGAAGTGCCGACCCTGGACGGAAAGCAGGCATTTGACATTCCCGAGGGAACGCAAACCGGACGGCAGTTTTCCATCGGCGGCAAGGGTATTCCCCAGGTGGGCAATCCCAAACGCCGGGGCAACCACTACTTTACCGTTGTGGTAGAAACCCCCACCCGTCTGACCCGGGAGCAGAAAGAACTTCTGCGCCAACTGGACGATACCCTGGACGGTAAGTCCAGTCCTAAGCGGAAGAAATTTTTCGACACGTTGAAAGACTTTTTTGACTAAATTTGAGAAAACACAGTGGGGGCTTGACCCCCACTGTGTTTTTATATTATAATAGTCGAAAGTCCCCAAAATACAAACAGGAGGCTGTTACAAAATGAAAAGAACAGACTATATCAGCTGGGATGAATATTTTATGGGTGTTGCCATGCTGGCGGCAAAGCGCAGCAAGGACCCCAGCACACAGGTAGGTGCCTGTATCGTTTCTCAGGACAACATCATTATTTCCACCGGTTATAACGGTATGCCTAAGGGCTGCAGCGATGATGAATTCCCCTGGGATCGCACCGGCGAGGAAACCAAGTACCCCTATGTGGTACACGCGGAGCTTAATGCCATCCTCAATGCCAACGGACGGGATCTAAGAGGCAGCAAGCTGTATGTGGCGCTGTTCCCCTGCAATGAGTGCGCAAAGGCAATCATCCAGAGCGGCGTGAGGGAGGTATACTATCTGTCCGATAAGTACGCCACCACCCCCACCACCCTTGCATCCAAGCGGATGCTGGAGTCTGCCGGTGTCAAATGCACCCAGCTTCGTACCGGTGTCAAAACCCTGACTCTGGATTTTACTCCCGAAGAAGAGAAATAAGAAACAGGGCGTGTTGCTTGCAACACGCCCTGTCTATCAAGATTTTTCAATGGATCTGCGGTATTTCAGCGGGGTCATCCCGCAGGTCTTTTTGAAGATACGGCAGAAATAGCTGGCATCCGGCAGACCTACGGCGACACCCACTTCATTAATGGGCAGGGAAGTCTCGCGCAGCAGCCGCTTTGCCTCTTCCATCCGACGGCTGAGAATGTATTTTCCGATGCTCATACCTTGTTCCTGAGTGAAAATATGGGAAAGGTAGTACACATTACAGAAGCAGGCCTGTGAGATCTGTTCCAGGGAGAGCTGCTCCCGGAAATGCTGCTCAATGTAGCTTAGCAGGTGCGCTATTGTCCGGTTTTTACCCAATAGACTGGCATTGCTGCCAGTCTGATTGATCAGGCGGAACAGATACATCAGCAGTGTGCGGGATACATTTTGGGCAACGTCGATATATAAATGGGATTTGGTTTCAAACTCCTGAAGCAGTGTCCGGAAATACTGGCAAAATACCGGATACATTTCCTCACTTGCAAAGATATAGCCGTAAGAGGGGGGGATTAGCCAGTTGGGAGGAAGGTCTGTGATCTGTAATTTATCCCAGGCAAGAAACTGCAGTTCCAAAGGTGCATCCGTGCTGCTTGTTTCACTGTGGGTCAGACCGGCGTTATAGACCACAAGATCTCCCTTCTTAATGGGAAAGGTCTGGTCGTCAATAGTGGCAGTTCCTTTTCCGTCCAGAACAAAAATAAGCTCCACAAAATCGTGGGTGTGGAGTTCTTCTGTCCAGCCGGGCTGCCGGTCCAGCTGACCCACATACAAAAGCTGGGGCTTGAGCCTGAAAGAATAATGCTGTTCCAGCAGGTAATGCTGGCGTTCGCTGGTGTTATACCGATGGGTGACAGCCATAGGGCACCTCCTTGCTTTTTTCTTGATTATAGCAAATAAATATCCTCTGCGCAATATGAAAATATAACAATCTTGCTGCAAAATACAGCAAGTACATCCATTGATTTTGGATGGATGATACAATAAAATAATGATATGAGTGAAAATATAATAAATCAGGAGGAATCTACTATGGCAAAAAACAGATACATTGGCGATTATCCCGTAATTGGCATTCGTCCCATTGTTGACGGCCGCCGCGGTCCGCAGATGATGCGTGAATCTCTGGAGCCGCTGGTATGGGCAATGGCAGAGTCTGCCAAGAAGCTGTTTGAGGAGAACCTGTTCTACTCCAACGGCGAGCCGGTTAAGGTGGTTATGGCTGACACCTGCATCGGCCGTGTACCGGAGGCTGCTGCCTGCGCAAATAAGTTTAAGCGCGAAGGCGTTAGCATTACCCTGTCTGTTACTCCCTGCTGGTGCTACGGCTCTGAGACGATGGATATGGATCCCCATACCATCAAGGGCGTTTGGGGCTTCAACGGCACAGAGCGTCCCGGCGCTGTTTACTTAGCTGCGGTTCTGGCAGGTCACGCCCAGAAGGGTCTGCCTGCATTTGGCATCTACGGCCACGAGGTTCAGGACCGGGATCAGGTCACCCAGATGCCTGAGGATGTAAAGGATAAGCTGCTGCGCTTTGGCCGTGCGGCTGTGGCTGTTGCCACTATGCGCGGTAAGTCCTACCTGCAGATCGGCTCTCAGTGTATGGGTATTGCCGGTTCTATTATGGACCAGAGCATGCTGGAAGAGTATTTCGGTATGCGCGTTGAGTCTGTGGACGAGGTTGAGATCCTGCGCCGTATGGAAGAGGGCATCTACAACGAAGAGGAGTTCCAGAAGGCTCTGGCATGGACCAAGGAGCACTGCAAGGAAGGCCGTGACGACAACCCCGAGGAAGTGGAATTTTTGGGCGAAAAGGTGCGCATTAAGTTCACTCCCGAAGAAAAGGAAAAGCAGTGGGAGTTCACCGTTAAGATGTACTGCATCATTAAGGACCTGATGGCAGGCAACCAGAATCTTCCCGATGCATTCGAGGAAGAAAAGGTTGGACACAATGCCATTGCCGGCGGCTTCCAGGGTCAGCGTCAGTGGACCGACCATTGGCCCAACTGTGACTATCCCGAGGCACTGCTTTCATCCTCCTTTGACTATGAGGGCGCCCGTGAGCCCTACACACTGGCTACCGAGAACGATATTCTCAACGGCATGAGCATGCTGATGATGCGTCTGCTGACCCACCGTGCCCAGATTTTCGCCGATGTGCGTACATACTGGTCCGGCGAGGCTACCGAGCGTGTTACCGGCTACAAGCTCACCGGCAAGGCAGCAGAGTCTAACGGTATTATCCACCTGCTCAATTCCGGCGCAGCCTGTCTGGATGCTTCCGGTGTGTGCACCGACGAAAATGGCAACGCCACGATGAAGAAGTGGTGGGAAGTCACCGACGAGGATATTAAGAAGATGACCGACGCTACCGTATGGTGTGAGGCAGGTCAGGATAACTTCCGTGGCGGCGGATTCTCCAGCCACTACACCACCAAGGCAGAAATGCCCTGCACCATGATCCGTATGAATCTGGTGAAGGGTCTGGGTCCTGTGCTGCAGATCGCAGAGGGCTGGACTGTCAACCTGCCTGACGAAGTTTCCGATACCCTGATGGAGCGCACCAATCCCACCTGGCCCTGCACTTGGTTTGCACCTCGCTGCGATGGCAAGGAAGGCTCTCCCTTCAAGACCGCTTACGAGGTTATGATGAACTGGGGTGCTAACCACGGTGCGATCTCTTACGGCCACATCGGTGCTGACCTGATTACCATGTGCTCTATGCTGCGGATTCCTGTGTGTATGCACAATGTACCCGAGGATGACATCTATCGTCCCGCTTGCTGGAATGCATTCGGTATGGACAAGGAAGGTCAGGATTACCGCGCCTGCGCTACCTACGGTCCTCTCTACAAGTAAAATCGATTATGTAGGGGCGAACACAGTTCGCCCCTACAGCCACAATAGGAAAAAATGTGCATAAAAGGGAGCATTGCCATATTGGCAATGCTCCCTTTTAGAGCCTTCGCAAATGCATACTTTTCCAAAAACGGGAAAAAGTATGGGTAGATTTTGCGGAGGTGATTTTTTTGAGAGGAAAAAAGTGGCTGTGCCTTGTGCTGGCAGTTTGTATAACTGCCCTGACAGGCTGCGGCGGAAAGCAGGCGCAAAGCACAGATCCGGAACTAAGCTATACAGACCCCTATGCCCATTTGGCAGGGGACCACGACGGCAGATCGGATGCGATCTATGCCGATACCCTCAGTGATTTTTACAGCGCTTATCAGACTGCACAGGAGGCGGATACGGTTTCTTTGCGTCACGCCCTTATGGCAGTAGCGGAGGCAAAACTTTTGCAAGCCTGTGTGATGCTGCCTCTGAGTGCCTCCGGCGGCACTTATGCCATTTCCCGCCTTGCGCCCAATACTGCAAGCACCGTCCTTTGGGGCAATGACGCAGACCGGTTTCACAATGCCGTTGTGACCACCCAGCCCATTACCGCCCAGGACCGGGCGGCCATGCGTACTGCCTGGGCAGAGAAAAAAGGCTCAGGCACTTGGGAAAGCTGGGCAAAGGCATACCTTGCCGACAACGGCTACACCCTCAAGGACAGCTATACCATGTCCTACACCAGCGACCCGGAAACCTGGGATGTGCTCTCCAGCTCCAATGCGGTGGATATAGATGCGATCGTTAACACCTATGACGGTCTTTATGAATACGACTCGGAAAATGTGCTGCAGCCTGCCTTGGCACAGGATCACAGTGTGTCTGAGGACGGCCTAAAATATACCTTTTCCCTCCGGCAGGGGGTGCAGTGGGTAGACTCTCAGGGCCGAACAGTGGGAGAAGTAAAAGCCGACGATTTTGTAGCCGGCATGCAGCATATGATGGACGCCCAAGGGGGTATGGAATATCTGGTAAAAGACCTGATCGTGGGTGCAGATGACTATATTTCCGGCAGAACCGCGGATTTTTCTACCGTTGGTGTCCGGGCGGTGGATGACTATACGGTGGAGTACACCCTCACCGAGCCTGCCTCCTACTTTATGACCATGCTGGGCTACGGTGTCTTTGCCCCTATGTGCCGGGCGTATTACCAGTCGCAAGGCGGCAAATTTGGCGGAGAATTCAATGCCTCTGCCTCGGATTACACCTACGGAAGAAATAAGGATTCCATTGCCTATTGCGGCCCTTATCTTGTAAGCAATGCCACCGCGGAAAATACCATTGTGTATAAGGCAAATCCTGCCTATTGGAACGCAGAGAATATAAATATCAAGACAATTACCTGGCTGTATCACAACGGTCAGGATGTGATGAAGCCCTATCAGGATATGAAAGCAGGCACATTAGATGGCTGTATCCTCACCGCTGCATCCTTGGAAACTGCCCGGAAAGAAATGGCATCCGGCGGGGAGAGCTGGTTTTCCCGGTATGGCTATATTTCTCCTGCGGGCGCAACCTCTTTTATGGCTTTTTACAACTTAAACCGCACAGCCTTTGCAAACGCCTCTGACGGGGCGGTTGCATCCCCTAAGGATGAAAACCAGCGTATCCGTACCCAAGGGGCGATGGGCAATGCCCACTTCCGTCAGGCGATCTCTCTGGCACTGGATCGAGGCGCTTATAATGCACAGGTGGTAGGCGAGGACCTGAAATATGTATCCCTGCGCAACAGCTTTACTCCCGGCAGCTTTGTAGCCCTCACAGAGGATGTGACGCTCCAGATGGGCGGCGAGGAAGTCACATTCCCCGCAGGCACATTTTATGGGCAGATCGTTCAGGCACAAATTGATGCAGACGGGGGTGTGATGCAGGTGTGGGATCCGGCTGGGGAGGACGGACTTGGCTCGTCTGACGGCTTTGACGGCTGGTACAATCCTCAGGCGGCAGCAGAAGCACTCCAAAAGGCAATTGGCGAACTGGCAGAAGAGGGAATTGTCATCTCTCCCCAACAGCCCATCTATCTGGATCTTCCCTATGCCGCCTCTGTAGAGCATTATACCAACCGGGCAAATGCCTATAAAAAGTCCGTAGAAACTGCATTGGGTGGCTGTGTCATCATCAACACAGTGGCAGGCACAGACCTGCGCCAGTGGCAGAACACCGGCTATTTTATTGCCGACGGCACACAGGCGAACTTCGATATCTCCGATATTGCCGGCTGGGGTCCGGATTACGGCGACCCGGCATCCTATCTGGATACCCTCCTTCCGGACTATGCAGGCTATATGACGAAAAGCATCGGCTTGTGGTAACTTCCAGACGGATAAGTTTTCTGTCCGATTACTGTAGGGCGGGGGCTTGCTCCCGCCATTTGGCTGAAACATCATACTTTCTCTCCGGAGAGAAAGTATGCAAAGATCCGCCGAGGACCTCCCGTATGGTCCTCGGACTCCCCAGACGGCCTAAGGGGGAAGCAGATTGGATTTGCAAGAACCAAAATTTTTCCCTGCTTCCCCCTTAGGAATCCCCTCGCTAGCTTGCTCCAGCTGCCAGGGGGATAATGGTGCTACAGATCACATAATGAAATACAGAATAGAAGAGCGGGTGAATTTGTATGGGTCGGTATTTATTGTGGCGGATCTTGCGGGGACTTTTGTCCGTTGTGATCGTGGTAGGGATCGTTATGGTGCTGGTGTATTCCGGTCTTGACCGGGAGCTGGTGTTTGCCTCCGATCCGGTTTACAGCAAGCAGGCCAGCAACGGCCGGACGGTTTATAAAATGCAGCAGTGGGAAAAATACGGCTATGTGGACTATGTGCCCTATACGGAATATTTGCTCACAAAGGTCCGGTCGGGAGAGCTGTCACAGGAAGAATATTATGCTGCCGCATCTTTTGCAGACACGCCGGACCGGGACAGTCCGGAGGCTGCCCGGTGGATCGAAGCTTTCCGGGAAGAATATGAAAAAGCACCCTGGCAGGTGGTGCGTCTAAACGCAGATAAAAAGGGCAGCTCCGAAAAATATAAAGAGGGGGGACAGCCCCGGCTCTTTGCCTACCGGGATATCCCGGTGCTGGGGCGGCTGGGGCGGTATCTTACCGGATTTATTTTTATAGATACCACAAATTATGTGCAGGAAAATATAGAAAACCGGGGTCTGACCTTTACCTGGCGTGATCCGGTCTACGGAGGCGAAAAATTCTCCCCGGCTATACTGGGAAACGGCACACGGCACAAGTACCTGCTTTACTGTGACAGCCGCTTTCCCTTTGTTCACCAGAATTTTATCACCCTGAATTTAGGAACTTCCTATGCCGTCAGCACGGGATCGGAGGTGTGGGAGACCCTCACCAGTCCCCAAGGCTCATTTAAGCCGTCCTATGTCACTTACCCCACCGGAGTGCAGGCATATACTGCAGACGATCTGCACTCAGCCCAGTATGCAGCCGGTTCGCTGGAAAACGGCACGAATACCCTGCGGGCACATTTTACAGACGACTATACCCTTGTCAGAACCCACAAGCAAGGGCTGTCCAAGCTGGGCTATTCCTTTTTGATCGGCATACTGGCAGTGGCACTGTCGTATCTCATTGCGATCCCCTTGGCGCTGTGGATGGCACGAAAACGGGACAAGCTGCCGGACCGGCTGGGATCTTCCTATATTGTGTTTATTATGGCAGTGCCCTCCCTTGCCTATATTTTCCTGTTTAAGGCAATCGGCGGCAGTCTGGGACTTCCCACTACCTTCGATATGGAAAACCCCAGCTATCTGATGTATGTTCTGCCGGTCATCTCCTTGGCACTGCCGGCGGCTGCCAATCTGATGAAATGGCTGCGCCGGTATCTGGTGGATCAGATGAGCGCCGACTATGTGCGCTTTGCCAGGGCAGGGGGTCTTTCCAGCCGGGAGATCTTCCGGCAGCATATTTTCAAAAACGCGGTCATTCCCATTGTCCACGGAATTCCCGCGGCTGTGCTGCTGGCACTGACCGGTGCGATCATTACTGAGCGGGTCTATGTGGTTCCTGGGGCGGGCAATGTGCTTACCCGGGCAATTAACGCCTATGACAACGGGGTGATCGTGGGGCTGGTGCTGTTTTACGGGGTTCTGTCGGTGAGCTCTGTGATTTTGGGAGATGTGCTGATGAGTGTGGTAGACCCCAGAATTTCCCTGAGGAGGTAACAATGAACGATCAGGAGCTATTTTCCTTTGTGGAGATCAATTCATTGGAAACGGAGCAGATCACTGCCCCCCGATATTCCTACTGGCAGTCTGTGCTGCGGACATTTTTTCGCAGAAAGATCAACATTGCAGTGCTGATTCTACTGGGTGTGGTGCTGATCTTCACCTATGTCTACCCGGCACTCATTGGCTATGACCCGGCGGTAGACCCCTATATCAATCTTTTAGACCCTACGGCAAAGCATTTATCCCCCAAAGGGGCAATGGAGAAATTTGGCTATAACATCCATTGGATCCTGGGAACAGGGGCTTCCGGCCAGTCCACCTTCGATGCGGTGTGGTACGGGGCAGGCATTTCCGTTTCCCTTGCACTGCTGTGCGGTCTGATCAACCTGACGGTAGGCGTGGCAGTGGGGGCGATCTGGGGGTTCAGCCGGCGGGTAGATGCGGTGATGACAGAGGTGTATAACATCGCCTCCAATATTCCCTATATTCTGCTGATCTCTGTGGTGGTGCTGGTGCTGTCGGCAAGCTTTTTTAGTATGGTTTTTGCCCTGACGGTCACCGGCTGGCTGGCGGTTGCCTATTTTATCCGGACCCAGGTAATGATCATTCGGGACAGGGAGTATAACCTTGCCTCCCGCTGTCTGGGAACACCGTTGTGGCGGGTGGCGTTTCGAAACATCCTGCCCTTTATGACCTCGGTGATCGTCACCTTGGCGGCGGCAGAGATCCCCGCCTATATTTCCTACGAGGTGTTTTTGTCCTATATCGGAATGGGACTGTCGGAAATGTCTTTAGGAAGGCTGATCGAGTCTGCCCAAAGTGCAATGGTCACCCCGGGGTGGGGCTTTGAATTCTGGAGCCCGGTGGCAGTGGCATCTGTGATCACCGTAGTGCTTTATGTAGTTGGACAAAATCTGGGAGATGCATCTGATCCAAGAACCCATATATGAAATGTAAAACAATTTTCAATTTTCAATTTTCAATTCGGCGACAAGGGGGGAGAGTATGGAAACCCAAAAGGTGCTGTTGTCTGTAAAGGATCTACACGTGAACTTTCGGGTGCGGGGCAGAGAGCTAAGCGCCATCCGGGGCATATCCTTGGATTTTTATGCCGGTGAGTGCGTTGCCATTGTGGGAGAATCCGGCTCAGGGAAGTCTGTCTTTACCAAGACCTTTTCCGGAATGCTGGAGAAAAACGGCTATATCAGCGGTGGATCTATAACATTTTATGCAGATGGCCCGGTGGAGCTGAGCAGTCTCCACCGCAACCGGCAATGGGAGCAGCTTCGGGGTGGTCAGATCGCTACCGTCTTTCAGGACCCCATGTCCTCCCTAAATCCGGTGCTCACCATTGGAAAGCAGATCACCTCGGTGATCCGCAAGCACCGGCGGTGTTCTCCCCAGCAGGCAAAAGCCCTTGCCCTCCAAATGATGGAAAAGGTGGGGATCCCCCAGCCGGAAAAGCGGTTTGACGATTATCCGTTCCAGTATTCCGGCGGTATGCGCCAGCGGATCGTGATCGCCATTGCACTTGCCTGCCATCCGAAAATTCTCATTTGTGATGAGCCGACTACGGCGCTGGATGTAACCATTCAGGCGCAGATCCTAAAGCTATTAAAAGACTTGCAGAAGGAACTGGGCTTTACCATTATTTTCATCACCCACGATCTGGGGGTGGTGGCGAATATTGCGGACCGGGTGGCGGTGCTGTATGCCGGTCAGATGGTGGAGCTGGGTACGGCAGAGGACATCTTCTATGATCCCCGCCATCCCTACACCTGGGCGCTGCTTCAGAGCCTGCCCCAGCTTGCCCAGCCGGGCAGCCGGCTTTATTCTATCCCCGGAACACCGCCGTCGCTGTACAGCCAGCTTCAGGGAGATCCCTTTGCCCCCCGAAACCCCTATTGCCTGAAAATAGACACCATGCAGCAGCCCCCTATGTTTCAGGTGACAGACACCCATTTTGCAAAGACCTGGCTGCTGGATCCCAGAGCACCCAAAATAGAAAAACCGGAGGCACTCCGGGATCTGCACAAAAGGCTGGGGGAGGAATTTGGCAGCTATGGATAACCGGGAAATTCTGCTGAGCTTAAAGAATGTAGAGATTACCTTTGGAAAAGGGGCGCAGGCAGTCCGGGCTGTAAAAGACGCCAGCTTCCACATTTACAAGGGTGAGACCTTTTCTTTGGTAGGGGAGTCCGGTTCTGGAAAAACCACCATTGGCAGGGCAATTATCCGGGCAAATACCTGCTCAGCCGGAGAGATTTTGTATAAGGGTGTTCCCATCTCCGGAAAAATATCTGCTCGGCTGGAACGGCAGGTGATCCGGAATATCCAAATGGTGTTCCAAGATCCTGCTTCCTCACTAAACGAGCGGGCAACGGTGGATTATATTATTTCCGAGGGACTTTATAATTTCCACCTATTTGAAAATGAGAGGGATCGACAACAGAAGGTAGAGGAAATGATCCGGCATGTGGGCTTGCTGCCGGAGCATTTAAGCCGCTACCCCCACGAATTTTCCGGCGGTCAGCGCCAGCGGATCGGTCTGGCAAGAGCTATGATTATGCGCCCTGAGCTGGTGATTGCAGACGAACCCATTTCTGCACTGGATGTGTCCGTCCGGGCGCAGGTGCTGAATCTGATGAAGGACTTTCAGCAGGAGCAGGGTCTGACTTATTTGTTTGTTGCCCACGATCTTTCTGTGGTGCGGTTTATTTCCGACCGGATCGGCGTGATCTACAAGGGGGATATCGTGGAGATCGCTCCGGCAGAGGAGCTGTTTCGTTTCCCGCTGCATCCCTATACCAAAAGCCTGATCTCCGCCATTCCCATTCCCGATCCCAGGCTGGAAAAAAACAAGGTGCTGCTGACCTACGATCCTGCCCAGCACGATTACAGCAAGGAAGCCCCTGCCCTCACAGACATCGGATACGACCACTTGGTGTTCGGTAGCCGGGAGGAAATCGCCCGGTATCGGGAAGTCCGCACACAGCAGAAATAAAACAGGCGTGTTGCTCTTGCAACACGCCTGTTAGCTATACTTTTTCTTCTAAGTTCCGGGCGAGGGTGTAGCCCTTGCCGTTTACATTTTTTACTTCCGAGGTGACGATAAATGCGTGAGGATCCAGCTTCAAAATCGCATCCCGGATGGCAGGATAGCGCTTGGCATAGAGAATACAAAGCACGGCTTTTTGGTTTTTGCCTTCGTAGCCTGTCTCGATGTCCAGCATCGTTACGCCGCTGTCCTGTGTTTCCAGAATTTCCCGGCGGATTTGCTCGTAAAAGGGAGAAATGACGATCAGCTGCACCTTCTTAACACCGGTGACTACGGTCTGATTTACTGTCATAGACACCAGGAAAATAATCAGCAGGCTGTGGAGGACTCCGTCCAGACCGTTTATGAATACCTGTGCCAGCACAATGATTGTATCAAACACCATTAAGGAAGCTCCAATAGGAATGCCTTTATACTTGTGGAGAATACAGGGCGGGATGTCCATACCGCCGGTAGCGCCGCCGGCACGGACCACAATACCGATGCCGAAGCCCGCCATCACTGCACAGAAAATAGCGCAGGTGAGCTTGTCCTCTGTAAACAGAGCCTCCAAAGGCAGCTGTTCAAAAACTGCCATAAAAATGGGGTAGACGACGGTTGAAAGCAGTGTGCCTGCGGCAAAGTTTTTACCCAGAAAGATAAGTCCCACAAAAAACAGCAAACCGTTTAAAATGCCGTTGAGCAGGGAAAGGGGCAGGGGAATGAATGTGTGCAGCGCAAGGGCAATGCCGTTAGAACCGCCCAGCATAAAATTGTTGGGCACAACAAAGGCGCAGACGGCAAACGCCAGCAGTGCATTGCCTGCCAAAATGCTCAAAAAAGTAAAAAGCTTTTGCTTCATAAATATCTCCTTACATAACTTTAGGCGGTTCTTTTGAACCGCCCCAACACAATCATCATATCATAGAAGAATATGGAAAGTCAATAAGGATTTGCGCATCGCGTTTACTTTCTCTCTTTTGTATGAAACAGGGGCTGTAATCTTGTGAAACATCCCATCTTGAAAAAGGGGAAAAGTCAGGTTATTATATAGACACAAAGAGGTGATACCAATGATCTGATACACCTTAGATCCTAATGAAAAAAAGGATCGAAAGACGGACTTTCACCCAATCTTCCGATAACATAAATTTCTCAGGAACCATAATAAAGGAATTGAACCGGAAGCAATTCAAACCAATCAGAAAGTCGCGTCTAAATAAAGAAAGTGAGGTTAACCATGCTAGAACCCAACAATTCAATGAAATGACCCTCGGTAAGTTGCAGTGATTAGGCAACAAACCGAGGGTCATTTCAGTTCTCGGCGGATATTTTCCGCATATCTGCGTTTTGAAGACCTTGAAATACAGGGAGTATGTCTGCGATTTTTATAGGCACAATCTGAACCAAAATCTCTCGCCGAGCGCGGAACTTTTGCTCCAGCTTGCGCCTATAATAATTTTGCATTTAGTTGCAAATAATTGTATAATCTAAAAATAAAGAAGTATTAATTGTAAGATTTTCAAAAGGAGATATAAGAATCGCCCCATGTCTCCTTTTACTTATTGAAATTGTAATCGCAGAGGGAGGTGGCATATATGCCAAGTAAAACTGCAAAACGGTACACATATCACCCAATGCATATGCATCTGCATGCAGCATGTGATCACGGTGCATCTATGGCTATGCATATGTTTAACGCGCGCCAGCTGGGAATGCGCTATCTATGGTTTACAGATCATGATACGCGTACCGGAGTTAAGAGTCAGCCGGTCAACGGGTTTGAATTTGATGGACCAGGCCTGATCAAAGAGGAACCCACGGGCGGGTTTTATGGCTTCAAGCCCCTAAACGAAGCAGTGCAATATCAATTTGAGCCGGAAAAAGAGCAACTTATCCTTAGCTTTGGGGCATCAGAAAATGCCAGTTGGCAGGAAAGCGGCATATATTTTGTGTCCAGCGGAACACGCCACTCCAGCTCACTTGCGGCAGAGGTGACGTTGTCCATTGACGTGGAAGTTGTGCATCTGTCTGCGGACAGCAGATTGATTTTTGATATTACATTATCGCAACGCCCGCCGGGGTGCGAGAAGGCACACCTTCTGTATGTGTTTGGCAGTACGGAAGGCTTGGAAGCACCACACACACAGATCATTCCCTTGCCTGCTTGTGATGGAAAGATCGTTATGCCCATTTCCCGGGATGTGTCAGAAGCACTATCAATAGGCGGCAGGGACAATGCTTTCGATACCTTTACCGTGCGGTTACAGGCAAGATCTGGCGTAGAGTCATCCGTAGCATTGCGGGATTTTCAGATTCAAGCAGAGAAGTCCTATGAGCAGGTACATCAAGCACTCAAAGAGGCGGCGGCAAAAGCTGGTGCGCATTATGGTATAACACCCTTTGTGTCATTTGAGGTTTCTGGTGCCGGTGAGCATAAGAATTGCTATAGCACCCATGTGCCCACCATCGACTACCAAAAGTATGGCTACAATGTTCCGGTATGGGACGCTGTAAAACACATCAAGGATCATTGTGGTATCTTTTCCATCAACCACCCATTTGCGATCAGCGATTTGAAACGAAAAGTATTCACACCTGTTGAGCGCATGCAGATCCTGGCAAAGATGACAGCGGAACTTGTGGCTAACCGGGCCTATGGGGCGGATCTGATAGAAGTGGGATTTCCTGAGGGGAGAAACGGATTCTCCTTGGAAGAATATACGCGCTTGTGGGATATGCTGTCTGTTTCCGGTATGTTTTTGACCGGCTATGGATGCAGTGACAGTCACAGAGACAACACCGGTTGGTTTGCAGGAAATAATTTTGCGGCTTACATTGGCGTGCCTGAGCACTGCGCCCATCCAATCGGTGAAAAATGCTTTATCGATGCTATGAAAGCGGGCCGCGTATATACTGCAGACCCTGTAAAATGGCAAGGCTCTCTGTGCTTTGAAACAGAAGATGGGTACCCTATGGGATCCGTATTTCTTTCAGAAAGCAAGAAAGAGATCCCATTGGTATTTTCAGCCAAGGGTACGAAACCCGGATGGCAATTCCGATTGATCGAAAATGGAAATACTGCAGAAAAACTGGATATTACAGAGGAAAGCTTTACTTGGCGTTCTGTTTTGCATCTGCAAAAAAGTGCGATCAGCTTTCAACGCGCAGAGTTATGGGATGAAACCGGTAGATGTGTTCTGCTGACAAATCCGATCTTCCTGATTAATACGCAATTGTATGCAGGAGAATATCCGACACATCGAATCGTAGAGGAGCATACGAAATGAAGATTTATTTGACACGCCACGGGCAGGTGGCGGTGACCCAGTTTATTGGGAATGTGCAACACCCGGTGGGCGATATGCCGTTATCACCTTTGGGAAGAGAACAGGCGGCATATTTAGGGGCCTATATGAAGCATTTGGGTTTCAAGGGAAAACTCTATGCATCTCCCTATGCCAGGGCGTTGGAAACGGCGCAAGTCATCGCAGATCATACCGGTTCACTGATCGTTCCCTGGGCACCTATGCGGGAGGTGGTCAGAAACACGGAAACAATGATGGAATTTACCGGTTTGACATTAGAGCAAATCAAACAGCGCTATCCCAGCATTGATCCAACATCTGAGTTGGCTTATCCGTGGTGGACTACACAGATAGAAACCACTGAAGATGTGATTGCCAGAGTGCGCGCAGGAATCGATGCGCTGGATCCCCAGGAGGACATTATGCTTGTGGGACACGGTGCCAGTGTATACTGCGGTTGTGAGGCATTGCAGATTCCCCATAAGGGCGGTGATGGATATAACTGTTCTTTCTCTATGTATGATTCTGAAGACAAGGGTAATTTCAGGAGAATGGACGGGGCACATATGCCCTATGAAAAACTTACCTTTAATACAATCGTCCAAGCCGAAGAGGACAGAAAATTGTTGGAGGCCTTTATGGCCGAGGGTGTGGAGATCCCGGAGGAAGTGAAGAAGGCATCAACAGGAAAGGTCCTTCATATCAGTGACACACCTTCCTTTATGTTCCCTTATATGCAAAAACTGATTGAGGAAATTCGGCCCAATATTATTATCCACACCGGCGACTTTGTGGATGAAGTGAAGGCTGGGCGTATGTTCAATGCCGAACCGGAGTATACCCAGGGAGTAAAGCGGATAGCGCAGATTTTGAAAAACGCCGGTGCGGAAAAAATTTATGCAGTGCCCGGCAATAACGATATTGAGCATGTTTTGCGAAGGGAACTGGATTTCGCAGAAGTGGTTCCGACCAATACTGTCGTGGAAATAGGCGGGATATCCTGTGCATTGGGGCATATTTGCTATGAAACAACGGCACCGGCACAATGGACTTTCTATGGACACGGAGTAACAGGAGAGACCTGGAGTCCCGACAAAAACGATGTAAAAAACGGAGTATGCCGTTTTAATATTTGCTGGGGCATTTCTGTTTTCTTACTGCCGGAGAGAAAACAATTCTGCTTTCCCAGCCCCAAGTCATACCATTGGGGGAAAATCTAAGGCGGAGAGTGGGCATAGAAAACAGTGACGGCTCTGTGCCTTGACAGGCAAACCAACGAACTGCAAAATATGGCGGGGAGTGCATTATACACTCCCCGCCAGCTTGTTGTATAAGAATACCACTGGCCAGTAGTTATAATTGTTTTGCTACGGTTTTTCGGGGGGAAGAAATTAACCTTGTAATTTTCTGTGTTTTAATGTATGATATGTTATAGTCGAATGATAATGATTAGGTAAGGATTGTGTGGTGAGTGTATCTATGACAGGTATCTATTCTCAGGCACAGAAATTGGAGGACCGTTCTCTTACAGGGCGGATCAATCGGTTTTTGTCGACCCCGCAATATATCATGCTTGTTGTGCTGCTGGCAGCCATTTCCAATATTTTCTCTTTGGAGCTGGCTGTTTACGGAATGTATACGGTACTGGTGGTATATATCTGCCTGTTCGGCACAGATATGCTACCTATGACCCCTATTGTGATTTGCTGCTACGTGGCGCCCTCTGCCCAGAACAATCCGGGACGGGAGGAGACATCTATCTTCTTTCCGGGACACGGTGGGAATCTGATCGTGCTATACGGTGCTGTGATCGCGGCGGCGGTGCTCTATCGCCTGATCCGGGATCGGAAGCAGTTCTTTTCTCAGAAATATACCCTGCTTCCCGGACTTCTGATCCTGTCGGCAGGATATCTGCTTAGCGGCATCGGAAGCGATGCCTATCCGGCTGCCATCTGGCAGAATTTGCGGTTTGCACTGGTGCAGAGCTGTACTTTGGTGCTGCCCTACCTTCTGATTGCAGGCGGCGTGAAGTGGGAAGAAGCCCGCAAGGATTATTTTGCCTGGGTTGGTTTTTGCCTTGGCGGTGCACTGCTGTTGCAAATAGGCTGGATCTATTTTTCCGGCAATGTTGTATTGGACGGCGTGATCCATCGCACCCAGATCTACACCGGGTGGGGTATGCATAACAACCTCGGAAATCTTCTGGCAATGATGATCCCCTTTGCGTTTTACCTGGCTACCAAGTATCGCAGGGGCTGGATCGGTACGGTAGTAGGCTCTGCCTTTTTGGTTGGCGTGCTGCTGACCTGCTCCAGAGGCTCTATTCTCATGGCGGCAGTGGTCTATGTGATTTGCGTGCTGCTTATGCTCCACTATGCAAAGAACCGGCGGAATAATTTCATTGCCTTTGTAAGTGTTGTTTGCATACTGGTGCTGATGTTCTTGCTGTTCCACAAGCAGATTTTGCAGCTTTTCAGCGATCTGCTCAGAAGGGGAACAGATCCCTCCGGACGGCATCAAATCTATTCCGAGGGTTTAAAACTGTTTTTCCGGCGTCCTGTTTTCGGCAATTCCTTTTTCTCCCCTGGCTTTATGCCTTGGGAGTGGTCCACTACCCAATTTACAGAATTTCTGCCCTCCCGCTGGCACAGCACTATTATCCAGCTTTTGACAAGCTGCGGTGTGGTGGGCTTGGCAGCATACGGTTTTCATAGAATTCAGACAGTGAGGCTGTTTTTGAAAGACCATACCAAGGAAAAGAACTTCATTGGCTGTTCCTTGCTGGTTCTGCTGTGCTGCAGTTTGGTGGACTGCCACTTCTTCAACATCGGACCGGTGCTGTTTTATGCTATGGGTCTTGCTTTTGGAGAACACAGCCATAAGAGTTCTTAATATGTGAAAAAGCGTGTTGCAAAATACGCAAAAGCTATAATGGAATCTGTGGGGAGGGGCATTGCCCCTCCCGATTTTTACGGCAATGGTGATTTCTGCAAATTCAGGAGATAAAAAGGTATAGACAAGTCGCTACCGAAAGAGTATAATATATTTTGGTAGTAAGAAATTTTACTGCAATCTATTTTGGAGCGTGATACGATGAAACTGATTATTAAAAACGACTATGATGAAATGAGCGCATGGGCAGCGCAGCATATTGCAAATGCCATTAACAATCACAAGGAAGACCGTCCCTTTGTCCTGGGCCTTCCCACCGGTTCTTCTCCTATCGGCACCTATAAGAAGCTGATCGAGATGCACAAGGCAGGCAAGGTCAGCTTCAAGAATGTGGTGACCTTCAATATGGACGAGTATGTGGGTCTGCCCCGGGAGCATGACCAGAGCTACTGGTACTTTATGCACGATAACTTCTTTAACCATATCGACATCCCCGCTGAGAATGTGAACATCTTAAACGGCATGGCTACTGATCTGGAGGCTGAGTGCCGCCGCTACGAAGAGAAGATCGCCTCCTACGGCGGTATCGACCTGTTTTTGGGCGGCAGCGGTGTTGACGGCCATATTGCCTTCAATGAGCCCTTCACATCTCTGTCTTCCCGCACCGGTGTCCGTGCTCTGACTGAGGATACCCTGATCGTAAACTCCCGCTTTTTTGATAACGATCCCAATAAAGTGCCCAAGACTGCACTGTCTGTGGGCGTTGGCACGGTATGCGATTCTAAGCAGGTGCTGCTTGTCATTAACGGCCACGCAAAGGCTCGGGCACTACGCCACTGTGTTGAGGGCGGCGTATCCCATGCATGGACCATTAGCGCTTTGCAGCTGCATCCCGACGGAATCATCGCTTGCGATGAGGCTGCCTGCGGTGAACTGAAGGTAGATACCTATAAGTACTTCAAGGAAATCTATAAAGACGAAGTATAATCTACAAAAAGCCAACCGCAGCCTCGCGGTTGGTTTTTATTTTTCATGACCGCAAAAAACAGACCTATAAATTGACACAAGCGGTTAATTGTGGTATCTTAAATAATAGGAAAAGATGTAGAAATATTCAAGGGAGGAAACATAATGGGCAAAACGCTGGAAACCAATGCACAGTGGATCAACGATACCTGGGAAAAGATTGACCGCAAGCTCAGCAAGGTCTGTATTAAGAGCCGTGATAAGCTCCCCTCTACAACAGTTGACGGCGTGCACGATGACAGGAGCGTAACATCACCTGAATGGTGGACCAACGGCTTCTGGGGCGGTATGATGTGGCTGATGTATCTCGGCACCCAGAATGAGGAATATAAGAAAACGGCGATACGCTCTGAGGAGCTTTTGGATAAGGCACTGGAAAATTACAAAGGTTTACATCACGATGTAGGCTTTATGTGGATTCCTACCAGTGTTGCCAACTATCGCATCACCGGAGATAAAGCTGCATTCAATAAAGCCTTGTACATAGCAAGTGTTCTGTTCTCGCGGTATAACATTGACGGAGGCTATATTCGTGCGTGGAACAACTGGAACGATAGCCCCGAGGATCCCAACAAGACCTGGACGATCATCGATTGCCTTTTGAATATCCCACTGCTTTATTGGGCATCTGAGGAAATTGGCGACGATCGGTTTGCGAAGGTTGCTATCCGGCACGCAGATATGGCGATTCGCGATCATATCAGACCGGACGGCAGTGTGAACCACATCGTTGAGCATGATGATAAGACCGGCGAACTGGTAAAGGTGCATACCGGTCAGGGCTATAGCGAGACCTCTTCCTGGTCCAGAGGCGTGTCCTGGGCAGTATACGGCATGGCTTTGTCTTATATCCACACAAAGCAGCAGCGGTATCTGGATGCAGCGATCCTGACGGCAGATCATTTTATTGAGTGCTGTAAAAAGACCAACTATTTACCCCTTGTAGATTTCTATGCGCCGGAGGAGCCTGTGTATTATGATGCATCGGCTGGTATGTGTGCAGCCTGCGGTATGATCGAAATCGCAAAATGCCTTGGCGGTGAACGGGGCGAGTACTATATGAATGAAGCGATCAACATCCTTAAGGCAGCAGATGAACATTTCTGTAACTACAGTGATGATGAAGATGCTCTGGTGCTTATGAACTGCGGAAGATATCCCCACAATGAAAAGGAAATGGCCCGTTCTAAGCCCCATGTTCCCCTCATTTTCGGTGATTTCTACTTCGTCGAAGCAATGTTTAAGCTCAAAGGCAACGATTTCCTCATTTGGTAAATCGTTGCAACATCCTACATAATCAATGCAATCAATAAAAGAAAAGGAGATACTACATTGGATATTCGTTATTCTTGCAATCAGCGTGATTTTAAGCGCTACACCACTGAGGAGACCCGCAATGAGTTCCTCATTGAAAATCTTTATATTCCCAATACTGTAACCGCAGTTTACAGCCATGTGGACCGTATGGTGACCTTGGGCTGTATGCCTGTGGATGAAGTTGTCAGCATTGACAAGGGCATCGATATTTGGGCAAACTTCGGCACCCAGTATTTCCTGGAGCGCCGTGAGATCGGTATTTTCAACATCGGTGGCGCCGGCTCTATCACCGCTGACGGCGTCAAGTATGAGCTGGGCTATAAGGACTGCCTGTACATCACCCAGGGCACCAAAGAAGTCCTGTTCGCATCCGATGATGCCAAGAACCCTGCTAAGTTCTATATGGTCAGTGCACCTGCACATCGTGCGTATGAAACCAAGCTCATTAAGATCGCCGATGCTGCAAAGCGCCCCCTTGGCGCACTGGAGACCAGCAACAAGCGTGTGATTAATCAGTTCATCCACCCCGATGTGCTGCCTACCTGCCAGCTGAGTATGGGTATGACCGTGCTGGAGCCCGGCAGTGTATGGAACACCATGCCCGCCCATACCCATGAGCGTCGCATGGAGGTTTATATGTACTTTGAAGTGCCGGAAAACAATGTGGTGTTCCATATGATGGGCGAGGGCAATGAGACCCGCCACATCGTTATGCAGAACGAGCAGGCTGTCATCAGCCCCTCCTGGTCCATCCACTCCGGCGCTGGTACCAGCAACTACACCTTTATCTGGGCTATGGGTGGTGAAAACCAGGCCTTTGATGATATGGACAACATCCCCACAACAAGTTTACGCTAAAGGAGAGTATGAAAAATGAAAATGAGCGCTTTTTCTCTGGAAGGTAAGGTGGCACTGGTAACAGGCGCATCTTACGGTATTGGTTTTGCAATCGCCACTGCTTTTGCAGAGGCTGGTGCTAAGATCGTTTTCAACGATATTAACCCCGATTTGATAGAAAAGGGTGTGGCAGCTTATAAGGAGCTGGGCATCGACGCTAAGGGCTATGTGTGCAATGTCTGTGACGAGGACGCTGTCAATGCAATGGTGGCCCAGATCGAGCAGGAAGTTGGCGTGATCGACATTCTGGTAAACAACGCCGGTATTATTAAGCGCATTCCTATGTGTGAGATGACTGCTGCAGAGTTCCGTCAGGTGATCGATGTGGACCTGAATGCCCCCTTTATCGTAGCAAAGGCAGTCATTCCTTCCATGATCAAGAAGGGTCACGGCAAGATCATCAACATCTGCTCTATGATGAGTGAGCTGGGCCGTGAAACTGTGTCTGCCTATGCAGCAGCAAAGGGCGGCCTGAAGATGCTGACCCGGAACATCTGCTCCGAGTACGGCGAAGCTAACATCCAGTGCAACGGCATTGGCCCTGGCTACATTGCTACTCCCCAGACTGCACCTCTGCGTGAGCGTCAGGCAGATGGCAGCCGTCATCCCTTCGATCAGTTTATCGTCAGCAAGACACCTGCCGGCCGCTGGGGTACTACAGAAGACCTGCAGGGACCTGCTGTGTTCCTGGCTTCCGATGCTTCCAATTTCGTCAACGGCCACATTCTGTATGTAGATGGCGGCATTCTCGCTTACATCGGCAAGCAGCCCTAAGGGGGAAGCTATGGTAAGCTTAAACTTAAAAATTCTAAACGCCAATGGAGAGATCCTGGCAGAGGAGTCCGGAGAGGGAAGTCTTGAGCTGTATTACCGGGGTGAGTATGCCCCGGGAGACCAGATCGTCCTGACGACCTCCGAGCATAACATCCATGTTTTTTGGCAGGTGGACGACGCCATTGGTGCAGCCATGTGCTATTTAACAAAGGATATGACCTATCAGGTTCCCTTTGACGAAAAGAAAACCGTTTATTCTCCCAAGGCTTTCTCCGGAACACGCCATCATCTCTTTGTGCGACTTGCAGAGGATGATGAGATCCATGCTTATCGGAATGTTGCCCTCAATCCGGCAGACCAGCACCGTGTAGAGGGATGCTATCCCCACGCCAGTGCCAATGTGGAAACAAGAGGAGAATGTGTTTTTGAAGCAAAGAATGCCATTGACGGTGTATTTGCAAGCCACGGTCACGGCGGCTGGCCCTATACATCCTGGGGAATCAACAGAGATCCGAATGCAAGAATGCAGGTTGACTTTGGCAGACCTGTGCAGATCGATCACCTGAAATTCACTCTGCGCGCCCATTTCCCCCACGATTCCTATTGGACAGAGGGTACGGTTACATTCTCTGACGGAAGCACAGAAGTGCTGAAATTCCAGAAGACCGATAGAAGACAGGCATTTGATATTCAGCCCAGAACGGTTGAATGGATCGCTTTTGATAAGCTGATCAAGGCAGATGATGAATCTCCCTTCCCCGCACTGACACAGATCGAGGTTTTCGGCAAGGATCTGTAAAAAACAAGTGGATATGTATTGCAAAACGCCTTCTGCGCGCAACAGCGCAGAAGGCGTTTTTATCGTAGGGAACGGCCTATGTGCCGTTCCCTACGGTGTGCCATCAGGTTTCCGCGTCATTGCGAAGCCCGAAGGGCTGTGGCAATCTCCATCATTGACGGCAGCAAGCCACCGAAAATTAGGTTGTCGTGTACCTTTTGTGTACTCGTGAAAATGCGAAACCCCCGAAAACCCGCATAAATACTGGGGGGTTCGGGGGTCGATTTTATAGAAATTTTATTCCCACTCGATGGCGGGATTTTGGCTTTATAGATATGTGGTGGTAGCCATTATAACAGCCTTCGATATATAGTGTCATTATACTGGCTGTTTTCTTTTACTGGACTTTCGTTGGTCAAAAGTTGGTCACGGCTTCAGATGATTCTGCAGTTCGGATAGCCAATTAGGCATATGATTACCGATGGTTCGCAGTTCGCCATTGCAATATTCTGCGACCTTTACAAAACCGTTATCATTATCATAAAACTCTGCTTCGTCACAGTAAGGAAGAACTTTTGCAACAGCTTCCCAACGGCTGGAGAAACGGCGCTGCACATCGTCTTTAGGAATGTTGTGTCCACCGCGCTTGACCCGGTTGTCGATTCGCACAAGACTTTCAGACAGGGTGTCCAATCCTACATAGAACATTCTGATATGGTAACCCAACTCTTTTACTTCCTTAGCAGTGGCTTCCGTCTTATAACCGGAAAGGGTGGTCTCCTGCGTGAAGGATACATTACGATTAATGCAATCACGGATCATGGTTAAAGCAGCCTTGCCGCCGGAAAGGGGATTGCCACCAAGTTCTGCTGTAATTTTGTCAACATCAATAATAACGCCCAGATCTGTTGTTCGCTCTTTCAGAACACCGGTGAAACTGGATTTGCCAACACCGTTGACACCGCCGATGATTGTATATGTTTTCATGTGACCACCTCTTGCTCAATTATACCCACTCTAATTACCAAAATCAACTGTTATTTAAGATTGGTAAATAGATTTTGCGTTTGGCAACACTTGCGACCTCTATTTTGTTCGCAAATCAATATAAGCATTATAATATAGATACGAGCGTGATGGCCCATAACCATCACGCTCAAATAGCATAGAATATAAAATTCGGTTATTCCCACTCGATGGGGGATTTTTGGCTTTGTAGATATGTGGTGGTTGCTGGTATATTAGCATTCAAAATGTAGTGCTATTATACCAGTTATTTTCTTTTACCGGACTTTTGTTGGTCAAAAGTTGGTCACTATTTCAGGGGAAATGGAGCAATCTTTGCGTTGCAAAGCATCGGTAATTTGACCGCTTTTCCCTTCGGTATCTACTTGTTTATTTTACCACAAAGCATAAATATGTCAAGATAGATGATGCACGCACTTTCGAATGAGAGTGCGTGCGTTTTGTATATATTATTTTGCAGTTTTCTTTTGTTCTGCGATCCAATCAAGGAAGGTGCTTACCTTGTCCAGATCGGCATTATCAAGAGAACGTAGCCGTTCACAGATGTTACTGTACGGACCATCTTCTGTACCAAGAGGAGCAAAGAAATCAACAGGTGTCATATTAAAATATGCAATTATGTTGAATAGTTCTTTGACAGAGGGCATAGATGCTCCACTGGTAATACCACGGATATAGGAACCGCTTTTGTCCAAATCTAAGCTCATTTTATGCTCGGATACATCCTTCTTAACTCTCAACTCAGTTATGCGGGTACGCACAAAATTAATATACTTGGTGTCAGACATTTTCTTCCGCCCCTTTCTTAATTATTTTAGTATGAATTTAAAGGTGGCGTTGGTAGTCAGAAAATGAATTTGTGCTTTTCATTTGTGATTATTGGTAGTATAATTACCAATATGAGAAATTATTAGCATTTTAACCATTAAATATTATGGAGATAACGGAATGGACACTTATACAGTAAGCTTTTTCGGTCATCGCCGAATTTATGACCAACTGCACATAGACCGAACATTGGATGAGCTCATTGCCCGACTATTACGAGAACACAGCTATGTGGATTTTTTGGTTGGCAGAGATGGAGACTTTGATCAGCTGGTATCCTCTGCTATCCGGCGATGCCAACGGGAGTATGGGCACCACAACAGTTCGCACATTTGGGTTATGCCCTATCCCACGACCTTCTTTCGGGATTACGAGGAAGACTGCTATGCGTACTACGACGAGATTGAAATTTGCGAGGAATCAAGTATCAAGCATTTCAAGGCAGCCTTCCAATCCAGAAATCGACATATGGTTGACCGATCCGACCTTACAGTTTTTTATGTAGAAACAAGTGAAGGCGGAGCATATCAGACAATGCAGTATGCTATGCAGCAAGGAAAGAACTTTATAAATCTTTATCGCGCCAAGGAGGACAAGCAATGAAAAGAGTCATAGTAATTGTGGCTATACTACTCCTATTTAACGGATGCAGTTCTAACATTCCAGAGCCGAAGGAATGTGCATTGTGCGAGGTATTCCCTAGACATGCTCCGTGCCTGGTAAATCTGAATACCGGAGAGCTTCGTGAACTGGGAATCTATCAACCGCATCATACAAAAGTGGCTGAGCTTTCCGATGAACAATACGGCGGCTATATGAGCCTTGTACAGTTTGGAGACATTAGCGGAATACTTCTAGGTGCAGACAGAGTCGAGTTGAAAGCACCGATCAAGTCAACCGGAATGCAGGACGGTCTATTCTGCAGTGACTGCCGCAAACTGCTGAAGGATAATAAGTGTCAGGGCTATATACTGGCAGATTTGCGATATCCGGACACGCCTTCCGTCTGGGGAATCAAGGTAGGGATTTCGTTCTCTGTCCGGTGTTATAAAATTGATATTGCCGCATCCGACGATACTGAGAAACTTATAATCGTTATGAAAGGGACACTTAAATGAATTGATGCTGCCTGTTGGCTGGGGCTGATTCCATAAAAACAAACGAGAAATATTGTGTTTGTAAGGATAAGATGGTAAAATAATATTGATCACTTTCATCATAGCTGTTTTATAATGGAATTTGATTTCCCATAAAGAGAGGTTTTACATATGGCAAGAGCATCTACCAAGGAGAACAAAAGTCTCTATCAGAAAACAAGAGAAGGTCTGAAACTGACCAGAGAAGCTGCCAGCGAACTGCTGGAAACTTTTTCTCCGGAGCGCATTGAGAAGATTGAAAATGACCGGGTACTCCCGCATCCGGATGAGGTGCTGGTTATGGCACAGAAATATAAGCAGCCCAGCCTGTGCAACTACTACTGTGCCAACCAGTGTCCCATTGGGGCGCAGTACGTGCCGGAGATCAAGGCCAAGGACTTGTCCCAGATTGTTTTGGAAATGCTGGCTTCTCTGAACAGTATGCAGAAAGAAAAGGATCGGCTTATTGAGATCACTGTAGATGGTAAGATCTCTGGTGATGAATTGGCTGATTTCATAGCTATTCAGGAGCAATTGGAGAAGATCTCCATTGCAGTAGAAACCTTGCAGCTGTGGTCCGAACGGATGCTGGCAACCGGTGCCATCGACCCGGAGCAGTACAAGGCATACAAAGCGGGCCTACATACCGAAGAAGGATAATTTGCTCCCAACAGAGAAATAGACTGTCTATTTTGCGAAACTGATCCTGTATTTTTGCTGAGCCTCCCGATAGAATGTTTACATATCAAAGAAAGGACCGGGAGAGCTATGAGTGTAAAAGAACGCATTATGTCGATCCGATTGATGGAAAAGCTACAGGCAAAGCCTGCCTATGCAAAAGCACTAGGGATCACGGCAGATTTTGCAAAGAAGCAGCAGAATGATAAAGAGGTACAGTAAGCAATGAAGGAAGAGTGCGAGGAACAAAAGGATTTAACCATATGGGTCAATAAGGATGAGCGTATCGTGACCTTCCGGGAGACGGAGGGATTTGAGAAGCTTACATTCCGGACACAGGAAGATAAGATGGCCTATGTCTATGATCTGTGCGAGTCCGGCTACCGGATTCTATAAGGAGGGGTATCTATGAAACTGTATATAAAGCAAAAA
>JAFXCL010000040.1 GCA_017521485.1 Oscillospiraceae bacterium
TGAGAACAGCCCCTGCGCTCTGACTGTTGACTTCGCTCTGACCTACTTCCTGGTCTCCGGCGAACTGGAGCGCTCCAACCAGCCTGTGAACCTGATCATCACCGATGCATCCGGTATGTCTGTTCTGACTGCCTGGGCTGCCGGTAAGCTGTCCTCCTCCACCATCAAGAAGACTTTCGATGAGCTGGATATCGAGAACAAGATCAAAAACCGCACCCTGATCATCCCCGGTAAGGTTGCTGTTATGAAGGGCGAGATCCAGGAGAAGCTGCCGAACTGGAATGTGGTCGTCGGTCCTCTGGAAGCTGTTCAGCTGCCCAAGTACATGAAGGATAAGGAATACGAAGGCGCTGCTGCTGCCGCTGCTGCTGAAAATGCTGCAAAGGCTGCTGCCGCTGCATCCGCTGAGCCTGTGAAGGAGCTTTCCTTCGAGGAGCTGCTGCAGACCCGCGTTCCCAAGATCGAAGTGGTGGATATGGGCGTTAAGTACAAGGGCTACAACCCCGAGTCTAAGACCTTCGTCACCATCGGCGAGCGTATCCACTGCATCGCACCTGCCATCCGCAAGGCTATGGACGAGCGGGATCCCGCTCCCATCCTGGAGCGTGCTGCTGCTCAGATCAAGGCCGGCGCAACCTACCTGGATGTGAACATCGGACCTGCTGAGAAGGACGGTCCGGAGCGTATGATGTGGGCAGTCAAGCTGCTGCAGGAGAACTTCGACAATGTTCCTCTGGCTCTGGATACTGCGAACATGAAGGCTATCGAGGCTGGTATTAAGGTCTATAACCGCCAAAACGGTAAGCCCATCGTCAACTCTGCTGACGCCGGCTCCCGTATCGGCTATATCGATCTGGCTGCTGCCAACGATGCAATTTGTATTGCTCTGTGCTCTGCCGACGGCATTGCGAAGGACAACGAGGAGCGTATGGTCCACTGTGACAATATGCTCGAGCGCGGCCTGAGCCTGGGTATGTCCTCCGACGACCTGTGGTTCGACCCCCTGTTCCTGGTTGTCAAGGGCATGCAGGACAAGCAGATGGAGGTTCTGGAGGCAATCAAGATGTTCTCCGAGAAGGGTCTGAAGTCCACCGGTGGTCTTAGTAATAACTCTAACGGCGCACCCAAGGATGTCCGTTCCATTATGGACTCCACTCTGGTTGCAATGTGCATGATGCAGGGCCTGACCTCTGCCATCGTCAACCCCAACGACCGCCGTCTGATGGAGACCATCAAGTCCTGCGACATCTTCAAGAATAACGTTCTGTACTCCGATTCCTACCTGGATCTGTAAGAAAATCGGAAATAATCCCTGCATTTACGGCTGGGAGGGTTCCCCCTCCCAGCCGTTTTATAAGGAGATACTATGCAAATCGAAAATCACAAGGAAGAAGTTCCTTTTGCTTATTATGAAGAGAAATTCAAGGCGCTGGATCCGGCGGAGGTCACCGCAAGAGTGACCGATGTGCAGTGGGACGGCAGAGAATTTACCGTGACGGTGCTGGGCAGGACCTTTGCAGTCACCCATCCGGAATATTCCATCCGGGCACTGGATAACGGACCGGTCCCTCCGCTGCCTACCCAGACCTTTTTGCTGCGCTATTTGCTGGAAAGCCGGGATGTAGCCTGGCAGGGAAATTGGAAGACCTTCCGGGAAATGCCCTGGGGCGAGCTGTACATCAAGCCCTATACCGGCAGGGTGCTGACCCGCGCGGCATTTACCTTTGGTACACGGCTGGATGCATTCCGGGCAGCTGCCCAAAAAATGGGTGCGATCCCGGTAAACCACGGGGATGCAGGTTATCAGTTTTCTTTGATCGGACCTTATCAGATGCAGATCCTGGTTTGGGCAGGGGATGAGGAGTTTCCGCCTAACGCACAGGTGCTGTACTCCGATAATTTTGAAACAGGCTTTGCCCCGGAGGACCGGGTGGTGGCAGGAGATATTCTCATCTCCACCATTAAAGAGAATATGTAACGGAAAACGAGGGTGTTGCAAAACAATGCAACACCTTCTGAACTTATAATAGCCTGTTAAATTTCCGTTTATCGATGCCTTCCCCTGGGGGAAGGTGCCCCGCAGGGGCGGATGAGGGAAGAACTTGCACGCGCAATAAGAACAAATCCTGCAAATTAGTTCAGGCTTTGCCCTCATCCGTCTTCAAATCCGTCCAAGTGTGTCCGGATTTGAATCCACCTTCCCCCAGGGGAAGGCACTGTCAAACTGAAATTTGAAATCGATCAGTCGGTATAAGACATGACTTGATTTTCAGAATCATTTATGGTATAATGTTTCCAATTTGGTGAAATTTTCCAGAAGATAAGGAGGGAGTGCAGATGTTTAAGAGAATAATGGCCCTTGTACTGTGCCTGCTGATGCTTGCAGCTGTACTTCCTGTAGGCGTATCCGCTGAGGAAACGGAAGCGGGGCAGCTGCGCCGCAACATTACAAGCCACTATTACCGGACCCTTAGCATTTATGGCGGTGAATCCCTGAAGGGCCTTTGCGGCGGACTTGCCAGCTATCAGCTTTATTTCCTGGGTGTCAATTCCTATCCCGTAATGGCCGACGGCAAAAATCAGTACGACCTTTATGCAGAAAAGAGCTATACGGATACCGGCTATCAGATCCGATCCTACTCGGCGCAGGACTATACACTGGAAGAGGCACTCAATGCCATTACCCACGGCGGCACATGGAATGCCTATAATATTCTCATCGGCTTCCAGACCACCGACACAGAAGCCGGTTCTCAGTTCGGTCATGCAGTGGTGATCTACGGCATTATTGACGGCATGGTGTACTTTACGGAAAGCTACAGCACTACCTATGTTGGTGCGGCAGGAAATCCCGGCGTGTGTACCATTTCTCAGTTTGCGGAGCTTTATGACTGCTGGGCGCAGTTTGAGGGTGCGATCCTGTTCGGCAGAAGAGACTATCTGGATAACTGCTGCCGGCACGATGCCAATATGTATGTGCAGGTTCAGCGGGAAGATCCCCTGTATACCCAGCCTTGCGTACCGGATACAGACGAGGTGGAAAGTCATATTATCCGCACTGCCAGAAAGGGCGAATTTTTGTATGTAACGGCTATGTACGAAAACTCCTTGGGCCGGTATTACTATCAGGTGCAGGACGGAGATACAATCTGCTACTTAGATGCCCAGCGGGCAGAGCCGGTGCGCTTTAACACCGAGGATGTAGTGTTTTCCGACGCAGAGCTTCCCCAGGTGCTCACACCGGGCAAGGACTTTACCGTAAAAGGAAAGGTATCCTCCCAGAACAGCGCCATCGGCGCAGTGACCATGAATGTGACGGACAGCACCGGAGAGGTGATCATGACCCACTCCCGGGCAAAGATCAGCGGCACCTTCGATCTTGCAAAGGATACCTTCAACAAGGTTCTGGACTTCGGCATTTTGGAAGAAGGCCTTTATACATACACCCTGACAGCAGATGTGCTCAGCGATTATTTGCTTGAGGGTGCAGTGGAAACAAATCTGCAGCAGGTGACCTTGTGCAGCGTGCAATTTGCAGTTGGCGAAGGCATAGAAATCCCCCAGCAGGAAGAAGCTGCCCCTCGGGCTGCACAGGATGGCTGGGTGATGACAGAGGGCGTGTGGCGCTACTATGAGCAGGGCGAACCCCGGACAGGCTGGTTCTGCTATGCGGGCGTGGACTATTACCTGCAGGAGGACGGCTCTGCAGCTGTGGGCTGGGTACAGATCAACGGCAAGGACCGTTACTTTACTGCCAACGGCGCAATGTGTACCGGCTGGCTGCATACCCAGGAGGGCTCTTGGTATCTGCTGAAAAACGGTCAGAAAGCCATTGGCTGGCGGACTGTTGAGGAGCAGCAGTACTGTTTTGACGAAAATGGTTTGATGCTGTGCGGTGGCTGGACGGAATTGGAGGAGGGAATCTTCTGCTTCCAGGAGGAAGGCACTTTGCTGGCACAGGCAACCGTCGACGGAGAAACAGTTACCTATGAAAAGCTGACGGAAGCGGAAGTGGAAATTCCGCCCCTGCATGAAGAAACGGAATAAATCAAGAAGGAGCTGTTTCACTTTTTGTGAAACAGCTCCTTCTTGCCAAAATTGTCAAATTTCTATTTATCCGGCAGTTTCTTAAAACGCATGTCATTGCGAGGAGTAGCGCACACAGGGCACCGCAACAGGAGGGTGAATTGCCTTGCTCCGTTTGTGGTGCCCGGCAGAAGCTTCGCCTGACAAAGCAGGCTCGCTTCTTGCCGACCACGGCACTTGCTTGCCCCCTCGCTTACTCTGCCACAGGCA
>JAFXCL010000041.1 GCA_017521485.1 Oscillospiraceae bacterium
TCGGTCTTGCGCAATGGGATCCCGTGAACCATGTCAGGTGGGGAACCAAGCAGCATTAAGCGGATCTTCCCGTGTGCCGTGGGACTGCCGTTCCAGAGCTGGCTGCAAGGATACCGGGTATTCGGCTTGTTCAAATGTGGGTGTGCGATCTTGTTATGGGCCGGTCATTAGAATATTATTAGAGAGGAGGCTTCCGATGTATCAGGCATTATACAGAAAATACAGACCGCAGACCTTTGACGATCTGGTGGGTCAGGCCGCGGTTACCCAAACCCTGAAAAATCAGCTGATGACCGGAAAACTGAGCCATGCTTATTTGTTTACCGGCTCTCGGGGAACGGGCAAAACCAGCAGCGCAAAAATTCTGGCTAAAGCGGTTAACTGCACTAACCTGCAGAATGGAAATCCCTGCAATCAATGCGCGTCTTGCCGTTCGATCGACGACGGCTCCTGTATGGATGTGCTGGAAATCGATGCAGCCTCTAATAACGGCGTTGACAACATCCGTGACCTGCGGGATGATGCGATTTATTCGCCCTCTCAGGTTAAGATGCGTGTGTATATTATCGATGAAGTACACATGCTGTCCATTTCTGCGTTCAATGCACTTTTGAAGATCATTGAAGAGCCGCCGGAGCATTTGTTGTTTATTCTGGCAACTACGGAATTGCATAAAGTTCCTGCCACGATCCTGTCCCGCTGTCAGCGCTTCTCATTCCGCCGTATTGGGCAGGAGGATATTGCTGCAAGATTGCAGTATGTGGCCTACCAGGAGAATATCGATCTGGATGATTCTGCCGCAAGAGTGCTGGCGCGTATGGCAGACGGTGGCCTGCGTGACGCACTGAGCTTACTGGATCAATGTGCATCCGCAACCACCGGCGAATTGACGGCAGAGCGAGTATATGCCTGTCTTGGAATTGCCGGTATTCAGGAGTGTGGAAAGCTGATGCAGTGCATTGCGGACCATAATACCAGAGGGGCACTTTCTCTTGTTAACCGCTTTTATGCGGATGGGAAAGATATGGGCGCTCTTTTGGATGAACTTGCCTGTATGACCCGGGATCTTCTGGTGATTAAGGCAGCACCCAAAGAGGGAATTACACTTCTGTCCGGTGTGGCAACGGAGCGGGAAGTGTTTGCTCTTGCAGACCGCTTTTCTCATGGGGAGCTGACCCGGATGATGAGCTTGATCCAGCAGACGGCTGCCGGATTTACCAGAAGCACCAGCCGCCGGATGGATACAGAGCTTTGTATCGTATCCATGTGCCAGCCTGAACTGGACCTGAGCGCGGAGGCGATCAACTCCCGTTTGACACGGCTTGAAAATCAGATTCGCAGCGGAAGTGTTACTGTTGAGAAAAAAGCAGAGCCGCAAATGGAAATGCCGGAGCAAGAGGAGCTCCCCCCCATTCCGGATGATATGGATGCACCGCCGGAATATACCCAGCCGGAACCTGTAGCTGCACCTGTTGGCTTTTGGACTGATATTGCAGCAGAGCTTCGCAATGAGCTCAAGCCCCCGTTGATGGGATTTTTTGCAACAACTCCCAATGCACCGGTACGGGGCATTTTACAGGCAGACAAGCTGGTGCTCATGTGCACAGCACCCTTTATAAAGGAAATGATCAATAAGCCGGAAGTTCTTGCCTTGATCGAAAATAAAGCTGCTGCAAAAATTGGACAGAAGATCCGTGTTGTAGTTGCAGACCAGAACGACAACACGGCAAGGAGCTCTCAAATGGATCAGCTTCTGCAATTTGGCAGAGACCACGCGGATATAATTAATATTAAGTAATAGGAGAATGTGATATGGCAAAAGGTGGATTTCGGGGTATGCCCGGCGGCATGAATCAGGCTGCGATGATGAAGCAGGTTCAAAAAATGCAGCAGGATATGCTCCGTATGCAGGAAGAAATGGAGCGCAAAACATACACGGCTACCACCGGCGGCGGTATGGTGAAGGCTGAGGTAAACGGCAAGCACGAGATCGTATCCTTAGAGATCAATCCCGAGGCAGTGGATCCCGATGATGTGGAAATGCTTCAGGATATGGTAATTGCTGCTGTGAACGAGGCAATGCGCGCAGCAGAAGCAGATGCAGCCAACAGCATGTCTCAGATGACCGGCGGTCTGAATTTGGGAGGTCTGTTCTGATATGCAGTATTTTCCCGCAGCATTGCAGGAGCTGTCTGATCAGTTTGCTCGGCTTCCCGGCATCGGTGGAAAAACAGCACAGAGATTAGCGTTTCACGTACTGGGCTTGTCTGAAGGAGAGGCACAGGCATTTGCGGATGCCATCATTCAGGCAAAGCAAACGGTACACACCTGTCCTGTTTGTCAGAATCTGACAGACCGTGAGATCTGCCCGATTTGCGAAGACTCTATGCGTGACAAGGGACTTATCTGTGTAGTTGCAGAGCCGAAAGATGTCATTGCCATGGAGCGCAGCCGTGAGTTCGGCGGCCTGTATCACGTTCTTCACGGAGTGATTTCTCCCCTGGACCATGTAACCCAGGATGATATCCGCATTAAGGAGCTGCTCCAGAGAGTTAGTGCAGGAGACGTGCGCGAAGTGATTATGGCGACCAACCCGGATACAGAGGGTGAAGCCACAGCAATGTACATCTCCCGGCTTTTGCGGCCAATGGAAGTAAAGGTTACCCGACTTGCCTATGGTGTGCCGGTAGGCAGCCAGTTAGAGTATGCGGACGAAGTGACCCTTTCCCGTGCCCTTGAGGGTAGACAGGAAATGTAAAATTTATGAACCGGATGCGTTTGCATCCGGTTCTTTTCTTATAACTTTGCATATACCTTGTCTAAGAAACGCTGTGCTGTGACAACAGCACGTTTGTGTGTGCCTTCACCGATCTTTCCGGTTTCGTCATAAGCGGTAACCTGAAATGTAATTGTGTTACCGTCTACCTCTGTGACCTCAGCTTCTGCCCGTACCTCCAGTCCAACTGGGGTAGCTGCCAGATGGGAGATGTTCAGTGAGATCCCCACAGAGGTTTTCTCTTCCGGGAGTGCAGCGGTAATTGCCTCACAGGCTGCGCCCTCCATTATTGCCACCATACAAGGTGTCGCATAAACCAGCAGACTGCCGGAACCCACTTCCAGCGCAGTATCTTCTTTCTCAACCAAGGTGGAAACTTCGCCCTTCATGCCAACAGTAATTTCCATATTAAGACCTCCTTTTTTATATACTCAATATACCTGAAACATTTGTGCGTGTCAATAATAATCACCCAAGAGAAAATACTCTTGGGTGATTATATGTTTGGGAGTGTTACAGTTCTTCGCTTATTGCCAACAAGAGGATACCAACAATCACAATGGCGATAAAGGCATAGGTTTTCCAGGAGAGTTTTTCCTTCAGGAAAATGCGGGAAAGCAGCAGGGAGACGACGCAAACCGAGGAAATGATCGGTGCTGCAATTGCACCATTACCACTCAAGGCATACACATAAGTAAACTGACCTGCGGTCTCAAATATAGCAGCGAAAATCTTGTCCTTGTGCTGGGGGATCGGACCAAACTTAACTTTCTTTGCTTTCATAAAGATGAACAGGCAAAGGGCAAACAGCGCAAAAGTCAACTCATAGCTGGTATTTGCCACATCTTCAATTGTATTTTCTGTTACACCAATCAGAGGTGTGGTGGCAAAGTCATCCAAATAGAAAATGTCAACAAAGGAGCCGAAGGCGTCCAACAAGGCATAGATGAAGGGCATACAGAACGCGATGATAGCCAGTTTTTTACCCAGATTCTTTTTTCTTTGGGTTTCACCCTTGTTTTCCAAAAAGCCAACACCCAGAACACCGATGACGATCGTGACGATAGCAATGATAGAAAGTAAAGAAAGAGACTCTTTCAGAATAACAACACAGAGCAAACTACAGATGGCACCGGAAGTGTTTTCGATGGGGTCAGAAATGGATTCTTCCAAAAAGCGCATTCCAAAGTAGGAAAAGGCCATAGATACGATATACAGTAAGGATACCGGCAGATAGATAAGTAGATTTACAGGGTTGTAGTTAATATCTTTCGTCAGCAGTGTGAAAATAGCGTGTGCACCCATAACAACGCCAACCCAGACGCAGATCTTCAGGTGGGAATATTTTTCATTCGGCAATGCACCTTTTTTGTAAAACAGTTCTGCTGTGCCCCATAAAAGAGCAGTTGCAATGGAAAAAAATAACCAAGACATAATACTTACCTCTCTTTATTTATAATTTAATAAGACCTGCATCTACCATTTTTTGCAGGCTCATCAGAATACCAAGTTTTGCATGACACCAAGTTAGACCACCCTGGAAATAGACTGCATAGGGCGGACGGATCGGACCGTCAGCGGAAAGCTCAATGGAAGAGCCCTGTACAAAGGCACCGGCTGCCATAATGACCTTATCGTTATAACCAGGCATATCCCAGGGCATCGGGGTTGCGAAGGAATCAACCGGCGCAGCTGCCTGAATACCCTTACAGAAAGCAATCATACCTTCCTCGCTGCCCAGCTCCACCGCCTGAATAATATCGTGACGGCTCTCTGTGGCGTTAGGAACACACTTAAAGCCCAAAGGCTCATAAAGATTTGCAGCGAAAATTGCACCCTTTTCTGCGCCTGCGACAACAGTAGGTGCGAGGAAAAGCCCCTGATACAGACTTGTCATTAGTCCCAGGTTTGCACCGACCTCCTGGCCTAGTCCAGGAGCAGACAAACGGTATGCGCAGCGGCTTACACAGGCCTCTGTACCGCAGATGTAACCGCCGATTGGAGCAAGACCGCCACCGGGGTTTTTGATCAGCGATCCAACGGTCATATCCGCGCCTACATCAGACGGTTCTATGGTTTCCACAAACTCACCGTAGCAGTTATCTACCATAACCAGCACATCCGGTTTAATGGACTTACAGAATGCAATCAACTGGCCAATCTGCTTTACAGAGAAAGTAGGCCGTGTGGCATAGCCTTTGGAACGCTGGATGGTCACCAGTTTGGTCTTTTCGTTGATCGCGGCACGAATACCCTCGTAGTCAAAAGTGCCGTCTGCCAGCAGATCTACCTGCCGGTAGGTCACGCCATATTCAGCCAAAGAACAGGCGCTGGGGCGAATGCCGATTACTTCCTGCAATGTGTCGTAGGGCAAGCCAACAGGGCTTAACAGCTCATCACCGGGCAAAAGATTTGCGGAAAGGGCAACGGTCAATGCGTGTGTGCCGCAGGTAATCTGAGGACGTACCAATGCAGCTTCTGTATGGAATACATCTGCATAGACCTTTTCCAGATTATCTCTACCCACATCGTCATAACCGTAGCCAGTGGTCGCAGCAAAACAGGCGGCGGATACCCGGTTTTTCTGCATAGCTGCGATTACCTTTGCCTGATTATGCTCAGCAATCTGGTCAATAGTGTCAAAGCGCTCCTTGAGTGTTAAAAGCGCTTTTTCTCCGTACTGGTAGACAGCGGGGGAGATGCCCATTGTATTGTATAGTTCTAAAAGCTCAGTCATTGTTTTGATCCTCATTTCTGTTGCTGTCAAAAATCTGGTCTGCCAATTCCCGCAGAACCTCCGGTCTGGAAACGATCAGACCTTTATCTTCTTCGCCAAGTATTAAAAGCGTATCTCCGGGGCGAATATGGAACATTTCACGGGCCTCCTTGGGAATTACGATCTGCCCACGGTCACCGACCTTGGCTGTCCCGAAAACCCGTTGAGAATTCAGCTTACCCAGGATGTGTTTTCCTCCTGCCATAAGGTTCTCCTTTCATACTTTTCATACTTTTCACACATTGCTAAGTATACAAAATTAGCTACAAAATGTCAAGAATTGGCGACGGTTCAATGGGAATTAAGGAAATCATTGGTTCTTTGAATGAAACAAGGGGTGTAAAATGATAGGGAATTGTTAATTCTGCCAAAGTTGAGAAATTATGCTATTTACCCCTTTACAACTTTAGCATAATGAAGTATAATTCTGTCATCCAAACAAAACCCATTGGCTATTATGAAAGGAAAGTTGATTATGAAAAAGTATGTTGCAATGATTTTAGCAGTCCTGATGCTGATCGCTTGCTTTGCAGGCTGCGGAACTAAGGTTGATGACACCGCCGGAACAACCGGTGCGAATGTTTTGAACGATGCAGTCGATGCAACCGGCGGCTCTGCAGCCAGCGATGCAACCAATGCAGCGACCGATGCGCAGACCAAAAATGACAAGACAATTGTTGTCGGTTACACCATCTACGAGCCGATGAACTACTTTGATGAGAACAACGAACTCATTGGTTATGATACAGAGCTGGCACAGGCTGTGTTCGGCAACCTGGGTTATGAGGTTGTCTTCCAGGAGATCGACTGGAGTGCTAAGTACACCGATCTGAATTCCGACACTATCGACTGCGTGTGGAACGGCTTTACCTGCAATACTGCAGATGACGACGGTGTTCAGCGTTCTGAAAAGGTTGACTTCTCTTATAACTATATGGAAAACCGTCAGGTTATCGTAGTTAAGAAGGGTTCTGACATTAAGACCGTTGATGATCTGAAGGGTAAGTTTGCAGCCGTTGAGGGCGGCTCTGCCGGTGAAACCTATGCAGCAAGCATCGATGAAAATATCGTTCTGACAAAGTGCCTGAAGCAGACTGAATGTCTGACTGAAGTGCTGTCCGGCAATGTTGACTTTGCAGTTCTGGACGCACAGCTGGCAAAGAGCTATGTTGGTAAGGGTGACTATGCAGATCTGGAAGTGGTAGAAGACCTGTCCAGCGATGTGGAATACTATGCAATCGGCTTCAAGAAGGGCAGTGAACTGACAGCGCTTGTGAATGCTGAGCTGGAAAAGCTGGCTGCTGACGGCACAATTGCAAAGCTTGCTGAGAAGTACGGTGTTTCCAACACTGCTATTACCGATTTCTCCGATCAGAAATAATACATACTTAGGAGTATTGAAATGTCGTTTTTAGAGGTCACAAAATTTCTTCTTGACGGCTTTTGGATATCCCTGCTAATCTTTGCGGTGACGCTGCTTTGCGGCGCACCGCTTGGTTTGCCTATTGCCTTTTGCTCAATGAGCCGTTTTAAGGCAGTCAAGGCGATATCCAAGGTGGTCGTGTGGATCGTCAGAGGCGTTCCTCTGATGCTCCAGATCTTCATTATTTATTATGTACCCGGTCTGCTGTTTGGAAACCAGATCTTCGGCAAACTGGACCGGTTTATGTACCTGGAGTATGGCATCCGGGACGCAGGCCGTGTTACGGCTGTACTGATTGCGTTTACTCTGAACTATGCCTGTTATTTTTCGGAGATTTACCGTGGTGGTATTGAGAGCATCTCCAGGGGCCAGTATGAAGCCGGCTATGTGCTGGGTCTTACCAAATCCCAGATTTTTCGCAGGATCGTTCTCAAGCAGGTCATTCAGCGCATTGTGCCGCCTATGTCCAACGAGATCATTACCCTGATTAAGGACACTGCCCTTGCCAACTGTATCATCGTCAGTGAGATCATTAAGCAGGCAAAGGAGCTTGCCGCAACCAAGGCAATGGTGTGGCCGTTGTTCTATACGGGCGTCTTCTACCTTATTTTTGTGGGTATTCTCACAATTTTGCTGGGAAGACTTGAGAAAAAACTCAGTTATTTCAGGAGCTAGGTTATGGCATTATTGGAAGTTAAAAATATTAAAAAGAATTTCGGCAAGGTAGAAGTTCTCAAAGGTATCGACTTTTCTTTGGAGAAAGGCCAGGTCCTTGCCATTATCGGCTCATCCGGCAGCGGCAAAACAACACTTTTGCGTTGCCTGAATTTTCTGGAGACACCGGATGAAGGGCAGATTGTTGTTGGCGGTAATGTCCTCTTTGATGCAGAGGATCGCGCCAAGACTAACGATGAGACCATCCGTCAGAACCGGCTGCATTTTGGCCTGGTGTTTCAAAATTTCAATCTGTTTCCTCAGTATACGGTGCTACAGAATGTGACCCTAGCACCCACGCTACTGAAAAAGGGAACAACCGAAGAGATTACGGAAAACGCCAAAAGCCTTTTGCAGCGTGTTGGACTTGCAGAAAAGCTGGAAAGCTATCCTTATCAGCTCTCTGGTGGTCAGCAGCAGCGTGTTGCCATTGCCCGGGCGCTGGCAATGAATCCGGAGGTTTTGTGCTTTGATGAGCCTACCAGTGCACTCGATCCGGAACTGACCGGTGAAGTTTTGCGTGTCATTCGTGGACTGAAAAGCAAGGATAATACAATGATCGTTGTGACCCACGAAATGGAATTTGCCAGAAGTGTAGCAGACGTTGTGATCTATATGGCAGAAGGTGTGATCGAGGAGATCGGCACACCGGAGCAGGTGTTTGACGCACCCCAAAGCGAAAAGACAAAAGCTTTTATTTTCGGTGCACAGGAGAAATTTTAATAAATATTAACCGCCTTGGAGTACTCCAAGGCGGCTTACTTTATCTTCGGTTATTTCTGCTTCTTCCACCAAATATTAAAAGCAGGCGCAAAAGCTGTGCAAGGGAGACTGCTGTAGCGGCAACATAGGTCAACGCGGCGGCGGACAGGGTCTTTTTGGCGCCCCGGATTTCCTCATCAGTTAAGATGTTCGATTCCTGAATCGATGTGAGGGCACGGCGGCTGGCGTTAAATTCCACAGGAAGCGTAATTAGTTGAAACACAAGAGAAAGACCAAAGCAGGCAATTCCCAAATACACAAAGGTGTAAGATGAGCTGATGAAACCGGACAGTAAAATACCAAGCAGGATCAGAGGCAATGCCAATTTCGAGCCAAAGTTGGTAACGGGGATAATTGCAGTACGCAGCTTGATGGGTGCATATTCCTGGGCATACTGAACGGCGTGGCCAGCCTCGTGACAGGCAACACCGATTGCGGCGGTGGAGGTGCTGTCATAGACACCGTCAGACAGACGGATCACATTGGTTTTCGGATCGTAGTGATCGGTTAAGTTTCCGGATACCCGCTCGATCTTAACATTCCCAACGCCGTTTGCAGATAAAACGCGCTGTGCTGCCTGCGCACCGGTAATGCGGCGAACGGATAATTGCTGGGAATAGCGACGGAATGTGCTGTTGACCCGTGCGCTTGCCCAAATAGACAGAATGAAGCAGGGGAGCACAAGAATCAAATAGGTCATGTCAAAACCATAGTAATAGAAATAGGGCATAAAATACCTCCTGTTTAGAGTTCTTTCGGATCCATTGCTTCATATAGTGTGTCCGTAATTGCACCGCGGAAAACAGAATAAGCTTGATTATGCAATGTTTCCAGTGCGCCGGCAGAGAGGTTTACCGGAATGTTTCCGTTCATAAACAGATCTTGATCGAAAATAAAACGCACCTCGTTATCTTGCGTTCCTTTGATCTTTACCATACCGGGACCTGCATGGATCTTAATACGGCAGCCGCCGGGAATAGACAGCTCTGCGTCAATGCTGTTCCGGGCTGCTGTATGCTCCGGCACATCCCCATCAGCCAGCAAACCAAGATACTGGCTATGGAACAACTCTGAAAAAGGAGTGCCCTCCAAAGATAGATTTTTCCGGGATATGAAATTCAGATAGCGCAGACCGACTCTAGTGAAAAAGGCGGGCTGATAGATTTGGATGAATGAGGCCAGAGGCTTATCCAGATGCTTGGCAAAGTCCTCCCAGCAGGTGTAACGGTTGCAGGCAAGGCTGATAAAGCTGCTGGTTAAATTCACCCGCCAAACACCGTCTGCGGAAACAAATTGATAATTCATAGTAGCTTTCTGATTATCTAGGGAGAAATTGCCCGGAACACCAATGATTTTTGGCATTGGTGTTTCTTTACGGGAGGAATATTGGGGAAAATCCTTGCGGATCGCTTCCTGAAATTCGGCAGGTGCTTTTTCGTTTATCATCAGTATTTCCGGAAACCGCAGTTGGCAAATGACCTCAGCTAACTGATTGTTACCAAGAATACATCGCTCTTCGTTGGAAAACATTGGGATACCTCAATTCTTATTTTGTTTTCTTTTATTATAGTTCTTGCCTTCAAAAATGGCAAGATGAAAACACACGGAAATCTTTACATTTTAGAAATCTCAATGTATAATACAAGGGTAAACTGGGGGGGTGAAGATGGAGTTTTTATATTGGCTGGAGGGTATACGCATACCGGTTCTTAATGAACTGATGTTGTTCATTACCCAATTCGGTGACGAAAGCGCATTTTTAATCATCGCGCTGGTGATGTTCTGGTGTGTGGATAAACGCCGTGGATATTATTTGCTCACTGTGGGCTTTGTGGGAACGATAATCAATCAGTTTATGAAGCTTTGGTTTCGTGTTCCGCGCCCCTGGTTTCTGGATGAAAATTTTTCTGTTTTGGAGCAGGCAAAAGAGGGTGCAGGCGGATATAGCTTCCCCAGCGGCCACACCCAAAGCTCAGTAGGCACATTCGGCAGCATTGCCTATTCAACTAAGAATAAAATATTACAGATCGCCTGTATAATATTGGCAATTATCGTACCCTTTTCCCGGATGTACCTTGGTGTGCATACACCGCTGGATGTGTTGACGGCTGCAGCAATTGCGGTTGCGCTGATTGTTTTGCTGCGGCCTTTGGTAATGGGTCATGACGGCAAATACATCCCATATCTTCTGGCTGTAATGACAGTTCTGGCAGTGGGATATTTACTGTTTGTGGAATTGTATCCCTTCCCGGATGATATAAATCTGTCTAACCTTGCCTCCGGCAAAGAAAACGCCTACACCCTTCTTGGCGCTGTGCTGGGGATGATCGTTGTGTATGCAGTCGATACAAAATGGCTGAACTTCCGGACAAATGGCGTTTGGTGGACACAGATATTAAAGGTTGCAGGCGGACTGGTGCTTGTGCTGGCAGTCAGAGGCGGAACAAAAGAACTGCTGAATTCCGCTTTGGGTGAACTTGCTGGCAGGGCAGTACGATATTTCCTTACTGTGATTACCGCAGGCATTGTCTGGCCGCTGACATTTACTTGGTTTGAACTTCTCGGCTGCAGTAAGAAATAAAACGGAGGGCGTACAATGAATTACGCTGCTATTAAAAACTGTGATATTGCAAACGGACCGGGTGTACGGGTCAGTCTGTTCGTTTCCGGCTGCACACACCACTGCAAGGGCTGCTTTAATGAGGTGGCTTGGGATTTTCAATATGGAGAACCCTTTACACAGGAAACAATTGATAGGTTGCTTGAAATGCTGGCACCTGACCATGTGAAAGGTCTGACCATTTTGGGCGGTGAACCCTTTGAGCCAGAGAATCAGCCTGCGGTTCTGGAACTTTTGCGTCAGGTAAAAAGCAAGTATCCGGAAAAATCTGTCTGGGCATTTTCCGGTTATTTAATGGACCGGGATATTCTCTCCGGTCGGCTTGGTCCGTGGGAAATCACAAGAGAGTATCTAAGCTATCTGGATGTGCTTGTGGATGGACCTTTTATTTTAGAGAAGAAGGACCTGTCACTGCGTTTTCGCGGGTCGTCCAATCAGAGACTGATTGATGTGCCAGCAACACTGAAAAATGATGCCATTGTTCTCTGGGAGGACTGGCAGGGAAACGGGAGAGGATTAAAATGACACACACGATTCGTGTAAAAAAATTAAGAGCAAATGCAGTTTTACCCACCTACGGCTCCGCAGATGCGGCGGGCGCAGATCTGTATGCATGCCTGGATGGGGATGTGGTGATCGGAAAAGGGGAGAGTGCCTTTATTCCCACCGGACTTTCTATGGAAATACCTAAGGGGTATGCAGGCCTGATTTATGCCCGCAGCGGACTTGCCTGCAAGCGGGGACTTGCCCCGGCAAATAAAGTAGGTGTTGTGGACAGTGATTATCGTGGAGAGTTTATGGTAGTTCTCCACAATCACGGATCAGAGCCTCAGACCGTTACTCACGGAGAGCGGATCGCACAGTTGGTGGTGACACCGGTACTGACTCCGTTATTTACCGAATGTGATGATCTGACCGAAACTGTTCGCTCTGACGGCGGCTTCGGTTCTACCGGAAGTAAATAAAAGAAATGGCGCGTTGTAAAACGCGCCATTGTTTATGGAATTAATAAAACAGCAGGTCAGAATAAGTGGGGTAGGGCCAGTAGGATTTGTCTGTCAGCTGCTCCAAAAGGTCTGCATCCTGCCGCAGCAGCTCCATACCGGATACGATCACATCGTGATAATACGCAACAGCCTCATCGATATTTTCGGGAACGACGGTCAGATCAGAGCGCAGTTTTTCACAGTTTTCATATAGTGAATCAGATGCGTTTGAAAGTCTTTCGGCCAATGCGGTTTCAGCCTTGCAGGGGATACCGGCAGCTTTCTTGCTGATAATACCTTCCGTTAAGGATTTCGTATAGGCAAGTGCGGCCGGCAGAATCTGATGCAACACCATATCCACACTTGTCAGCGCTTCGATATTGATGATCTTGCAGTAGGATTCCATATGGATCTCGTGACGGGCAAGCAGCTCTGCTTCCGTGAAGATATTGTGCTTTGTAACAAGCTGAATGTTCTTCTCGGAAATATAGGTGGGAAGACTTTTGGCGGCAGTGGAGTGATTGCTCAGTCCGCGCTTCTTGGCTTCATCCTTCCACTGCTGAGAATAGCCGTTGCCATTGAATATGATGCGCTGGTGCTGTGTGAAGGTTTTACATACCAGATCATGCAGTGCTTCATCAAAGTTCTCTGCATTTTCCAGTTCATCTGCGAACTTGCCAAGCTCCTCTGCCATAATGGTGTTCAGAGCCACATTGGGATCGGCAATGGACTGAGAAGAACCCAGCATACGGAACTCAAACTTATTGCCGGTGAAGGCAAGGGGAGATGTGCGGTTTCTGTCGGTGGTATCCTTGGGGATAGAGGGGAGCACATCCACACCGATCCGCATATATGTCTTTTTGGGATTTTTATAGTCTGTGCTGTTGACAATGGATTCCACGACTGCGGTCAGCTCGTCGCCTAAGAAGATGGATACGATTGCAGGCGGCGCTTCGTGCGCACCCAGACGGTGGTCATTTCCTGCAGTGGCAACGGTGCAGCGCAGGAAATCCTGATACTCATCCACACCCTTAATAAAGGCTGCCAGGAATAGCAAAAACTGCGCGTTTTGCCTGGGGGTCTTGCCGGGACTAAACAGATTCTTTCCTGCATCTGTGGCAAGAGACCAGTTGTTATGCTTACCGGAACCGTTCACACCCTTAAAAGGCTTTTCGTGGAGCAGGCAGACAAGGTTGTGCTTTGCAGCACATTTTTTCATAACCTGCATAGTCAGCTGGTTAGCGTCACAGGCACTGTTGGCACTGGAATAGATCGGAGCAAGCTCATGCTGGCAGGGTGCGGCTTCGTTATGCTTTGTTTTAGACAGGATTCCCAGCCGCCAAAGCTGTTCATCCAGATCCTTCATAAACTGACTGACCCGGTTGCGGATCGTGCCAAAATAGTGATCGTCCAATTCCTGACCCTTAGGAGGTAACGCACCGAAGAGGGTACGGCCGGTCAGACGGAGATCTTCCCTCTGGGCATACATATCCCGGGGCAGTAGGAAATACTCCTGTTCTGCGCCTACACAGGCGTCTACGCGGGTGGTCTCCTGATCTCCAAACAGTCGAAGAATTCGAACTGCCTCTCTGGACACTTCATCGATGGAGCGCAGAAGGGGAGTCTTCATGTCCAAAGCTGCGCCGGTATAGGAGAAGAAGCAGGTGGGTATGTATAAGCTTCCATCCCGAACAAAGGCAAAAGCCGTGGGATCCCAAGCAGTATAGCCTCTAGCTTCAAAAGTGGCGCGTAAGCCACCGTTGGGGAAGGAGGAAGCATCGGGTTCTCCGCACACAAGGGATTTACCGGTAAACTCCATAATGACAGTACCGTCTTTTGCTGGGGTAATAAAGGAATCGTGTTTTTCAGCGGTAATGCCGGTCATAGGCTGGAACCAATGCGTATAATGGGTTGCACCCTTTTCAATGGCCCAAATCTTCATCGCTTCTGCAATCTCATTGGCTACAGAAAGTTCCAAGGGAGTATTGGTCTCAATGCATTGCTTCCAGGACCGATAAATTTCTGGCGCGAGACGCTGCTGCATAACTGCTTCACTAAATACATCACTGCCGAAGATCTCTGGTACATTTCTAATTACACTCATTGCAATGCTTCCTTTCTTGGAAAAATATCTCAAAGTAAATTTTATGCGATAACCGAGAAAAAAGCAAGTGCAGAATGATAAAAATTAAGAAAATATCAGAATACTTGTGTAATGCTACAAAGAGGCAATATGCAAGATGAAAAATAAATTATTCATTTTGCCTCTTGCGTTTATCTGCAATCAGGTGTATATTATATCTAATGTCAATAATAGCAATTGAGAGGATGAATTAAGGATGAATGCTTATTCTTCTATGTCTAAGGGTAAGCTGGAGAAGATGTACCGTTCTGTCAGCGCCCATTACGAAATTTGCAAGACGGAAGGACTAAAATTGAATATGGCTCGCGGCAAGCCTGCAAAAATGCAGCTGGATATGGTCAGCGAGCTTTTAAATGTGCTCTCTTCTCCGGAAGATTGTATGGATGATGGCATCGATGTCCGTAATTACGGTGAGCTGGCAGGCATTCCCAGTGCGCGCCGTTATTGGGCGGAGATTCTCGACTGCAAGCCGGAACAGACTTTTACCGGCGGTTCTTCCAGCCTGAATTTTATGTTTGATGTAATTTCCCGCGCCTATAGCCACGGATTGCTTCATAGCCCTCGACCCTGGTGCAAAGAGGAGAAAGTTAAATTCCTTTGTCCCAGCCCCGGTTACTACCGTCATTTCCGTGTGACTGAATTTTTCGGTGCTGAGCTGATTACTGTACCGATGACTTCTGAAGGACCGGATATGGATCTTGTGGAGGAATTGGTGAAAGATCCTCAGGTGAAGGGTATCTGGTGCGTGCCCAAGTATTCCAATCCTGACGGAATTATTTACACCGATTCTGTCATTAAGCGCTTTGCAAATCTGAAACCTGCTGCGCCTGATTTTGCAATTATGTGGGATAATGCCTACTGCGTCCATGAATTTGATGGCGAATATGTACCGTTCCCTGATATTATCCGTTTGTGCGCTGAAGCGGGCAATCCGGATATGGTTTACGAATTTGCATCCACTTCCAAGATCACCTTTGCCGGTGCAGGCTTTTCTGTAATGGCTAGCTCTGTAGATAACATTGCATATTTTACAAAGCTGTTCTCTGTTCAGACGATCTCTCAGGACAAAGTGAACCAGCTTCGCCATGTGCGTTATCTGAAGAATAAGGCGCATACTCTTGAAATTATGAAAAAGCACGCAGCACTGATGGCACCGAAATTTAATGCAGTTGCAACTGCTCTCAATGAGCAGATCAAGCCCTGCGGCTTTGCTCATTGGAATCAGCCCAAAGGCGGCTATTTTGTGAGCTTGTATACAATGCCCGGAACCGCAAAGCGGGCGCTGGAGCTGTGCAAGCAGGCGGGCGTGGAAATGACCCCCGCCGGTGCGTCCTATCCCTACGGTAAAGACCCGGATGACAGCAATATCCGCATTGCGCCCAGTCTGCCACCTGTTGCAGAGCTGGAAAAGGCGATGGACGTGTTCTGTACTTGCCTGAAGCTGGCTGCACTGGAGAAATTACTTGCTAACTGATATTAGCCGAAAGGAGCAACCAATGTCCGCAGAAATGGAATTATTCTATGAAAAGCAGGGGAAACTGCTGATAAAGAATCTCCAATCCCGCCATTTTGAAGCCTACTATTGCCATACCCGCCAGGAGGCTCTGGAGACGGCACTGTCTCTAATTCCGGAGGGCTCAAGTGTTGGCTGGGGCGGCGCGATTTCTGCCCAACAGATTGGTCTGATGGATGCGCTGAAAGCCGGTAACTATCGTACAATTGATCGGGATACAGTGGAGGACCGGGATGCTGCAATGCATGCGTGCCTGAATGCAGATGTATTTCTCACCGGCGCCAATGCTTTAAGCCTGGACGGACAGATGGTTAATATCGACGGAACAGGAAACCGGGTGGCAGCCATTGCTTACGGTCCTAAGTCGGTGATTGTGATTGCAGGTATGAACAAGGTAGCACCTACCTTGCAGGATGCCATTAGCCGGGCAAGAAATGTTGCTGCACCCTTAAATCAGCAAAGATTCTTGCTGGATGCACCCTGTTCCCACACAGCAAGCTGCAGTGATTGTAAGAGTATTGGCTGTATTTGCAATCAGATTCTGATCACACGGCATTGCCGTGAAGGCAGAATTAAATTTGTGCTTGTTGGCGAAGAACTTGGATTTTAATGTAGAGGAGGTTTGATCCAATGAATAAGGTACGGTCCTTGTTTACAAAGTACAAGGATATACTAGTATATCTTTTCTTTGGCGTATTAACTTCTCTTGTTGATTTTCTGGTATTCATACCACTTCATAAACTGCTGGGCGTATCTGCATCGGTCAGTAATATCGCTGCGTGGATCGCTGCAGTCTTATTTGCCTTTTTTACAAATAAGCTTTTTGTATTTCAAAGCACCAACTGGTCGGCTGAGAATCTTATAAAGGAATTTTGGAGATTTACCCTTTGCCGTGTAGGCACATTCCTAATAGAAGAGGTTTTTCTCTTTATAACAGCGGATCTTCTGTCTTATGACGGACTTGTTATGAAGCTGTTAATAAGTGTTGTGGTGGTTGTTTTGAACTATATTGGCAGCAAGCTGTTTGTGTTTCGAAAAAAGCAGGGAGATTAATCCCTGCTTTTTTAAAGAGGAACAGCTGCCATTGCGGAAGGAATTGCAACTTGACATTCCTATGCCAAGAAGCTATTATAATACCTATAGAATTTTAATTGGATTTGCCACAATCGGAAGGAGCTTCCCCCATGATTACACGCAACGGTTTGTTTGCTGATATACCTGAAGACCAATGGAATGACTGGAAATGGCAAGCGCGCAACCGGATAGAAACATTAGAAGAACTGAAAAAGTATACCAGCTTGACCCCTGACGAAGAAAATGGCATCCAGCAGTGCCTGAATGCTTTCCGTATGGCGATTACACCATACTATTTGTCGTTAATTGATTTAAATGATCCTCAGGATCCCATTCGCAAGCAGGTGATACCCACCGCGGCGGAACTGTATTTTGCCCCTGAGGAGTCCGCCGATTCTCTGCATGAGGATCATGATTCTCCTGTTAAGGGTTTGACCCATCGGTATCCGGACCGCGTTCTGTTTTTAATTACAGACTGTTGTGCCGCCTATTGCAGACACTGTACCCGCCGCCGCTTAGTAGGCCAGACAGATAATGCCTTGCCCAGAACGCAGATCGATGCCTGCATTGAATATATCCGAAACCATCCGGAAGTGCGTGATGTGCTGATATCCGGTGGCGATGTTTTCATGCAGAGTGATGATATGCTGGAGTATGTTATCTCAAAGCTGCGTGCCATCGAGCATGTGGAGATTATCCGGCTGGGTACTCGTACGCCTGTGGTTATGCCCCAGCGTGTTACACCTGAGCTTTGCAATATGCTCAAGAAGTATCACCCGATTTGGATCAATGTTCACTTCAACCACCCCAATGAGATCACACCGGAGGCTGCAAAGGCCTGTGCAATGCTTGCAGATGCAGGTATTCCGTTAGGCAACCAAAGTGTACTGCTCAAGGGCATCAACGACTGTGTCCATGTAATGAAGAAGCTGGTTAATGAACTGGTGAAGATTCGCGTTCGCCCTTATTATATTTATGCCTGTGATCTGAGCTTGGGACTGTCTCATTTCCGCACGCCGGTTAGTAAAGGTATTGAGATCATTGAAGGACTTCGTGGACATACCAGTGGCTTCTGTGTACCTACTTTTGTTGTGGATGCACCTGGTGGTGGCGGAAAGATTCCGGTTATGCCGGAATATGTTCTCAGTCAGGCACCTGGTAAGGTCATTTTGCGTAACTTTGAGGGTGTGATTACTACCTACACCGAGCCACCCCATTATGAATCTACCTGCCGTTGTCCTGTATGCCGCGGTGAACAGGAAAACACGGTTAACGGCATTGCCGGTTTGCAGCAGGGAAAAGGGTTGAGCCTTGAGCCGACTGATCTTCTCAGAAAGAAACGACTCAATCATATATAATTTATATCGCCCTTGGCTGAATGCCAAGGGCGATGTTTTTATTTTGTTTTTTTCTGAATAAAACGAAGTGTGGAACAAAAAGAGTTTTCTGCAATTGAGTGGTCTGCATTGCCCGGAACAGTAATGTTCTTTCTTTCACAGATATCCCTTAAAATGCTTTCTGCAAACCAGGGGTTTTTGACGAATAGAGGCCCAAGACAGTTTGTGTATATGAGATTTTTCCAGCGGGCACCGTCCTTGCCGCTTCCGTTATTTCCCCTGCCGTAAATGGTATCAGCCAGCGGTTGGGAAGTATCTACATCCGCCATCATAATTTGTGAGCCTGCCAGCTCTTGCGTAGTGCCTTTTATGCGTACATGCAGGTCGTCGCCCCATACATATTTTCGTTCCTTAGCAGTTACATCAAGATACCCAAGGCATTCCAACTGACTGCCATCCTCACGAATAATTTGTTTGCCAAACAGTAAACCTGTTGTGCCAAGTGCAAGGAGATACCCACCGTTATTTAAATACTGATCCAGGTTTTCCCGCTGCTTATTGAGGGACGGGATCAGGTGCTGAAACAGTGTAATCTCACCGGGAAGGAAAATTAACAGGTCCACTTCATCAAAGGGAATAGGATCGTCAAAATCCTCAATTCTTCGCACCTGAACATCGATACCCAGCTGCTTGCCTACATGCTCCAATGCCTGCACACTGCCGCGTTCGCCGTGTAGGTTCAAAAGGTTGGGATAGATCCAGCCAACTGTGATCTTATCCATTTGCATCACCTCCGTTCATCAGGTAACCTTTCACATCTTTTGCGTGTTTTGGATTGGTCAGAATATAAATGACATCCGTGTTTATTTGGTCCAGATTACGAAACACAGCGGCGATATCGTTGGTATCGCAAATCGTAACATCTTCAGCAGGTGCTCCAGCTAAGATCATACGGCTGGCAATGTCATCGGCGACGCTTGCGGAAAAAGCCACATATTTTTCCACACCGCTATCTACAATCGACTTGAAGTCGCAGTCAAAGAAATAGAAGCTTCCGCTATAATAAGGGCTAAAATCAGTGATCTCATACAGACCTACAAATACAGCCTTTTTGCGCTTGTCGGCAGCAATAATATCCAGTTCTGATTGTAATGCCTCCGGATTTTCCTGCTTGCCTCGCAGATAGTGGATCTCTTTTCCTTTGTAGGTAAAAACATCCTCGTGAGAAGCAGGGTTTTTGAATGTTAAAAAGCCCTGCTGAATTTGTTCGTCAGTCAGACCGAAATTGCGGCAGATGGCAATACACATAGCGAAGTTATAGATATAAAATGGATTGTTATAAGGCACATTCCATACGTGTCCATCACAGGCAAACGAGCTGTTTTCGTAGTCTACTGCGGTGATTCGAACGGCAGGTGTATCAACAGAACCATAGCTGCATTTGGTGCAGTGAAACGGTCCAATATTGGCTAGGTTGTAGTTGTGATAGGAGATAGCGTGACCGCATTTCGGGCAAGGAAGTGTAACCGTGTAGAAATCGTCGGAAACATAGGTGCGGCTATTTTCTGCAACGCTAAAGTAATGAACAGAACCGGATAAGTCGCCTAGAGAGCTGCTTCGCGGCTCTTCGTTATTTAGATACAATGTCATATCACTGCCAATCACGTTTTGGAACTTGCGCAGAATGAAGTCCGGATCACCGTTTCTCTGAACCTGGTCTTTTTGGAGATTGGTAAGTCCCATATGACGACCGGGGAGCTGCTTGCGGATCAACGGGAAGCTGCGTTCATCAATTTCCAGAACCAGCAGATCTTTGTTGAATTTTCCACCTAGTGTAGAATTTTTAATGAGCGTAGTGGCTACACCGGTCATCATGTTGGCACCTTCCACATTGCATGCAACCCGCTTGCCGGCAGATTTCAGAACGTGATAGGTCAGATTGGTGGTTGTAGACTTACCGTTTGTACCGGATATGAAAATCACATTGTTATAATCAATATTCTTAAAACAGGACACGAAATTCGGCATCAGCTTAACAGCGATACTGCCTGCGTAATTGCTGCCGCGTTTTTTGTCAACAATGTTCACAAGGAAAGCTACAAACTTAGCGATCCACAATGTCAGTAAAAATTTCATTTGTGATTTAACCTTTCAGTATAATTTTTGATTATTATATCACAGTGTTACAAAGAATGCTATTATAAAAATTACACGCTTCATCTATCACTTGACAACATTTTGTGTTGTGCTATAATTTTCTTGAATCAGTTGGGCTTGTAGCGCAGTTGGGAGCGCACCACATTCGCATTGTGGGGGTCGAGGGTTCGAATCCCTTCAAGTCCACCAGCAAAAAAACACCCCAGTGGGGGTGTTTTTTTGCTGGTATGGTATTTACGCAGAGGTGATTCGAATAATTAAATGCAACGCGGATGAGCGTTGCCCGCTGCAGCTGGATGCAGCGGAACATTCGCTAACGAATCCCTTCAAGTCCACCAGCAAAAAAACACCCCAGTGGGGGTGTTTTTTTGCTGGTATGGTATTTACGCAGAGGTGATTCGAATAATTAAATGCAA
>JAFXCL010000042.1 GCA_017521485.1 Oscillospiraceae bacterium
CGGCTAAAGCCGATCCGGAACTGGTTCTGCAGCAGCTCGCCCACGCAGCGCAGGCGGCGGTTGCCCAGGTGGTCAATATCGTCAGGTGTGCCGATACCCATGGCTACACAGTTAAGGTAGTTGATGGATGCCATAATATCGTCCACAATGATGTGCTTGGGGATCAGGTCGTCCATACGCTCAGCGATGGCTTCCTCCCAGTTGATATCGGCAGTATCCAGCATTTCCTTCAGGACGCTGAAGCGAACCTTTTCCTTAATGCCGTACTGCTTGGGATCAAAGTCCACAAATGCTGCCATATCCACCATATGGTTGGAGAACACCTTTACCTTCTGGTCGCCAACCTTGACAGTTGCCTCGTTGACACCCCGGCGGGACAGCTCCTGTGCCATAGCGCGGGTAATGATGTCACCGGGCATAACCAGAATCTCACCGGTCATAGGATCGGCAATAGGCTCTGCAGCTTCCTGACCGGACAGACGGCTGCTGATGTCCATCTTCTTATTGAACTTATAGCGGCCTACGGCGCTCACATCGTAACGGTGGGCGTCAAACAGCAGACCCTCCAGATGAGCGATGGCAGTCTCCACCGTGGGAGGCTCACCGGGACGCAGGCGGCGATAGATCTCCAGCAGACCTTCTTCTCTGGTCTTGCAGGTATCCTTTTCCAGGGTAGCCAGAATACGGGCATCCTCGCCGAACATTGCCTTGATCTTCTCATCGGTGTCCACACCCAGTGCCCGGATCAGGCAGGTGATGGGCAGCTTGCGGTTCTTATCGATACGGACCCAGAACACATCGGTCAGGTCAGTTTCATACTCCAGCCAAGCGCCGCGGTAAGGAATCACGGTGGCATTATAGGTATGCTGATCCGCCTTGTCCACCTCGTGGCCGTAGTACATACCGGGAGAGCGGACGATCTGAGAAACAATGACACGCTCCGCACCGTTGATCACAAAGGTGCCGCCGTTTGTCATAATGGGGAAATCACCCATAAAGATTTCCTGTTCCTTAATTTCGTCTGTCTCGGTGTTGCGCAGGCGTACACGCACCTTAATGGGCTTTGCATAGGTTGCGTCCCGCTCCTTGCACTCCTCGATGGTGTACTTGGGCTTATCGTTCATAGAATAGTCTAAGAAGCTAAGCTCCAGTTTGCCGGAGAAATCCGTGATCACACCCACATCCTTGAAGACCTCACGCAGACCCTCATCCAGGAACCACTGGTAAGAGTCCTTTTGGATCTTCAGCATATTGGGCATTTCCAGGATCTCCTGGTACTTTGCGTAGGACTTACGCATGGTCTTGCCAAAGAGTTGGTCTTTGACCATTGCCATATCGATCATCACTGCCTTTCTTTCAGCCTAAGCCGGAATCTTGTGTTGCTTGCTTTTTTGATACGCGTGGTTCAGTTGCTTGTTTATGGATTTTTACTCTTGACAACCTGCAAACCCTGTGCTAAAATTCTGGCACAGGGAAATGTGCAAAATTGCCCTATTCTCCATAGTATGGAGTACCATTTTACCACAAGCCTATTTCCTTTGTCAATACATTTTTTCAGTTTTTATGCATAAAATTTACGGAGGTGCGTTTGCACCTCCGTTTTTTTATTTTCCCTGCTTGTTAAGTAGATACTGCTCCTGCCGGCGGAACTGATTGGCTATGACCCTGCACATCTTCCCCTCACGGATCAGTGTGCGGACATCCTCGAAGGTTGCCCACATCACATCATCCGTTTCCCCGGGCAGTAAAACAATTTCGCTGATGGGCGTAGTACGCTTTAATGAATAGTAATCATAGTGGATATTTCCGTCCCTGCCGGATTCGATCAGTTCAAATTCCTCCTGACTTGCCCGGATGCCGGTCTCTTCAAACAGCTCTCTGGCAATTGCCTGACGGCTGGTCTCCCCTGCCTGCACCGCACCGCCGGAGTTTTCCCAAGTGCCCGCAAAGGACTTCTGGGGTGCTCGGCGGGTCAGAAGGAGCTTTCCTTTTCCGTCATACACCCACACGCACACCACCATACCGTACTCGCCTTTTCGCCAGGGTGTCCCCCGGAGGTGACGGCGTCCTGTGGGGCGTCGGTCCTTATCGTAAATATCATTATATTCCATACACGGTTTCCTCTTTAACGATTTCCAACAGTATATCACAGGTGCCAGGAAAACACAAGCATCCTATCCCAAAATAATCCCATATAAAAAGTTTTACAAACCCCTTGTAAAATCCTCCCAAATGGCTTATACTTTATCTATTATATTCCCCCAAAGAAAAGAGGAAAGAATTATGGATCTGATTTCTGTCCGTGAGCTTTTTAAGAACACCGACGCATATCTGAACAAGGAAATCGAGGTAGGCGGCTGGGTGCGCAATCGCCGTCCCAGCAAGCAGTTCGGTTTTATTGTCTTAAACGACGGCACTTATTTTTCGCCGGTACAGGTAGTATATAACGATACCCTGTGTAATTTCCAGGACATCTCCAAGATCAACATCGGTGCTGCCCTGATCGTCAAGGGCACACTGGTCCCCACCCCGGACTCCAAGCAGCCTTTTGAAATTCAGGCAAGCGAAATCACTGTGGAAGGCGCATCCACCGGCGACTATCCCCTCCAGCCCAAGCGCCACACAATGGAGTTTTTGCGTACCATTACCCATCTGCGTCCCCGGACCAACACCTTCCAGGCTGTATTCCGTGTCCGTTCTCTTGCCGCAATGGCAATTCACCAGTTCTTCCAGGAGCGGGATTTCGTGTATGTCCACACGCCCCTGATCACCGGTTCTGACTGCGAGGGTGCAGGTGAAATGTTCCAGGTCACCACACTGGATCTGAACAACGTTCCCAAGACTGAGGACGGCAAGGTAGACTTCTCCCAGGACTTCTACGGCAAGCCCACCAATCTGACCGTTTCCGGTCAGCTTAACGGCGAAACCTTTGCTATGGCTTTTAAGAACATCTACACCTTCGGTCCTACCTTCCGGGCAGAAAACTCCAACACCACCCGCCATGCTGCGGAATTCTGGATGATCGAGCCGGAAATCGCTTTTGCAGATCTGTCCGACGATATGCGTCTGGCTGAGGATATGATCAAATATATTATTTCCTATGTGTTGGAGCATGCGCCCGAGGAAATGGAGTTCTTCAACCAGTTTGTGGACAAGGGGCTGCTGGAGCGGCTGAACCACGTGGTAAATTCCGATTTCGGCCGTGTGACCTACACAGAAGCAATTGAAATTCTGGAAAAGTGCAACGACAAATTCCAGTATCCTGTCCACTGGGGCAGCGATCTGCAGACCGAGCACGAGCGCTATCTGACGGAAGAGGTCTTTAAGCGTCCTGTATTTGTTACCGACTATCCCAAGGAGATCAAGGCTTTCTATATGAAGCTGAACCCCGACGGAAAGACTGTAGCTGCAATGGACTGCCTGGTTCCCGGTATCGGCGAGATCATCGGTGGCTCTCAGCGTGAGGATGATTATGAAATCCTCAAGTCCCGCATCGAAGAGCTGGGTATGAATCCTGAAGACTACGGCTTCTATATGGATCTGCGTAAGTACGGCTCTGCCCGTCACGCAGGCTTTGGTCTGGGCTTCGAACGGTGCGTGATGTATCTGACCGGTATGGGCAACATCCGGGATGTTCTCCCCTTCCCCAGAACTGTGGGCAACTGCGAACTGTAATTTAAAGGTGCTGTAGAAATACAGCACCTTTTTTGTGTAATTTATACCTTTAAATTTCTATTTATCGGGCGGTAATTAAAACGCACGTCATTGCGAACCAGTGACCGATGTCACTGGTGTGGCAATCTCCAATTCGAAGATGCAGTCCCTGCCGGGGGCGGTACTTTCTTGTTTCGCCAAGAAAGTACCCAAAGAACGCGACATAGGGGAGGGGGATCCGATGTGCTCCCGCACATAAAATCCCCCTCCCCTATGTACCCCACCCGCGTTCGGACGAAAGTGCCCAGGTAGATAGTACATTGTTTTTTGTGGAAACTGTTCGTCAAACTGAAATTTGTTATTTCTTTATTTTTATGTGCAGCAAATGCATTTTTTCTGAAATTTACCGGCTATATTTTCCGCCGTTTCTGCCATTCTAAAAATAAAAGGTCTGGTGACGTTTATGAAGTTTTTTCAGAAAATTCTTGTTTTTCTTTTGCTTGCTGTGTTCCTGACCGGGGCAGTCCGTGCCAACGCAAACGCCCTTAGTATGATCACACAGGTCCGGATCACCTGCAAGCGGGAAAACACCGCCGTAACCCGGGTGTATGTTCAGCCCCATAAGATCCAAGCTGTTCTCAATTATCTCCGATTGCTGGAGTGCGGCGGCAAAACCGATGCAGACCCGGAGCATATAACCGGCGACAGCTTTGAAATTACCCTTTACAGCACAGACGGTCAGTGCAGCATATATCGCCAGCGGGCAAATCAGTATTTTTCAAAAAACGCCCAGCCCTGGAAAAAGATTCCCACAGAACAGGCAAGTCTTTTGTATCCCATTTTGCGTTCTCTGCCATCTGATAAGCAAGGCGCGTTGTAAGAACAACGCGCCTTGTTGTTTATTTTGCAGCTGTTTTTATCTTGGACTTTTTCTTTTTTTCGCCACTCTTTGATGTTGGGTTGGTGGCTTCATAAGCATACTTATGCTTGTACTTATAGTAGCGGTATTTGTATCGATACTTGCTGTATCCGACACGGTCGTCCTCATAGCCGTTAATGACAAAGCCCATCACCCTAACGCCTGCGTTCTCAAGCAGGTTCAGGCTCTTTGCCAGTGTATCCTTTTCCGTCTTATACTGACGGACCAGGAACAGCACGCCATCGAGAACCGAAGCTACCAGACAAGCATCCGTAACAATGCCAACAGGAGATGTATCCACCAGAATGTAATCATAGTTTGCAGACAGCTTATCGATCATCTGCTTCATCCGACCTGTACTAAAAAGCTCAGAGGGGTTGGGAGGGATTTCACCGGAAAACATCACATCCAGATTGGGGTAGACATTTTTGTGAATTGCTTCCTCTTCTGTACAAAGACCTGCCAGCACATTACTAAGTCCCGGAGCAGCCTTCTCAATCAGCAGTCTGGCAAGGCTGGGGCGGCGGAGGTCTGCGTCGATCAGCAGAACCCGCTGGTTTGATTCCGCAAAGGTGATCGCCAGATTCAAAGTGGTAATACTCTTACCTTCACTGGCAACACTACTGGTAATGCAGAATTTTCTGCACCCCTCACTGGACTGGAAGAAGCGAATGTTTGTACGGAGAGATTTGAATGCTTCACGGACATGGAAGCCTGTGCTCTTACTTAGAATATTACGCCGTTGTGCCGCATAACTGGATTTATGGGAAGATGCCCCTACTTTCTTTTTATCCATCCGACTCATTCTACCACCACCTTGCTGTCAGCATCATTTTCTGCTGTTGTGCTCTCATATTCATAGCCTGTGGTAATACCGGTTGCCTCATAATGGGGAATATGTCCCAAAACAGGCGCATTGGAATATTTTCTTAGATCTTCCTCTCCTTTGATATGCAGATCCAGCAGAACCTGAATCACCAGGATAAAGATAACCAGCATGGCACCGATACAAGCGCCCAAGGTCACATTCTTGGTATAAGAAGGAGAATAGGGGCTGGTGGGAACCATTGCGTAGTCAACAACCCGTGCAGAGCTGCCGTCCGCGATCTTCGGCACTTCCACCGGCGCAAGCTCAGCTATGACATTGGCGATCTTGGTTGCCAGCTCAGGATCTGCATTTGAGACTGTCACAGAAAGCATTTCTGTTCCGCTCATAGACTTGGTAGTCAGGCCTTCACCGATTTGTGTAGCGCTGATCTGATTGTCTACCGCCTGAGAAACCTTTTCCAGGAAGGACTGGCTCTTGATCACCTGGGCATAGGTTGCTACCAGCTTCTGAGATGTAGTCAGGTCATTGGAGCTGATTCCGTCTTTTTCTCCATAGATGGTATTGTTCACATAAATCGTAACACTGGTGCGGTAAAGGGGTGTAACAAACTTAGCGGTATATGCGTACGCCATAGCAGCTACGACAACCGCACTAAGCACGATCAGCCACAGCCTCCGCACAATAAGCGAAAACAGTTCTCGCAAATTTAATTCAATTGCATTGTCCATATATTCATCACCTTTTCTATACAGGGCATCTGTTCGTGAAAATTGCCCGAAAAACTTCTTAACATAAGCTATGCTATTATAACATACGCAAAATTTCTTGTCAATACAGATGCCCAGGTATAAAATGTAAAAATTTCTACAGCCTGCCCTTAAACTGCAGTTCCTGGTTTTTGATGCTGACCGTGGTGTTGGGCGCAATGGACTTTGTAATAAAGGCGTTGGACCCGATCACAGAATCCCTGCCGATCACTGTATCCCCGCCCAGAACAGAAGCACCGGCATAAATCGTCACATTATCTTCAATGGTAGGATGACGCCGAACGCCCCGTAAATTCTGACCGCCACGGGTAGAAAGTGCGCCTAGGGTCACGCCCTGATAGATCTTCACATTTTCACCGATCACAGTCGTCTCACCTACAACGATACCGGTGCCGTGGTCTATAAAAAAGTATTTTCCGATGGTAGCACCGGGATGGATATCGATACCGGTGATGCTGTGGGCATACTCCGTCATAATTCTGGGAAGCATAGGTACATCAAGGGTATACAATACGTGTGCCAACCGATAGACGGTAATGGCATACAGACCCGGATAGGCAAAAATGATCTCTGCCATACCGGTGGCTGCCGGGTCACCGGCATAGGCTGCCTCCAGATCCGTCTGCACCATTGTGCGCACATTGGGAATCTGTTCAAAAAAAGCCAGGCTCACCTGCTGGGCGTGTTCCTGCGCCTGCTCTTCCGTTTCTCCTGCGCTTTGAAACACCAGCGCTGTCTGCCGGTTTAAGTGATACATCACATCCTCGATGAGCATGGACAGATTATGCTTGGCATTATAGACACGGTAGTTTTTGTCCCAGAAATAACCGGGGAAAATAATTCTGCGGAGCTTCTCGATCATGGTAACCACCACATCCCGGTCCGGCTGATGAAACCGCTCAATTTTATCAATATCCCGATCGCCCTGATAATCCTTCAGAATCCGGTCTACCACACATTCAATCTTATCTTCAATAGGTGTCATAGCATATCCCTCCGATCTTTCCTTATTTCATATCACACAAGGATTGGAATGTCAATGTTTCTATTGACAATAATTCTATACAGAATATATAATAATTGTTACTATACAACAGGAGGCCACAGTATGTCCAGGTTATACAGTTGTGTAACAGAGCTGATCGGCGCAACGCCGCTGCTCCGGCTGCAGAATTTTGCACAATCCCAGAAACTGGGCGGCAATATTCTGGCAAAATTGGAGCTTTTCAACCCCACCGGCTCTGCCAAAGACCGGGCTGCCCTTTCTATGATCTGCGATGCAGAAAAAAAGGGTCTTTTAAAACCGGGCAGCGTGTTGATCGAACCCACCTCCGGCAATACCGGCATCGGTCTTGCTGCGATTTGTGCAGTGAAGGGTTATCGGGCGATCATTGTTATGCCGGACAGTATGAGCCGGGAGCGGCAACTTTTGATGACCGCTTACGGTGCAGAACTGGTCCTGACCCCCGGTGCATTGGGGATGCAGGGTGCTGTGGACAAAGCAAAGGAGCTATCCGCAGAAATTCCGGACAGCTTCATCCCCTCTCAATTTGACAATCCTGCCAATGCCGATGCCCATCGCAGCACCACCGGTCCGGAGATCTGGGAGGCAACCGGCGGTCAGGTGGATATTTTCGTAGCTGGCGTTGGTACCGGCGGAACCATCACCGGTGTGGGAGAATATCTGAAAGAACAGAATCCTGATATACAGATCGTTGCAGTGGAGCCTGCCGGCTCTCCCCTGCTCAGCCGGGGCATTGCAGGAAAGCACGGACTTCAGGGCATTGGCGCTAACTTCATCCCAGAGCTTCTCAATACCCACATTTATGATCAGGTCCTGACTGTGACAGAAGAAGAAGCCTATGCCGCCGTCAAATTAGTTGGTCAAACAGAAGGAATTCTAGTAGGCATTTCCTCCGGCGCTGCCCTGCACGCAGCTGCCCTTTTGGCAAAGCTTCCGGAAAATGCAGGTAAGAATATTGTCACACTTCTCCCGGATACCGGTGAGCGATATTTATCTACTCCTATGTTCAATCAATAATATTACAGATTATCCGCCGCGGTTTTGCGGTCGAAGGAGGAATAATTATGCACCCCATTTATGTGACCGGTCACCGAAATCCGGATACAGATTCCATTGTTGCTGCTATGGCCTACGCTGCCCTGCGCAATGCGGTGGGTGACCGTGAGTATGAGGCGGCCTGTCTGGGCCATGTTTCTGACGAAACGAAGATCGTGCTGGACCGTTTCGGTTTTCAGCCTCCCAAACGCATTTATAATATGTACACACAGGTCCGTGACCTGGAATTTGATACACCGCCCCTGCTCAGCACCGCCGTCACCGTGGGCACTGCCTGGAACATCCTGCAGGAAGAGAAAAATATCTCCGCTGTACCAGTCGCCAACGAGGACGGAACACTGTTCGGTATGCTGTCCCGGGAGAATGTTGCCAGCTACAATATGTCTCAGGTTACCTCCGGCTATCTGGATGCCGTGCCCCTTTTCAACGTTCTGTCTGTGCTGGACGGACGTGTCTTAAACGATGCCGGCGACAGCACGGATATGATCTCCGGTGAGGTAACTGTGGCACTGCCCCAATCCCAAACAAATCTTCTTTTTAATGACCGCCAGTCCATCGTCATCTGCGGTGACCAGCCGGATATGATCCGGCGGGCATTGGAAATGAATGTAAACTGCCTTGTTCTGTGTCAGGCAGCACTGTCTCAGGAGCTTCAGCAGCTGCCAACAAAGACCTGCATTATTTCCACCCCATTTGATGCTTACCGCACAGTTCGCCTGATCTTCCAGTCTGTACCTGTGGGACGCATCTGCCGTACGGCAGATCTAACCTGCTTCCATTTAGATGACCGTGTGGACGAGGTTCGGGAAAAGGTGCTGAAATTCCGTGACCCCTGTTATCCCATTTTGGACGAGGATGAAAAGGTAGTGGGCGTGCTGACCCGGTATCATCTGCTGCGTCCCCGCCGCAAGCGGGTAGTTCTGGTGGATCACAACGAGATTGCCCAGTCCGTTCCCGGCTTAGAAGAGGCAGACATTCTGGAGATCATTGACCATCACCGTTTAGCAGACATTCAGACCAACAATCCCATCTATGTGCGCAATGAGCCTGTAGGTTCTACCAACACCATCATTGCCAGTATGTTTCAAGACCGTGGTCTTATGCCCTCTGCAAAAATGGCAGGTATGATGGCAGCGGCGATCATCTCCGATACGGTTATGTTCAAGTCTCCCACCTGCACAGAGCGGGATATCCGTACCGCTGAGCGCATGGCGCGGATCGCCAACATTTCCTTGGATGAGTTGGGTAAGGAGATCTTTTCTGCCTCTGTGGGCAACAAGTCTGCCCAGGATCTGCTTCTTTCGGATTACAAGGAATTCCATATCGCCGGTCACGATCTGGCGGTGGCGCAGATCACCTGTGTGGACAGCCCCCAGATGCTTGCCCGCAAGGATGAATTTTTACAGCTTATGAAGAATTTGGTTAAGGAAAAGGGCTTCTCTATGGTGATCCTGATGCTCACGGATGTGTTGCTGGAGGGCACTCAGCTGATCTATATCGGAAATGACGAGATCATCCAGCAAGCCTTTAATGTCCAGCCCAAAGAAAACACCGTATTTCTACCGCAAATTATGAGCCGCAAAAAGCAGGTCATTCCTATGCTATCCGCTCTGTGGGGTTAATATTCCCGCAAAGAAAAGCAGGCTATTCAGATTCTCTATTATGCTACATTGAAAAGACACGGCAAGGCGTTAGCCTTACCGTGTCTTTCTATCTTATCTTGTATTTAGTCTTCTATTCTGCGGATGTCAGCGCCCAGTGCTCTGAGCTTCTCCACAAGCCGTTCATAGCCCCGCTCCACAAAGTGGATGTTCTCCACCTGGGTTGTGCCCTCAGCCGCAAGGCCTGCGATCACCAGTGCCGCACCGGCTCGCAGATCGTGGGCACGGACGGTTGCGCCCTTTAATTTTTCGTGACCGGTAACGATCGCGGTTTTTCCGTTAATGAGAATATCCGCACCCATACTGGTAAGCTCCGAGCAGTAGCCGAAGAAGCGGGTCTCATACACACTTTCTGTCAATCGGCTGATGCCCTGTGCCAGTGTCATACACACACAGATCTGCGCCTGCATATCTGTGGGGAAACCGGGATAAGGCCGGGTTTTGACAGTGGTATGCCGCAGCTTTCCGTCAGACTGCACCCGGATGGCGTCATCGTAATTTATGAACTTTGCACCCATTTCCTGAAGCTTGGAAGTGATGCAATCCATATGCTTGGGGATCACATTCCGAACCAGCACATTGCCGCCGGTTGCCGCAACTGCCGCAAGATATGTGCCGGCCTCAATCTGGTCGGGAATGATTGCGTATGTACCACCCTGCAGGCTTTCCACTCCCCGGATCTTCACCGTATCTGTACCGGCACCGGAAATATGTGCGCCCATTGTATTGAGGAAGTTTGCCAGGTCAACGATGTGGGGTTCTTTTGCTGCGTTTTCGATCACTGTCTGACCGGGCAGCAGGGTTGCTGCCAGCATAATATTCACCGTGGCACCGACACTGACCACGTCCAGGCTGATCCGGTTGCCATGCAAGCCATTGGGACCTTCTGTCAGGACCACATAGTCCTCGGTTTCTTCCACATCCGCGCCTAGCGCCATAAAGCCTTTGATATGCTGGTCGATGGGCCGGGAGGCGAAGTTACAGCCGCCGGGCAGCGCCACATCCGCCTTGTGAAAGCGGCTCAGCAGTGCGCCCATCAGGTAATAGCTGGCACGCATTTTCCGAACCAGCTCAGGATTGGGCTTCTTTTCGGAAATATTTGTACAGTCCAACACCACCACACCGGAGGCTTCGTGGTGGATCTTGGCACCCAGATCCGCTAAAATGTCCAAAAGAATACGGACATCGGAAATATCCGGCACATTCTCAACACGGCACTTACCCTTTACCAGAAGGGCTGCAGGCAAAATTGCCACTGCCGCGTTTTTTGCACCGCTGATGGTAACAGTACCCTCTAAAAGGTTACCGCCTTTAATTTCATATCGGGTCAAGGACGAGTCACTCCTTGTTCGTTTCATTTTACCTTAAAATTATACCATAAACAGCTTATTATGTAAAGTATAATTTTCCGTGTTTTATCGGCGTAAACCCTTTGGATAGTGATTTTTCAGAACCTTTCCGTCCCCTTTTCCCCATCCGATCGGATAGCCATCCACCGTCACCAGACACCAGCCTTTTTGTGTGGAGGAAACCACATCACCGTGAAGCCATGCCTGGATTGCGTCGCTGTCGGCAGAATAATCCTGACAGGCAGCAGCGCTTTTTAGGGACAAAGCCAGTGCGTGGGCTGGCTCGAGGCGATCCTTTTTCACCTGTCCTAATTCTAAGCCCGGGCGGAGAACCTTTACACCCCGGATATCCGGCACATGGGGAGGCATCCAATACAGGTTCTGTCCGAATAGCTTGATAGTTCCCTCCGGAAGTCGGATGTCCAGTTCCTTTGCAAAGTCCGTCCACTGCTTCGGCGGTTTTTCTCCCATAAGCAGGTTCACTGCATCCGGCGCTCCTTCCTTTTTATGCAGCACCGCAACAAAATGTCCCTCTCCCAGCAGCTTATGGGGCAGCAGCCGGAACATCCCCGCCCCTGCCGGTGTGAACCAGGAGGCGTCTACGGTTTCCGGCATAAATTCCGGATGCTTTGCAAGAAACCTAAGAACCGTTTCTTCGTTTTCTTCCGGTGCAAAGGTGCAGGTAGAATACACCAGCCGTCCACCGGGTTTTACAAGTGCAGCACCGGACTCCAAAATTTCTGCCTGCCGGCGGGCGCACATTGCAACAGTTTCCGGACTCCAGTCCGTAACCGCCGCCTCCTCCTTGCGGAACATACCCTCGCCGGAACAGGGGGCGTCGATCAGCACCCGGTCAAAATAGCCTGCGTATTTATCCGCCAGCACTTGGGGATGTTCATTGGTAACCAGTGCGTTGGCAATGCCCATCCGTTCAATGTTGCGGCTTAATATCTTTGCCCGCTTAGCGTTGATCTCATTGGAAAGTAAGAATCCCTCGCCGGACAGCTTGCCGGCGATCTGGGTGGATTTCCCGCCGGGCGCGGCACAAAGGTCGCAGATCTTCTCGCCGGGCCGAGGGTCCAGCAGTGCCACAGCGGACATTGCGCTGGCTTCCTGTAAGTAGTATACGCCCGCCTCGTGGTAGGGGTGCAGACCCGGTCGACTTTCGGGGTCATAATAGTATCCCATAGACTCCCAAGGAACGTTCTCTTTTACAAAAGGCAGGTCCGGTTTTTCCCCTTTTAAGGGATTAAACCGCAATGCTACCGCCCGGGGTCGCTCCAAAGACTGCATATAAGCGGGAAATTCCTCTCCAAGCTGTTTTTTCATTCTATCCAAAAACGCCTCAGGCAGCATACATTCTCTCCTTCATTGTCTTTCAAATTTCAGTTTGACGGGTAGTTTATTAAAACGCACGTCATTGCGAAACCAGTGCGCACACTGGTTGTGGCAATCTCCTGTTTCGTACTTCCGGTCCCTGCCGGGGGCGGTACTTTCTTGTCTCGCCAAGAAAGTACCCAAAGAACGCGACTGGGGGGAGCGATGGGAGCGCCGCCAGGGGCGGATACAGCGACCTGAGCGAGTGGCAGCGGTCTGTGTGCAACGCAGGCGTTTTATCGCCAAGGCGCACACAGGGCACCGCA
>JAFXCL010000043.1 GCA_017521485.1 Oscillospiraceae bacterium
ACCTCTCAGGGCTCTATTTGTGGCTCTACTCTGGCTCTGATGGACGCCGGCGTGCCCATTAAGCGCCCCGTTGCAGGTATTTCCTGCGGTCTGATCTCCGATCAGGAGACCGGCGAGTGGAGAACCTTCACCGATATCCAGGGTGTTGAGGACTTCCACGGCGAAATGGACTTTAAGGTAGCCGGTACTTCCGAGGGTATCACTGCCATCCAGATGGACCTGAAGAACAAGGGTCTGACTATGGAGATCATTGCCGATGCTCTGGAGCGCTGCCGCAAGGCCCGTATGGTGATCCTTGAGGAAGTTATGCTGCCCTGCATCGCTGAGCCTCGCGCTGAAGTTTCTGAGTATGCTCCCAAGATGATCAGCCTGAAGATCCCCGTGGACAAGATCCGCGAGGTCATCGGCTCCGGCGGCAAGACCATTCAGAAGATCTGTGCTGACACCGGCGCTAAGGTGGACATCGACGACGACGGCAGTGTGTTTATCTCCGCTGTGGACTCCGCAGCTGCTTACGAGGCAAAGAAGATGATCGACGATATCTGCTTCGTTCCCGAAGAGGGCAAGCTGTACTACGGCAAGGTGGTCCGCATCCTGCCCATCGGTGCTTTTGTTGAGATTGCTCCCGGCCACGACGGCATGGTGCACATCTCCAAGCTGGAGAACCACAGAGTTGAAAAGGTTGAGGATGTTCTGAACCTGGGCGATATGACTTGGGTGAAGTTCATGGGCTTCGACGAGAAGGGCCGAGCAAACTTCAGCCGTAAGGACGCTCTGAAGGAAATGGAAAACAACCAGTAATCAAATTGTTAAAACCCCCGACCGATGGTCGGGGGTTTTTAAGCACTTTATTCCTGATCCGGTTTGCGAAGGGCTTCGTATGCAACTGCATAAGTGGTGTGAACCCGGGCGCCAAACAGACCGTACAGCACAAGCTCCGCCACCAGATACAGTCCAAAAAACAGGAAGTACACACCGTCTGCCGGCAGCGGTAGATTTACTCCCAGCAGGGGCAGTATCTGATCGCCGTAGGACAGCACCAGCACGAGTAGCCTCAGTCCGTAGAACCACCAAAAGCTCAGATCCAGATAAAACAGTCCGGATGCCCGTCTGCGGGTCATCCGCCAGCTTGTGATCATTGCCGCCAACGGTCTGGGGACACCGTTTTCATCCATAATCAGGTATTGGGCCAGCCGCACCCGATAGCTCAGGTACACCAGCACCGGGATATACACCGCCAGATACAAAAGAATAAGGGGGCGCGTAATCCGGGAGATCTCTGCTATTGTCTGGGCATCCGGTTCTACCATCTGGCCTTGGGCGGCTTGTTCCATAATGGGGAGCAGCGCCTCCTGGAGCTGACCGTACAAGGGTGTCAGGCTTACAAGACTCATACAGGCATACATAACAGGCATTGCAATGGCAACACTAAAAACCACCTGCAAAAGCTTCAGCCGCAGCACCGGTCCAAACCGGCGGAAGCCTGCGGTCAGGTCCTCCGGTCTTGCTGTGCGTCCCCGGACGATCTGGATCACACCATAGACAATGCCAACCTGCCACAAAATCGTCAGCAGCAGCAAAACTAGCTGCAAAACTGACTGGACAGTCGTCAGCACACTCCGCAGACCGATGCCGGACAAGCCGCCGGTGGTGTCGATCTTTTGCTGCAGCAGATACAGAAGTACCGCCACCAGCAAAGATGCGCCCAAAGAAACACCGGTATGGATCAGCACCAGCAGCCGGGGATTATAGGCAGCACCGGCGATCCGGTCCGCTGCCGCTTTTTTTAGCCCCTGCCTGTCGTAAATATTCATAGAACACCTCCAAAAGGGGTTTTTATATAGTTATACGGCAAATACACAGAAATAGCAAATGAATTTTTTGTAACAGTGGAAAAAACAGTAAAAATATGTTATTATTGGGTAAATACCATTTACCCGGAGGCTTCGTATGGATCTAGGTGTAAAATTGCGGCAGGCGCGGCTGGAGGCAGGGCTGTCCCAGCGGCAGCTTTGTGGGGAGGAGATCACCCGGAATATGCTCTCCCAAATTGAAAACGGCAGTGCCCGCCCCTCTATGGATACCTTGCAGTATCTTGCCGCCCGGCTGGGAAAGCCGGTAAGCTATTTTCTGGAGGAGCAGTCCGTCACATCCCCCAATCAGTCGGTTATGGCGCAGGCAAGAAATGCCGCCGGGCAGGCTGTTTTAGATGCGCTGGAGAAGTATCAGGGTCCGGACGGTATTTTTGACCGGGAGCGGTGGCTGCTGGAGGCGCTGACCTGTCTGGAGCTGGCACAGCAGGCACTGCAGGAGAACAAAAAAGAATACGCCCGCGCCCTTCTGGAACAGGCGCAACGGGCGGGGGCACGCACCCCCTATTATACGAAGGAGCTAATGCGGCGCAGAGAACTGCTTTCCTTTGAAGCCGGTCTTTTGGAGGCAGTAGATCCAGACCAATGGGAGCTTTTTCTGCTTGCAAAATCCGCATTGGAGCAAAACACCCCGGAAAAATCCATTGGTCTTTTGCAGGCCATCGCCAGCCCCACCGAGAAGCATCATTTCTTATTTGCCCAGGCGTATTTACAGCTCTCCCAATATGAAAGGGCAATCGAGCATTTTCTGCAGGCAGAAGCCTACGATCCCCAGACCGTCTACGCCGGTCTGGAACAATGCTACAGCGCATTGGAGGATTACAAACAGGCGTATTTCTATGCCTGCAAACAGCGGGATTGCAATGAACACCCTGTCAGAAAGGCTAACCGTATTCCTAATTACGATTACAGCCAAAATGGCGCCTATTTCATTACGATCTGTACAGAAGACAGAAAACAGCTTTTAAGCCAGATCGTAGGGGACGATGCCCACATCGTCCCAAAACCCTATGGAAAGATCTTGGAAAAATATATTCGTAATGCCCCGGAAATAGAAAAATATGTGATTATGCCCGATCATATTCATATGATTATCCGCTTGGATGACGGGACGATGTGCCTCAATCGTTCCCCTACGCAGGAAAAGAAAGAACATATTGTAGGGGCGGATGCCCACATCCGCCCGCAAAGCAGGGTGGCAAGTATTGTGCGGTCAATCAAAACCCTGACCGCAAAAGAAATCGGAGAATCGATCTTTCAGCGTTCCTATTACGATCATGTGATCCGCAACCAGCAGGATTATAATGAAATTTGGGAATATATTGAGAATAATCCCAAAAAGTGGATGCTTTCAAAGAAAGGCGAGAATTGGTAATAGAATTGGTTAGGGACGATGTGGGCATCGTCCCCTACGGATATTTATCGAGGGCGCTTGTAGGGGCGGATTGAGGCACATCCGCCCGTAAAAAGGAACCCCCCGGTAAAACCGGGGGTTCTTCATATGCGGGCATAGCCCTATTTTTCTTGCGTGATGCGTAAACGCATAATATCAGCCCGCCAACTGCATTGTTCTACTTGCGACCCGTAAACGGGCTGGCGGACGG
>JAFXCL010000044.1 GCA_017521485.1 Oscillospiraceae bacterium
ATTATCAAGCCCCGGACCCTGTCCGGCTTTATGGAGCTGCTGCCGAAAAAGCAGGCACATTTTGAAAAGATGGTGCAGATCCTGCGGGACACCTATTCCCTTTATGGCTTTGCACCTTTAGATACCCCCGCCATTGAGGATGCAAAGATCTTGCTTGCCAAGGGCGGCGGCGAAACGGAAAAGCAGATCTACCGTTTCCAGAAGGGTGACAGCGATCTTGCCCTGCGTTTTGATCTGACTGTACCTCTTGCAAAATATGTGGCGCTGCACTATAACGACCTTTCTTTCCCCTTCCGCCGGTATCAGATCAGCAAGGTCTACCGGGGTGAGCGGGCGCAAAGAGGCCGTTTCCGGGAATTCTATCAGGCGGACATCGACATCATCGGTGACGGCAAGCTGGACATCCTCAACGAAGCTGAAATCCCTGCAATCATTTATAAGGTGTTCCGGGGCTTCGGCCTGAACCGCTTCCAGATCCGGGTGAATAACCGCAAGATCCTCACCGGTTTTTACGGTATGCTGGGTCTGAGCGAAAAGAGCGGCGACATTATGCGCACTGTGGATAAATTAGACAAGATCGGTGCTGAAAAGGTATCAAACCTGCTGATTTCGGAGTGCGGACTGACAGAAGATCAGGCAGCAGAAATTCTAAAGTTTATTGCCATCCGTGGCAGTAATCAACAGGTGCTCACCGCACTGGAGGGTTATCTGGGCAAAAATGAAACCTTCGACTTAGGCTTCGAGGAGCTGACTGCCGTTACGAAAAACCTGTCTGCTTTCGGTGTGCCCGAGGAAAACTTTGGCGTGGACCTGACCATTGCACGAGGTCTGGACTACTACACCGGCACCGTTTATGAAACGACGCTTTTGGACCATCCGGAAATTGGCTCTGTTTGCTCCGGTGGCCGGTATGATAACTTAGCAGGCTACTATATCGATAAAGCACTGCCCGGCGTAGGTATTTCCATTGGTCTGACAAGACTTTTCTATGTGCTCGATGAGCAGGGACTACTCAATCCCGAGATCCCCAGCGTCCCGGCAGACGCACTGGTTCTGCCTATGACCGATGATCCCGCCCCCGCCATTGCCCTGGCAGAAACCCTCCGCAGCAAGGGCATCCGGGTGCAGCTTTACGGTGAGCAAAAGAAATTCAAGCAAAAAATGAGCTATGCAGACAAGCTGGGTGTTCCCTTTGCAGTTCTACTGGGAGAGGATGAACTGGCTGCCGGCAAGTGTTCTGTGAAGGATATGCGCGAAGGCCGGCAGATCACCGTCACCCCGGAGGAAGCTGCGGACCACATCCTCAGCGCCCTCCATGGAAATATGCCTCTGATTTTAGAAAAATAAACCCGCCCCTACTCATAAGGAGATATTGTAATGGCACAAGTTTTTTCAGCAACGCTAGGTGCAATGCTGACAATGCTAATCTGTATGCTAGTCGGCTTCGTTTTAAGAACGAAAAAAATCGAACCGGAAAATACAGACTCTGTCTTTTCCCGATTTTTAAGCTTTGTTGTTGCTCCGGCTATGAACTTCAACAGTTTTCTGCAGAATTTCAATCTGCAAAGCCTGAAAGAAAATTACACTGTTATTCTTTTCAGCCTGCTGATTGCTGCGCTGGCAGTAATAATCGCGACCTTCCTTTCTCGGGTGTTCGTAAAGGAGGGCTATGCCCAGGGCGTTTATAAGTATGCCATTGCCTTTGCAAATTTCAGCTATATGGGTACCGCCGTGGTGCTTTCCATTTTTGGCGAGGAAATGCTCTACTACTATCTGCTGTTCACCACCCCCATGAATATCATCGTCTATACATGGGGCATGACCCAACTGATTCCGGGCAAAAAAGGATTCAAAGCAGCTTTGGTGCGCATCTCTAACCCCACCACAGTGGCGGTGCTACTAGGTGTTTTTGCCGGTCTTTTGAATCTGAAGGCGTACATCCCGGGATTCATCACCGGTGCGTTCTCCTCCCTGGGTAACTGTATGGGTCCAATTTCCATGGTGCTCACCGGCTATGTGATCGGTATGTTCGACATAAAAAAAGCTTTGACAGATGTGAAGATCTACATTGTATCTGCCTTGCGACTGATCCTGTTTCCAGCCCTGTATTGCGGACTTTTAATGCTTCTGGGCGCAAGCAACACCGTTGTGATTGTTGCCCTGATCGCCTATGCTATGCCCTTGGGCCTGAATACAGTGGTGTTCCCCGCCGCCTACGGTGCTGACACTTCCGTCGGTGCCAGTATGGCGCTGATCTCCAACGTCTTATGCATCGTCACATTCCCGGTGATGTATGCACTGCTTACTACGATCATAAAATAAAATTTTAAATACAAAAGACCTGACTGTCTGTCAGGTCTTTTTTGCTCTATTATACAGGCTCTTTCAGGTAGTCCTTCATATAAGCGCTGACCTGTTTGCCGTCCACATCACTGGGCTTGATGCCTTCCTTGGCGCAGATTGCTGCAGCGTAACCGGCCGCCTCACCAACGCCTGCCATATTACCGATCACACGGTAGGAGGAGAAGGGGTAGAAGTCACCGGAAATACAGCGACCTGCCAGGATCATATTGTCAGAACCCAGGGGCAGCATACTGCGGTAGGGGATATGATAGGGCTTCATCTCGTAGCCGCGGGTCTGCTCGATGGTATCCTTTGCGTGGAGCTTATGTACATCCACGTGGAAGGTAACCAGACACACAGCATCCTCAAAACGGGCACCGGAGAGGATATCCTCGTTGGAGATACGGTACTGACCGTAAATTCTTCTGCCCTCACGAATGCCGATCTGGGGATTGGTGCTGTTGATTTTCATTTTCTCAAAGCCGGGGATCTGCTGATGCGCTTCGATTACATCAAAGGCTTCCATACGCTTTTCGGTAATGACCTTAGACAGATGCAGGATGTTGTCGGGAACAACATCATAACCCATCGTAAAGTCTGTGCCCCAGTAGCCATAGGGGCTTTTCACGATGCTGCCCTGCTGGGAAGAAACAGTAATTCCGTGCTTTTCCAGCTTGTTTGCATATACAGTCTTGTCTTCCTCGTAATCTGTGCCATTGTAATCAGCAGGAAGACCAATGGAACTGGAACCCATACTTACGGGGCTGGGACGATGCTCATCGGGATCACCGCAATCCCACTTACAGCCAACCAGATCAGCCAGCGCACCGTTACCGGTAGCTTCCACATAAACCTTTGCATTCAGGCTGAAGTTGCCGCACATTGTGCAAAGAAGCAGCTCGTGGATGTGACCTTCCGTATGCTTTGCAGAGCAGACCATACTGTGGAACAGAACCGTTACACCGGCATCATTACAGATCTTGTCCAGAAAATACTTTACGCCTTCTCCGTGGAGCAGATTGCCGGGAATCACCTTGCCGTTCTTATCCACCTTATCGCCACGGCGTGCCCAGGTCATACCTCTTGCATCCAGGAAATCGCGCATTTCCTGGATAATGCCACCCTTATTATCCGCATCGATCAGGTTTCCCATACCTGCAAGAGTGATCGTACCGCCCAGCATACCGGACTGCTCAATGAGAACTACCTTTGCGCCCTGTCTTGCTGCAGTAACCGCAGCACAAACACCGGCAATACCGCCGCCGCAGACAGCTACATCGTAGCTGCCCAAAGGCTTTGCTTCTACTTGAAACATATTTTTCCTCCTAAAATCGTATTTAAAAAATTTTATTCTTCAAACTCGTCGAAAACAGAATTTTTACAGGTTATAAACGATACTTTTTACACTATACTCGCCTTTTTTCAAATTGTCAACCCTTTTGCAAAAAATATAAGATTTGTTTTGCGGCGGGAGCAAGCCCCGCCCTACAAAGATGAACGATCACCCTTCGTAGGGCGGGGGCTTGCTCCCGCCGGTTCTCATGATTATATACAGATTATTTTTCTAAAGGCTTGATCTTCCGGCGATAGATCCGGGCAAAGAACAGCAGAGAAACGATCATGCTGACTACCTCTGCAATGGGGAAAGACCACCAGACCAAGTGAACATCTCCGCTCAGGCTCAGCAGGTAAGCCGCAGGAAGCAGCGCCACCAGCTGACGGCACAGGGAAATAACGGTAGAATAAATGCCGTTGCCCAGTGCCTGAAAACTGGAGCTGAGGGCAATGCCGATCGCCGCCATGGGGAAATGCCAGCTGACGATCCGCAGGGCGCTGACACCAATGGAAACAAACTCTCCCGACTGACCGGATTTGCTGAAAATTCCCATCAGTACATCCGGGAAAAACTGGAACACCAGAACGCCCAGCACCATAATCGCCATTGCCGTACCCACCGCCAGCTTTAAAGTGCCGGTGATCCGCTTGCGCTGACGGGCACCGTAGTTATAGGCAATAATGGAAATGGTGGCATTGTTCAAACCAAACAAGGGCATCAGGAAAAAGCTCTGGAGCTTGAAATACACCCCAAACACGCCGGAGGCCGTCTCTCCGATGTTTGGAAAGCCCAAGAAGATCTGGTTCATACCGAAATTCATCACAGAGCCAATTGCCATCATGATCATAGAAGGCACACCAACTGTCAGTGTGGGCTTTATGACTTCCCACCGGGGAAGCAGATATTTCAGGGCAAAGGACACATCTTCATTCTTTGTCAGGTTAAAGATGATCGCTAAGATCGCCGCCACCCACTGACCGATCACTGTGGCAACCGCCGCGCCGGCAACGCCCATAGAAGCAATTCCCAATCTCTCAGAACCGTAGATAAACAGGGGATCCAGAATGATATTCAGCACTGCACCGATGCCCTGGGTAAACAGGGTGTACACCGTCCGTCCGGATGCCTGCAGCAGCCGCTCACCTAAGATCTCCACAAAAATACCCAGTGTAAAAATGCAGCAAATGGAAGTGTATGCTGTGCCGCCCTGTGCGGTTTGGGTGCTGATTGCCTGGGCGGAATAATAGCTGCCCACCCCAAAGAAGCCGAAGAGCATAAACATGGCAACCAAAATAAGCATCAGGAAAATACCGTTGCCTGCCGCCTGATTCGCCCGCTTTCGATTGCCCTCGCCTAAGGATTTACTCAGCAGGCTGTTCATGCCCACCGCAATACCGGTAGCGCAGCCGATCTGCAAATTCTGGATCGGAAAAGCCAGCGACAGGGCAGTTACCGCGCTTTCCGAGTAGCCGGCAACATATACACTGTCCACCACATTATATAATGCCTGCACCAGCATAGAGATCGCCAGAGGCAACGCCATGGTAAACAGTAGCTTACCTACCGGCATTACGCCCATTTTATTCTCCTGTAGACTGTTTTTCTCTTTTATCATTTTTATTCCCTCATTTTCCAAATCAACCGCCTTATTATAACGAACTTTCCGGAAGAAATCAAGGCATAGGAAAACTCTTGTCGGCTAGCGTCAAAAAAGCCATCTGCGCCAAAGCAAGCCCGCTACCGCCCTATCAAGGGGATTCCTAAGGGGGAAGCGGAGGAAATGTTGGTTGTTGTAAAGTTGATCCGCTTTCCCCTTAGGCCGTCTGGGGAGTCCGAGGACCATACGGGAGGATCCTGGTTGGCTCTTTGCATACTTTCTCGCCGGAGAGAAAGTATGATATAAAACAATCTTACTATGCAATCTGTTTCGACTTGCTCCGCAATGCATCCTTTTCTGCATAGAAAAACTCCTGTCGAATGACAGGAGTTTTCGATTATCTTACACTGCGGATAGAAGTGCCTGCGCCTCGGGTCAGCAGACTGTCTGCCGCCGCTGCCGGGGCAAGCTGGGTGATCTGATCGCCCACTGTAATAATCCGGCGGGCACACAGATAATTCTGGGTGCACCATGTACTATCGAGATCTGCATAACAGATTCCGCCGCTGCCGGCGTGGATCATCTGGCCGTCGCCGGCATAAATGCCCACATGGGTCACATTGCCCAAAGACGGTCCGAACAAGATCAGGTCGCCTACCTGCAGGCCGTCCCGGGATACGATCACGCCCTGTGCCATCTGGTCATCGCATATCCGTGCCAGCGTGTAGCCGTTATTCTTATATAGATAAGATGTAAAGCCGGAGCAGTCGAAGGCGTTGGGGCCTGTCGCACCGTAAACATAGGGATCGCCCAGCTGCGCCTTTGCCAGCTCCAAAATGGCTGACCGCAAAAGCAGAGCATCGCCTACCAGCCGGGTCTCCATCTGCGCGGTATGGGCAGCGTCCGGATCACAGCTGATGTAGTATTCGCCGTTTTCTCTTTGCTTTACCTGAGAGGCAGCTATGTAGCCGGTGGAATCATAGCAGTCGATCTTGTAATACGCTCCGCTGTAATCCAGTACAGAGAGGACAGTGCCGTCCTCCATTCTGCCAATCACGCGGCTGCCGGCGGAAGCTCCTCTGTAAATCAAGCTGGTGTAGATCATTTCCAGTTCTTCCGGCGCTTGTTCCGCGGTGGCAGCCACAGGGGAAAGTGTGGTAAATACACACACAAGGCTCAGCACCAGACACAAGATCCGCAGGCCCCAGGATCGGGTTCCAGTCATAAAATTTATCCTTTCAAAATTACATTTTCGTTTCCAAAAGTTACAATACGGTTACGAATTATAACACACTCGTATCCTCTTGTCAACCCCTATTTGTTTTGCCCCTTTTATGGAATTCCCTATATCACCCAATTATTCCCGGATTTTCGCCTGCTTCGGTGGAGGAAACAAGTGGATTTTGTCTTTATTTTTTGTCCGTTCAAATTATTATGTAAACAAAACGGCACTGATTTATTTGTTTACAGTTATATACATCAATATCCCCTTCCGGAACAAGCTATCAGAGGGATTCCTAAGGGGAAAGCGAAAGAAATGTTGGATAATGCAAATCCAGTCCGCTTTCCCCTTAGGCCGTCTGGGGAGTCCGAGGACCATACGGGAGGTCCTCGGCGACTCTTTGCATACTTTCTCATCGGTGAGAAAGTATGACTTTCTAGCTTTCCATCTGCTTCCCCAAAAAGCCTGCTACAGTCTGTGCCAGCTTCTGATCGGACTCTGCAAGGGGCGAGTCGTTTTCTCCCATCAGCAGCATCACACAGCCCATCAGGTCGCCCTGGCACAAAATCGGTGCCGCCACGCCAAGGTGGTATTTGTCGGACGCCTCAGTGGCTTTGATCATCTCACCGCCGGACACATAGCGGTAATTCTTCCGCTGCTCCATCAGCCGGTCCAGCTCCTGTGAATTTGGCTTGTCCATCAGCTCCCGCTTAGGCGCACCGGACAGAGCAATGATGCTGTCCCGGTCAGAGACTGCCGCGATCCGCCCGGTGTTGGAGCCGATGGAATCGCAGATCTGGGCGGCAAAATCCTGCAAATCTCCCATGGGGGAATACTTCCGGAAGATCACGCCCCCATCCTTCTCCGTGTAGATCTCCAAAGGGTCTCCTTCACGGATTTTAAGGGTTCTTCTAATTTCCTTAGGAATCACAATACGCCCGAGGTCGTCCACCCGACGGACGATACCAGTAGCTTTCATATATATCTATCTCCTTTAATTTACAAATTACGCTGTTAGTATCTGTAAACAAAGTGGAATTATACTGGCTGATTTACATTTTGATGGTGCTATGATATGATAAACAAAAAGGCGGTGAGGATATGCAATTTGTTTTCAATGGAACACTTGAAGAACTTAAAGAGAATGTTCAAAAGAGAGCCGCAGCATTTCATAAAGACATCGTTATATATCAATATGAGCCAACTGTTTTACAAATCGGATTTTTGAGGCTGGGACATAGTGGTGGTAGGTTCTGTGTCTGTAATATTACCGAAGAAAACAATTCTGTCATTTTGGATGGCGAAATTAAGAATTTGAACACCAGCATGCCCAACACAGATACGCGAAACATATTTCAGAAGATCCGTGACACCGTGCTCGGTTTTGCCTTTCTTTATGTGTTCTTTGCTCTAATACCTTGGATAATTTGGTCTATTTTTGATTTTCCCCATCCGTGGATTTCTTTTGCAATACCTGCCGCTATTATTGTTACTTTTGAACTTGTATATCTTTTTAATAAAATCTTTTGCAAGGGCGAAAGAAGTTTTGATAAAGAGGACGATAGTTTTCTGCAATTTATGACAATGATCTGTAGTGGTGAAGTTACAGTTCCTTTAAATACGCAGGAACTATATAGGATGCTTATCAACACCGATGGTCTACATTCATTTCCCCAAATGGAAAATGATACTATAACATGGGAGTTGTATGACAACATTTATGTTGAAGCATCAATCAGTGAGTATGATACAATAATAGATATCATTCACAAAAATGCCCTTCATGGTTCTTATATGCACTGGCATCCCGATATTGAGGAAATGTACGATGAATTATACAACATAGGGAAAAAGGGAAACATTTTAGTGCTGCGTAAATTGCTATCAGGAACACAAATATACTATTTAGGTACCCCTGACAAATATCGTTTCGATAAAAACAAAAAATGGCATTGGGGCAGGCTAATTTATTTAGAGCAGAAATAATTGTAAAAGCGAGGGGAAATTCCCCTCGCTTTTTTCTCGCATCAAAATCAATTATTCTCCGCTACTTTTATATAACTATTATTTCCGAGGCATTTCCAGTCTCACTTTTACGCACTCTGAGCAATCTTGCTCACGGTTGACATCCACTACCTTGCATGCATATGTTGTGTGTCTATCTAATCTTTCCAAAATAGAAACATTGTAATACCGCGGGACATATCCTAAAAACTCATTCTTGCGGGTTAAAACGCGGATAGCATTAGTATCATATTCGTTATCTGGTTCACGCTCAAGAACCAATTCTTCGCCCTTTTCTAGCGGAGGCAACAACTTGCAATCTTTTCCTTCGCATGCCGCATGATGTCTAATACCCATAACAAAGAATTCCCGTTCAATAATTTCTTCATCTGAAAAAATCGGATCGATAAAAGAATATGTGTCGATAGGAAGCCGCGCTTCACTCTTTCGCAACAATTCAAATTCATCAAACGAGGCTAATCCGTATTTGTTTAAAATATTATTGATATCTCTTCTTTTTTTGTCCGGAAGACGACTAGAAAAAACAGGGAACAGAGTGTCACTTTTATATACCTTTTCGTCTGGGAAAGCATCGAATTTTGCCCACCCATACGCCTCTGCTTTTAAAAATTCGTTGCAGTATTCAAAGGTATATTTATCTGACTTTGTCAGCTTTCCAACAACAAAGTTCCTTCTTGTCTCTGGGTCTTTCCAAATTAATAACAAATAACTATTCTGTTGCTTCACTGCGAACTACCTCCTTTGCAACCTTTTCCATTATTTCCAGTTTCCTACAAATGTAACGTCTAATTAACTCTTTCTTTTCTGCATTTAGAATTCCTTCTGGATACTCATCCAGAAGTGCGCATATTGTTTGATCATTAAGCTTTTCAGAAAATCTACTTGCAATTTCAAGTGCAGCAGGATACTTCCTAAATAGGTGCTCTATAACAGCACGGTGTGTTGGTCTTCTTTTTTCTGTGCCATCTACTCTTATCATTGATAGAGATTTAGTATCAACCAACGCCTCAAATCTCACCTTATCTTTACCGAGCAGCCCAGTTACTTGCTCTTTGTTAACATAGCAGCACAACGACGATCCATTATCATACAAGGGGCATTGCCTAAGTCTGAACTCGATCTTTTTGCCCACCGTAACCTTAACGAGCAGTGCCCAGTTGCTTTGGTGTCTATCTGCATTTCCAATAAGGAAATCAAATATCATCATTTCAATCCAAATTCTATTGGGCATTCCCTTAGGCACTGAATTTAATATATGTTCAATGCAATAATATCGGTCGTTTTCTTCATCCCGCATCGTCTCTGCGTTGAAACTCGGGTATTTTCCGGAAATGAAGCCGATGCCCTCTTGCAAAACCTCATTGGACTCACAAACAAAATAGCTCATGCATCCTATACGATTGTTATATGTGCCAATTTCAACTCTCGCCGTTGGAACACCAAGTATCTCTCCTATTTTATGCGCCAAGTGTTCCGATACATGTTCTGTTGTTTCACAATTATCAACTGGATCAATTTTCGGGAATTTAAATAGTCCAATTTGTGCTTCCTTCGATTTTAACCAAAGTTTCTCACTACGACCACTACCCTCGGCAAAACCATCATACAACTCCCATGTGCTAAAATCCTTAATTTCAATCATAGTCAACAATCACCCTTCGTGGACGCATAGTGTTCCTCAATTATCCGGTACTCTTCTGGAGAAATTACAACCGCAACAGGTACGTTATTTTTCAAGACAATCAAAGTTTCGCCTTTCTGTACACGAGAAAACAACTGAGATGCTTTTCCTTTGTTAAAGCAGGTAATTGGAATCAATTGCTTCAATATATTTGTAACGTTCAAAAAAGCACCTCCAGACATTGGCGTATTTTCTATAACATTATAGCACTATAATGATAATTTGTCAATAAAATCATATTATTAATACAATTTAAATTACAATGTAAATTATCATTACTTAGTGCTTTCTGTCATCTGAAGTTACTTTGCTCATCATTATTGTACCAAATATTTAGGGGAGTTTATAGGACATAACAGCAACCGTCCTTAGCGAGTTATTTACTTTATTTCTGTACAAAACGAATAAAAAGGAACCCCCCGGTAAAACCGGGGGTTCTTCATATGCGGGCATAGCCCTATTTTTCTTGCGTGATGCGTAAACGCATAATATCAGCCCGCCAACTGCATTGTTCTACTTGCGACCCGTAAACGGGCTGGCGGACG
>JAFXCL010000045.1 GCA_017521485.1 Oscillospiraceae bacterium
AGCTTCATTATGCGTGGTGCGCGCAAAGCTTAGCGCACGCACGGTCTCCACTTCGATCACACCCGAGCCCGGCTCGTGGACCTTCCGGGGCGGATGGGCGCCTAATTAGGCAGCCAGAGCAACAGTATTGTTGTCAGTTAATTTTAAAAGTTACCCATTTTATCGTGGTTAGGTGCCACGGCCCGCTTATCCAGCCTCACTACCCCCGTCGAAACCAGTACACCCCCATATAGGTGCTGTAGGGGCGGCTATTAGCCGCCCGCTTTGTTACAGACAAGGTTATTTAAGATGGATCTGTTAAAATCTGCCGTAGGGATCAGGCAGCTTGTTGGGTTCGGGATAAGTCTCACCCAAAGTATCCACAGAAATGGATTTGATTTTTTGGTCCTCCACAGGACGGTCATTCATTCCGGTTGCAGTACCGGCAATGGCATCTACCACATCCATACCGGCAGTTACCTTGCCAAATGCAGCATACTGACCGTCCAGATGCTTCGCATCCTGGTGCATAATAAAGAACTGACTGCCTGCACTGTTGGGGCTGGAGGACCGAGCCATAGACAGGACACCGCGCTTATGGCGCAGATCATTCTTAACGCCGTTAAAGAAAAATTCGCCCTTAATGCAGTAGCCGGGACCGCCCATACCGGTGCCGTCCGGACAGCCACCCTGGATCATAAAGCCGGGGATGACGCGGTGGAAGATCAGTCCGTCGTAGTAGTTATGGTTTGCCAGATCAATGAAGTTATACACGCTCTGGGGTGCGATCTCAGGGTACAGTTCACCCTCAATAACGCTGCCGTTTTCCATTGTGATCTTAAAAGTAGGGTTTGCCATTTTAATATCTCTCCTTCATTGCACGGTCAATCTGACGCTTAGCATCCCGCTCGGCCGCTGATTGTCTTTTGTCATACAGTTTTTTACCCTTACACAGTCCCACTTTTACCTTGACCCGACTGCCTTTGAAATAAACACTCAAAGGGATCAGGGAATAGCCATCCTGCTTGACCTTGCCAAATAACTTCATAATCTCGCGCTTATGCATAAGCAATCTGCGAGGTCTGCGGGGATCGCGGTTGAAAATATTGCCGTGCTCATAGGGGGAGATGTGCATCTGGTTAATAAGCAGTTCTCCGTTTTTGATACCACACCAAGCATCCTTCAGGTTGAGTGTACCTTGGCGGATGGACTTGACTTCTGTACCGCAAAGCTCAATGCCGGCTTCGTATTCTTCTTCTATAAGATACTCGTGTCTGGCTTCCCGGTTTGTCGCCATAACTTTGATACTTTCTTTTTCCAGATTGCTCACCTCCTTATATCCTCAAAGAATTATACCATAGTTGTCAAGTTAGTTAAACAGAAATTCCTCTAATTTTTCCGGAGAATGGAACGTGAAATCGCACAAAGCTGTCATTTCTTCTATAATCTGGGGAACGGTTTCCTTGCTCCACGCAGCAAAGGCAACCGAAACACCCACATTGGTTGCCATTTGCCAGGCTGGCTTCAAATCATCTACAACGAGCATCTGATCTTTTCTAAAACCGTATGTAGTCATAATATGTTCCAGAGGATAGGAATTTGGCTTGCGCTGGTGCTCCGGCAGATCCCAGCCGTAAATAGCATCCGGCTCAATGCCAATGTGGGTCATATAATCTCTTTTGATGTTTTCTTCACCGGAATGGGACACTACAAACAGCATACCGCCTTCTTCTTTTTGCCGGCGGATAATGCGATCCATACCGGGGTAGGGGGCGGGAATATGGGTTCTTACATATTCCATCCACCCTTTATATTCTTCCCGAAGCTCCCGATCTGTAAAACCGTATTTCTCCCGGCACATTCCCGCAAAACCGGGGTGATAACACCCGTGTAGATATTCTTCCAGAGTGATCGTTTGCCCCGGGCGGAACTGATCAAGGATATAGCAAAAATAAGGGTAGTTAATAGTGGTCTCGCTTTGCACAACTGTATCATCGTGATCTAGTATCAAACAGGGATAGCGCAGCACTCGATCACCTCCTTTTTTTCTATTATAACAAACATCAGACGGGGAGACAACCGGAAAATTCCACTTGATTATATCGAACAAATGTACTATAATAAAAGAAAACTGAGGAGGTGGTCCCATTGGGAGGGATATGCCCTGTGGATGTGATCTGTGCATATAGCGCCGGTGGGGAAATCCGCCCCCTGCGCTTTCGCATGGAAGATGAGGCGCATCAACTGCTCCGGATCGATATTGATGAAGTGATAAGTTGTCGGGAAGTTCAGTATGTAGGGATCGAAGCACAGATTTTCCTGTGCCGAGCAACTGTGGATGGAAAGAAAACCTTATTTGAACTGAAGTACACCATTCGCAGTCATAGCTGGTGTTTACTAAGGAAGGTATATTGAAATGGCGGATAGAGTTATATTTCACGTGGATGCTAATAGTGCGTTTTTATCCTGGTCGGCTGCATATCGGTGCAAGGTGCTGGGAGAAGAAACGGACCTGCGGGATGTGCCGTCTGTGGTAGCCGGAGATAAGGAATCCCGCCATAGTATCATCCTGGCAAAAAGCACACCGGCGAAAAAATACGGAATACAAACGGGGGAACCACTGTTTCAGGCACTGGAGAAATGCCCCGAATTAAAGGTGGTCGAACCGGATTACCCACTGTATGTGGAGGCATCCCGGCATTTTGTAGAAATGCTCCGGCAGTTTAGTCCCAATGTGGAGCAATACTCCATAGACGAGGCGTGGGTGGATATGACCGGCACTGGGAGGATTTTTGGAGATCCCAGACTTGCGGCAGAGCAGATGCGCCGCCGGATATGGGAAGAGCTTGGTTTTACAGTCAATGTTGGAATATCCAGCAATAAAATACTGGCAAAAATGGCAGGTGACTTCGAAAAGCCAAATAAAGTGCATACCCTGTTTCCAGAGGAAATGGAAGAAAAATTTTGGCCGCTGCCGGTGCGGGATCTGTTTTTGGTTGGCAGTGCCACAGAACAGAAATTAAAGAAAATGGGGATCTATACCATAGGGGATCTGGCAAAAACTGAGGAGAAGGTACTCAAAAAGCGCTTAGGAAAACACGGCCAGACGATTTGGCATTATGCCAACGGACGAAATGCAGAGCTTGTCACCTCAGAACCGGCAGAAAACAAAGGCTACGGAAATTCTGTCACCACTGCAAAAGATGTGACCGGCAGAGAAGAAGGGTATCAGGTGCTTTTGAGCCTGTGCGAAACTGTGGCAATGCGTATGCGCAAGGACGGAAAAAGCGGAAGCTGTGTTGCGGTCCACCTGCGGACCTGTGAATTTCACAGCTTTTCTCACCGGATGCTTCTTCACGGTGCTACCAATATTACCGAAGAACTGTTTGGCGCTGCCTGTCGGGTGTTTGATGAGGCTTGGGACGGAAAAACACCTTTGCGCCAGTTGGGGGTTCAGGTAACGCGTCTTGCCACAGAACCCTACCAGCAGTTTGACCTTTTTTCCGGAATCACCCCTGCCAAGTACGAACGAAAGCTTCGGCTGGATGAAACGGTGGATCAGCTGCGGGACAAATTTGGAGAGGATATTATCCGGCGGGCAAAATTTGCCCAGGATCCGGAGCATCATATGGCAGGCGGATTGAGCAAAGCCCGCCGTACCGGTGTCACAAAGCCAGTTCCTAAGGAATTTTAGAGTGGAAAATATGGGATGCATATTGTATAATCATTAAAAATCCATTTTGGAGGAAATCCTATGGCAATCGTTACCTTTTATCGGGATCATCCCAATCCCCCAAAAACTACCCAACGGACACGGCTGGGTGCAAATGCACTGATCGTGTGCAATGGGAAATTACTGCTGGAAAAGCGTTCTGACTGCGATCTTTGGGGTCTGGTTGGAGGCGGCGTAAAGAGGCAGGAAACAACCCTTCAGGCAATTACCCGGGAAATATGGGAAGAACTGGGACTGCGAGTCTCCAACAAGCATCTTCAAAAGCTGGGAGTGTATGATGGACCGGGACGAATTGCGGCTTATCAGGACGGCAGTATCTGGAAAATGGTGATTGTTGCATATCGTCTGGAACTAAAGGAGATTCCCCAAATGCAAATCAGCAAAGAGTCCAGACAGCTGAAGTTTTTTACCAAGGAAGAACTGTCAGATATTGAGATTGTAGTCACCCACAGTGATATTGTGGAGGACTGGTTTCTGGGCGGACAAAATCCGTAGTGGAAATTTATACATTAAAATGAAATTATACTTGTATATTCAATAATTCTGTGATATTATACATTTCGACGGTGCAGTATCCTAGTCGAAGCGACCGGTTCCCAGGTAGGGCCTAAAAATCCTATGAAGGGCACATCGATGAAGTCCCTGGTGTCTGCTTTTTACGCCCAGTTTAGGGTGGATGCTGGGGGTTAAGGATCCCGGGCGCGCTCCAATGGCATGGAGCATACGACCCGGCTTCCGCGGAGACCTGGTGTTGTGTGACGAAGTTGAGAACTCCAATTTTGGAAGCCGCTTCGCACACGAGCCGGGTATGAACCTGCAAGGCGGTGCGCAGAATCGCGTGCTGCGTGCAGTGTAGCCTGCCTTGAGTGAGTATGCGGGGAAAGAGGACAAACAGATGCCTGTTGTGGCCAGACAGCGGCTGTTATTGCTTCTGGAAACCATCCTTGCAAAAGAGGCTAAGGACCGAATCGCCTCGCTGTGGAAAACACCTAGGCTGTCGTAACTGGGCAGACAGGGGATTACAGTACGGACTAAGTGGCAATCGGGTACTTATGTTGGTAACACTTAAGCGGACGGATCAAACGGAAACGGCCTGCACGGCAACGGCAGGTTCTGTCTGGGGAAAACCAACCCGACCTAAGCCGTAAGATTTATCCTGTTTGCTGCCGTCACTAAAAATAAATTAAAGGGGATAATTCCTTTGTCTAAATCTGACCCATCTGCGTCACAAAAGGAACGCAGAAAAACGATCCTTTGGGTCGTTAAAATTTTTCTTATTACCATTTTAGTGTCCGGAACAATTACCTTTGTTTCCGATGCGATTATGGCGGCCAGCACAATGGCGGTTGCCTTTTTGATCCTGCTGGCGATTGTATTTGTGGGTATTATCTTTGATGTGATCGGCGTTGCTGTAACTTCTGCCGACGAAAAGCCGTTTCATTCTATGGCTGCCCGTAAAGTTCCCGGTGCACATGAGTCTATCCGTCTTTTGCGCAATGCCGAGCGGGTCAGCTCTATCTGTAACGATGTAGTAGGCGATATTTGCGGTGTTATTTCCGGATCGGCCTCTGCTACCATTGCCGTTCAGGTAGTCAGTCATATTGAATTTTCAGGGGAGCAATTTGTTGCCCTTTTAATGTCTGCACTGGTTGCTGGTCTGACCGTTGGTGGCAAGGCAATCGGTAAGACATTTGCGATCCGTTCCTGTACTAAGATCGTCCAAAATGTTGGCTGGTTGATATGGGGACTGAGCAATTTGCCTGAACTGTTCCGAAAGAAAAAATAAGTAAGGTCGTGTTGCCTGTGAGTATATTAGAGAATATCTATGGCCACAAGAACCTGGCAGAATTAGATGCCCAGCAGCGAAGCGTACTTTGTGACGAGCTTCGCCAGCACTTGATCGCAAGTGTTTCAAAAACCGGCGGTCATGTTGCATCCAATTTGGGCGTAGTTGAATTGACTGTGGCGATAGAGACTGTTTTTGACACCCAAAGGGACCGCCTGGTTTTTGATGTTGGTCACCAGTCTTATATCCATAAGCTGCTGACAAACCGCCGGGCGGACTTTCATACATTGCGCCAATTTGGGGGTATTGCCGGCTTTCCGAAACCCTCCGAAAGTATTACAGATGCGTTTGTTGCCGGCCACGCATCCAGCTCTGTTTCCATAGCGCTTGGTATGGCAAGAGCGAGAACCCTTACAGGTGAGAATTATCATATTCTTGCACTTATGGGGGATGGCGCAGCCACCGGCGGCATGGCCTATGAAGGGCTGAATGATGCTGCTGTCAGCGGCGAACCCATGATAATTATTCTCAACGATAATGAGCTGTCTATTGACCGCAACGTGGGCGGTATGGCATCTCATCTTCGTCAGCTTCGTACCAAGAAGAAGTATTTGGGTATGAAGGAAAAATACAGAAAAGTCCTCAATAAAGTTCCGGGCGGCCGGTGGATTTATCGGGTTACACACAATGTGAAAGACCGACTGCGCCGAATGCTGATTGCACCGACTATTTTTGAAAGCATGGGATTTACGTACCTTGGACCGGTTGACGGACATGATACAGAAAACTTAATCTCTTTGCTGCAAAGAGCAAAGGGATTAAATCGTCCTGTTGTTCTCCACACGGTAACCCAGAAGGGTAGAGGCTATGCGCCTGCCCAGGAGCATCCCAAGCTGTTTCATGGAATTGGTTCATTTGATCCGGTTACAGGTGAGCCCCTGAAAAAAGGCACAGATACATTCTCTGCAAGCTTTGGCCGTACAATGCTGGAACTGGCAGAGAAGGATAATCGGGTGTGTGCCATTACGGCAGCTATGCCCGGCGGAACAGGACTGCTGGAATTCAAAAACCAATACCCTCGGAGAATGTTTGATGTGGGTATTGCGGAAGAACATGCAGTCTCAATGGCCGGCGGTCTTGCAAAGCAGGGAATGGTGCCTGTGATCGCACTGTATTCCACCTTTTTGCAGCGTGCCTACGATATGATTTTGCAGGATATTTGTATGCTGAACCTCCATGCGGTATTTGCTGTTGACAGAGCAGGTCTTGTTGGTGAGGACGGTGAAACCCATCACGGAATATATGATATTGGCTTCCTACGCCAAGCGCCAAATATGACGATCCTTTGTCCTGCGTCCTTGCAGGAACAGGCGGATATGCTCCGCTGGTCTGTTAGAGAGCATAACGGTCCGGTTGCGATCCGTTATCCACGTGGTGGCAACCGGGATTATGAAGCATCCGAATGGACAGACTGTCAGACAATAGCAAGAGATGGATTGCTTACCTGCCACCGTAAGGGCAAAGATGTGACAATTGTATGCTATGGCACCATGCTTCAAAATGCAATGGATGCAGCCCAACGACTTTCCCAAAAAGGTATTGAAGCTACTGTTTTACGCCTTTTGACGGTAAAACCCTTACCGGTGAAAGCCGTTCTGGATCAGATGGCTCACGGTGCGCCTGTGATTGTTGCAGAAGAAGTGAGTGGAAACTGTGGCGTTCGGGATTCCCTTGCTTATGAACTGAGAAAACAGATCCCTGACTGCTGCGTTGAAGGATTGGATCTGGGAGACCGGTTTGTTCCCCATGGTGCGCTGGAAAAGCTGTATGACCATTGCGGACTCAGCGGACAGAAAATTGCGGAATTTGTGCAGGAGGTGCGTAGTCGATGAAAGTCAAAAAAAGATTGGACGTTCTTTTAGTAGAGCAGGGACATGCAGATACACGCACCAAAGCACAGGCAATCATTATGAGCGGTCTTGTGTATGTGGACGGACAGAAGGCGGACAAGCCCGGAACTTCCTTTGAAGAATCTGTGCAAATTGAAGTGCGCAGCGGTGGCTGTCCCTATGTGAGTAGAGGCGGCTTGAAGCTGGAGAAAGCCCTCAGAGATTTTGGCGTTGATCCTACCGGGTTTGTTTGCAGCGATTCCGGCGCATCTACCGGTGGCTTTACTGACTGCTTGCTGCAGCAGGGCGCAAGTAAGGTTTTTGCGATAGATGTTGGTTACGGCCAATTGGACTGGAAAATTCGTTCCGATCCCCGTGTTGTGGTAATGGAGCGAACCAATGTGCGCTATGTTACTCCGGAGCAGCTTGGTGAGCCGCTGGACCTATCTGTGGTGGATGTAAGTTTCATTTCCCTGAAGATCGTTCTTCCGGTTATTAAAACCTTCCTGAAGCCTACCGGTCAGGTCTTGTGCCTGATAAAACCCCAGTTCGAGGCTGGGAAAGAAAAGGTTGGCAAAAAGGGAGTCGTCCGGGAGCCGGAGACACACAAGCAGGTGCTAGATGATTTTGTGGCGCTTGCCAATGAATTAGATTTTAAGATTCTGGGACTGACTTTTTCCCCGGTAAAAGGTCCGGAAGGAAATATTGAGTTTTTGGGACATCTGACACTGGCGGATAAGACAGGTATCCTACCGGACACTGGCGCAGTGGTTGCACAGGCCCATGAAACACTGAAGGGATAAGAATAATGGACAAGGTCATTTTAACCCCAAATCCTTATCGGGATAAAGATTTCAAAACATTGCGGGAAGCAATGCGTATTTTGAATGAAAATAATATTCAGACACGGGTATGCCTGCCTTTTATGGTGGATAAGAATTGCAATCTGCCGAAGGATATTTACTTTTCCCGGCTGGATCGTGAGCTGCCCGATGCATCCATGGTGATTTGCTTCGGCGGTGACGGTACGATCCTTCACATGTCCAAAGCGGCTACACGGAACAATGTACCTGTTCTGGGTGTGAATATCGGCACTATGGGCTTTATGGCAGAACTGGAAAGTGGGGAAATGTCGCTCCTTTCCCGGATTGCAACCGGTGAATATTCTGTTGTGAACCGGATGATGCTGGATGTTACGGTTATGCGCGACCGGGATATCATCTTCCACGACATTTGCTTAAATGATGCAGTGATCACTAAAGGTGCAATTGCCCGTATTATACACACGGCAGTCAGCTGTGACGGCGTTCAGGCAATGGAGTGCGGCGGTGACGGTGTGATCATCGCAACACCGACCGGCTCAACGGCCTATAGCCTGTCTGCCGGTGGTCCGATCATCGAACCGGAGGCCCACAGCATCCTGATTACCCCAATTTGCGCCCATGATGTTGTCAGCCGCAGCATGGTCGCTTCGGATAAGCGCATCATCAATGTGAAGCTGACCCAGAACGCCCGTCAAAATGCCTTTTTGTCTGTGGACGGCGGAAAAGCGGTGAAGATTGTTATGGGTGATACCATAACGATCAAGAAGTCTAATTTTGTGACAAGGCTGGTGCGTCTGAAGGATCGCAGTTTTTATGATGTTGTGAATCATAAATTCAGAATCATTTGAGGTGAATACAATTGAAAAGTCAAAGACAAGCTAAAATTATGGAGATTATTTCCAATCGAAATGTAGAAACACAGGAACAGCTTCTATCTGCCCTTCAGGAAGAAGGCTTCCGTGGAACACAGGCAACAATCTCCCGTGATATTAAAGAACTCCGAATCGTTAAGGAGCTGACAAGTCTGGGTACTTACCGCTATACTACCTCTTCTACGGAGATCAGCGGCTCTTTTTCTTCCAGATTAAATACCATTTTCCGGGAGTGCGTGATCGGTTTTGATTATGCACAAAACATTATCGTGATCCGCACCTTACCGGGACTTGCCTCTGCAGCCGGTTCTGCAATCGATGCAATGAATCTGCATGCAATTGTAGGCTCACTTGCAGGCGATGATACGGTAATGGTGATTATGCGTGACAATAACGCAGCTGCTGCATTTTGCGGCGAGATTAAGAATTTGCTGAACTAAGGGGGGATTAGGCGTGCTGAGCCTTCTGCATATTGAGAATATTGCGGTCATCGAGTGCGCCGACATTTCCTTTGACGCAGGATTTAATATCCTGACTGGTGAGACCGGTGCAGGTAAATCTATTGTGATCGATGCTATCAGTGCGGTTCTTGGTGAGCGTGCCTACCGGGATATGATCCGTACGGGAAGTACAAAGGCCTCTGTCCGTGCCGTTTTTACGGATGTCCCGGAGTTTGACTGGTTTTCAGAAAACGGCGTTCCCTATGATCCGGAGACAATGATCCAGAGAGAAGTGTATCTGGATGGCAAGAATGTTTGCCGGGTAAACGGAACACTGATCACTGTGTCTATTTTGCGGAAACTGGGTGCCTTGCTGATCGACATTCACGGACAGCACGACTCTGCATCCTTATTTGATGAGAATAATCACTTAACATTCCTGGACTCCTTTGCGGATAACACCGAGCTGTTACAGGAATATGCAAAGCGGTATGCAGAAGTCTCTGATCTGCAAGATCAGATCAATCGGATGACCATGGATGAAAGCGAAAAGCTTCGCCGCATGGAGACCCTACGATACCAGATCGAGGAAGTTACAAAAGCAGAGCTTCGCCCAGGTGAGGACGAACAGTTGGAGGACAGAAGAAAGATCCTGCAAAATGCAGAAAAGCTCAGTGACGGAATTCATACTGCCGTAGAGCTTCTTTACGGCGGTGAAGATACAGACGGTGCGGCAGCACTGCTTTCAGATGCAGAGCGGGAACTGTCAAAGCTGACTAGATATACGGATGCTTACGATTCCATTCGTGAAAAGTTAGCAGACCTAATGTATCAGGTTCAGGATGTGGCAGAAGAAGTCCGGGACGCCAGAGATAGCCTGACTTTTTCTGCCGATGAATTGGAGCAAATTGAGGCAAGGCTGGATGTGATCCACCGTCTGCGGCGGAAATACGGTACAACCTGTGAAGACATTCTGGAATTTCTCGATCATGCAAAACAAGAACTCGATGAGATAGAGTTTGCAGACGATCATCTTGAGAAGCTGAAGAAGAAGCTGGAGCAGGCAGAGAAAACAGCTTGGGATGTGGCCTATGCACTTCGGAAAAGGCGACAGACTGGCGCACAGGACTTATCTGCCCAGATCCTTACAGAGCTGGCCCAATTGGATATGCCCAAGGTTCAGTTTTCCTGTGAATTTACGGAAACGGAGTTAACAGCAAACGGCGCGGATACTGTGGCATTTTATATGTCAGCAAATGTTGGCGAGGCGCTGAAGCCTCTAAGTAAAGTGGCATCCGGCGGTGAGCTTGCCCGTATTATGCTGGCAATTAAAAATGTGCTTGCCCAGCAGGATAAGGTTGCGACCCTTATTTTTGATGAAGTGGATACCGGTGTTTCCGGTCGTGCTGCCCAAAAGGTTGCGGAAAAGCTCAGAAGTGTGGCAGCTACAAAGCAAGTCTTGTGCGTGACCCATTTGCCGCAGCTGGCTGCGCTGGCACAATCCCATTTGCTGATTGCAAAGGATGTGCGTGATGGGCGTACTTATACAAGTGTAGAACTGCTGGATTTTGATGGCAGAAAGAAAGAGCTTGCCCGTATGATCGGCGGCGCGAATATTACAGATACAACACTCAAAAGTGCAGAAGAGATGCTGCGCTATGAATAAAGAATTACGGAGGAATCACAAATGAAACTGTATGATGAATTGGTGGCGCGTGGACTGATCGCTCAGGTTACAAATGAAGATGAGATCCGCCAGATGATCGATAACGGTAAGGCTACCTTCTATATTGGTTTTGACCCCACTGCCGACTCCCTGCATGTAGGCCACTTTATGGCACTTTGCCTGATGAAGCGGCTGCAAATGGCAGGCAATAAGCCCATTGCCCTGATTGGCGGCGGCACTGCAATGATCGGCGATCCCTCCGGCAGAACGGATATGCGCTCTATGATGACCGTTGAGACAATCCAGCATAATTGTGACTGCTTTAAAAAGCAGATGGAGCGGTTTATTGAATTTGGCGAAGGCAAAGCACAAATGGTTAATAATGCAGACTGGCTGCTGAATCTAAACTATGTGGATGTCCTTCGGGAAGTGGGTGCGTGCTTCTCTGTGAACAATATGCTCCGTGCTGAGTGCTACAAGCAGCGTATGGAGAAGGGTCTTAGTTTCCTGGAATTCAACTATATGATCATGCAGTCGTACGACTTCTATCATCTGTATCAGCACTACGGCTGTAATATGCAGTTCGGCGGCAACGACCAGTGGAGCAATATGCTGGGCGGTACTGAGCTGATCCGCAGAAAGCTGGGTAAGGACGCCCACGCAATGACCATCACACTGCTGCTCAATTCCGAGGGAAAGAAGATGGGCAAGACCTCTTCCGGAGCAGTCTGGCTTGACCCTAATAAGACTGCACCCTATGATTTCTACCAGTATTGGCGTAATGTAGAGGATGCTGATGTGCTCAAGTGCATCCGTATGCTGACCTTCCTGCCTTTGGAGCAGATCGACGAGATGGATTCCTGGAAGGATGCTCAGCTGAATACCGCTAAGGAGATTCTTGCGTACGAGCTGACAAAGCTGGTCCATGGTGAAGAGGAAGCGAATAAGGCACAGGCTGCTGCAAAGGCACTGTTTATGGGCGGCGGTGACGATGCCAATATGCCCACCACGGAAATTTCTGCCGACCAGCTTGTCGACGGCAAGATCGGTATTTTGAATCTGATGGTTGCCTGTAAGCTTGCCGGTTCTAACGGCGAGGCAAGACGGCTGATCCAGCAGGGCGGCGTGTTTGTAAACGACGAAAAAGTACCGGACCACACCTTCAGCGTCACAGAGGATGACCTGAAAACAGGCGTGAAGCTCCGTAAGGGCAAGAAAGTATTCCATAAGGCACTTCTTGGATAATACAAAGGACGGCAATTTGCAAATTGCCGTCCTTTGTATTATCCAAAGAATGCTTTTAACCTGTTTTGATTTTCCTTTGTCAGCTCTGTCAGAGGGAGCCTGCAGCGACCGCAATCGTAGCCAAGATAGCGCATTGCTGCTTTTACCGGAATGGGGTTGACCTCGCAGAACAGCAGCTCCACTAGGGGTTGAAGCTGACATTGCAAACTGGATGCAGTGTCAAAATCTCCGGCAAGTGCTGCGTTTGCCATATCCGCAGTTTCTCTGGGACAAACATTGGAAAGAACTGAAATTACCCCAAGCGCCCCAAGAGACATTGCCGGAACGATCAGATCGTCGTTGCCGGTCCAGATTGTAAAGCGGCTGCCACAGGCACAGCGGGTTTTTGTGATCTTGGTAATGTCACTGCTTGCCTCTTTTACGCCAACCAAATTGGGTACAGAGCTAAGCTTTGCATAGACCGATATGGGGATATCCAGCCCGGTTCTGGAGGGCACATTATAGACAATGATGGGCAAACTGACCGCCTGCGCTATGGAGCGGTAATGGATATACAGTCCGTCCGGTGTTGCTTTGTTGTAATAGGGTGTAACCATTAAAAGTCCGTCCACACCTGCTGTCTGGGCTGCAATACTCAGTTCAAGACTATGTGCCGTTGAATTTGTTCCTGTGCCGCCAATAATCAAACAGCTGTCGCCGACGTATGACTTACACCGGCGAAACAGTTCGATTTTTTCCCCGTCGGATAGGGTAGAGGCTTCTCCGGTCGTTCCTGACAGGACAATCGCTTTGACACCGGAATCGATCTGCCTGCGTATGAGCATTTCAGCCATTGGATAGTTGATCTTACCGTCTATAAATGGGGTCACAAGTGCTGTACAGACACCTGTAAAAATAGGATTGTTCATAGGCAATACCTCCAACCCAGTCTATGCAACAATTGATTGATTTGCGTGTTGCAAAGTGAAAGAAAATAGACTATACTAAGTAAAATGTGTTTTATCGGAGGCTATGATCTTGAAGACCCGTGATTTTTGGTATGACTTGCCGGAGGAACTGATTGCGCAGACGCCTTTGCAGCAGCGCGACAGCTCCAGATTGTTGGTTCTTGACAAGATGTCCGGTCAGGTGACCCACCGGCATTTTTATGATGTGATTGAATATTTAAAGCCCGGCGACTGTCTGGTAATGAATGATTCCAGAGTACTGCCGGCAAGGCTGTTAGGACACCGTCCCACAGGCGGTGCTGTGGAGCTGCTGCTGCTTCGGGATCTGGGAGATAAGAAGTGGGAATGCCTTGCAAAACCCGGCAGAAAGCTGCAGGAGGGTCAGCAGGTAGTGTTCGGCAACGGCGAACTGACTGCCACGGTAACGGAAGTCCGTGAGGATGGCAACCGGATCGTGACCTTCCATTATGAAGGAATCTTCCTTGAGGTGCTGGAGCGGCTTGGGAAAATGCCTCTGCCGCCTTACATTAAGGAGGAACTTCAGGATCAGGAACGGTATCAGACCGTGTATTCCAAGGAAGTAGGTTCAGCAGCAGCACCGACAGCAGGATTGCACTTTACCAATGATCTGCTTGAGAAGATCCGCAGTAAGGGCATCGATACTGCATTTATTACACTCCATGTTGGCTTAGGTACGTTCCGACCTGTGAAAGCAGAAAGCATTGACGAGCATCATATGCACAGTGAACTGTGTATGATGAGCACCGAAACAGCCGCAATTCTAAATAGGACAAAGGCTAGGGGAGGCAGGGTCATCTGCGTTGGAACAACCTCCTGCCGTACTTTAGAAAGCCTTGTTGATCCGGACGGCACATTTTCTGAAAAAAGCCGCTGGACAGATATTTTTATTTATCCCGGCTATAAATTTAAGGCAATGGACGCCTTGATTACTAACTTCCATTTGCCGGAAAGCACACTGGTAATGCTGGTATCTGCCTTTGCAGGCAGAGAAAATATACTAAGTGCCTATGAGACTGCGGTTTCCGAAAAATACCGCTTCTTCTCCTTTGGCGATGCAATGCTGATCATTTAAGAGGTAATTTATGTTTAAGGTATTAAAAACAGAGGGCAAGGCACGCCGCGGCGAGTTTACCTGCGCCCACGGTACGGTTCAGACCCCTGTATTTATGAATGTTGGTACACAAGGTGCGATCAAGGGCGCTTTGAGCGCAAAGGATTTAAAGGACATTGGCTGCCAGGTTGAGCTGAGCAATACCTACCATTTGCATTTGCGTCCCGGTGATAAGCTGGTGAAGGAATGTGGAGGTCTGCACAAGTTTATGACTTGGGACGGACCGATCCTCACGGATTCCGGCGGGTTTCAGGTTTTCTCCCTGTCCTCCTTGCGGAAGATTAAAGAGGAGGGTGTGACCTTTGCATCTCATATTGACGGCCATAAGATTTTTATGGGTCCCGAGGAGAGTATGCAGATCCAATCCAATCTGGGCTCAGATATCTGTATGGCGTTTGACGAGTGTATTGAAAATCCTGCACCGCGGAAATATGTCTTGGAAAGTGTTGACAGAACCTACCGCTGGCTGGAGCGTTGCAAGGCGGAAAATGCCCGGCTAAACGCCTTGCCGGATACTGTGAACCCACAGCAAATGCTATGGGGTATCAATCAGGGCGGCACTTATGCGGATATACGCGTGGACCATATGAAGCGAATTGCAGAGCTTGATTTGCCGGGATATGCCATTGGCGGTCTCGCAGTGGGCGAAACCGCAGATGAAATGTATGATATTATTGAGGCGGTTGAACCCTATATGCCCCAAGATAAGACCCGCTACCTGATGGGTGTTGGTACGCCGACCAATATTATCGAGGCCGTTGCAAGGGGTGTGGACTTCTTTGACTGTGTAATGCCCGCAAGAAATGCCCGTCACGCAAGGCTATTTACCTGGGAGGGTGCGATCAATCTGAAGAATGCCAAGTATGCTTTGGACTTAAATCCCATTGACCCCCAATGCGACTGCCCGGTCTGCCGCAGATACACAAGAGCTTACATCCGTCATTTATTTGTGGCAGAGGAAATGCTTGCAATGCGTCTGTCTGTGATGCATAATCTGTATTTCTACAATAAGCTGATGGAACGGATCCGTATTGCATTGGATAACGGCACCTTTGGTGCTTTCAGAAATGAATTTTCTGAGAAATTAGCACGTCGGATTTAATTATGACTTGCATTTTTACTAAATAATGGTATAATAGTATATAGATTCTGAACAAAGGAGTTTTGTTTATGCTTCCTATTTTAACAGGTACAGCGGCTGGCGGTGGTATGACCTCTACTGTAATTATGCTTGTAGTTATGGTGGCTGTCTTCTATTTTATGCTGATCCGGCCCGAAAACAAGCGTAAGAAAGAACAGGAAAATATGCGGTCCTCACTAAAAGAGGGCGATAAGATCACCACCATTGGTGGCATTACCGGCACCATTGTCAGCGTTAAGGATGACAAGTTCGTTCTTGAGACCGGCGCAGATCAGGTTCGCATTGAATTTGCTAAGTGGGCGCTTTCTACCAATGAAACTGCCACTGAAAATGCAAAGGCTGAGGCTAAGAAGCGTCAGGAAGAAAAGGCAAAGGCAAAAGCTGAGAAGAAGGCCGGAAAGTAAAAATGGCACAAAAAAGCTTCGGATCATGATCCGAAGCTTTTCGTTTATTTCCTATGTGTACGCCAGACAGCCCAAAGATGGACAAGGGTGGAAACCATCAGGATGCCAACAGCAATCGCACCGGCAATCGCCACGGTGTGAATACCCTGTGCTGAAAAACTTTGCATATCGCCACGAACCAAGTGGTTGGTGGTGTAGTATACACCTGCACCGGGGATCAGTGGGAAAATTGAGGTCACGAGATAGGAGATTGCAGGACATTTTCGTATTCTTGCCATTGTCTCTGCGTAGGCTGCACAAATAATTGCTGCTATAAAATATGCCATAATGTCATTACTGCCAAAGTGCAGTGCTGCAATATAGACTGCCCAGCTCAGACCGCCGCCAAGTATGCACAATCCAATACCATGACCGTGTATATTAAAAATTAATGAAAACCCAAAACAACTGAGCATAGCAGCAAGGATCTGCATTGTGTATGGATATGTGATCGGATCGGGATTCAGGGAAATACCAAAAGAAGCATTTGCAAGATTCCAGGCAGCACCTGTGCCAAGGGCGATGGCTGCTGCCACCAGAAAAACCTGAACAATGCGATTAACTCCGGAGTTTGTATCGCCAAAAATGATATCCCGCATTGCATTGGTGATCAGCAGTCCGGGAACCAGGAGCATTAAGGCACCGATTACTACGGTATCTGTGTTGTTTGCGATTCCTGCACTACCCATTCCGTAAGCGGCAAATGCCATTAAAAATGCACTGGCAATCGTGCTGAAAAAAGGATTTACTTTCAGCCTGTCCATGAGACGGCTTACAAGACCAACAATGATACCGCACATTCCGGAACAAATACTGTCTACAAATGAACCGCCAAACAGCAAACAGAAACCAAGTGAGCCAATGAAATTTCCCAATAAGAAAATAGGGAAGCTATACCGTGCAAGATTTGTTTCCATTTCGTTGAGCCATTTTACTGCGATTTTGGGATCGGGCTTTTCAGCACAGATTCTACGGCTGAGATTGCTGTATCGTTCCACACCGTCCAAATCGTTTCCGTGCTGTCCGATACGACGCATTCTAGTCATAGGTTTGCCGTTGGAGGTTGAGATGCTGACGATTAGGCAGTTGGGAATGGCAAACACCTCAGATTCAATCCCGTAGGAGGCCATAATCCGCGTAACACTTTCTTCAATGCGGTATGTTTCAGCACCGCACATTGCCAGATGGTAGCCAAGATCGGAAACTACATCCAGTAAGGTATTATAATCCATTGAAAACACCTTGTTTCACTAAGATTAAGGAAAAATCCCGAACGCGGAAGCATTCGGGATTTTATGGCGGAGAAGGAGGGATTTGAACCCTCGATACCCTTTTGGGGTATACACGATTTCCAATCGTGCGCGCTCGGCCAGCTACGCGACTTCTCCAAATATCCAGCCGTATTTTCAGCCAGCCAGAGTATATTACTCTATTTCTGGAGATTTGTCAAGACCTATTTTGATAGAAAAGGGCACTAGATGATAAAACTGTTGACTTTTTATAAAATTGTGGCTATAATAATTTTCGCTAAATAGGGATTATATGCTAGTGTAGCACAGTCGGTAGTGCATCTCACTCGTAATGAGAAGGTCGCCTGTTCGAGTCAGGTCACTAGCTCCAAAAAATAAAGCACTTCTTCGGAAGTGCTTTATTTTTATCCAATCCGAAGGATTGGCATGGCATCACCCGCAAGGGTGTATGGAATCAGTCGCTTTGCGACTGTATGGCATCACGCGTCAGCGTGTATTTCCTTCGGATTGATTACATACTTTTCTTCGAAATGATTACATCCAACACTTCGTGTTGATTACATACCGTAACAAGTTGCGGATTACATTCAAGGCTTCGCCATGTTTTGTTTATGGTTTTCTGCTATACTTTTCCTGTTTTTGAGCAGTTAAATAAGTATAGACAATAACAGTTCATTGTGATAAAATTGAAACAGTTATTTAAAAAAGATTTAAAGGAGAACAGATAATGAAAAATGTATGCGTAATCACAGGCGGCGGCAGCGGTATGGGGCTTGCTGCAGCAAAGTTTATGCCTAAGGAAAAAATTATCGTTGTCTCAGGCAGAACAGTTGCAAAACTTGAAAATGCAGTTAACGAACTCAAAACGTTGGGTTACGAAGCTTATGCTTATGCCTGCGACACATCAGACCGTGAAAGCGTTAAAAAACTTGCCAAATATGCTGCATCACTCGGTGAAATCAAGAATGTAATCAACGCCGCAGGTATTTCACCCGCAATGGGCAGCGCAGGAGATCAGGAAAAGATTCTTCGCATCAATGCTCTCGGAACTGTTTATGTTAATCAGGAATTTTCGAAGAAAATGAATGCAGGAAGTGTTATCTGCGATATTTCATCAAACTCCGCGTATTCGCTTCCTTCTTTCATTCTTCCCAAGAAGGCTTATCCTCTTGCTGAAACAGATGAAGAAGCTTTCCTTGCAAAACTCATCAAGAGAGCAAACATGGCTAAAACCGATTATGAAAAGAACGGCTTTGCTTACGGTCTTTCGAAGAATTTCGTTTGCTGGTATGCCGCAAAAAGTGCATTTGATCTCGGTCCAAAAGGAATCAGAGTTGTTTCTCTCAGTCCCGGTCTTATTGCAACAGATATGGGTAAGATGGAAGAAGAGCACGGCGGATATCTTATCAAATTATCCTGTGAAGAGCGTATGGGTACACCTGAAGAACTCGGTTATGCCATTGCAACAGTAGCTGACGAGCGTAACGGCTACCTTGCAGGTGTTGATATTCTTTGTGACGGCGGCAGCACCAGAGGTCAAAAAGAATTCAAGAAAAAGAAGTAAAAAATTGAATGACATCCCAAATCTGAACTGTTACGGTTCGATTAGGATGTCATTCTTCTTTTATATATTATTTGATAACGGTTGTAGTTTTGCAGGCGTTTGCTTTGCATTGCCGTTATAAAATTGATGGGAACTTTCTGCATTTTTATATTGCAGGGAGTGCTTTTTTATGTTATAATAAAAATGCAAAGAAAAACTGGGCAAAACCCAGTAAAATCAAGGGTTTCTCACCAGTTCTTTTTCGGACACGAATGACAAAAGAAAAGTCTCACAATCGTGTGACTTTTCTTTTTTTTAGATAAAAGGCTCAAGAGACAGATACAGTAAAATGTTTCTACCATACGGACAGATGTGCACAAATTGACAATAAACAGCACAATAAATAAGATGCATTTGTAAAATAATCTGGTTGAAAATTGTGCTCTAACTTGTTATACTGTATACAATTAACAATGAGGAGGTAAGCTCTATGAATTATGATCGTACTTTTAATTTCTCTGCCGGTCCGGCTATGATGCCGGAAGCAGTCCTGGAAGAGATCCGGGATGAAATGATGAACTATCGCGGCAGTGGTATGTGTGTGATGGAGATGTCACACAGAAGTGCTGTTTATCAGCAGATCATTGATGAAGCGGAACAGGACCTGCGTGACCTGATGGGGATTCCCGATAATTACAAGGTGCTGTTCATTCAGGGCGGTGCAACATTGCAGTTCTCTATGATTCCTATGAACCTGATGAAAAACGGTAAGGCAGTCTACATTGAAACCGGTGCCTGGTCCAAGAAGGCAATCGCAGAGGCAAAGAAGGTTGGTGAGGTCACCGTCATTTCCTCTAAGGATAAGAATTATACATATATTCCCGATTGCTCGGATCTGGATATTCCGGAAGACGCTGACTATGTATATATTTGTGAAAATGAGACGATCCACGGCACGACATGGCAGACACTTCCCAACACAAAGGGTAAGATCCTTGTTGCCGATCAGTCTTCTATGTTCCTGTCTAAGCCCTGCAATGTTTCCGACTACGGTTTGATCTATGCCGGTGTTCAGAAGAATGTAGGACCTGCAGGTATGGTTGTAGTGATTATCCGTGAGGATCTGATCCGGGATGATCTTGATAATCTGCCTGTTTACCTGCAGTACAAGACCCATGCAGATGCCGGTTCAATGTATAATACCCCTAACTGCTGGGCGATCTACTGCTGCGGCAAGGTGTTTAAGTACCTGAAGAAGCTGGGCGGTCTGGATGCTGTAAACCAGATGAATATTGACAAGGCAAAGATCTTGTATGATTTCCTTGACGAATCCAAGATGTTCAGCGGTACAGTCGATAAAGATGTACGCAGCCTGATGAATGTGCCTTTCGTAACCGCCTCTAAGGAACTGGATGCAGAGGTTGTGGCAGCTACCAAGAAGGCAGGGTTCGACAACCTGAAAGGACACAAGTCCGTAGGTGGTCTGCGTGCTTCTATTTACAATGCAATGCCCAAGGAGGGCGTTGAGGCCCTTGTAGCATTCCTTAAGAAGTTTGAGGCTGAATACAAATAAAGGAGACAGATATGTCTATTATCAGACCTTTTCAGGCAATCAGACCGGTATCTGAACTGGCAAATAAGGTTGCAGCGCTTCCGTACGATGTTATGGACAGCAATGAAGCCAGAGTAATGGTTGTAGGAAACCCTTATTCCTTCTTGCATGTGGATAAGGCTGAGATCGATCTGGATCCAGCAATTGATCTTTATGATACCCGCGTTTATGAAAAAGCCAGAGACAATCTCAATAAGATGATTTCCGATGGCGTTTTTATTCAGGATGCTAGACCTTGTTTCTATATTTATAAGCAGGTCATGAACGGACGGGCACAGATCGGCATTGTTGCCTGTGCGTCTATAGACGATTACATAAATAATGTAATCAAAAAGCACGAGCTGACCAGAGCTGATAAGGAACAGGACCGGATCAACCATGTGGATTACTGCGATGCTAACACCGGACCGATCTTCCTGACATACCGTGCAAAAGAAACAATCAACAAGCTTGTAAATGACACCATGGCAGCAAAAGCACCGGTTTACGATTTTGTAAGCGAGGATGGCATTGGTCATACTGTATGGGTAATGGATGATCCGGCAGCCATTGAAGCCATTTCTGCTGAGTTTGCAGGCATTGATAATCTTTACATTGCCGATGGACATCACCGCAGCGCATCTGCTGTGCGTGTTGGTCTGAAACGCCGGGAAGCGAAACCGGATTACAGTGGGGAAGAGGAGTTTAACTATTTTCTTTCCGTTATTTTCCCGGATGATCAGCTGTATATTATGGACTATAACCGCATTGTGCGGGATTTGAACGGTAATTCTAAAGACGAATTTCTTCGGAAGATCAGTGAGAAATTTACCGTAACAACCTATACAGGAAGTGGCGCATTGAAGCCTGAAAAGAAGCATACTTTCGGTATGTATCTGGACGGCGGGTGGATGCTTCTGGAGGCAAAAGAGGGTACATTCGATGTATCTGACCCTGTTGCCCGTCTGGATGTGTCTATTCTGCAGAACAACCTGCTGCATCCGATTTTAGGCATTGGCGACCCGAGAACCGATAAGCGGATTGACTTTGTCGGTGGTATCCGTGGGTTAAATGCCCTTTCTGATCGGGTTGACGACGGCAGTATGGCAGTGGCATTTTCTATGTATCCCACAACAATGGACGATCTTATGGATATTGCAGATGCCGGTGCAATTATGCCCCCGAAATCCACCTGGTTTGAGCCGAAGCTCCGAAGTGGACTGTTTATTCATAAGTTATCAGACTAAAAAGTGTGCATCTCCAAGGAGATGCACACTTTTTATACCTTGAAAGTTTATTCAATTCGTGTTAATATTATACCATAAATTACAAAATATAACATAAGGAGGCAATACTATGCAGCATCATAATCCACTACTTAAAAACATTAAAAGCCCTCAAAAATTTATAACCATTGGTGAGATTATGCTTCGCCTGACCCCGCCTAACTACGAAAAAATTCGCATGGCAAATAGCTTTGAGGCGAATTACGGCGGAAGTGAGGCAAATATTGCCCTTGCTCTTGCGAACTTAGGTATTGACAGTACCTTTTTCTCGGTTGTACCCAATAATTCCATTGGTAAAAGTGCGATCCGTACACTGCGATCCAATGATGTCCACTGCACGCCTGTCATCTTAAGCACACCGGAAGAAACGCCTACACATCGACTGGGTACATATTATCTGGAAACCGGCTACGGAATTCGTGCAAGTAAGGTCACCTATGACCGTAAGCACAGCGCGATTACAGAATATGATCTGACAAAAGTGGATTTGGATGCACTGCTTGACGGTTTTGACTGGCTGCATATGTCCGGTATCACACCGGCTCTCTGCCAAAGCTGCGCAGATTTTGTTTTGCGTTGCCTGCAAAAAGCAAAGGAGAAGGGGATGACTGTCAGCTTTGACGGTAATTTCCGCAGTCGCCTTTGGACCTGGGAAGAGGCGAGAGATTACTGCACCTTATGCCTGCCGTATGTAGATGTTCTGTTTGGTATTGAGCCTTATCACCTGTGGAAGGACGAGAATGACCACTGTAAAGGTGACTGGAAGGACGGCGTTTCACTCCAGCCTACCTATGAGCAGCAGGACGAGATATTCCAGCATTTCATTGAGCGGTATCCAAATCTGAAATGCATTGCAAGACATGTTCGTTATGCCCATTCCGGTTCTCAGAACAGTCTGAAAGCCTTTATGTGGTATCAGGGTCACACCTTTGAAAGCAAGCTCTTTACATTCAACATTTTGGATCGAGTTGGCGGCGGTGATGCCTTTGCTAGCGGATTTATCTATGCAATGATTCACGACTATAAGGCGATGGATATGCTGAATTTTGCGGTTGCAAGTTCTGTTATCAAGCATACGATCCGGGGCGATGCCAACATCACAGATGATGTCCGTGCAATCCAAGAAATTATGGATTTAAGCTTCGATATTAAACGTTGATTTGAGTAGTAAAATACATCCCCCTTTGCCCAACGGCAAAGGGGGATAAATGTTTATTTACAATAATCCAGCAGGGAAGCGGTATCCAGTTTTTCGTAACCTGACAGGAAGCCTGCAAGCTCAGTTGCGATTTGCTTTGCACCGCCCTGTATATTGCTTTCGATGTTCAGCGGGAGCAGGGGATCGTGAAGAGACAGGCGAAGCAGGAACCAACCGCTGCCGTGTTCCTCATCCAGATTGACACGCACACCTTCAAAATTGCTGGGAGCAAGTGTCCAACCAGGTTGGTTCTGGGTATAAGCGGTTAGATCATCGATGACCTGCTGACCGTAAGATTTGAAGTCATCAAGCAGGATGTTCATACGGAACTCAACGCTTTCTGCAGGTTCTTCCAATGAAGCAATCAGAGATTCCAGCGTGTAACCCTGTTCTTTTCCGCGGGCAAGCTCAATGAGCAGCTTGGTAACTAAGTAAGCGCCGTCATCCAGGAAATAATTTTCTTTCAACGCGCCATGTCCGGAGGTTTCGATTGCCAGCTGGCTATCTTGTCCTAATTCATTCAGGCGGATGGATTCGTTAATAACATTCCGGTAACCACGCTTGAAGCGGTGGTGGATACCGCCCTTTTCTTCAATAAATTTAGCAAGACCGGTGGAGGTAATAGAGTCTGTTACAATGGTAGTACCGGGATGCTCACGCAGAAGAACTGCAGCAAGCATAGCAATGATCCGGTTGCGGTTGAGTTCGCTGCCATCGGAAAGTACTGCGCCTGCACGATCCACATCTGTGTCAAAAATGATGCCCAGGTCAGCGCTTGTCTCCCTGACAGCCTCTGTGATACTCTGCATTGCCTCTTTATTTTCAGGATTGGGAATGTGGTTGGGGAAACTGCCGTCAGGCTCTAAGAAACGGCTGCCATCCGTGTTAGCACCTAAAGGCTTCAGAACTTTATCCACATAGAAGCCACCTGCACCGTTACCTGCATCCACAACGATCCGGAAGCCCTCTAACGGCCGGTCTTTACCAGAGGCTGCCCGGATCTTATCTGCCAGAATCTTGGCGTATGTATCCATAAATTCGCCCTGACAGATCGAACCACCGGCAAGACCGGTTGTATGATCGCCTGCGGCATAGTCGAGAATCTGCTTAATATCAGCTTTTTCCAATCCTCCCTGTGCGGTAAAGAACTTGAAACCGTTACGGTTAAAGGGGAGGTGACTTGCTGTAATCATTACGGAACCGTCAAAAAGGTATCCTTCTGTGACTGTGGACATAAACATAGCCGGTGTACTTGCCATACCAAAGTCTGTTACAAGAAGTCCTTCCTGCGCCATAGCCTCGCAGATCCACTTGGATAGATTCGGTCCGGACAGACGGGAATCCATGCCCACTGCTACACGCAGATCGGTTCTTTTTCCTGTCTTATCACAAAGCCACAAAGCAAAACCGCGGCCGATATCCCGGCAGACCTGCTCCGTCAGGTTCACATTCTGACCGGCGATGCCATCTAAGGCTACACCGCGAATATCACTGCCGTTTTGAAGCTTACTGTAGTCCATAATTTGTGTCCTCCGTATCTGTTTGTGTTCTTTTGTATTATATCACAGCATAAAAAATATTTCAATGCTGGATAAAGCATTGCAGATAAAATCCCGGAGCGATCGCTCCGGGATTTGTTTATTGCGTATCGTTAATGGATTGGAAATCAGAATCGCGCCGAAAATAGGAGGTTACATAGTCTGCAAAGGCTGCGAGCATAAAAATACCATCAATGATTGCGATTATTGTAACAATTTTTCCTGGCATTTCTGGAATCATCACCAGCAGGATCAAGCTCAGGAACAACACAGTAGTGCAGATTTTGCCGGTTAACAGTGCGCCTTTAAGCATTTTGCCTTTTCGCAGATTTAAGCAACCAGCAATCAGCTGGAAGCTTTCCTTTAACACAAATAGATAGACCAAATATTTCAGGACAGGATGCTTCACAGTCAGGCAGACGATCAGTGCAAACTGCGTCAGTTTGTCTGCAAGGGGGTCTAATATTTTACCTAGTGTAGAAATCATATTAAAATGCCGTGCAACCTTACCGTCAATCAGGTCAGTCAGACATGAAACAGCAAGGATGGCTGCTGCCAGATAATAGTCAGCGGACGATTGTGCATTCAAATAAATAGAAATATACACAGGGATTAGCACAAGCCGAAACATACTTAGAAGATTAGGTATGGTAAATATTTCTTTTTTCCAGTTTCTTATAAACATACGAACGGCTTCCTCCATGCCTGAGCAGCGCAAGATCTTATTTCCATTATATGTTATTTTGCAAGATAATCAAGGGTTTTTGAAAAAAACCTAAAAAAATTCACAATTTTATATACTGCGTGTTGCGGTGGTGTGCATCCAGCGTAAATTGCAGCACAAGATGCTTCCAGGTGATACGGTCGATCTCACCTGTTTGCGGAAGGCCGGATAATTTCTGAAACTGCAAAACAGCATCTGATGTTGCCGTGTCGATGGCACCGTTGACATCTGGCGGTGTGATGGTCGCGTGATTTTCAGAAAGCTCCAGCAGCATTGCCTGCGCAAGATAGACATAAGGATTGCTGTCACCAATACGAAGAGCTTCTCCAGCATCCAGAAGTACCTCAATGGGCTGTGCCTTTCCTACGCGTATTACAGCCGGTTCATAAACAGATACAATTTTATCCCATGTGTACTGATCGGTGATCCCGGTAATAGGTAACCCGTATTTACGCTGAAATGCAGTAATTGCAGTCATCGTGCTTGGTCCGTAAATGCCGTCAGGAATAACGGTAGGTAAACTGGAATCATCTTCTGCCAGAACCCTGAGCATTGTTTGCAGACTTCTGACCGGCTGTTCAATAAAGGATTCCGGTGGTTTCATCGCACTACCTCCTTGCGCACAGGATCCTGTGATCCAATACTAAGATCTCTACCGGGAAATTGGGTCATATTTGTTGTTCGGGCATAATTGGTGCGAGACCCGTTTTGAGAATTATTGTTAGGCCGGTTAAAGCTTCCGGCAGATCGAACATTTCCGGCCGGCACACTAGCACTTGAAGCACGTGGGAAGTTTGTTTCTGAGCGCAAGGTGGTGTTTTCTATACCGGAATACTGATCGTAGATCGCATCCCATGTGCTTGTGTCCACAGAGCCTGTTTCGGGAAGACCAAACCGTCGCTGTGCGGCAAGGACTGCTGCTCGGGTCGCCTGTCCGTAGATACCGTCCACGGAAACAGGTGGGATGTTGGGAATGTATCTGGAGAGAATCGCCAACATATATTGCAAAAACTGTACATATTCACCGCTGTCTCCAACTTGCAGAGAGTTTGGTGCTGCCCAATTGATCGCATAATACTGCTGTCCTTGGCTGCGAAGCTCTGACAGGCTGTTGACGCCTCCGTATATTCGCACGATCTCATACCAGGTTGCAGGACCGACAATACCATCTGCAGTCAGACCGAATATTTGCTGAAACGCTCGAACTGCTGCTTCAGTACGGCTGCCGAATATGCCGTCATTGGCTGGGATTTTAGGAATAGCAGGATAATTCTGAGATATTCTGTTTAGTGCCACTTGCAGCACAACTACATTTGGTCCGCTGCTGCCTACACGCAAAGGTGTTCCGGGGTAGGAGGCAGTAATCCCACGGATCGGTGCATCCGTTACGATCTCAACATCACCATAGTAGCTGCGCAAAATTTGGTCTGAATTATATCCTTGTAAAGCAAGATTTTGACTGCCCCATTGGCTCAGGCCCTCACAGGTCACAGTTGTACCGTTGCAGAACTTTGCTGCAAGGGGCTCTACAAATCCTGGTCTGCGCAAATAGTCGTTGAATAGCTCATCGACGAGGGCAGAAACATTTTCAAAGTAGCTTCTGCCATTTACAAATGCCTGATCGTATGCAGTGTTATTTGTGATGTCAAAATCATAGCCCCGGCTTCGGTAGAACTCCGTATAGACACGGTTGAGCGCAAAGGAGACAATGGCTAATATGTTTGCTCGCAGTGCACTTTCATCCCAAGTAGGGTAGATCTCACTGGATGCAACATTTTTCACATAATCCTGAAACGATACAGTAACATTTGATGCATTCGATGAGGGTGAACCTAAATGTACAGTAATGTTCTGGGGTACATATGGAATAACTGGTGGCATAGCTAGCCTCCCTACAAATTTTGCGCAGGTGTTTGGAAGATTTCTGCTTTGTTCCAGGAATCCGGAAATTCTGATAAAGGTATAAGTTCAAGATTCTGAAGGGTAATGGTATCAGGAAATATTTGCAGATTTTCAATTTCTATTGCTTCGAAGTTTTCTTTTCTGGCATAAAGATTTACGACGGCAAATGGAATAATACCGGTATTGGGTGTAAGACTTGCAGATAGATCCGGAACACTGATTTGTATTGGTTCATCCAGAAGTCCGCTGCGGTTGGTAAGACGCATTGCAATTGCAGAACCGCTTGCGTCTGTGACTGTGATCGCCGCGTCCTGTATGGGGATCTGTGCATTACTGGTATAGGCATGTACCTGAATATATCCGGTTGCAGCCAGGATAATCCCTCCTTTCAAGGTTTCGGAAGTATCCTATGCGCATGGCGTATAAAAAGTGCAGGAGTTATAAAAACTCCTGCAGATTGCGAATGTTCTCTTGCTCATAATCCAGCAGCTTTTGACAGAGGTTGCTGACCCGTTCGTCTGTGGAAGAAATTGCATGAAGATTTTTTACACTCTTGATAATTCCACGCGTGCTTCCGTTAATCATCATAGCAGCAGCCTTTGAATTCGTATTACCGAAGGATAGATGTGCACGAACCATTGCATTTGTCATACCGACAATGCCATAGGACAGGGAATCCAACTCCCAGCCTCTGCTGTTTGCGATTTCTTTTGCTTCCCGTTCAATGCTGTCATATTGTCGGAGCTGATCCTTCAAAGCGGATTGAAAGCTTGCTTTCAGGGGCGCTTTCAAAACAGATCGTATTCCGATCTGTCCCATCTGTGCAGTTTTCAGAGCAGATCCTAAGAGGTCTTTACTGTCTTTCATTTTTATCACCACTGTCAGTATGCCCTGGTTGGATGTTACTATACACAGCTGTCATTGTAATGCATAGAATATACAGATAGAAAGGAAGGGATTTTTATGTGCGCGATTGCAGGAATGATCGGACTGGATGCGAATGATTCTATTATGGATAAAATGATAGAAACAATGAAACGGCGCGGACCTGACGATACGGGCAGATTTCAGTGCAGAGATTGCGGACTGCTGCACAGCAGACTGGCAATTATTGACCCGGATAGAGGGAGACAGCCCATGCAGACCCAGTGGGCAGGAGAGACATATACCATTGTGTACAATGGGGAATTGTATAATACAAATGAGATCAGAAAAGAACTGATTACCCTTGGACACCGCTTCTCATCCCACTCAGATACAGAAGTGGTTCTGCACGCCTATGCACAGTGGGGTGGAAAATGTCTGGATAAATTTAACGGTATTTTTGCCTTTGCCGTTTGGGAACACCGAAATAGACGCCTGTTTCTTGCAAGAGACAGAATTGGCGTAAAACCCCTGTTTTATAAACTGCATCAGGAAGGCTTTCTATTTGCATCTGAGATCAAAACCATATTGGCTTATCCAACGGTTGAGTCGGAACTGGATGCAACAGGTGCGGCACAGATTTTGCTCATTGGACCCGGTCGAGTGCCAGGCTCCGGTGTGTTTCGCGGAATTATGGAATTAGAGCCCGGGTGCTGCGGTATATTTAGCGATGGGAAATGGGTGTGGCGCCGGTACTGGAAATTAACAGATAGGGAACATAAGGATACATTCGAAGAAACAGCAGAGAAAGTGCGCTTTCTTGTAAATGATGCGATCCGCAGACAAATGGTTTCGGATGTCCCAATCGGTACATTTTTGTCCGGTGGGCTTGACTCCAGCCTGATCACTGCGATTTGTGCCAATGAAATGAGGGACAGGGGAGAGAGACTTAGCACCTTTTCTTTGGATTTTGAAAATAATGACCGATACTTTGTTCCTGGGAAATTTCAACCGAACTCGGACAATAGTTATATTGGAATTATGCAGGCGTATCTGAACACCTGTCACCACTGGACAGTGTTGACACCGGAGGATTTGGTGTCATCACTGAAGAATGCAACCGTTGCCAGAGATCTTCCAGGTATGGCGGATGTGGATTTTTCACTTCTTGCCTTTTGTAAGGAGATCCGTTCAAATGTGAAAGTCGCCCTTTCCGGCGAGTGTGCAGACGAGATTTTTGGAGGATACCCGTGGTATCGGGATCCGGAGGTCCGTGCCTTAGACGGTTTTCCATGGGCTCAGAACACCAGTCAAAGAGCCCAGTTCCTTCATCCGGACATTGCAAAACAAATTAATGCCAATGAATTTGTTCAGGACCATTATCGGCAAACATTGGATGAATGTGATATTTTACCCGGCACAACACCTCAAGAGCGCCGTATGAAAGAAATGGTAAACCTGAATCAACGCTGGTTTATGCAAACACTACTCGATCGCAAGGACAGAATGAGTATGTTCAGTGGCCTGGAGGTTCGTGTGCCGTTTTGTGATTATCGGATTGCTGAGTACCTATATGGTGTTCCGTGGGAATTTAAGGATTATCACAGCTACGAAAAGGGACTGCTCCGTTATGCTATGGCAGATGTGCTTCCTAGGGAGGTGCTGTGGCGAAAAAAGAGTCCTTATCCAAAAACTTATGATCCCAGGTATAAGGAGATTGTAAGCCGGTTGTTATCTGAAGTGATGGAAGATCAAAGTGCACCTATATTTCAGATCGTTTCCAGAGAGGCGCTTGCCTCATTATTCCAAACGGAGCATCCGTGGCCTTGGTATGGGCAGCTTATGAAAACGCCGCAGACGATTGCATATATGCTGCAAATCAATTTCTGGCTGGAACATTATAACATTCGTTTGATCTAGTTTGTGAGAATTAACAAATTCAGGATTAAAAAAACACATAAATTGAAATTTCCTATAATTTTCATTGAAGTAGTTGAGTTTTTATCAAAAAAATGTTAGTATATATAAACACAAATGTACGCTTAACAAGGACAGAAGGTGATTGGTAAATGAAATATATTGTGATCCTTGCAGATGGTATGGCAGATGAACCGTTAAAGGAATTTGGTGGAAAAACCCCTATGGAATATGCCTGCACACCGGCAATGGATTCCCTTGCTGCCAAAGGCTCAGTTGGTATGGTCCAGACTGTTCCGGCTTCTATGAAACCTGGAAGCGATGTGGCAAATCTCTCTGTATTGGGCTATGACCCTACGACCAATTATTCCGGACGATCACCTTTGGAGGCTTTGAGCGTTGGCGTTGCCATAGAACCTGGCGATGTAGTACTGCGCTGTAATCTTGTAACACTTTCTGAAAATGAGCCTTATGAAGAAAAGGTTATTATCGACCACAGCTCAGGTGAAATTTCAACCCAGGATGCAAATATCCTGATGGATGCTGTGCGGGAAGCTTTTAATAGCGAAGAATTTCAGTTTTATACCGGCACCAGCTATCGCCATATAACAATTTGGAATAAGGGTGAAGTTCTGGATTTTGAACAGCCCCACGACCATTTAGGCGAGAAGATCGGTTCCTATCTTCCAAAGAACATGCTGTTTCGGTCGATGATGGAAAAGAGCTTTCAGATTCTCAACCAACATCCGCTGAACCAAAAACGGGCGCTTGCAGGAAAGAACAAGGCAAATTCCCTTTGGTTCTGGGGTGCTGGCACAAAGCCTTCATTACAGAGCTTTTACGAAATGACCGGTCTTAAGGGTGCAATGATCTCGGCAGTTGATCTGCTTAAGGGCATTGCGGTTGGCTCCGGTATGGAGGTTTTGGAGGTTGAAGGCGCAACCGGATCGCTGGATACGAATTATGCAGGCAAAGCTGCTGCCGCTGTGCAGGCGTTGATGGACCGCGGTAATGACTTTGTTTATGTTCATGTGGAAGCGCCGGATGAAATGGGCCATCAGGGCAGCGCAGCAAATAAAGTGCGCGCCATCGAAGAAATCGATAAGAACATTATTGCAGTGATTTCCAGTGAGTTGGATGCACAAAAGGTCGATTACCGCATGATGATTCTGCCGGATCATCCTACACCGATTCGTTGCCGCACACACACCGGCGACCCGGTTCCGTATTTGCTGTATGACAGTATATCCGTACAGGAAAACAGCGCGCCTTTCTCAGAAAAAGGTGCGGCGCAAACCGGGAATTTCATTGCAAACGGAACAGCACTAATGAATCAGTTTATACAAAAGAATGGATAGTAGAAAGCGAGGACTTCTTATGTTTAACATTAATTACTTAAATCCCATCTCTGAAAAAGGCACTGCCCTTTGGACAGAGAATTATCAGAAAACAGATAATCTCAGCCAAGCAGATGCTGTGGTAGTCCGCAGTGCACAAATGCACGAGCTGGAGATGCCTGAAAATCTGCTGGCAATTGCCCGCGCAGGTGCAGGCGTGAATAATATTCCTCTGGACCGTTGTGCAGAGCAGGGCGTTGTTGTGTTTAACACTCCCGGTGCAAATGCAAACGGTGTTGTAGAGCTTGCTCTTTGCGGTATGCTCCTGGGCTGCCGTGATGTGGTTGGCGGTATCAACTGGGTTCAGGAAATTTAGGATCAGGGCGATGTTGCTAAGAAGGTAGAAAAGGGCAAATCCCAGTTTGCCGGCATTGAGCTTGCAGGTAAGCGTTTGGGCGTGATTGGTCTTGGCGCTATTGGTGGCCCCCTTGCCAATGCAGCTATTAAGCTGGGCATGGAAGTCTATGGCTGCGATCCGTTTATTTCCATCAATGCGGCTTGGCACTTAGATAGCCGTATCATCCCTGTTAAGACCCGGGAAGAGATCTACGAGAAATGCGATATTATTACCGTCCACACCCCGCTTTTAGAGGACACCAAGAAGATGATCAACGCCGATGCCTTCAGCCTGATGAAAGACGGCGTGATCCTTCTGAACTTCGCAAGAGACCAGCTTGTGGACGATGATGCGCTGGAAGTAGCACTCAAATCCGGTAAGGTCAAGCGCTATATTACGGATTTCCCCAACGATAAGACTGCAGGCATGGCTGGTGTTGTTGCCATTCCTCATCTTGGTGCATCCACCGAGGAATCGGAAGATAACTGTGCAAAGATGGCGGTTCGGCAGGTGATGAATTATCTGGAGAACGGTAATATTGTCAACTCCGTAAACTTCCCCAACTGTGATATGGGCGTGTGCACAAAGGCTGCCCGTATTGTTATTCTGCATAGAAACATCCCCAACACGCTAAGTCAGTACACAGCTGCAATGGCAAATGAGAATATTAATATTTCTGACCTGATGAACCGCAGTAAGGGCGAATATGCATATACCATGCTGGACCTGGACGGTGTTCCTTCTGCAAATGCAATTGAGGAGCTGAAGAAAAAGGACGGTGTTCTGCGTGTGCGGGTCATTGGCTGATCTGAATCCCAATAATAACGATCCCGGCAGGTATGTACCTGCCGGGAATATTTATTTACCTAATTCTTTGCTGCGTTTATATGCAGCACCGATACAATCCATAACTGCACCGCGGAAGCCGTGCTCTTCCAAAGCGCCAAGTCCTGCAATGGTACTGCCGCCGGGGGAGCAGACAGCATCCTTTAGCGTGCAGGGATCCTGACCGGTTTTTTGAAGCATTTGGGCAGCACCTGCCATAGTTGCGGTTGCATATTCGATTGCCTTTTCTCTGGGCAATCCACAGGCTACCGCGCCGTCTGAAAGGGCTTCAACAAAAAGATACATATAGGCAGGTCCGCAGCCGGATAATGCGCTGGCACTGTCTATCAGACACTCGTCCAAGGCATCCAGCTTGCCACAGTAGCGCATGTCCTCCAGAAACGAAGAAAGTGCTTCATCGGTCACAAGCTGATTGTAGCAAAATTGTATCATACCGCATCCAACTGCCACCGGTGTGTTGGGCATCATCCGTATGATCGGAAGGTCGGTGCCAACCATTGACTCGATCTTATCTATAGAAAGTCCTGCTGCCATAGAGATCAGCATAGGTTTTTTCTTTGATAGCGCCGGCTTCAGTGGTGTAAGTACCGACTCCATAACCTGAGGCTTTACGGCCAGAAAAATCCGGTCAGAAACATAAATCAAGTTTTCAGGATCTGTATATTCACAGCCCAGTTCTGCAGCAATCGCTCTTGCCTTACCGGAGCTGTCTGTAATTACAATTTGATCGGTTGACTTTCTAAGTGCCCTTGCAATTGCACTGCCCATATTGCCGCAGCCAAGAAATCCGTATTTCACTAAGCTCACTCCTATCTGATATGGCCGTTTCCTTCAATGATATACTTATATGTCGTAAGCTCCAAAAGACCCATAGGTCCTCTTGCGTGCATCTTTTGGGTGGAAATACCCATTTCACAGCCGAGACCGAACTCGCCGCCGTCTGTAAATCGGGTGGAAGCATTTACATAGACTGCGGCACTGTCTACACCGGCTGTGAACATAGAGATCGCTGTGCTGTCAGAAGATACAATTGCTTCACTGTGACCGGTAGAGTGGTTTCGGATATGTTCAACAGCCTCCGCTGTATTCTCTACACATTTCACAGCCAAAATGTAATCTAAAAATTCTGTATTAAAATCTTCCTCTGATACCGGTGTTCCCGGAATGATCGACTGGGCATACCCGTCCAGACGAAGCTCGACAGGAACATTTCCGGATTTCTTCCGCATAGTCACAATCCGTTCATACAGCTTAGGCAGCAGAGAAGGTGCAATGGCTTTGTCAACCAGAAGAACTTCCTCTGCATTACACACACTGGGACGGCTTGTCTTTGCATTTTCGATAATATTCAAAGCCATTTCAATGTCTGCGCTTTTTTCCACATATACATGACAGATGCCTGTTCCGGTTGCAATGCAGGGTACAGTCGCATTTTTCACACAGGCATTGATCAGACCTGCACCGCCTCTGGGGATGAGCAGATCAATGTACTCCCGGGCAGTCATTAGTACGGCGGCACTGTCTCTGGATGTGTCCATAACCAAATTAACAGCGTTTTCTGTAATGCCAACAGTCCTTAACCCAGTGCGAAGTGCTTCTACAATTGCACAAGCGGAACGGAATGCTTCCTTACCACCCCGCAGTACGCAAGCATTTCCGCTTTTGATTGCCAGCGCTGCAGCGTCACTGGTGACATTGGGACGGCTTTCATAAATGATTGCTATGACACCCATAGGAACTCTGACTTTGCGGATACGAAGACCGTCCTGGCGTCTATAGCAGTCAATTTCTGTATGGACAGGATCTGGAAGTAATGCCACATCCCGGATACCTTTTGCCATAGACAAGATCCGCTTAGATGTGAGACACAGCCTGTCGAGCATAACAGAGGAAATTGTAGCACGGGCAGCTTCCATATCCTGCGTGTTTGCATTCAATATTTCATCCTGCCGTTCGATGATAGCTTTTGCCATTGCCTCCAGCGCAGCATTTTTTTGCATACTTGTTAATCCGGCAATCTCTATGCTTGCTGCTTTTGCAGCTTTTAACATATTAATCATTGTTCCTCACCGTAAATGTTGTGCCAATATTTTTGCCTTCTAAAATAGCATATAAGTTGGTAGGCTCGTTTCCGTTTGTGATAATCATATCGCAGCCGCAGCCGAGGCAGATCTTAGCAGCCTGCAGCTTCGTTACCATTCCGCCGGTTCCCAGCTTGCCGCTTCCTCCAGCCAGAGAGAGAATGGATTCGTCAATCACTGTGGCTTTCTCAATCAGCTTTGCATCGGGATTCGTGTGGGGATCTGCTGTATAAAGACCGTCAATATCTGATAAGAGAATCAGCTTGTCGGCACCAATGCTTTCTGCAGCGATTGCTGCCAGCGTATCATTATCGCCAATCCCGATTTCCTTGGTGGATACTGTGTCATTTTCATTAATGATGGGAATGACCCCAAGCATCAGCAGGCGGTTGATGGTGTTACTGAAATTGGTATGGCGTATTTCGTTTTCTACATCATCGCCGGTGATCAGAAGCTGAGCAACCGTGTGATTATACTCACCGAATAATTTGTCGTATGTATACATCAGTTCACACTGACCCACAGCAGCGGCAGCCTGCTTTGTAGGCATATCTGTAGGCCGCTGCTGAAGACCCAGTTTACCAACACCCATACCGATTGCACCGGAGGATACCAAAATCACCTCGTGTCCGCTGTTTTTAATATCACTGATAACCTTGCACAGTTCTTCCACGCGACGGATATTCAGATGACCGGTAGGGTAGGCCAATGTGCTGGTTCCGATTTTAACCACAATGCGCATATAATTTCCTCCCAAAGTAATTTTTACTATTATAGCGCATTTACTTAAATAAATAAAGATGAAATTGTCTTTTTCTAAAGAATTTAAATGACGCAGCCGGAAAGGCTGCGTCATTTGTTGAGATTGTTAATTTGCTGACTGATAATCAGGGGATAGGAGATGATAGAACTTCCGTTGAGTTCTTCGCTGTGCATATCCACCGCAGTAATCTGGCTGTTTTCATAGGTTCTGTAATAATAGATTCCCAGGTCTGTGTTGCAGCAGCTGGAATATACGGTTTTTTCAAACTTTTCTCCCACGCGTACACAACCATTTTGCTGCGCAACTGCACCGAGAATATGAAAAAACTGACTGATACTTTCCGATTCTGATTCACCGCAGACAGAATTAAATTTTGTGAAAGCTGCCCGAATGAATCTTGAGGGTGAGGAAAGATCACCTGGAAGCCCAAAGGCTCCCATACCTCTGCTGAACGGTTTGAGTGTTAACTGCGGAGCAAAACGATTCTCCGGTTCGTCACGGGACAGGTTTAAATAATTTTTTAAGTTGTGAATATGATAATCAAAGGTTGGGTTATTTGTAAGCACGCCAACAGGATTGTCATAAATTTTCAGACCGCTTTCCAGAGGTTCAATTGTAATTGCTCGTTTTCGGTCAGCAAGGATCCAATGAAGTGGTGAAAGGGGATACTCTTTGCTGAAAGGAATATTAGCCAGATTTAATTGGTTTAGTTTAGCTAGAGCCTCATCAACATTTGCACACTGACCCAAAATCCAAGGAATAAATTCAAATGGCGCAATATTATCCTTGTCATCACGGACGGATTGGTAGATCGCATTTCCCGGGAAATTCAGTGCGGCCATACTAAGTCCCGTTTCGTTGGTGGCATCATAATATAGCGGATAGTTTTCTGACACTGTTGCAATACCCACAAGCGCATAGTGCTTGTTTAGCAAGTTGGCATTTCGGAAATGAAAGGGGAAGTTGCGGGGAGTGATGGTTACAGCCTCCTGATAATGGTATTCCAGATCCAGATTTCTGCCAAAATAGTGTGCTTTTGTCTGAAATGTAACAGCAGTACACATAAAAACACTCCTGATATAAAAATATCTTTTCATATGGGATCAATGATGTTATAATACCCACATAGGAGGGATAATTATGCTCACTTATGATGAGGTAATTAAAAACGAAGCAATTAAGATTTATATTATTCGCGCAGATGAATCACTGGGTGCATTGGGATATACGAAGCACAGCTTTGATCACGTGATGCATGTTGCCCAAATGGCTGGATACATTCTCGAAACGCTGGGATACGATGAGCGAACAGCAGAGCTTGCAAAAATTGCAGGATACCTTCACGACATTGGTAATCTTGTGAATAGATCGGAACATTCACAATCCGGCGCGGTTATGGCATGGAGTATTCTCCACGATATGGGCTGTGATCCTGCGGAACTGGCAACCATTGTAACGGCAATCGGAAACCACGATGAGGGAAGTGGTGTTCCTGTAAATGCAGTCGCTGCGGCACTGATCTTGGCAGACAAAGCTGATGTGCGCTGGACACGGGTGCGAAATACCGATATTTCTACCTTTGATATTCACGACCGAGTGAATTATTCTGTGAAGAAGTCTGCGCTTCGGATCAATGATGAAAAGACTCTCGTAACACTGGAGCTGACGGTAGATATCGCTTTTGGTTCTGTTATGGATTACTTTGAGATTTTTATGACCCGTATGCTGCTTTGCCGTAAGGCGGCAGAAAAGTTAGGTCTGCAATTCAAACTAATTATTAACCAACAACAATTGATATAGTAAATTAGCGGAGGTCAATTTCTGACCTCCGCTTTTATATATTTTACAGACCTAATGCATCGTACACTTCGTCACGGATGGGGGCGTAAAACTCACCCATTAGCCGAGGCCAATTACGGATATGCTGCATAAAAGAGAAAGACAGATGATTCTCCGGGTCAATGATCACGAAAGCACCGTTTGCACCGTCCCAGCCAAATTCACCCAAGGGACTGCGCTGTCCCTGACTTTTGTCGATCAGTGTACGAACACCCAAACCATAGCCATAACCAGGACCGGTATAGCACATAAATTCCTTATCGCGAACAAAAGAACCGATCTGATTTACCCGCAGTGCATCAATAGAAGCTTCCGTCAGGATTCGTGCACCGGTTGCACCTACACCGCCGCAAGCCATAGCATCTGCGAATAAGGCATAGTCGTCCAGTGTGGAAACCAGACCGCCACCGCCGCTTTCGTAGTGATCGTTAAAAAGATAGGGATGTTCATTGCCGATATTTATGACTTCACCGGTTTCATTGAGGCATTTATATTGGGTTGCCATAGGGGAGACATTGCGGTTGAAGCTTGTATGCTCCATACCCAGAGGTTCAAAAATATTCTTGCGCAGATACTCACCGTACCGCACTCCGGTTGCCTCTTCCATAACAGATGCCAGCACATCTAGACAAATGCTGTACTTATACCGGTCACCGGGGTGGAACAGCAGGGGCTTGCGGCACATGAGGGAAGCCATTTGGCGCGTAGTAAGGGTGTTCAGATCTCCAATCGTATCGTTGGCAACATTAAAATTCAGTCCGGCACTCATAGTCATCAGGTGATGAACGGTAATAGGCTCACGAGGCGGCACAAGTGTACCGTTTTCATCCACCATAACCTTTCCGAATTCTGGCAGAATATCTGCCACAGGGGTATCTAGCGAAATGACGCCTTTTTCCATAAGCTGCATCGCCGCAGCTACCGTGATGGGTTTCGTGCAGGAGAAAATGTAGAAGTACTCTTCGCCTGTCATAGGAACCAGAGTATCGCGGTCACGAACGCCACAGATATAGCGGTATATTTCTTTGTGGTCTTTGCGTATAGAAATAGAGCAGCCGGGCACACCCAGTTCCAGCAGGTGGTCCATTCGTTTTTGAACACATGAAAGATCCATTGATTTCAAACCTCCAGAAAATCAAGTTATCACATCGAATTGAGACTGATATAATTTTTTGTAGAAACCATTTGCGGACATAAGCGCATCGTGGCTTCCTTGTTCAACAATATTTCCGTCCCGCATAACCAAAATGTTGTCGGCAGATCGGATTGTGGAAAGACGGTGGGCAATCACGAAGCAGGTCTTGCCCTCCATGAGCTTTCGCATAGCTGCCTGAATTTTTTGCTCTGTTCTGGTGTCAACATTGGAAGTTGCTTCGTCCAAAATGAGCATCTGGGCATCCAGCAGCATAGCTCTTGCAATGGTTAGAAGCTGCTTCTGACCTTTGGAAATGGATGTTCCGTTGTCGGTCAGTACGGTATTATATCCATCCGGCAGGCGGGAGATATATCCGTGAATATGGGCAGCCTTACATACCCGGATTACATCTTCAAGTGTAGCGTCCGGCTTTCCATAGGCAATGTTTTCGTATATTGTTCCGTGGAAAAGCCAGGTGTCCTGCAAGACCATAGTATAAGCCTTTCGCAGGCTGTCACGGGTTACAGATCGGATATCTTTCCCGTCGATCAGAATCGCACCGCTGTCAACATCGTAAAAACGCATTAAAAGGTTAATGATCGTTGTTTTGCCAGCACCTGTGGGGCCAACAATGGCGGTCAGAGATCCGGGCTTTGCATGCATGGAGAAATCCTTGATGATCTGCTTTTCCGGTGTGTAGGAAAAGTCAACATGATCTAGCTGCACATCACCGTATACATTTGTGAGAACTTCTGCATCCAGGGAATCTGCTGTCTCAGGCTCTGCATCTATCAGGAAGAACACCCGTTCAGAGGCTGCAAAGGCGCTTTGAAGCTCGGATATTATATTGGCAAATTCATTGATCGGTCCAGAGAATTTTCTTGAGTACTGAACAAAGCTGGAAAGGTCGCCCAAACCGATCTGACCGGCGAGGAAGAGCAACGAACCGAAGATGCAGACCAAAGCCAAAGAAATATTGTTTATGGAATTGATTACCGGTCCGCTAATTGAGCCGTTTGCCTCTGCCTTGATGTAGGCGTTAACAGCGTCTTGATTTTTTTCATCAAATGCCTCCTGTACAACATCCTCTCGCCCGTATGCACGAATCGTTTTCTGACCGGAAAGCATTTCTTCTACAAAACCATTTAGCTTGCCCAGCTTTGCGCTGCGGTTGCGGAACAGAGGACGGACGATGCCTGTAATCCATTTTGTCACAAAAAAGGTGATTGGGATCATCACAAGGAAGATCAGCACCAATTTTGGTGCAATAGAGAGCATCATAAACATAGATACAATGACCGTAACGATGCTGTTGAGAATCTGGATCAGGTCGGTAGACAGGGACTGATTGACGGTATCAACATCATAGGTGATAATGCTGATCAGGTCACCTGTCTGATAGCTATCAAAGAACCGAACAGGCAGACGGCTCATATTTTCAAATATGTCGTGCCGCATTTGCTTGGAAACTCTGCGGGAAAGGCGGATCATAACAAAATTTAGAAAATATGTCAGCCCTGCAGAAAACAGATAACAAACCGCCATCAGCCATACACAGTGTATGACTGTATCCAGATCTACAGATCCAGACTTCAGGTCGATTGCATTGATTGCGATACCGGAAAGCTTAGGTCCGTAAAGGCTTAGAACGCTGGAAGTAATCGATAGAAGAATCGCAACGATAATCAGCATTCGCTGTCGACCTAAGTATTTCCAGAGGCGTTTGAGCAGGACACTCCGGGGCAGGTGGGTAGTACGGTCACGCATATTTACTGCGTGACGGTCGCCAATCATATTGGGATTTTTCATACCTGCACCCCCTCTGCACCCATTTGTGTGTGCGCAATAATGCGGTATTCCTCGCAGGAATCCATGAGATCATTATGGGTGCCGCAACCGATAACCTGACCATCGGACAGAACCAGGATCAGATCAGCATGCCGCAGGGAACTGACGCGTTGAGCCACAAGAACTGTTGTAGTATTCCTGTAGTTTTCCCGGAGCGCTTTGCGAAGCAGCGCATCGGTTTGATAATCCAGTGCAGAGGACGCATCGTCCAGCACCAGAATTTCCGGATCGCCAGCCAATGCTCGCGCAATGAGCAAACGCTGTTTCTGACCGCCGGACAGGTTATTGCCACGGATGGCAACAGCTGAAGAAAGTCCAGCTTCTTTTTCGGCCAGAATACTTTCTGCTTGTGCATGCTGTGCGGCAATTGTGAGCTTTTCGTCCGGAATGTCGCGGAAAAAGCGAATGTTGTGGGCAATATCACCTTCAGCGATGAAGTCATTCTGAAATACAATGCCAAATTTGCTTGTAAGCTGCGCAGGTTCAATGGAACGAATGTCCTGACCGTTTAGCAAGATTTGACCGTCGTTTACATCGTAAAGCCGCATGAGCAGATTTAGTATTGTACTTTTACCCGAGCCTGTAGAGCCTAAAATGCCTAGGGTCTGACCCTTTTCCAGACGGAAGCTTAAATGACTGATGTTTTCACCGCAACCTGTATAGGAAAAAGTAACATCCTTGAATTCAATGTGAGCAGGGGAGTGCTCGATATTCTCAACATCCTGTAAGGGCTGATCTTCCGGCAGCTGGAGCACTTCTGCAACGCGCTGTGCACTGGCCTCCGCTTTGGACCACATAACAAAAATTCGGGTAACACCCATCATTGCGTTCAGGATCAAAGTAAAATATTGCAGGAAAGCAACGATTACAGAAGGCTCAGTATGACCGCCCCGGACACGGATTGCGCCCAATATAACCACGATCGTTAAGCCTAGGTTCAACACCAGAGAGGATGCAGGCATTGTTATTGCAGTGATTGTTCCTGCCTTTTCGCCCACATCGTTGAGTTCGGAGTTGACAACATTAAAGCGCTCCTTTTCATGTTCTGTCTTGCTCAGGGCTTTAATGACACGCACGCCGGTAATGTTTTCCTGAACAGTGCGCACTACCCGGTCTAAAATGGTCTGCTGCTTCGTGTATAGGGGAATGCTGTGTTTGGTAACAAAATATGTGATCAGTGCAATGATAGGCAGCAGCGCGATGGGAATCAGTGCCAGACCGGCATCGATTATCAGCATCATCGCGATACCGCCAACCAGCAATATAGGTGCACGGATACCAATTCGCTGCACTCTTGCAAGAATTTGATTGATATTGTATGTATCACTGGTTAGTCTCGACTCTGCTGAGGAGACAGTTACAGCATCCATTTGTCTTGCAGAGAAGTGCATCGTTTTCTTAAAAAGATCGTGACGGATAGATTTTGTAATTTTACCTGCAGATACAGCACTCATTCTGTTTGCAAGAACATTGAAACAAAGACCCAGAATGGCACATAAAGCCATAAGACTGCCGTATAAATACACCTTGGAAGCATTGCCGGCTTCGGCACCCACAGAGAGAATGGACTCCATAAGATAGGGGATGATCAGATCTGCCATGGATGCAGCGACCTTAATAAGGAGGGTAAGGAGGATATAGCCGATAAATGGCTTAATATATGGGTATATTTTCTTCACAAATTAATCCTCCTTTCAATATGCCATTCATTCATTAAATCTAATATATTGTAACAAATTTTAAAGATAGTGTAAAGTATCTTATAATTAAAAAATGTAAAAAATCAGCCCAATTGTCAATGACTTTCGGACGGATTTTCCGATGCGGTGCTGTATAGATATTCAGAAGCTTATAAAGAGAGCTGGATTTTATGAAACCATAAAAAGAACCCTCCGGTTTTGATAACCGGAGGGTTTCCTTAATGATGATGGTGGTGATGATGGTGATGACCTGAATGTTCACAGATTTCCGTTTTGCACTGTAATTCTTCACAGTGCTCATTTTCAGATTCCAGCTCCAGGGTTATATGGCCTATGCCATGTTCTTTCAGTTCTTCCCGCACAGCCTGCTTGACTGTCGGATGATCTGCATTTGTTACAATATGCATGGTAGCGTAGTTATTTCTGCCGTCAAAGCTCCAGATATGGATATGGTGCACATCCATAACCCCGTCAATGTGCATTAAATGCTTCCGGATCTCCTTGAGGCTGATACCGTAAGGCGTTTTCTCGAGGAATAGATCAATCACTTCTTTTAGGTTTTTGCAAGCATTCCAGAAAATAAAGATGGCAACACAGATAGACATAATCGGGTCGATCAGTGCAAAATCAGTAAATCGCATTACAACAGCACCTATTAAGACAACGATCCAGCCCAATACATCCTCTAGCATATGCAAATTTACTGCTTTTTGGTTCAGTGAATCACCGTCGCGTGTGAAGATCGCAGCAGCGAGATTGACACAAACGCCGATAATAGCAAATAGTATCATACCCTTGTAATTGATCTGGGTGGGTGATATGATTCTGCCTACTGCATTATATATAACCATTACAGAACCGAACAAAAGAAATAGTGTAGTAAATACACTGCCTATCACTGAATATCTTGCATATCCGTAAGTGAAAGATTCGTCTGGCTGCTTTTTGCTTTTCTTTTCCAAAAAATATGAGATGCCAATACTGGCAGCATCACCAATATCGTGCACTGCGTCTGAAATGATAGCAATACTGCCGGTAAACAAACCGCCAAAAAATTCGAAGATTGAAAATCCTAGGTTTAATAGAAATGCGATGAGGATGTTTTTGTCGGTCTTCATATATGGTCTCCTTTCAGGTGGTATTTTGTAAAAGAGAGTGTCGGGATTCGTTTGCATTTTATTCCGCAAGCTTGCGGAATAAAATTAAGGTTCGGCTCGTATACTTCGCCGGCAACGCTCGTCCGCGTTGCATTTAGATTATTCGAAGACCTCTTTCCGACCATAAAATAAGGGACTGCTTTTGCAGCCCCTTATTTTATGGTCGGAGTGTCGGGATTCGAACCCGAGGCCTCTTGGACCCGAACCAAGCGCGATACCAAACTTCGCCACACCCCGATAACTTTGCCATTATATTGAAAAAATGTTCGCTTGTCAAGTCCTGACCGTCTTTTTCCGGCGGTCATTTTTTTAGTGCCTGTCCATATACTTTCTTGGGAGGGATCGCTATGAGCTACCGCATAGAATACAATCCGGAAAAGAACAGACAATATCCGATGCAAGCAGCACGGAAACCGAAATGGTTAATCGCAGCACTGGTTGTAATTGTTGTTTTATTTATGTTTCAAAAAATCGACAGAAACCATATATTACGGTCTTGGCTGTTGCCGGGGGATTCTGATGTAACTGTATCTGCATTTTCATCTATGGTTGATGGCATTCGGGCGGGAGAACCGGTAAAAGATGCAGTAACGGCTTTTTGTCTGGAGATCATCCACAATGAGTAAGAAGCTTACAAAAACCCATGTTTCTATAAAAACAGAGTATTTCATTATATTGGCATTGGCGCTGCTGATTATACCGTTTTGGTGGATTATGGCATGGATCATAGCATCTGTATTCCACGAAATATGTCATTATGCAGCACTTCGGCTTAGCGGCTGCAGAATATTCCGTGTGAATATCGGTCCAAATGGCACAGTGATGGATACGGATCTTAGCGGCGACCATAAGGAGATACTGTGCGCTCTTGCAGGTCCAGTTGGAGGTTTGCTGCTAATTCTCATAGGCCGATGGTTTCCCAGAGTGGCAATTTGCGGTCTGTTCCAGAGCGCTTATAATCTGATTCCTATTTATCCACTGGATGGCGGTCGTGTTGTGCAATGTGTTCTCCACAAGCTTTTTCCTAAATCGACAGCCAGCCAAATAGAAAAGTGGCTGGAAATGGGTATACTGATTCTTTTTGTGTTATTGGGACTATATGCAGCATTTTGCCTGAAGCTTGGTTTGATCCCACTGGTGTTTGCCGTAATTTTGGTAATTAAGAATAAGCAGGAAAATGTACTTGCAAAGAATGCTCTTTGGGAGTAAAATAGTTCTACCAAAACAGAAGAGGTACGGCTATGACCGAATTACTGCAAAGAGTTTTGCCAACGGTACAGAAACCTGCGCGCTATACCGGCGGTGAATATAATGAGATTAAAAAAGATCCGGATGGGGCTCGTGTTCGGGTAGCATTCTGTTTCCCCGATACTTATGAGATCGGTATGTCCAATGTGGGTATGCGGATCTTATATGGCGTGATGAATGAAATGGAAGGCGTTTGGTGCGAGCGGGTCTTTGCGCCTTGGGGGGATATGGAGGAGGCTATGCGCAAGCATAATATTCCTCTGTGGGCATTGGAAAGCCAGACACCGGTTAAGGATTTTGATATGATCGCATTTACTATTGGTTATGAAATGTGTTATACCAACATCCTTAATATGCTGAATTTAGCCGGAGTCCCCCTTCATTCAAAGGAGCGGACGAGCCTGAAAAACATTGTTTTCGCCGGCGGTGTATGTGCGTTTAATCCTGAGCCGCTGGCGGATTTTGTGGACTTCTTTGCGCTGGGTGAAGGTGAGGAGATCACACCGGAAATTCTCAGCCTTTACGACCGCGCTAAGGCAGAGAATTGGACTAAGGATAAGTTCCTTGCTGAAGTTAGCAAGATTCCCGGTATCTATGTGCCGTCTTTCTATGAACATACTTATAATAACGACGGAACGATTGCGCAAATAGTGCCTAAATATGGCGCACCCAAAACCGTACAAAAGCGCATTGTAGAAAACTTAGACACCGCTTATTTCCCCACAAAGATGATCGTATCTTCCACGGAAATCGTTCACGACCGTGCAAATCTGGAGGTATTCCGTGGCTGTATCCGCGGTTGCCGTTTCTGTCAGGCAGGCTTCTCCTGTCGTCCTGTGCGCAAGAAGCGTGCAGATGTATTGTACCGTCAGGCCGTAGAAACGCTTGAAAATTCCGGACACAATGAGATCACACTGTCTAGTCTGTCCACCTCTGACTACCGTCAGTTAAAAGAATTAACAGACGAACTGATTCCTTATTGCCGGGGAAACAAAATCAACTTGTCTGTTCCTTCACTGCGGGCAGACAATTTCTCCCGAGAGCTGATGGAAAAGCTTCAGACCCTTCGCAAAAGCGGTCTAACCTTTGCCCCCGAAGCAGGTACACAGCGCCTGCGTGATGTTATCAATAAGAATCTGACTGAGGATGAGATATTGGCGACCTGTCAAAATGCATTCTCCGGTGGCTGGAGCAATGTGAAGCTCTACTTTATGCTCGGTCTGCCTACAGAAACCGATGAGGATGTTCTGGGGATTGCTGAACTGGTGTATAAAGTTATTCAGACTTGGAAGGAGCACGCCTCTAACAAAAAAAGAGGATTGCGTGTCCATGTTGCCACGGCTTACTTCGTGCCAAAGCCCCATACGCCTTTTCAGTGGGAAAAGCAGATCACACCGGAGGAGTATATTCGCCGTTGTAGATTACTAAAAAGCCATTTCTACTCCAAGTCCATTGAGTATAATTACCACGAGCCTGACCTGAGCCGTCTGGAAGCAGTTATGGCGCGTGGCGACCGTCGCCTTGGACCTGTGATAGAAGAAGCAGTTCGGCGCGGTGCCATGTTAGACGGTTGGGATGAATACTTTAATTATAGCACCTGGTTGGATGCCTTTGCTGCCTGCAGTATCGATCCGGATTTCTACACAGTCAGAGGCTACGGGGAGGATGAAGTACTGCCGTGGGATACCATTGATGTAGGCATTACAAAACGTTTTTTGCAGTGTGAGCGAGATAAAGCCTACGATGGCTTAATCACACCTGACTGCCGTCACGGCTGCAGTGGATGCGGTGCTAACAGTCTGCTTAAGGAGGTGGCCTGCGATGCCTAGATTGCTGTTTGAGAAAACCGGCAATGCTGTCTGGATCTCCCACCTGGACCTGATGCGTGTGTTTCAGCGGGCATTTAAGCGGGCAGGTCTTCCGCTGACCCACACCCAAGGCTTTAACCCCAGACCCTCTGTGTCGATTGCACTGCCGTTGTCTGTTGGTACACAGAGCCACTGTGAGTTGCTGGACTTTGATTTAGACGGTGAAAGTGTATCCTGTGATGAAATCTGCAACCGCTTAAATAGCGCCCTTATTGATGGCGTGAGAGTGCTGCAGGTATATGAAGCAGGAAGAAAGCTGCGGGATCTGGCTCTGATGCAATGTACCGTCACATTGGGATATGATAATCCATTAACGGATGGGGCAGGGGAGCTACTGCAAAAGCTTTTTGCATCCCAACAACTGATTGTACCGAAAAAAACAAAGAACGGTGTGCAGGATCAGGATATTATTCCCATGATCCGAAATTTGTCTGTTCGGCAGCTGTCTGAAAAGGAACTGGAAATAAGTGCGCTGATCTGTTGCCAGAATCCAACACTAAACCCAATGCAAATGGTTGTGGCAATCGAAATGTATTTACCCCAGTTGAAGCCGGATCACAGCCGGTGCTGTCGAATGGATCTTTTTGATAACAATGAAGAAATTTTTAGATGAGGTATCAAGTATGGAGAATATGATTGAGTTAGAAGAGTGTCCTTGCTGCCGGGGAGCGGGCATGATTGCCCATGAGGGCGGCTGGAACGTGCAGGTGGTGTGTGTTGACTGCGGCAGCTGCACAGCCTATGTAGAGTACGATACAGAGGAAGAAAAGCTGGAAGCTGAGCGGACAGTTGCCCGCCTTTGGAATATGGGAAAAGTGGTAAAATCCAATCCCGGCGAATAATTTTTAGAAAAAATGAAAAAAATGCTTGCATTTTCTGCCAGGGTGTGCTAATATACTCAGGCGTTCAGGAAACGCAAGCATATATCCGGGTGTGGCGAAGTTTGGTATCGCGCTTGAATGGGGTTCAAGAGGCCTCGAGTTCGAATCTCGACACTCGGACCAATAAAACCGTAGGAGCAACTGCTCTTACGGTTTTATTCTTTCTAATTGAGAGATTCGAATAGACTAAATGCGACGCGGATGAGCGTCGCCGCCGACGGCTAGACGGAGGCGAACCTTAATTTTTCATCCGCACAGCTGCGGATGAAAAATGCAAACGAATCTCGACACTCGGACACGATTAGTACAAATAGCATCACTTTGAATTTATTTGATTGAAAAAGACGAAAATATTTAAAAAAGTACTTGATTTCCTGAAATTACCGTGTTATAATAGCTCGGTCTGAAAACAAGGTGAGTCCTCTGCGGGGCCGGGAACCATATCGCCGGAGCTACCGCCGCATGAACGCCTAATACTAAGGAGGACAAAGATATGGATTTAGTAAAGGCACTGTCCAGCCAGTACATGAAGGAAGAGCTGCCCGAAATGCGGGTTGGCGACACTGTTCGTGTGCATGTGCGGATCAAGGAAGGCTCCCGTGAGCGTATTCAGGTGTTTGAAGGCACCATCATCGCTCGCAAGCACGGCGGCATTGGTGAGACCATCACTGTTCGCCGCATCAGCTACGGCGTAGGCTGTGAAAAGGTTTTCCCTGTTCACTCTCCCCGTATTGCCAATGTTGAGACTGTTCGTAAGGGTAAGGTTCGCCGTGCGAAGCTGTACTACCTGCGTGGTCGTTTTGGCAAGGCTGCTAAGATCAAGGAAAAGGTCTAACACAAAATTCAATAAAAAAAGAGGGGAAACCCTCTTTTTTTATTGCCCCAAATCGTATATAATGATAGAAATAGGATTCAATTCTTTATGAAAAGCTGATTATCATTATGTGTAATCCGGTTATCTGGAGGTAATTTATGAAGCGCGGCAAATTTGAACTGTCTAAAGTATATAAGCCCTTGTATACAAATGAAGAAGTGGAGAAGCCTGAAAAAAACACAAGCCCTGCCAGTAATGCTCTGGATTACCTGCGCGACCTTGTTTCCATTCTTTCCGGCGTTCTTTTAGTGCTTTTGCTTTTATTGCGGGTTGTAGTAGTATCCGGACCTTCTATGAAAAACACACTGATCGACGGAGATTATATTCTGCTTTTGAGTAATGTGTTTTACACAGAGCCTACTCAGGGTGATATTGTTGTTGCAAGTAAAAATTCCTTTAAGAACGGAGAACCGATCATTAAGCGGATCATTGCCACAGAAGGTCAGGAAGTTGATATTGATTTTGACGCAGGCATGGTCTATGTAGATGGTGTTGCACTGGATGAGCCTTATACACTCACTGACACCAACCTGGAAGAGGGGGTACAGTTCCCACTCACAGTTAATGATGGCTGTGTGTTCGTAATGGGCGATAACCGCAATGAATCGAAAGACAGCCGCAATCCGGAGATCGGACAGATCGACTGCCGTGAAATTGTAGGCAAAGCGGTGTTTCTGCTTTTCCCCGGAAGTAATAAAAATACAGTAAAAAGAGATTTTGGCAGGATCGGAGTGCTTTCATAATGGATGAAAAGACAATGAATATCCAATGGTATCCCGGCCATATGACGAAAACCCGCCGTCAGATCGAAGCGGATCTGAAACAGGTGGATGCTGTCTGTGAGATTGTGGATGCCAGAATTCCGGTTTCCAGCCGAAATCCGGATATTGATGCAATTTGTGGCAACAAGCCTCGGATCATTATTCTTAACCGAATGGATCTTGCAGACCCGGACGCCACGAAACGCTGGATGACATATTTCCGTGGAAAGGGAATGGCGGCAGTTGCTACGGACTGTAAAAGCAGAAAAGGCATTTCTGACTTTCAGCCCGCAGTTCGTTCTGTCCTGAAAGAAAAAATCCAGCGCAATCAGGAAAGAGGAATGAATAAGCCACTGCGGGTTATGATCGTAGGAATTCCCAATGTGGGTAAGTCCACTCTGATCAATCAGATTTCCGGACGCAAAGGCGCAAAGGCAGAAAATCGCCCCGGCGTTACCCGGGGTAAGCAATGGGTGACTGTTGACAACAGTCTTCTCCTTTTGGATACACCCGGTATCCTGTGGCCCAAATTTGAAGACCCGGAAGTGGGTATGATGCTTGCATATACGGGCGCAGTTAAAGAGGGCGTAATCGATCTGGAAGAACTGGCTTGCCGTCTGATGGAGCTTCTTTGGAAGCACTATCCGGAGACAGTTCGTCAGCGCTATAAGGTAGATATGCCGGAGGATACACCCGGCTATGCGCTTTTGGAAGAAGCAGGTCGAAAAAGGGGCTTTTTGTTGGCTCGGGGTGAAATAAACACCGAGCGGATGGCAAAGGTTTTAATTGACGAATATCGGTCGGGTAAGCTTGGAAGACTCACTCTGGAAGAACCGGAGGACTTAAAATGAGCGAGCATAACTTTTGGCAATATGAAGATAAATACTACGAGCAGGGAATGACGCTCGTTTGCGGCGTGGACGAAGCCGGTCGTGGACCGCTTGCCGGTCCTGTTTGCGCAGCGGCTGTGATCCTTCCTGCACACATTGATATTCCCGGTCTTGACGACAGTAAGAAGCTGTCTGATAAGCGCCGCAGAGAACTGTTTCCTATTATTCAGGAGCAGGCTGTTGCTTATGGTATAGGATTTGCAGATTGTAAAGAGATCGACGAGATCAATATTTTGCAGGCTACTTTTTTGGCGATGGAACGGGCAATTGCGCAACTGGATATTAAACCGGAAGTGGCACTGATCGACGGCAATCGTCAAAAGGATTTTGGCATAATGTCCCAGACAGTTGTGCACGGAGATAGTTTAAGTGCCAGCATTGCCGCTGCATCCATTCTTGCCAAGGTGACGAGAGATGATCTGATGCTGGAAATGGCAAAGGAATATCCGCAGTATGGGTTTGAGATACATAAGGGTTACGGTACAAAGGCTCACTATGCCGCACTGGCGCAATTCGGACCTTGTCCGATTCACCGAATGACTTTCTTAAAGAAATTATATGGGACGAAATAATTTAGCCGGTGCTTGGGGTGAAATGCAGGCGGCGGTGTATCTGCAAAAGAAGCATTACAAGATCGTCACGGCTAACTATCGCTGCCGTTACGGAGAGATCGATTTAATTGCAGAAAACCGCAAATATTTGGTTTTTGTGGAAGTTAAATTGAGAAAAAACGACCGCTTTGCTAATGCTTATGAGTTTGTCGATCAGTACAAACAGGAGCGTTTGCGTACTACTGCGGCACTGTATCTTGCGCAGAATCCCACAAAATTGCAACCGCGATTTGATGTTATAGAAGTCTATGCACCCAACGGTACAGCCACCGAAAAACCGCAAATTTATCATATGGAGGGCGCTTTTGAATGAATTTTCCTGTCTTTGACCTGCATTGTGATACTGCCCTGAAGCTTTTAGGTGATAATTTTTGGGCATGTGGAGATCTGGGTCAAAACGAACTGCATATCGATCTGAAGCGGGCAGGGGAGTTGCCGGGTTATGCCCAGTGCTTTGCTTGCTTTACATCACCGGAATTTCCCGCAAATGGGGTAAAACCGGAAGAATTGTTCGAGCGGCAGATGGTTTCTGTACTACGTGAGGTTGAGACACATAGTAATAAAATTTCCCTATGCTACAGCGCAGATGACATTATCGGCAATTATGAAGCAGGAAAAATGTCTGCAATTTTGACAATTGAAGGACCTGCCGGCTTTGGTTATGATCCTGCACTTTTGGAGGATCTTTATAAGATCGGTTTTCGAATTACAACCCTTGGTTGGAACGAAAGAAATGTGTTGACAGGCTCCCACAAAACAGGTGGTGGACTTACGGAACAGGGCAGGGAGTATGTGAAAGAGGCGCAACGGCTGGGTATGCTTGTGGACGTAAGCCACATCAGCGACGAAGGCTTCTGGGATATCATGGAGATCACAAACGGTCCTGTGATTGCATCCCATTCCAACAGCCGCGAAATCTTTAATGTATCGCGCAATATTACAGATGATATGTTCCGTGCGATCTGCCGGACAGGTGGCGTGACTGGTATCAATCTGTATGCGGATTTTCTTGGGGAAAATCCTACGCTGGATACTGTATGTGACCACATTTTGCATTTTATAGAAGTGGATGGCAGCGCAGACCACATTGCCCTTGGTGGCGATCTGGACGGTTGCGATAAGCTGCCGGCAGGCTTTATGGGAGTACAAGACTATCAAAAATTGGCAGACGCCTTAATTTTGCGCGGTCTTGACTGTGAAACAGTCCATAATATTTTCTGGAAGAACGCAATAGGAGTGATGAAATTATGCTGTATGTAAGTACAAAAAATAAGACAGATTCCTTTACCGCGTACAGAGTTTTGCATGAGGATAAAACACCGGACGGAGGCTTGTTTGCGCCTTTTCATTTGCCTGTTTTTTCTGAAGATGAGATTGAAAAGCTAAAAGATCAGAGCTTTTCAGAAACCGTAGCGAAAATCTTAAATCTGTTTTTCTCCCGGCGCTTAAGTAGCTGGGATGTGGAGTTTTCCATTGGCAGATATCCCTTTCGTCTGGAAACCATCGGTCAGCGGGCTGTTGTAGCTGAGCTTTGGCACAACAATCAATCCGATTATCAGTATATTGTTTCCAGTCTTTATAAGAAGCTTTCTGATAAACCCTGCCAAAAGGTTCCTCAGTGGGTTTGTATTGCTGTTGAAATCGCAGTGCTTTTCGGCTTGTTCGGTGAGCTGCTCCGCAACGGTGTTGATAATGCGGATGTTGCATTGACAGACGATGTACTTGATTATCCGGTAGCCGCCTGGTATGCCAGAAAGATGGGACTTCCCATTGGATCTATTCTCTGCGGATGTTCAGAAAACAGTGGACTTTGGGACTTTTTCCGCAAGGGAGAGGCTTCCGTCAATGTATCTGATGAAATGCAGCGGCTGATTTATGAGAACTTCGGCTGTGATGAAGCTGTCCGGTTTGTAGAGGTCCGTGAAAACGGCCGCATATACCGGCTGACGGATGCAGAAACTGAGATTTTGCGTCAGGGAATCTATCCCTCTGTCATTGGTGCAGAACGTATTCCTACGGTTTTGGCAAGTATTAACCGCACTTGCGGATATACGGCAGATCATCAAACTGCTGCAGCTTACGGTGCTATGCAGGATTACAGAGCAGCAACCGGCGAAAACCGCCCCACATTGCTCCTGTCCCGCCGCGATCCTAAGGAGTGATCTTCATGGCTTTGTATGCAATCGGCGATCTGCACCTATGCCTTGGCGCACCAAAGCCTATGGATATTTTTGGCGGCGCTTGGGTTGGGTATATGGAAAAGCTGAAAGCCGGAATGTCTGTGATCGGACCGGAGGATACTACTGTACTACTCGGTGATCTTTCCTGGGCATTGGACCTTCCCGGTGCAAAAGACGACTTTTCCTGGATCGATCAGATCCCCGGACGGAAGATCATCTTAAAAGGCAATCACGACTACTGGTGGAGCACAGCTTCTAAGTTTTATGACTTTTGCAAAGTGCAGGGATTTTCCAATCAGTTTATTCTCAACAACAATCATTATGAATACGATGGCTGGGCAATCTGCGGCACCAGAGGCTGGTTCTTTGAAGAGGAGAAGAGCGGCACACACGACGAAAAAGTTTTTCGCCGTGAGGTGATGCGCTTGGAGGCGTCCTTGCAGTCAGCTGGAGATTTGCCAAAGCTGGTGTTTCTCCATTATCCGCCCCGTTATAAGGGATACGAATGTGAGGAGATCCTTGCGCTTCTAGAAAAGTATGACGTGCGCCGCTGTTTCTACGGGCATCTTCACGGAGCTAGCCACGGACTGGCAATGGAGGGCCTTTGGGACGGTATTGATTACAGACTGGTATCTGCGGACAGGCTTAATTTTCAGCCGTTACAGATTATTTTATAATTTTTTAAGAAAAGTGTGGACATTTGCTATATTTTTTGTTAGAATAATTCGGATGTAATTTAGTATATTGAAGGACTGTTAAAGGCAGTCTGAAATGGGAGGACATAAAAATGAATGTAAAGAGCATCGAAAGAAACGGCAATCAGGCTACAATCGTCGTAGAGATCGACAAGGAACTGATGGAATCCGGCGTTCAGAAAGCTTATATGAAGGCCCGGAAGAACATTATGATTCCCGGCTTCCGTAAGGGTAAGGCACCCCGTAAGATGATCGAGTCTATGTATGGCGCACATGTTTTCTATGAAGACGGTCTGGAAGAAATCTTCCCCGAGGTCTATGATTTTGCTGTTATTAAGCAGGATGTGAAGGCAGTTGGCCGTCCCAGCTTGACAGATATGCAGATCAGCGAGGATAACATTGTTACCCTGACTCTGACTACTGATGTGTACCCTGAGGTCACTTTGGGCGATTATAAGGGTCTGGAGATCGAGAAGGCTGAGCCTACTGTTTCTGACGAGCAGGTTCAAGCTGAGCTGGACCGTATGGCACAGAATGTGGCATCCACTGAGACTGTTGAGCGCGCTGCCCAAATGGGCGACACCGCTAACATCGACTTTGAGGGCTTTGACAACGGCGTTCCCTTCAACGGCGGCAAGGGCGAGGCTTTTGATCTGAAGCTGGGCTCCGGCTCTTTCGTTCCCGGTTTTGAGGAGCAGGTTGTGGGTATGTCCGCAGGCGAGGAGAAGGATATTGACATCACTTTCCCCGAGGATTACCATGCAGAGCTGGCAGGCAAGGCTGTTGTTTTCCATGTGAAGGTCAATAAGGTCACTGCTACAAATGTTCCTGCACAGGATGATGAGTTTGCAAAGGACGTCTCCGATTTCGAGACTCTGGACGAGCTGAAGGCTGATATCCGTGCAAAGGCTCTGGAGAGCGCACAGAAGCAGATTGATTCCGCATTTGAGCAGGCTTGTGTTGACAAGGCTTCCGAGAATGCAACTGTCGAAATGCCCAACGGACTGATCGAACAGGAGCTGGACAACCAGATGGAGCGCTTTGCTTATCAGCTCCAGATGAGCGGCTACTCTGTGGAGCAGTATGCTAAGATGATGGGCGGCGACCTGAACACTATGCGCAGTGCTTTCCGTCCCGCTGCTGAGAAGCAGGCTAAGGCAAATGTAACTCTGGCTAAGATCGTTGAGGCTGAGGGCATCGTTGTTTCTGACGATGACATCAATGTTGAGTACGAGTCTATGGCTAAGCAGTACGAGCTGGAAGTGGAGAAGGTTAAGGAAATGGTTCCCGCCGAGGAGATCAAGACCAGCCTGGAGACCCGTAAGGCTGTTGCTGTGATCGTTGATTCCGCCGTTGCAGTTGCTCCCAAGGCAGTTAAGAGCGAATCTGAGGAATAATCAGCCTACCAAATGGTTAGAATGTTTCAAACCCTGAAAGGAGACATCACCATGAGTTTTATCCCTTATGTAGTTGAACAGACCAGCCGCGGTGAACGCAGCTATGATATTTTCTCCCGTCTGCTCAATGACAGAATTATCTTCCTGTCCGAGGAAGTCAATGACACCACCGCAAGCCTGATCGTGGCACAGATGCTGTATCTGGAAGCCCAGGACCCGGACAAGGATATCCAGTTTTATATCAACAGCCCCGGTGGCAGTGTAACTGCCGGTATGGCTATTTACGACACTATGCGGTACATCAAGTGTGATGTGGCCACCATTTGTGTTGGTATGGCTGCATCTATGGGTGCATTTTTGCTGGCAGCCGGTACAAAGGGCAAGCGGATGGCTCTGCCGAACGCAGAGATTATGATCCACCAGCCCTCCGCCGGCACGCAGGGTCAGATCACCGATATGGCGATCCACCTGAAGCGACTGGAGAGCATCAAGGTGCGTATGAATAAGATCCTGGCAGAGAACACAGGTAAGTCTGTTGAGGAAATTACAGATGCGTGTGAGCGTGATAACTTTATGACTTCTCAGGAAGCCCTTGATTTCGGTCTGGTTGACCGGGTGCTTGAGCGTCATTAATCAGAACTCAGAAAGGCGGTACCTGCATAATGTCTAACAAAGACGAGCAGATCTTGAGCTGCTCCTTTTGCGGGAAGCGGGAAACACAGGTCCGGCTGATTGCCGGTCCCGGTGTATATATCTGCAATGAATGTGTGCAGGCCTGCTGCGATCTGCTGGAGGCAGACGAAGAAAATCACGGTATGCCGGATCATCTGCCTGTTCCGGCGGAAATGAAGGCATACCTGGACAACTATATCGTGGGCCAGGATGATGCGAAAATGGCGTTGTCCGTAGCAGTGTACAACCACTATAAACGCATTTATCTCTCCGCACAGAGCGATGTAGAGCTCCAGAAGAGCAATATTCTTCTGATCGGACCTACCGGTTCTGGCAAAACGCTGTTTGCCCAGACTTTAGCTCGCATTTTGGATGTGCCGTTTGCTATTGCAGACGCTACTACCTTAACAGAGGCTGGCTATGTGGGTGATGATGTGGAAAACATCCTGGTTCGCCTTCTTCAGGCAGCTGACTTTGATGTGGAGCGAGCAGAGCGGGGCATTATCTATATCGACGAAATGGACAAGATCGCCCGCAAGAGCGAAAATACTTCCATTACCAGAGATGTGTCCGGTGAAGGCGTCCAGCAGGCACTGTTGAAGATTCTGGAGGGTACGGTTGCGAATGTTCCGCCTCAAGGTGGCCGTAAGCATCCCCAGCAGGAAACGATCCCTGTTGACACCAGCAATATCCTCTTTATCTGCGGTGGCGCATTTGACGGTTTGGATAAGATCATTGAAGCAAGAACCGATAAATCTGCCATTGGCTTTGATGCGCCGGTGGAAAGTAAGAAGCACCGTGATATTGGCAAGCTTTTTGCTCAGGTTCAGCCCCATGATTTGCTGAAATTCGGCATTATCCCGGAGCTTGTTGGACGTATGCCTGTGATTACCAGCCTTCAGGATCTGAAAAAGGAGGATCTAATCCGGATTTTGACAGAGCCGAAAAATGCGCTGACAAAGCAGTATGAGGCATTGTTGGGAATGGATCACGTGCTGCTTGAATTTGAGCCTGCAGCACTGGAAGCGGTGGCACAGAAAGCCATTGAGCGTCAAATCGGCGCCCGCGGCCTGCGTGCTGTTATGGAAGAGATCATGCTGAAGATTATGTTTATGATCCCCTCCGACCTGTCCATACAGAAGGTCGTTATTACCCCTGAATGTGTCGCCGGCGGCGATGCGAAGATCATTCGGGATTCTAAAAAGCTGCGTCCCAAGCTGGGCGCACAGCCGTAATACCAATTGGAGGGGGTAGGCAGCTACCCCCTTTTTTATTCTCAGAAAGGAGAATACTATGGGCCAACAAAAGACAACGGCACTGATGCCTGTTCTTGCGCTGCGCGGACTTGCTGTTTTTCCGGAACAGACAATTCATTTTGATATTGGTCGTGTGAAATCTGCAATGGCAATTGAAGAAGCTATGAAGCATGATAGCATCTTGTTCCTTGTGCCTCAGAAAAACATCATGGACGATGATCCAGGACTTTCTGCCCTATATCCCGTGGGAACGGTGGTAAAAGTTAAGCAGGTTCTTAAGTCTCATGGGGATAACCTGCGGGTTTTGGTAACCGGACTGTACCGGGCTAAAATTACTGAGCTGATTCGTTTTGAACCCTTTTTGTCCGGAAATATTGAGGCTGTCGCAGAAACTGCCGTCTCGAATGACTTGCGAGCTCGGGCACTTCGCCGGGAAGCAAATACGCTGTATGCCTCTTATCTTGATATTATTGAGCATCCGCCTCAGGGTGTTCAGTTGAGAATGTTATCCTCTGAAAGCTGCGGGTTTATTGCTGACTCTATCGGCCAGCACTCCGGTATCGACTATACCGACAAGGCAAAGCTGTTAGCAATGTTAAATCCGGTACGCAGACTGGAAACAGCACTGCGTATGCTTCGTCAGGAAATTCAGGTGCTTCACCTGGAGACAGATATTCAGGAGCGGACACGGGCTCATATGGACCAGGAGCAGCGGGACTATTACCTGCGTGAGCAGATGAAGGCAATCCGTGAGGAGCTTGGTGAGTTTGACGACGACACTGAGATTCGTGAGTACGAGAAGAAGATCCTGCAGTTAAAACTTTCTGCTGACACAGAAAAGAAGCTGCTGAAGGATTTGGACCGTCTCAGAAAGCAGCCCTTTGGTTCTGCAGAAGCATCTGTTCTGCGGGGTTATCTGGATACAGTTCTGGAAATGCCTTGGAACACCCATACGAAGGAATGTGTGAACGTACAAAGCGCCAGAAAAGTTCTGGATGCGGACCATTTTGGTATGGAAAAAGTGAAGCAGCGAATTCTGGAGACCATCGCTGTTCGGCAGCTGGCTCCTCAAATGCCGCCCCAGATTCTTTGTTTGGTGGGCCCTCCCGGTGTGGGCAAGACATCCATCGCTTATTCCATTGCCCGGTGCTTGAATCGGAAAATGGCGCGTATTTCACTGGGTGGCGTTCACGACGAGGCAGACATCCGCGGTCATAGAAAGACCTATGTAGGTGCTATGCCCGGACGGATACTGTCTGCTGTCATTCAGGCTGGCAGCTGCAATCCGGTCCTTCTTCTGGATGAAGTAGACAAGCTTGGCAGAGATCATCGTGGAGATCCCAGTGCGGCACTTCTTGAGGTTTTGGATGGAGAACAGAACAAAACCTATCGGGATCACTATTTAGAGATTCCCTTTGATCTGAGTGACGTAATGTTTATTACCACTGCCAACACCACCGATACCATTCCGCGCCCCCTTTTGGACCGAATGGAAATTATTGAGCTTGGTTCTTATACAGACGAAGAAAAGGTTATGATCGCAAAGGATCACTTGCTGCCAAAGCAGCGGAAAAAGCACGGCTTGAAAGGTAACCAGCTTCGCATCAGTGATGATGGATTCCGTGAGATTATCCGTTGTTACACCAGAGAATCCGGTGTTCGGAAATTGGAGCAGTGTATTGCTGAAATCTGCCGGAAAACGGATATCCGGATGCTCTCTGGCGAAAAAATAAAGCGTGTAAGCATAAATGGTGGCAATCTGGAGGAATTCCTGGGTGTACGCAAGTATTTGCCGGATCGGCTGCCAAACAGCGACCGGATCGGTCTTGTTACCGGTCTTGCCTGGACTTCTGTAGGCGGCGAAGTGCTGGAGGTGGAAGTCAATGTGATGGACGGAACCGGCAAGCTGGAACTGACCGGTAACTTAGGCGATGTGATGAAGGAATCTGCACAGGCAGCAATGAGCTATATCCGTGCCAATGCACAGCAATTGGGCATTGTCGCCGATTTTTACAAGGTAAAGGACATTCATGTCCATTTCCCGGAGGGGGCAGTGCCGAAGGATGGCCCGTCTGCTGGCATTACGGTCTGCACAGCGATCGTATCTGCACTGACGAATGTTTCTGTCCGCAGAGACGTGGCTATGACCGGTGAAATATCCATTCGCGGCCGCGTTTTGCCCATTGGCGGTTTGCGAGAAAAGACGATGGCTGCGCTGCGCCACGGAATCCGGACCGTTATCATTCCAAAGGACAATGAACGGGATTTGGAGCAAATCGATCAGACTGTGAGAAATTCCTTGAATTTTATTACAGCACAATCCATCGAAACTGTTCTTCAGGCTGCGCTGAACACAAAGCCGGCGCCTATGGCCACAATTCTTCAGGACATTCCGGAGGATATGAAGCAGAAATCCCATAAATCTGTGATTCGTCAGTGAGGTGTCTTATGAACCTTCATAATGTTGAATTTTTGATTTCTGCGGCATCCCCAAAGGATTTTCCAACCAATCGACTCCCGGAGATTGCATTTGCCGGTAAATCCAATGTGGGGAAGTCCTCTGTCATCAACCGACTCCTCCAGCGGAAAAACTTTGCCAGAGTAGGGGAGAAGCCCGGCAAAACAATCCATGTCAATTACTTTACCATTGACAAAAAGTGTTACTTTGTGGATCTTCCGGGTTATGGCTATGCAAAGGTGTCCCAAAAAGAAAAGGACCGCTGGGCAAAGCTTATGGAAGACTACTTTGCTGCAAATCGTATTGATTTAGGTGTGTTGATTGTGGATGCCCGCCATGCGCCTACAAACAACGACATTACCATGGCAAGATGGTTTCTTGACAGTGAATGTCCGTTTGTAGTGATCGCAAATAAGCTAGACAAGGTAAAGAAAAGTCAGCTTGCCGGAAATTTACAGACGATCCGTGCAGATCTGGAGCTGCCGGAGGAATGTCCGGTGATTCCCTTTTCTGCGGAAAAGGGCGATGGCAGAGATGATTTGATTCGGTTGATCCTTACTGCAACAGGTGAATAGTAAAACGGTGTCTCATTGAGACACCGTTTTACTATTCTTGTGTGTTCAGTGCTGCCTTCAGCGCTTGTGCAAGCTGGTCGGGGCAGGAGGTTTGCTTCATACCGCATTTTGTTCCTTCCAGCCGCTCAATCACTGTATGGACATCCATTCCTTCCACTAAAGAACCGATACCCTTCAGGTTTCCGTTACAGCCGCCCATAAACTGAACATTTTTCAGCTTTCCGTCCTCAATTTCAAAAAAAATCGCCTGAGAACAAGTTCCCTTTGTTTTATACTGATACTGCATAATTACATTCCTTTCCACTAGCTTATTAGCCTATTATATGTCAGATTTTTATTTCCTGCAAGAGCGAATTATTTATTAGTGATAGGTTATCCTATCCATAGCAAAAATGGGAGGGAATACTATGAATGATAAGAAAGAAGCGGATATGCAGCAGCAGGAACGAGAGCAGATCGTAGAACTTGGTTCAGATATTACTCGCAGCAGTAAAGGAAATATCTACACCTTAACAATTATTGGACAGGTCGAGGGACATCAGGTGCTTCCGGAAACAGCAAAAACCACAAAATACGAACACGTATTGCCCTTACTGGCAGGGATAGAAGAAAGTGATGAGATTGACGGACTATTACTGCTTCTGAACACGGTTGGTGGAGATATTGAAGCAGGACTTGCAATAGCGGAAATGATTGCAGGAATGAAGAAGCCAACAGTATCTCTTGTTCTTGGAGGAGGTCATTCCATCGGAATCCCCCTTGCAGTCTGCACGAAAAAATCCTTTATTACCCCCACTGCCAGCATGACCGTTCATCCTGTGCGCATGACCGGTCTTGTGGTGGGTGCACCTCAGACATTCCGCTATTTCCAGAGAATTCAGGAGCAAATTGCAGACTTTGTAACTGCAAATTCCGGAATATCCAAAAAGCAATTTGAAAGCTATATGATGGCAACTGGGGAAATGGCAACGGACGTCGGTACAATTTTGTACGGAAAAGAGGCGGTTTCATCCGGATTGATCGACCGACTTGGCGGGTTGAGTGATGCCTTGAGTTCCTTGCACAAAATGATTGAAAAACGCAGAAAACCACAATAAATTTTCAATCAGGACTGGAAATTTCTCAAAAGATATGTTATTATAAATTGAAAAATTATTGGGAAGGAGATTGGCAGAAAAATGTCGTTGCTTCAAAGTATACTTTATGGCCTGATTTCTGGCTTTTCAGAGCTTCTGCCTGTCTCTTCCCATGCCCATCAGGCACTGATGTTAAAACTCTTCGGTGTGGATGCCAGAGAACCGCTGCGGGATCTTTTGGTACACGGAGCAGTGCTCTTTGCACTTTATACAGGCTGTAAGGCTATGATCCTGCGTATCCGCCGGGAGCGAAGTATTTCCACCAGAGGCCGTCGGGGCAGGCGGCAGGTATCCGACAGTACATACGATTTTCGGTTGATCCGCAGTGCTGTTATGCCAATGCTGATTGTTTTTTTACTTTATATTTCTACACGAAATCTGGAAAACAGCATGACTGCCTTGGCATTGCTGTTTACAATCAACGGAATTGCACTCATCATTCCTGAGTATACCCGTCAGGCAAATAAGGGCGCAAGCTTGATGTCTGGTTTGGACGGAATTGTGATGGGAATTTTAGGAGGACTGAGTGCATTTGCCGGTATCTCCAGAATCGGTCTTATGAATTCTTATGCGCTTTTACGGGGTGCAGACAAGCAGAAGGCTGTTACCTGGGCTTATCTATTAAGTATTCCTGCACTGGCCTTAATGTGTGTTCTTGATGTGGTTTTTATTTTCACCTCTGGTGTTGGGGGTATTACCTTTTTAGGTGTATGCGGTTATATTCTATCAGCTTTGGCTGCGTACATTGGTGCTTATTTAAGCATTACATTTATCCGTTTCCTGTCAGTTCGTACCGGTTATACCGGTTTTGCTTATTACTGCTGGGGGACAGCATTGTTTGCTATGATTCTATATCTGATCGTTTAATGGAGGGACCTATGGCAGAACAAAAGAAAAGAACACAAGCGGAAAAGGCTGTAACATCCGCCAGTGCAAAACGTATAAAGAATTCCTCAAAAGCAAAGGGCAACAAAACAGATAAGAGATCAGCAGCCAGCAAGCCGGTAAAAGAAGAAACAGAAAGAAAAATACCTGTACGTATTGTTTCTGCAGTTAGCTTTTTAGCCGTTTTTGTAGCACTGTTTGTCAGTATTCTTCAGCCGGATGGCGCTGCTGTGAAATTTGTGCGGGATAAAATCATATACGGTCTGATCGGTGAAGCAGGCTTTTATGTGTTAATTCCTGCCATGCTTTATCTGTTTATCATTCATGCATTTAGCGGAAAGCGTCCGGTGATCATGCGGACTATCTGTCTGTTCCTCTTTGTGTTGATCTGTGGTTGCATTTCCCACCTTACGATGGATCGCGATAATTTGCTGCCGATCGGTATGCTCTATACCGGTGGCATCAACGGAACAGCCGGCGGTTTGATCTGCGGTTTACTTACAAAGCTGTTTAACTGGGCTTGCGGCTCAATTCTTTCGTATATTATTTTTATAGTTTCTGCAATTATCACCCTACTCGGTAGCATGCAGATTACCATTCCTAGTATCATCCGTGCAATTCAAAATCGTCCCCGTGCCGATTGGGAGGATGAAGAGGAGCTGGTGGAGCGACCTGAGCCTGCTGCTGTGCTGGTAAATCACATTGCCACAAAACGGATCGAGCATATTGAGAACAGGCGCAATCAATCAGCCATCGCTCCAACGCAGGAGCAAAAGGCTGCTGAGATTATGAAGCAGATTCACAGCGATGTGGAAACACCGGTTGCTGCTGCTTCCGTGCCTGCTCATATTGTGCAGACCAGCGAGCTTTCTCCGGAGGTTGACGATGTACCGGAGGCTATGCCGATTTTTGAACCGGAGGAGATTCGTGAACCGGTAAAAGAGGTAAAACCGGAAAAAGTTACTGCAAAAGAAGCACTGGAATCTGCAATGGAGGTTGCGCAGGAGATCGAGGAGGCTGCAACCGCGCAGACACAAAACTACTGCTTCCCGCCGATTGATCTACTAAAGCTGCCCTCTAGCAGCGGTGCAGACGGTACCGCTGAAATGCGGGAAAATTCCAGGCGGCTCAATGAGACCCTTGCCAGCTTTAAAATTGAAGCACATATCATCAATGTTACCCGCGGACCTAGTGTTACCCGGTATGAAGTCGAGCTGGAAAAGGGTGTCAGACTCAGCAAGCTGACAACAGCTGCCGATGATATTGCACTGAGCTTGGGTGCTTCCGGTGTTCGTATTGCCGCTGTTCCCGGTAAGATCTCTGTTGTTGGTATTGAAGTGCCGAATATTGCAGTTACCACCGTTTCCCTGCGGGAAGTGATTGATTCCCAGGACTTTTCTAAGGCAAAATCCAAGTCTTCCTTTGCTGTGGGCAAGGATATTGGCGGCAACTGTATTGTGGGAAATATTGCAAGACTGCCTCATATGCTGATTGCGGGTACTACCGGTTCCGGTAAGTCCGTATGTATGAACTCCATCATTATTTCCTTGCTTTATAAGGCAAGTCCGGATGATGTAAAACTCATCATGGTCGATCCGAAGATGGTGGAACTGGGCATTTACAACGGCATCCCGCATCTACTGATCCCGGTTGTGACCGATCCCAAGAAGGCTGCAGGTTCTCTGCAATGGGCGGTATCTGAAATGATGCGCCGCTATAAAGCTATGTCCGATGCAGGCGTTAGAGATCTTGAATCCTACAACAGTATTGCGGAAAGTCAGGAGGGTGCCGGTCCAAAGCTCCCCCAGGTTGTTGTGATCATCGACGAGCTGGCTGACCTGATGCTGGTAGCAGCAAAAGAAGTGGAAGAATCTATCTGCCGCATCGCCCAGATGGGCCGTGCTGCCGGCATCCACTTGATTATCGCAACACAGCGTCCTTCTGCAGACGTTATCACCGGCCTGATGAAAGCAAATATCCCGTCCAGAATTGCCTTTGCTGTGGCATCTGCAATGGAATCCCGTATTATTCTGGATACACAGGGCGCAGAAAAACTGGTGGGAAAGGGCGATATGCTTTATGCACCCATCGGAAACGGCAAGCCCAAGCGCGTTCAGGGCTGTTTTGTCAGTGATCCGGAGGTTGAGGCAGTTGCCAGCTATGTAAAGGCGAACTTCTCCACAAATTATGACCAGCAAGTACTGGAAGAAATCGAGCGGAAAGCAGCACAAACCGGAAATAAGGCTGCTGCAGCCGACCCGGAACCCAGTGCCGATGAGCTTGGTGGGGATGAGATGCTGCCGGCTGCTGTGGATGTCATTCTGGAAACCGGTCAGGCTTCTGTTTCTATGCTTCAGCGCCGCCTGAAACTAGGTTACGCCAGAGCGGCAAGAATTGTGGATGAAATGGAAGAAAAGGGAATTGTAGGCCCGTTCCAGGGAAGTAAACCAAGAGCGATCCTCATTACAAAGGAGCAGTGGGAAACGATGCGTTCCGGTCAGAGTGCGCAAATGGACTTTGACGATCTGGAAGAAGACACGGAAGATATTGAGGATTTCTGATTATCTATTCCAGGCATTTGCCTGTTTTAGGACCAGCCGGTTAACCGGCAAACAATATGCATCGCATCCGGATTACCGGAGCGACAGCAAGGAGGAAAAATATGAATAAAGTAAAACGTATGGCAGGCATTGCACTGCTGATGGCACTTGTGGTCGTCTTGCAGTTTGTAAGCGGAATGATCCCGTCTATTGGGGGATTCAATTTAAGCCTTGTCCTGATCCCGGTTGTAATGGGTGCTGCAGTGTTTGGACCCGGTGCAGGTGCAATTCTGGGAGGTACATTCGGCGTAATCGTTTACATCAACTGTGTTAACGGCTTGGATGCAGGCGGTGCTATGGTATTTCAGGCAAGCCCTATCCTTTGTTTCCTTGTGGTTATGGGGAAGGGTATTCTGGCAGGAACAGCAGCAGGCTATGTCTACAAGCTGCTTAAAAAACGCAACGGCTACATTGCAATGCTGTGCGCAGCAATCGTTTGTCCCGTTGTAAATACAGGTATCTTTGTGATCTGTATGATGACATTCTTTAAGGATGTGCTTACCATCTGGGCAGGCGGTGGTGAGATCATTGCCTATGTGCTGACCGGTCTTGTTCTTGCAAATTTTGTACCGGAAATGATCATCAATGTGGCTTTTAGTCCTGCAGGAGAGCGCATCAGCCAGTCCATAAAGAAATGATAAAATAGTCGACAGCGAAAGCTGTCGGCTATTTTTATGCACCGCATAGGTCATTTTGACTTGTGCGGTGCATAGTCTTTTTCAGGAGTGATGCATATGAGGTGCGCTTGGCAGGCGTATATAAATTTACTTCCCATAAGGATGCGCGAGGAAGTGGACAAGCTGGGTAGTCAAAGCCTTCAGGAGCTGCGTTTGCGGCTGAACTTTCCACCGGAATTGATAACTGCAAACGGATCTTTATGGTTGGAAGAAACGGTCTCAAGGGATGATCTTTCTTATTGCATTAATGCTGCATCCCGATACTCACCTTGGAATGCAGCCACATCTTCCCAAGGTTATATTACCGCGCCAGGGGGGCATCGTGTGGGAATCTGTGGGAATGCAACGGTTACAAGCGGTAAGATGTCCGGTATTACAGAGCCATCCTCGTTATGCCTGCGTGTGGCACGAGATTTCCCCGGCATTGCTGAGGCGGCATTGAAAGCAAAAGGCTCTGTATTGATTGCAGGCAGACCGGGAAGTGGTAAAACAACCCTTTTGCGTGACCTGATCCGACAAAAATCAGAAAACAGTGAAGGCTGTATTGCTGTAGTGGACGAGCGTGGAGAATTGTTTCCGAAGGCACAGGGGGATAACTGCTTTCCCCCGGGCAGGCGTACAGATATCCTGAGCGGATGTTCAAAGGCTGAGGGGATCCATGCAGTCCTTCGCAATATGAACCCATCGATCATTGCTGTTGATGAAATTACTGCACAGGAGGATTGCAACGCGCTGATCCATGCTGGCTGGTGCGGTGTAAAATTTCTGGCTACTGTTCATGCCGGCAGCCGTTCTGATTTGTATTCCCGTCCGGTGTACAAGCCTATCATCAAAAGCGGATTGTTTGATACATTGTTAATTTTACAACCGGATAAATCCTGGAGGATGGAAAGGATGAATCAATGGGACTAAAAATCTTCGGAGCGATCTTAATACTTGCAGGATGCGGCGGCTTCGGCTTTAAGCTTGCATCCGCCCATATCCGGGAAGAACGAAGTCTTCGGACGCTCATCCGCATTCTGGATTACATGGAATGTGAGCTGCAATACCATATGACACCCCTGCCGCAGCTTTGTAGACAGGCAGCTGCTGAGGGAGAGGGTACACTCAGGAAGGTATTTTATCTTCTTGCTGCAGAGCTGGAATACCAGCTTTCACCGGATGTTGAGGGTTGTATGACCGCTGTATTATCCCAAAGTAAGGATATGCCTCGCTTATCTTATTTGGCGCTGGAACTATTGGGACGATCCTTGGGTCGTTTTGATATGGAAGGTCAATTAAAAGGTCTGGAGTCTGTACGCCAGGAATGCAGAAGAAATTTGAACGAACTTATGGAAAATCGGGATGTGCGTCTTCGTAATTATCAGACACTGGGTCTTTGCGCCGGCGCTGCCCTTGCAATCTTATTGATATAAGCTATGGATATTGAACTGATTTTTAGAATTGCCGCAGTTGGTATAATCGTTTCTATTCTCAATCAGGTGCTGTCCCGCACAGGCAGGGAAGAGCAGGCAACGATGACAACCCTCACAGGACTTGTTGTTGTGCTGATGATGGTAGTGCAAAAGATTTCAGAACTGTTTGATCTGGTCAAGGGGCTGTTTAATCTGTAATGGATGTTTTCTTGAAAGCTGCTGCCGGAGTTCTGGTGGCAGTCATACTGGTTTTAGTCCTGATGAAGCAGGGGAAGGACCTGTCTGTATTGCTGATTGTGGCAGTATGTGCCATGGTCTTATGTGCAGCACTAAGCTACTTACAGCCTATAAAAGATCTGATCATTCGATTGCAAACGATTGGCCAGTTAGATTCTGATACATTATCCATATTGCTAAAGGCTGTTGGGATCGGACTGATTGCAGAGGTAACAGGTTTAATTTGTGCAGATGCCGGAAATGCAGCAATGGGAAAGACGTTGCAGTTTTTAGCAAGTGCAGTGATATTGTGGCTCGCAATCCCACTGCTCAATGAATTACTGGAACTATTGGATACGATATTGGGGGCAATATGAGAAGAATCATCCTCCTGATATTCATTGCTTTTATGGTTGCTACGCCAGTAAGCGCAATGGAGTTTACACCTCCGGAAGCACCGGATGGCGCACAGGTGTATATGCCCGAGGACAACCAAACCTTTTCTGAGGGCCTGTGGTATGTGATCAAAACAGCGATCTCAAAATTACAGCCCAGTCTTACGGAAGCGTCCGGTGTATGCTTGTCCCTGATCGCTGTTACAATACTTGTTTCCATATTACAAGGCTTAACAGAAAGTGCCTCAGCGGCAATAAAGCTGGCGCAAACACTTGCGATCAGCATGCTTCTGATCCTACCTACAAACTCACTGATCGCCCTTGGTGCCGAAACAGTAAGGCAACTAAGTGAATATGGAAAGCTACTTTTACCTGTTTTGACAGCTGCTCTGGCCGCTCAGGGCGGCACAACATCTTCAGCAGCACTGTATGCCGGCACAGCCACATTCGATGCGGTGCTTTCATCAATTATTTCCTATGTGATCACGCCGTTACTTTACATATACTTGTGCCTGTGCATTGCCTGCAGTATGGTTAGTCACGGCATGCTGAAAAATCTCCGGGATTTTGCAAAATGGGCAATGACCTGGTGCCTAAAAACACTGCTGTATGTATTTACAGGATACTTGAGTATTACTAAGGTGATCAGCGGCACAGTGGATGCTTCCGCTATCAAAGCAACAAAGCTGGCGATCTCCGGTGCTGTACCCGTGGTTGGCGGTCTGATTTCCGATGCATCGGAAACCATATTAGTCAGCGCAGGTCTTATGAAAGGCGCTGTTGGCTCATACGGCCTGCTGGCAGCAATTTCCATTTGGATCGGTCCATTTTTGCAAATAGGCTGCCAGTATCTGCTGCTGAAAATGACAGCCGCGGTATGCGGTGTGATAGGCAGCAAGGAAAACACCGCACTGATCTCTGATTTCTCAGGTGCTATGGGAATGTTGCTTGCTATGACAGGAACGGTTTGTTTACTTCTGCTTGTAAGTACTGTTTGCTTTATGAAGGGAGTATCCTGATGGATGGAATTCGGAAATATCTATTTGGTGTAATTTGCGCCGCGGTAATATGCTCTGTTGTAAATACGCTTGCCGGAAAGAAAACGGCGCATGGTGCAATTATCCGTCTAATTTCCGGACTGTTTATGGCGCTGACCTTGATTTCACCCCTTGTAAATGTCAAGCTGACAGATTATGCCGACTACTTTAACAATTTCTCCATAGATGCAGACGCTGCGGTGGCATCTGGTGCAGCATCCGCAAATGAAGAGCTGCGGTCAATCATAAAGTCCCAAACCGAAGCATATATCTTGGACAAAGCTGATTCTATGGATGCTGTGCTTGATGTGGAGGTGACGTTAAATGATGATGATCCACCGGTTCCCTGTGGGGTAAAAATTACCGGTTCGATTTCTCCGTATTCAAAAGAGATGCTTAGCAGCTTCATTGCAAATGACTTGTCCATTGCAAAGGAGGACCAAATTTGGATGTAGGAAGCATTCGGATAAAAATTACGGATTTTGTAAAAAAGTATAAATATGCGGCAATCATATTACTGGTTGGACTTGTTCTTATGCTGTTGCCAACAGGGAAGCGCGTTGAATCCGTTCCCGAACAAAATTTAGAGCAGAAGGAAGAAAAAGCACAAATCGACAAAGAGCTTGAGCAAATACTCAGTCAGATTGCCGGAGCAGGGGAGGTTCAGGTCTTACTTAGTGTAGCGTCCGGCGAGGAAACGGTTTATCAGACGGATAACAGGCTGTCACAGTCAGAGGAAAATAGCAATACACAAATAGATACTGTGACGGTCACAGATTCAGACCGAAACGAAAAGGGTCTTATTAAGCAGACGGTATCTCCGGTTTACCGTGGTGCGCTGATCGTCTGTGAGGGGGCGGACAGTGCCTCTGTCAGACTGGCAATTGTTGAGGCGGTAGCAAACATTACCGGATTGAAAGCAGATAAAATTTCTGTAATAAAAATGAAATGAATGGAGGCATTTTGATATGAAAAAATGGAAGAAAAATATGGTTGCGCTGGCGGTGCTGTTTGCAGTATGCGCGGGGATCTATGTGAACTGGTTATACAGCGAAAACGAAAATGTTGTCAGCTTAGCAGACACACTGGATGCAGATAAAGTTCTCTCCTCTGATACCTTGGTTATGAGTGGGGATACTGTTGATCTGAGCGTTTCCGGCGATACACTCAGTGAGTATTTTTCTGCAGTCAGACTTTCCCGTCAGGAGGCACGAGACAGTGCTGTGACACTTCTTCAGGAGGCAATGGCATATACAGATAGTCCGGAAGCAGCACAATCCAATGTTCAGCTCGAGGAGATTGTGCAGACTGCATTATGTGAGGCACAGATTGAAAGTCTTGTGATAGCCAAGGGCTATGCAGATTGTGTAGCGTATATTACAGATGAAAGTATTTCCGTTGCAGTTGCTGCACCAGAGGGTGGACTTCTGGAAACTGATGTAGCTGTCATTGCAGATATCATTCTAACACAGTCCGAATTTGAAATGGACGATATATATGTAGTGGAAGTCCAATAAGTTTTATAAATAGGGAATTACCTTGCAAAGAAAGAAAATAGTTGTAATTTTCAGGATATATGGTACAATATAGAAAAGTATGTTCTGTAAGACACAGACAACCATTAGGAGGTATTCCCATGGCAGATAATAAGCAGTATATTACTCAGATTCAGGAAAACGGTACATTGCTGATCTCTGAAGATGTGATCGCTGCAATCATTTCCCACGCCCTTAATGAAGTAGAAGGGGTTGTAGGCTTGAGCACAAAGCTTGGTGCTGATATTGTTGAGCTGATCGGCAAAAAGAGCAGAGGCGTTAAAGTGGCTATTGACGAAAACAATGTTTTGTCAGTGGATTGCAACATCGTTGTTTACTACGGTCAAAGTGTTGTTGATGTGGCTAAAGCTGCACAGGTGGCTGTGACGAATGCGATCTCCGCTATGGCTGGCGTCGAGATTTCCGCTGTGAATATTAATGTGTGCGGTATTGCCCGTCAGTAAGGGGAAATCTATGACTAGAGCAAATGCCAGAGAGCTGGCAATCCATCTGATCTATGGACGGGAATTCACCGGTGAAGAGCCAGAGCAGGTTGTTGCAGCCAGATTGGATAAAGCATACTATGCGAACTTGTCCCAGGAAAATGAAGTCTATACCGAGCGCCCCAGCCGCGCGCAGATAGCATACATTGATAATGTGGTTTCCGGTGTTGCCAACCGGGTAGACGAACTCAATGATATCATCCGCCAATTTTCCATTGGTTGGGATGTTTCCCGCATTTCCAGGCTTGCCAGAACCACTATGCAGCTTGCAATTTTTGAAATCCTCTATGTGGAGGATGTACCTACCGGTGCGGCGATTTCCGAAGCAGTCCGCATCACAAAAATCTACGATGGCGATGAAACAGCTGCGTTTGTAAACGGAATTCTTGGTTCATTTGCCAGAAGTCTCACATCTGAGGTTACCCAATGAGCGTAATTGGTTTTGATACCAGCAATTACACCACATCCATTGCATATTTTGACGGTGTCAACGGCGAAAACCATTCTAAGCTCCTTCCTGTCAAGGAGGGCATGCTTGGTTTGCGCCAAAGCGATGCTGTATTTCATCACACTGCAAGCCTGCCGGAGCTTTCCGGCAGGCTATTTTCCCATATATCCGTTAATGATATTACCGCTGTCGGTGTCAGCACCCGGCCAAGGGCAGTTGAAGGCAGCTATATGCCTTGCTTCTTAGTTGGATATTCCCACGCAAAACTCCTTGCAGAAGCCCTGCATGTGCCCTTGATTGAATGTTCCCATCAGCAGGGACATGTTGCAGCATCTCTATGGAGTGCGTCCAGAATGGAGCTGATGGAGCAGCCACACCTGGCGTGGCACTTATCCGGCGGTACAACGGAGCTACTTTTGGTTGAGCCGGAAGGGCGAAGTGTCCGTTGTAGCAGAATCGGCGGCACTACAGATATTTCAGCCGGACAGCTGATCGATCGTACCGGTCAGCTTCTGAATTTAACATTTCCGTCCGGAAAGAATTTGGATGTCTTAAGCAGGGAAGCCATAAGAGATGATGTGTTTTCGGTAAAATGTAATAATATGGAATTTTCTCTTTCCGGCGTTCAAAATAAAGTACAGCAGTACCATACAGCCTATAACGAACCTGCTGAAACAGCAGGCTTTGCGTTGCGCTGTGTATGTAACGGCATTATCCGGGCAACAAAGCAGGCGATGCAGGCTTATCCTGGACTGCCGGTTGTCTTTTCCGGTGGCGTTGCCTCCAATTCAATGCTCAGAAAACTCTGCGCGCCCTTTGATCCGGTGTTCGCGCAGCCTCAGTATTCTACCGATAATGCGTTAGGTGTAGCAGTGCTTGCCTATCGCGCACAGGAGTAAACGAATGATGCAGAACACACTATCCATTACACAGGTAAATGAATATATTCGTGCAATGATGGACAGTGACCGTCTGCTGGCAAATATTGCTGTCCGGGGTGAAATCAGTAATTATAAGGTTTATCCCTCCGGTCATCATTACTTTACCTTAAAAGATGCAGAAGGAGCATTAAAGTGCGTAATGTTTCGAGGCAGCGCAGCACGGCTGAAATTCCGCCCCGATAACGGTATGCAGGTGATCGCCATAGGCAGGATCAGCGTATATCCAAGAGACGGCACTTATCAACTGTACTGTAACGCTTTGTCTTTGGACGGTGTCGGCGATTTATATGCTGCCTTTGAGCAATTAAAAGCAAAGCTGGCAGCCCAGGGACTGTTTGATCCTGCCCATAAGAAGCAATTACCGAAGTTTCCGAAGGTCGTTGGAATCGTAACCAGCTCCGCAGGCGCAGCGGTCCATGATATGCTTCGTATTCTCCGCAAGCGCTATCCGCTGACGAAAGTCCGTTTGCTGCCCGTGCGTGTTCAGGGCGCGGAAGCACCGGCTGAAATCGCCGCAGCGATCCGATACGCTAACCACCACAAACTGGCGGATCTTCTCATTGTAGGGCGGGGTGGAGGCTCTATTGAGGATCTTTGGGCATTTAATGACGAAATCGTCGCTCGTGCGATCTACGACTCCGAAATTCCGATTATTTCCGCAGTTGGTCACGAACCGGATGTTACGATCTCTGATTTTGTAGCAGATCTCCGAGCGGCAACCCCATCTAATGCCGCAGAACTGGCTGTACCCGATCAGGAAGCTTTGCAGCAAAGCTTGGACAATGCGCTGTCTGCTATCTCAACCGCCCTGGGAAGACAACTGAAAAATGCACGCAAACAGCTTCAGATCCTTTCATCCAGCCCGGCGCTCCAAGGACCGACAGTCTATTTAAATCAGCGCCGCAAGGATATGAATTTGCTGAGAAACCAATTGATCGCAGCACAAACCAGTATCATCAGTAAGGAAAGACAGCGCTATCTCACATATACTGCAAAACTAGATGCAATGAGCCCGCTTAAAGTCTTGTCCAGGGGTTATGCTATGACCCAAAATGCGGGTAGGGAAGTGGTAAGGTCTGTCAGGCAGGTCGCCCCCGGAGATACTATTTCTGTCCGGCTTAGTGACGGCAAGCTGACTGCATCTGTTACCCATATTCAGGAGGATATTCTATGAGTCAGAAAAATCAAACCTTCGAAGAAAAAATCGAGCGCCTTTCGCAGATCGTCCGTTCTATGGAGCGGGGTGATGTAGCCCTGGAGGAATCTCTGAAGCTATTTCAGGAGGGCACAGAGCTTGTAAGAAGCTGCGGAAAGCTTTTAGATGAAGCAGAACTTCAGGTAAGCAAAATCAGCACAGCGGCAGACGGAAGCCCTGTGGAGGAGGATTTTACAGATGAGCCTGTCCTTTGATGACCGTATTCGAGAGTATTCCGAATATATTGAGCAATATCTGGATGAACAATGCTTCCGGTATGATACTCAGCCGCAAAAGGATCTGTTTTCTGCCATGCGTTACAGTCTGCTTGCAGGTGGTAAGCGGATTCGTCCGATTCTGACTCTTGATTTTTGCAGAATGTGCGGTGGCAATTGGAAAGATGCGATTTCTTTTGCTGCTGCTACGGAAATGATTCATACATACAGCCTGATCCACGACGATCTGCCCTGTATGGATAACGATGATTTTCGCCGAGGTAAGCCTACAAACCATAAAGTCTACGGTGAAGCGATCGCTGTGCTTGCGGGAGATGCGCTGTTGACCGCTGCATTTTCTTATCTGGCAGCTGCTCCTTATTGTGCAGACATTCGGATTCGCGCAGTTGAAATTTTGTCAAACTGCGCCGGCCAGTTAGGTATGGTTGGCGGACAGGTGCTGGATATGCAAAGTGAACAGCGGCAGTGCAGCCGGCAGGAGGTTTTGGACATACAAAGCCGTAAAACCGGTGCACTGATCCGTGCCGCTTGTATGCTTGGCGTTGTTGCAGCTGGTGGCAGTGAAGAACAGATTTCTGCAGCATCTGAATTTGCGTCCCATCTTGGTCTGGCTTTTCAGATCCGCGACGATATGCTTGATGTGATTGGCGACGCACAAAAGCTAGGCAAAGCAGTAGGTGTTGACGATCATAAAAACACCTTTGTTCAGCTTTATGGAATTGAGGCGTGTGATCAGATGGTAAAAGATCATACGCAAACCGCTGTAAACGCACTCTCTGTTTTTGACAGTACAGAATTTTTGACAGAGCTTGCATACAGCCTTACAGGCAGAACGGTATAATATATTTCCCGGGAAAAATCAGGCTGGCACTCATATCGAGCGCCAGCCATCAATTTTACATATCCTTAGCAGGATTCATATAATAAACGTTCTTTTGATTAAGCTTTTCCCGCAGAAGCTGCATCGCTTCACCAAACCGCTGGAAGTGAACTACTTCCCGCTGACGCAGGAACTTAATAACATTGTTTACATCCGGATCGTCACTAAGGCGCAGGATGTTGTCATAGGTTACCCGTGCCTTTTGCTCTGCAGCCAGATCCTCTGTCAGGTCAGCAATGGGATCGCCCTTAACGGCAATGGTTGCAGCCGTCCAGGGATAACCGGATGCGGCTGTGGGATAGACGCCAACTGTATGATCCACAAAATAGGGTGCAAACTCTGTACCCTCAATTTGGGAATCCTTCAGATTTCTGGTAAGCTGGTGGACCAGTGCGCCAACCATCTCCAGGTGGCCCAGTTCCTCTGTTCCGATATCCGTCAGCAAGCCCTTGAGTTCATCAAAGGGCATAGAATATCGCTGGGAAAGATAACGCAGGGATGCACCAAGCTCACCGTCCGGTCCGCCATATTGTGAAATGATGATAGATGCCAGTTTTGGATTGGGGCGTGCAACCTTCACGGGATATTGCAGTTTTTTATCATAAATAAACATAATTATACCTCCCGATTTGCTGCGTATTCCCAGGGCCACGGATCATCCAGCCACCGGTACGGTCCGTCTAGGTGGGACATATGGTTAAGAGGTCCGTATTCCTTTTCGTAGACCTCGCGGCCTTTCTTATACATTTTTTGCAGATTGCGGTACAAATCAAGGGCTTCCTGGTCGTCGCTATGGGTGTCCAGATACAATGCCAGTTCCTGAATCCCAAAATTTAAGCATTGCAGCTCAGTTAATGGGGTTACCGGTTGCTCTTCCTTATTCACCATTCCCATAAAAGGAAGATCAAGACCGGGAAACAATGTGCCGCGGACCAATGCCGTCCGGGGTTCATACCTGGGTGGGCACTCCAATTGGAAGGGAACATAGGGATTTGCAAGAGGTGCCATTGCCGGCAAGCGACCTTCTTTTCCGCTGTGATCGGAATTTCGTTGCAAGACAAATTCCTCCTATCAATAATAAAGTCGAAACTGTCGTTTCAGGTCATACTATGCTGTAATATGCACATTGGTTCATTGCTTTCTTTACTGGATCATATAGTGTATCGAGGTGTTGTCCGTGAAGAAAATCAAAGGCTTGTTTCCTGTTTATTTTATTGTAATAATCGGCTTGTTGCTTTCAGCGATTTACGGAAGCTACGCAGCAACTGTAATTTCTGAAAATGCACCGGTAAAAAACAGAAAATGTATCGTAATCGATGCAGGACACGGCGGCGTTGACGGTGGCGCTGTTTCCTGCACCGGTGTTTTGGAAAGTCAGGTCAATCTAGAAATCGCATTAAAACTAAATGATTTGTGCCATTTATTAGGACTTGACACAAAAATGATCCGCACAACCGATTGCTCGATCCATACACAGGGCAGCAGCATTGCAGCAAAAAAAGTATCCGATCTGAAAGAACGCGTTCGGATCACAAATGAAACAGAAAATGCAGTAATTGTAAGCATCCATCAAAACAAGTATGTTCAAAGCCAATACAGCGGTGCGCAGGTCTTTTACGCCCCTACAGAGGGCAGCAGTATCCTTGCAAAATCCATTCAGGACACATATCTACGCTGTTTAAATTCTGGTAGTAACCGAAAAATAAAAAAAGCCGACGGTGTGTATTTAATGCAGCACATTACCTGTCCCGGCGTTCTGGTGGAATGCGGTTTTCTATCAAATCCGGAAGAGGAGGCGAGATTGCGAAATAAGTCCTATCAGCAAAAGCTTTGCTGTGTTATAGCATCCGCCTGCAGTGGTTACTTAAACGCAGAACCCACTGCTTGACCGCAGATAAATTGGCTGTTATAATTGGTACATAGAGAAAAGGAGCCGATGCTTATGGCAAAGATAAAAAGTGTCTTTTATTGTACTGCTTGCGGAGGGGAAACTGCAAAATGGCAAGGAAGATGTCCTGCATGCGGTGCATGGAATACCATTGAGGAACATATTGAAAAGCCCATGCCTGCCGGTAGAGTAAAATCTGCTCCGGTTGGTATGAGCCGCAGTGCACAACGCCTGTCTCAGGTAAGTACTGACCGCGAGATCCGTTTTTCCACCGGTATCGGTGAACTTGACCGGGTTTTAGGCGGCGGTGCTGTTGCCGGATCGCTGGTCCTGGTGGGCGGTGCGCCCGGTATTGGTAAGTCCACATTGTTGCTTCAAATTTGTAATAGCCTGAGTACCGGACGAAAGGTTCTTTACGTTTCCGGCGAAGAAAGTGAAAAGCAGCTGAAGCTGCGAGCTGAAAGAGTTGGCGTTCAGCCGGAAGAACTGTTTATCCTTTCTGAAACCCGCCTTTCTGATATTATGGAGGCGATAGAGGAAGTACAGCCGGATGTTTTGATTGCCGACTCTATCCAAACCCTTTATAACGAGCTTAACGAAGCCACTCCCGGCAGTGTCTCTCAGGTGAAGGACTGTACCATGACACTGATGCAGCTTTCCAAATCCCAGGGAATCACTGTATTTGTTGTTGGACATATCAATAAAGACGGCGCAATCGCCGGTCCGAAGGTCCTTGAGCATATGGTTGACTGCGTTTTGTACTTTGAAGGTGACCCAAATTCTGCTTATCGGCTTTTACGGGCAGCGAAAAACCGTTTTGGTTCCACCAATGAGATCGGTGTATTTGAAATGGGAGATTGTGGCTTAATAGAAGTACCGAACCCTTCCCAAATGCTGCTGGACGGACGCCCCGAAGGTGCTTCCGGAACTTGTGTTGCCTGCGTTATGGAAGGTACGCGTCCGGTTCTGGCTGAGGTACAGGCACTTGTTTCAAAGACTACCTTTAATGTACCAAGGCGAACTGCTGATGGCTTTGATTTTAACCGCGCCGCACTGCTTCTTGCAGTTGCAGAAAAACGAGGCGGTATGAAGCTGAATGTATTCGATGCCTATATTAATGTAATCGGCGGTTTAAGACTGGATGAGCCCGGAGCAGATCTGCCTGTGGTGCTGGCTGTTGCATCTTCATACCGGGATCAGGTGATCGATCACGAACTTGTTGCCATTGGAGAAATCGGTTTAACAGGGGAGATCCGGTCGGTATCTCATATTAACCAAAGACTTGCAGAAGTTGCAAGACTTGGGTTTAAGAAGTGCATAATACCGAAAAATACCTCTGAAAAGTTAGAAATTCCCGAAGGTTTGACCGTTTATCGGGTCAAAAACCTCCGGGAAGCGATTGAAATGGCAATGTAAAAGGGGAGAGGGGAGCCTCATTCTTCTTCTGCAAAGTCCAGTCTGGCAATGGGGTTGGCTTCTGCTGCAATTTTAAGCTCAGTGTTCTCAATATGAGTGTAAATTTGGGTAGTATTCAGGTTTTCGTGGCCTAAAACTTCCTGAACTGTCTTAACATCAACGCCGCCGGACAGCATCATCGTTGCTGCAGTATGGCGTAGCTTATGGGCAGAAAACTGTGTAGAATCCAGTCCAGCTTGTAAAAGTGCCTTTTTTACCAATCGATGAACGGCAGTCACACTAATTCGGTTTCCGTCACGGGATCCGAATAATGCACGATTGTCAGACAGCACTTTTTTGTTGCGTTCGACAAGGTAGGCATCAATCGCTTTCCGGCAGGGGGTGCTGAAATAGACAATTCTTTCCTTGTTGCCTTTACCGACAACACGCAGCCGATCTTCATACACATCGGAGAGATTTAAACCAACCAACTCACTGCGACGGATGCCACAGCTCAAGAAGATCATTAAAATAGCATAATCCCGCGCTTTATTTGCGCCGCTGACAGACCGCAGTAAAGCCTCCGATTGCTCCATAGTTAAGTATTTTGGCAGGCTTTTACGCAGCTTTGGATACTCCAGATCTGCCACAGGATTTTCAGTCAATTGCTTTGTACGAACAGTTAAATACTTATAAAAGGATTTGAGTGCAGAGAGCTTTCTGGCACGCGCTGCAGGAGAGATTCCATAGTCCGGTGCGGCTGCATCCGGATTGGCTGTACGGTCGTTTGCCAGATAGGAAAGGAAATCAAAGATATCAGAAGTAGTAATGCTGCGAATTAAATTAAGATCAACATCACGAATGTCTATGTCATCGAGATGTGTGTGAATGGGCATATCGGCGCGCATTAATTTAATGAAACGAAAGAACATTCGCAGATCTAAATAGTATTCCGAAATAGTTCTGGGAGACTGACCTTTGATCGTTTCGTGGTAAGTGAGAAAATCCCGCAGAACAAGCGGGCAATCATGGTATCGCTGCATAAAATAGCCTCCAATCGCTTTTGTTTTCTTTATTATAGCATAAATATTTGGTAAACGCAACAAAATTTTTATTTTGTTGCGTTCATTGTCTTCAAAAGAAATCACTGGCTGAGTTCAGCCAATGAACGCATACAGGCCTACTGGCCTACAAAATAATGGTTTTGTTTCGTTTGGCCTTCGCTGCTCCTCCTCTCCAGACCGGGCAAAAACATAGTACACTATGCTGCCCGGTTTGTCAACCGAAATTTACACCATTCGCCGTCCGGCAGCTGCCCGGCGGCGTTTCTGTTTGCTTTGCAGCTGCTTGTCAGCCATTGCATAAATCAGTGTGACAGCAAGGCCACTGTGGTTCAGGGCCCGGCGCACTCTCTCTATGTCTCCATACCTTTGCAACAGTTCGACTGCGTACACCTTCCGGGCGCTGTGCGGGCCCACATTCTGTGGTAGCCGCAGCGCCCTTGCTGCTCTCTTAACATCCTTCCACACAGCCTGCCGTGTGTGCGGTTTCTCCGGTCTGCGTCCGGGAAACGCCCACACTTCCCCGGCCTGTTTCCGTATGTCACTGAGCAGCGGTTCAGGTAAACCCACTTGACGGCGCTTTCCAGTCTTGCCCTCAGTTACCCAAAAGCGGGGCGCTAACTGCTCTGTTTTTAGTGCCAAAATGTCACCCACACGAAGTCCGGTATGCAGTGCTACCCGCATGATCAGCGCGTTGCGCTGAGTGAGTGCGGCTAGCACATTGTCCACCTCCCTATTGAGCAAATACTCTGTTTTCAAGCCTTTCCCCCTCCTATACTCGCTTTGTCTGCTGCAGTAGCCAAATCTCGTCATCTGAGCAGCCTAACACCGCATACGCGTCCGGCTGCTCCCCTTTTTGCGCTGCAACCCCAAGCAGCATTTCTGCTGCCTGTTCGATTGTAGTACCCTCCTCCTCTAGGTCCACGATGTCAACCGAAAGAATTGTACTACCCTTCATCATCAAAAACACGAAATCCATAAATCAATCCTCCTTTTGTACTTGTTCGTGTACGCTTATGCCGTTCACTATGGCGATTTGCTTACCCGGTGGGTATATCACCATTGCCTTGTTGCCGTACTCGGCAACAAGGTCAGCTGGGCTGACCTCGAAGAAAAGAACCTCCGGTTCTTTGAGGTCACCCCCGCTGTAATACCAGCGCCCCGCTGGTTTTGTGCCGTCTTTGCCTATGTACTTGCATACATAGGCAACGGCGGCAGGATAATCGCCGTACAATTCCATTGCCGTGGTAAATCCAAGCGACCAGCCGGGGAGATTGTAAACAATCTGCCCCCCGGCTGCAAGCCATTCCGCGCGCTCTGCTGCGCTTTTTGGCTTGCGTGGTCTCTTTGCCCACGGCAAGCGAATTGTGCCGCTGTCCACTGCGTCAAATGCGTCATTGAAAAAGCCGTGGAAATGGATACCGCCCTTCTTGTGCCGTTCCGGCACAAGAATGTACCGCAAGCCGTGCCGCTGCACGGCATTACTGCACCAAGCATTCAGCTTTTTCACGACGGCAGCGCCGTCGTGACTGTCCACCTTTTCCGGGTCAAGGGTTAGGGTCACGAAGTATTTGAAGTCATTGGCAAGGGCAATCCTCCGGACTTTTGCCCTTGCCCTTCGCATACTTCGTTGCATATCTTCGATTGTTGCAGCTGCACTTTTTTCCTCCTTCTCAGCTGAACACTCGCTTTGCTCGTGATCAGCTGAAAGGAGGACAGGCAGCTTGCCCCAATCGCTCGATACCTCCCAACCCTTTTCCCGGAAATCCGGGGAAGTGCTGGCCAAAATGTCCACCACTCCGCAAGGGTAAATGTATGCCTTTGCTGAGTGTTTCACACTCTCCACAGGCTTATGCACAAGGTCGAATATTTTACTGTCGGACATCCTACCTATCAGCGTTGTGATGGAATAATGTCCGAATATCAAGTAAGGGGGAGCGCTCATACAGGGGGGTTGCGCGCCCCCCTTTTTGCCGACGGCTAGCGCCGACGGCAAAAACCCCCGCGCACCGGGGGCAAGCCCCCCGTGGGCCCCCGCTATGCGCCTGCGGCGCAACGCGCTGCGCGCTCGCCTCTGGCGCTCGCTTGCAGCGCTTACCGCTCGCCGCTGCGGGCCAAAGCCCCTTGCAGGCTCGCTCCCTTCATCGGTCGCAGCGCCCACACACACATACTCCGTGTGTGTGCGCTGCTCTGCCTGCCACTGTCTGGCCACTCAGTCAACGCAGCATAGCAGCCGCCCGGGGGCCCGGCAGGCCCTTTCCCCCTCTTTCCGGCGCTCCCCTGTCGCTATGCCGGAAAGAGGGCGGGCCCACCCCCCGTCCGGCACAGGCTCCGCCCGTACCCGTTCGGTATTTGGCCGCCTGCCCCGCCGTCGCCGGGGCTGTTTGCCCCGGCTGCGCTTTGCGCCCGGCGGTGCTTTTTGGGCACTCCGCGTCCGGCGCTTGCCCCGGGGCCCCTGCCCCTGGGCGCGTCCGCTCCGGCCCGGCGGCCCCGCCGCCCGCTATCGCGGCTGCGCCTTTGGGCGCAGCCGGGCCCCGGCCATTCCCCCCGGCTCTCTCGCTCGGCCACTTGTGCGCGCTTTCGCGCTCCGCGGGCGCTCGCTGGCCCCGCTGCCTTGCTGGCCCGCCATCCGCGCCGCTGCGGGTCTCCCTGTTCGGTCGCCCTTGCTTTGCTCCGGCGGTCCTTAGCGCAGCGCGTGGCCCCGCCGGGACCCCCCTTGGCCGTCCGCTTTGCGGCTTCGGGCCCGGTCGGCTCCTCGCCCGGGGCCCTTGCGGCGGTCCGCGCCCTCCGGCCGCCGAGCCGCCGCTTTTTTGGGCCTTGGGCCCCGGGCTCTTTTTGTGCTCGCGTGCGCCTGCGCCCGCTGCGCTGAGAGAACGAGCGTGGGTTTCTCCCCTGCCTCCCCCCCGCCCCTGCCGCCCCCTCCGGGGGCTCGCGGGGAGCGCAGGGCCCATTGGGTGGCCTGCGGGCCCCCTCCGCCGTTCCGGCGGCGGCCCCCCCGGGGTTTGTCCGGTCGTCTGCGTCAAGTCCTGCGCCCTTTGATTGTAGCGGCTTGTCAAGGGTCTAGCCGTGCAGCTGCGCTGCCCTTGCCTGCGCCGCTGCAAATTTTTTTGGCGCAGGCCCTTGACATTCTCGAACAAATGCGCTATTATGAACTGGCAGGGCCCGTTTGGGTGTGCGTGACACACTCCACCGCGTTTCGAGTACCGCGGTGTCCGTAAGCGGCCATTACCTCCCTTCTCCGGAAGGGAGGTATTTTTTTGCCCGCCGGACGCGCGCCATATATGGCGCTTTTCGCACATCATTGCAGCTGCGCCGCCCCTCCGGGCCGTTGCGCTGCAACGCTTTTCGAGCGGTTGACAATCCGTAAATTGTCAACCGGGTTTCGGCCCTCCAAAAATTTGGCGGCCGTTAGTACTTGATATTCGGCAAAAACCGCCGGGCCCTAACCCAGCGGTTTCCGAACATTTCGGCAGCCAAACCGGGCCCAACCGCCCGGTTTCCACGGCCTAACGCAACAAAACCTCTGTCATTTTGTTGCGTTCATATTATTTATGTGTAATATTCAACGAATATGTCCCCTTTTACAAAGCAAGCACCGAAATCGGGCTTTACCGATTTCGGTGCTTGCTATATTTATGGGATTGTGATAACCACATCTGCTTTATAGATAATATCCGCTACTTCCTGGTACGCAACATATACGATCACACCGTTGAAATCAAAATGCTTATTATTTTTATCAGATATCGACACAAACTCATATATCATTTGCTCTGCCTCGACCGCCGTCCGAATGTCAGCGTCCGGTTGTGACATTATTGCCGTATAGACAGCAAGGGAAATTTTTCTCGATATGACTGCAACTCTGGAGCTGGAGCTAGCAGCTATCGATATTTCTGTAAGCTCTTGATTTTCATTGGCGGAAAAATGCCAGTATTCTGTTCTCAGACCATCACTCACCTCGGTGACTGTCTTATCCGGTCCGGGATATATGCCTGGAGTATACCACTCCCCTTCTTCTGACAGACGGCCTTCTATACTCATCATACGGTTTTGCTTTGCGTATATATTATAATTTTCCGCAAATTGTGCAAGTGTTAAATCAGCATTACGATGCTTTGGAAACTGTGCATCTACAGCAGAAAAACCAATGGCAGTCACACAGATTATAGCTAAAACAGCGCTCAACACGCCTCTTTTTGTATCCCATTCGGTGTAGAGTACATCCCCATTATAGTCGTAGTCCCACTCCAGTTCCCTGCCTGCTGTATGGATATTATAGGATTTAATTAACCGGATTATATTGTAAATCGGGATACCAAAACCCATACCATAGCGAAACACCGCCCATTCACGCCGTAAAGCATCCACAAAAGACATATTCTTCCCTTCCGGTGTCTTTAGGTAAATTCCAACTACAAACTTACCAGGTGTTGTACCAAAAAGACACAGAAATAATGCATTCATTGGCATATAAAGAAACAGTGTGGCAATGGATAGTAAGTTACTTTGAGCATCCCCAAAGGGCCTCACACGCATAAATACAATAACGATCAGCATAAGGATCGCAGATGTTAAAAGCTGGTCTAAATATCTGCCAACATAGCGTCTGATAGGATGGGATTCCAGATATACATACTCCGTATAGGGCGTACTTACAACTTCATTTTCTATGCACTTTTTTTCGCCGGATTCAATATAATATTTTCCCGGCACGATCGTTTCGTATGTAACCTTATCCTGCAAAATCATTTTGCAGATGTCTTCGGCATTTTCTACCTGAGCTTTGTGGGCTTTGAGTACAACAAGTTGATTATCCAGTACGGACTGGAGGTCCTCCCTGCCCTCTATAAGCTGCAAAATTGTATCCAGGGACAAACCAAGTTCCCGTAGCAGTTTGATCTTCAAAAGATCCTGCAGCTGCTTTTCGGAATAATCCCGATAGCCGTTCTGAAGCCTCTGGGGCTTTATAAGGCCTTCCTGCTCATAATAGCGAATTGTTGCTCTATCTAATCCGCTCTTCTCTTCAATGGTTTGGATCTGCATAGAAACACCACCTTTCGTTACTTATGATATACTATCAAGCGGCTTTACAGTCAAGTGTTAATTGATAATTATCTTTACTTTTTTAATAAAAAGTTATATTATATAAAAAAACATAATCGGAGGATTCCCTATGAGCGTTAAAAGAATCGGTGTACTTACCAGCGGCGGCGATGCGCCGGGTATGAACTCCTGTGTCAGAGCAGTTGTCCGTACAGCTTTGTATCACGGCATTGAGTGCTATGGTATTCGCCGTGGCTATAACGGACTGATTGCCGGTGATGTGATCCGACTGGATGAAAAGAACATCTCCCATATTATCAACCGCGGCGGTACGATTCTTTATACTGCCCGCAGCAACGATTTTTTGACTGAAGAGGGTCAGTGCAAAGCAGTTTCTACCTGTAAATTTCTGGGTCTTGACGGTATCGTCGCCATCGGTGGTGACGGTACGTTCCGCGGTGCCAGAGCTTTATCAAAGCATGGTGTGAATGTTGTTTGTATCCCCGCTACCATCGATAACGACATTAATTGCACCAACTATTCTATCGGTTTTGACACTGCAGCAAATACTGCCATTGAATGTATCGATAAGCTTCGGGATACAATGCAGTCCCATGAGCGATGCTCTGTGGTTGAAGTTATGGGCCGCAATGCCGGATATCTGGCTATGTATGTGGGTCTTGCTGTGGGCGCTACGGCTGTTCTCGTACCGGAAGAAAACATCGATTTTGATAAAGATGTGGTTGAAAAAATCCGTCAAGCTCGTTTTAACGGATTTACGCACTATATGATTGTTGTTGCGGAAGGTGCCGGCTCTGCATCTGAAATCGCAGCTAAAATTAAGGACGCTCTTGATCTGGATCCCCGCGTTACAGTCCTTGGCCATATTCAGCGTGGCGGCGCTCCTACCGGCCGTGATCGCGTCAATGCCACAAAAATGGGTTTTATGGCAGTTGAACTCCTTCGCCATGGAAAAACAAACCGCGTTGTTTGCACCAAAGACGGCTGCTTTACCGATGTAGATGTGGATGATGCGCTTTCAATGAAAAGAAGCATTCAAAAAATTGAAGTAGATGTTCTTACTGCAATGACCGGAATTTAATACCTGCTCTCCCCTCTTCAGGCTGCGGTTTGAAGAGGGGTTTTTATATAGTAAAAAGGTCTATCGATCCCCACAGGGTGCGATAGACCTTTTAAGCCTTTGGATGACATTTTTCATATACAGATTTTAATTTTTGATTGATCATCTGGGTGTACAACTGCGTAGATGAAATATCGCTGTGACCCATCAGTTCCTGCACAGACCCAAGATCTGCACCGTTTTCAAGCAGATGCACAGCAAAGCTGTGACGAAGGGTGTGAGGCGTGATTTCCTTCTCAATATGAGCAGTCTGCTGATAATGCTTAAGGATCTTCCAGAAGCCCTGGCGGCTCATGCGAACACCGTTAATGTTCACAAAGAGTGCCGGCTCATCATCGGATGCTACCATCGTATCACGAACGTCCCGCAGGTATGCGCTCAGCGCCTTTAATGCAGCCGGATACAGCGGAATCGTTCTGGACTTTTTAAATGAGTTGCACTTAATTACGCCAAGATCCAAATTGACATCATCCACATCCAGATCAATAAGTTCTGTAACACGGATACCGGTGGCGTACATAACCTCCAGCATGGCCTTATCACGGTATCCTTTTGCGTCGATGCAGGCAGGCTGGGCAAGCAACAGCTCGATCTCTCTGCCGGTCAGGATCTGGGGAAGCTTCTTGTCTCCCCTATCCACATGGATATCTATTACCGGCGTTTTTTCCAGAAAACCGGAGGTTACCAGATACAGGTAGAAGTTTTTCAGACTAGCAAGGCTTCTAGAGACCGTTGCAGCCGATCTGCCGTCCTCCGTCAGGTGCGCCAGATATTCGCTGATATTCAGTTGTTTGGCATCGATCACGTCCAAGCCTGCATATCCGCGCAGCCATTCGGAAAACTGCCGGATATCACGCATATAGGAGGATGTGGTGTTCAAAGATGCCTGTTTTACCTTTGTAAGGTAATTTTCATAGGCTTGAATCAAATCCAACATTGAATACGCGAACCTTTCATCTATCAGTAATTCATCAGCATCGCCAGATATGGTGATACCAAAAAATAATCAATTATACCAATTACAGCAGAAGCCGCAACACAGAATAACAAATCTTTTCGTACGGAAAAACAATTATTATACAACATCCTGCACCAAAGCCACAGCATCAAAACGACTAAACCCGTATCCGAGAAGAGCAGTAACAAACGAACAAGCCAACCGGACTGTCCGAAGGTTATTGCAATTCCACACAGGCAGCAGCCAAATGAAAAGGCTTTAATAACAGCATATACATAAACAAGCGCCGGAATAGGAAGATAAATGGAGATGGCAGAAATTATCAGTGGAACACAAATAACTGCCAAAAGACCAAGTACCGACTGTCTGCTGCCGGAAACACAGGCAAACAGACCAGTAACATAGTCACCAGATGATGAAATAAAATACAATCCACAAACAAGACCTATCGTCCACAAAAAGGAAAGCAGAATGACACTTCCCTTGCATTGAAACCAAGATGTAGACTGTAACTTTTGTGCGAATTTGACCATAAAACCTCCAAAGAATAAATCTGGTGTTGATTTTAGTGCTTTAAGGATTTTACATGCCAAAATAGCGCAAAATTGCCATCAAAACAGATTGCTAAAATACTATACACCAAAATCAATAAAATTTCAAGCAAAAGTGGATAAATTTACATTATTTGTAGATTATGCTGATTTTTTATGTTAACATCATTATGTCAACTAAAGTAACAAAGGTATCAAAATTCTTTATCAATTTCAATTGTAACCAAGATGTAGCGCTGTTAACTTCAACAATGACACCATATATAGTTTTGCAAGCATTCCTTCATTTTTGCCATAGTAGGTAAATTATATTTACCTACTATTATAGTTTGTGCATTTTAACGATAGACCCTTTTTCTTTTTCTTCCGCCCCCCTTCCCTCTTATGCAGATTGCACACGAAAGTGCACAGGCAACAGCAACAGTCAGAAAGCTAGTCCACAGATTATGGAACCCGCCATCAAAAAAGAGAATCCCCGATCCTATCAGTAGAAATAGGTAGATTGTACCGGTTGCACCGATCACAATTGCCAGCTTTTCCTCTACTTGCTTTCCGGCCACAACACATCCAATAAATGATGCGAGCAATGTAATTAGCGGTGTCAAATATTCAATTGTATTCTCTCCCACACGCTCATTAATCACAAGAACAGCCAGAAGCATGGATAACATCACACTAATGACCACTGAAAGTATTAAACCAATAGCGATCCCAGATCCAAACGTATTTTTTCTTGCGCTTCCTTTTTGTTTTGGTGACATAATTTCACGCTCCTTTCACTCAAGTCTATTCTCTTACAATAAAAAAAGAACAAAAATATCACCGAAACGCATTTGCGTTTCGGTGATATCAAAACCGGTTATACAGACATTTGATCTATCATTTTTTTCAGCAGGGCTTCTGCAGAATCCCGATCTGCCGCAACAGCGGTGTAATAGAATTTCACCTTCGGTTCTGTGCCGGAGGGGCGGGCGATCACGCTGCCGCTTTCCCCCAACAGAAACTCAAGTACATTAGACCTGGGAAGTAAAATCGGCGTTTCGTTTCCGGTTGTAATATTTCTTTCAACTCCGGTACGATAATCCCGTACAGCAGTAACCTTTGCACCGCCAATTGCTTCCGGAACAGCCTCACGGAGGTTTGTCATCATAGCAGCGGCTTTCTCCATAGCATCCGCACCGGTCAGCTCAATGCTCTGAACATACGCCAGATAATGACCGTATTTTTCATACAACTCATCCAGTGCATCCAGAATTGTCTTACCTTGCTTTTTCAGGCTGGCAGCCATTTCACAAACCAGAATAGATGCAACGACCGCATCCTTATCCCGGGCATATGTGCCCTTCAGGTAGCCACAGCTTTCCTCGAAGCCAAAGATAAACTTGTTCTCCTCCCCTGCTTCCTCCAGCTTCAGGATCTCGCCGCCGATATACTTAAAGCCGGTAAGAACCGCGTTCATCGTAACACCATAGCTTTCAGCTACGCGATCTGCCAAGGGAGAAGAAACAATACTGCGGACAACAATTGCATCTTCAGGAATGTCGTTCTTATTCTTTCTTGCGCCAAGAACATAATCCATCAACAAGCAGCCAAGCTCATTGCCGGACAGCTTTTTAAATCCGCCGTTATAAGGCACCGCAATGGCGATCCGGTCCGCATCGGGATCTGTGCCGAGAATAACATCACAGGGTGCAGAATTTGCGACCTTATAGCTTTCAGCCAGCGCAGCATCTGTCTCAGGATTGGGATATTCACAGGTCTTGAAATCACCATCGGGTTTTTCTTGACAGGAAACAACTGTAATGTTAACACCCAACCGACCCAGAACTTCACGAACAGGCTCATTACCAGTACCGCACAGAGGAGTATACACAATATCCAGGCCTGCAGAGCGGATAATCTCCGGATTTACAGCCTCACCTAGAATGGTTTCGTAATATTTCTCCCACAAGTCCTGGCCGATATAGGAAATGAATCCCTCATCCATAAACTGCTCAAAGCTCTTCTTTTCAGGAACAAAATAAGGAATAGACTGAATCTCTTTTGTTACAATCGCAGCCGGCTCATCCGTCATCTGGCAGCCGTCAGGACCGTAGCATTTTACGCCGTTATATGCGCCCGCATTGTGGCTTGCAGAGATCACAATGCCACATCCACAACCCAACTGGCGCACAGCAAAGGACAGCATCGGTGTAGGTGCTAAGCGATCATACAAATAGGTATGGATGCCGACTTCTGCAAAAGCTACCGCACACACCTTCGCAAAAGCTTCAGAATTATGTCTGGAATCGTAGCCAATAGCAGCTTTCTTCGGAAGATCCGTTCCACTGAGCCAGGCTGCCATACCCTGCGCTGCTCTGCGGACGGTATAGCGGTTCAGGCGATTGCTGCCTGCGCCCATAATGCCGCGCATACCTGCAGTGCCAAATTCCAATTCACTGCCAAAACGGCTTTTAAGCTCTTCTGTATCATTTTTAACACTATCCAATTCCATGCGCACATCTTCAGGAAGATTCGCGTTGCACCAAAAGTCAAATCTGTCCATAAAATTCATATTAGGGTCCTCCAAATAATTATTAAAAACAGCTCAAATATATAATTTGAGCTGTTTCTTTTCATTTATGCATCAATATCCTGCTCCGGAGCAGCAGTACGCTTTTCCTGTGCATCTACCAAAGCCTTGAACTTTGTACGGGTATCCCGAACATCCTCCAGAGACATAGCGATAGCTTCCTCTGTACGGCGCAGAGCATCGTCCATATAGTCATTGCTTGCCTTGCGCAGCTCAGACATACGAACCTGTGTCTGCAGAACCATTTCCTGACACTGACGCTTTGCTTCCTGATAGATAGCCTCTTCCTTGACCATCTGTTCTGCATTTTCCTGAGCCTGACGGATCAGAGCCTCAGCCTCACGGCGTGCTTGACCGATCAGTTCGTTGCGGGAATCTACGATTGTGCGAGCCTGCTTAAGTTCAACAGGCAGTTGAGCGATGATCTCATCGAGCATATCCAGAACCTTATCCCGCTCCAGGATGCACTTATCTGCACCCAGAGGCAGTGCTCTGGCGTCCTGCACCATATCGTACAGTGCGGAAATGATATCTTCGATGTTCTGTTCGTTCATATTCTTTATCCTCCTTGGCGAATAACAGCGATTCGCTGCTTAAATACTGGAATAATTTGATCCGGCAAAAAATCCGAAAGATCTACATCGTAATTACCCAGTTCCTTAACGGTACTGGAACTAAGATACATATACTGAGACTCTGCAGTAAGAAACATTGTGTCCAGCTTCGGATTGATTTTACGGTTGATGAGCGCCATTTGGAACTCATTTTCAAAATCCGAACCTGCACGCAGACCCTTCAAAATCACACATCCGCCCTTACGTTTTGCATATTCAGCAAGAAGTTCATCAGATGCATCAACTTCCACATTAGGAAGATCGGAAACAACGCTGCGGATCATCTCAACACGCTCTTCCCGGGTAAACATAGGCTGTTTGGTAGCATTTACCATCACGCAAACGATCAGACGGTCAAAAATTTTTGATGCGCGCCGAATGATATTTAAATGTCCGCTGGTGATCGGGTCAAAGCTGCCCGGATAAATTGCAATTTTCATTACTGCCCTTCTCTAACGATCAATCCTTGCGATATATCGCAAGAATTGTCTTGCCGTACCGATAATCTTTCGAGCGGGAATAGCCGGGAATTTCCAACAAAAGTTCCTTTTCCGCAGGCCGTTCCGTAACTATTATACCAGAAGTTTGTAAAATGTCAATTTCTGTTATCAATTTTATAGAATTTTCCAAAAAAACTTCTGCGTACGGTGGGTCTAAAAAGATAATATCAAAAGTTTCCCGGCAATTTTTTAGATAATTTTCGTAATCGGAGCAAATAACCCTGGCATCAGAATCCAGCTTTGTCCGTTTCAAATTTTCCCGAATCAGACGGCAAGCATCCTCCCGGTTGTCCACAAAAACCGCACTCTTTGCATCACGGCTCAGTGCCTCAATTCCCAGCTGGCCGGTCCCTCCGAACAAATCCAGAACCTTTGCAGCAGGAATATCAAATTGAATAATGCTGAACAGTGCTTCCTTCACGCGGTCAGCGGTAGGTCTTGTTTTCATACCATCCGGTGTTTTAAGAGAAACACCACGGGCTTTTCCTGTAATTACTCGCATTGATCTTACCCATGCCCTTCTTTGTTCTGATGAAAATGTTCGTAAACTGCTTTCGCAACATTCTTTGGTAAATGGCGCTCCAGATCCAACTGTGTTGCACCTGCGATTGCGCCCAGTGACTGATAGATTTTAAGCAATTCCTGTTTTCGTATCGGTCCAACGCCGGGAATCTGATCCAGCTGAGAATAACGCAGACGTTTACTGCGAAGCTTTCTGTGATAGGCAATCGCAAAGCGGTGTGTTTCCTCCTGAATGTTTCCAATCAGGGAAAACACCGACGGCTGTGCATCAATTGCAATCAGTTCGCCCTGTGGCGTCACCAGTGCCCGTGTGCGATGCCGGTCATCCTTAACCATGCCGAACACCGGGACTGACACATCCAGTTCGTTAAGAACATTCAGTGCCGTTTGGGCATGGGTTACACCTCCGTCAATAAGCAATAGATCCGGCAGTGTTTCAAATCCCTTATCCGCAGAAAGATACCTCTTAAAACGGCGGTCAACTACCTGCGCCATCGATGCATAGTCATCCTGACCGGGCAGATCGTTGATCTTAAACCGCTTATAGTCACTTTTTCTTGGTTTTCCGTCATGATACACCACCATACTCGCTACAATATCCGTACCGGAAATGTTAGAAATATCAAAGGATTCTATTCTTCTGGGTGTATCCATATTCAGCATTTTTCCCAGAAGCATCATTGAGCCCTGCAAGCGCTCTTCTTTGTCTGTCAGGCGCAAAGCTTCTTCTCTGGCATTTTTCACCGCAAGAGCAACAAGTTTTGCGTTATCTCCCCTTTGGGGAGCCTTGATGATCACTTTTCTTCCAAATTGCTCCGTCAGCAGCTGGGCAAACAGCTGGCTGTCATCAATCTCAAAGGGCAGCAGGACGGTTCTTGGTGCAAATCCACGGCTTAGATAATATTGCTTAATCAGACTGGAAACAGCTGTTTGCGGATCGTCGGGTACATTAAGGATCTCATAATCCTTATCGAGCAAATTGCCTCCGGAGAAATGCAGAACAGTAAAACAGGCTTTTGTTTCTGTTTCTGCATATCCTACAACATCCGTATCGGCAAAGGATCCGGCAGTTACAAGCTGCTTCTTACCCAATGCCTCTACAGATTTCAAGCGGTCGCGAAGATTTGCAGCAAGTTCAAAATTCAGTTCCTCTGAGGCAGTGAGCATTTGTGTCTTGATCTGCTCTGCAACCTGCTTATAGTTTCCCATTAAAAGTTGCTTTGCCTGCTCTGCACGCTGCGTATATTCTGCCTGATCTTTATTTTCCTGACACCAGCCTTCACACTGATTCAAGTGATAATTCAGGCAGGGTCTCCCCTTTCCAATATCTCTTGGGAACTGCCTGCCGCAATTTGGCATTTTCAGAGTCAGACGAATGGCATCCATAAGATCTTGTGTCACGCCGCGGCTTCCAAATGGACCGTAATAGCCAGCACCGTCGTCACTGATCTTATGAACCATCGTAATCCTTGGGTAATACTCTTTCATGTTCAGACGCAGATAGGGATACCCCTTGTCATCCTTCAAAAGAATATTATATTTCGGCATATGCTGCTTTATGAGTGAGCACTCCAAAACAAGCGCTTCAAACTCAGAAGCAGCAATAATCACATCAAAACGGTCAATCTTGCTGACCATTTGCCTTGTCTTCGGTGAATGGGATGCTGTATCCTGAAAATACTGGCTGACTCGGTTTCTGAGTTTCTTTGCCTTACCCACATAGATAACCGTATTTTCCCTATCCCGCATAATATACACGCCGGGCGCAAGTGGCAAGCTTGCGGCTTTATCTTTTAGCTGACTTAAATCCATAATCAGATCTCCGAAGAAAACCGCCCCAACGCATAGTCCCTGCATTGAGGCGGAGGATCTTGTTATAAATCAATAGACATCCCGCTGCAGCAGAGCACTCAGTGCTTCCACAGCTTCATCAGCGTCCGGACCGGAAGCGCTGAGTGTTACGGTAGTGCCGGTAACGATACCAAGATAGATAATACCCAATAAACTCTTGGCATTCATTTTGCGATTATCATATTCCAGCCAAATGCTGCTTTCAAACTCATTTGCTTTTTGAACAAAATAGGTAGCCTGTTTATTATGCAGACCGGATTCGCAGCGAACGACGATTTCTTTATTGCACATAAAAACACTCCTTTGTGCCGCGCCTTAAAGGAAGCACAGCTTTCTAGCACTATGATACCAAATCTACAAGAAAAGTCAACCGGTTTCCAAGAATTTCCATAGATCAGGTAAATTCCGCAATGGTGACGCCGTCCTCACCTTCACCGTAAACGCCCAGACGAAAGCTCTTAATAAATCTGTTTTTCCGCAGCGACTGCTGCACTGCCGCGCGCAAAGTTCCTGTTCCTTTTCCGTGGATAATTCGAACAGTCCGAAGATTAGAGCGCATAGCCTCATCAAGATACCTGTCCAAAACACAGATAGCTTCCACACTGTCCATGCCTCTAAGATCAATTTCAGAAGCGAGTGCCGTCAGTTTCATTTCCCTTCCGGAATGTGCAGGGCGTGCTTTTTTCTGCTCGTAGGGATTATTTTGCTCCAAAAGATATACTTCATCAGGTTTTACGGTCATTTTCAGCACACCGGCCTGAAGCTGATATGTGCCATCCTTGTTGATAGCGATCACACTTGCCTTTGTGCCAAGCTTCAAAATCTCAACCGTATCACCAATCAATACATCTCTGGTAGCCTTTGGGCGTTTGCGCTCAGTCTGACCTGCGCGAATCTTACTTTCTGCGTCGTTGAGTCCTCTGCGAAGTTCAGCCTGTCTCTGGTTAATGCCCTGTGTATCCGCATTTTCGCTAAGCTGTTTTTTCAGTGCCTTGATTTCTTCTGCTGCTGCATTTGCAGCTCTGCGGGCATCCTCAATAATAGACTGCGCTTCCCGGCGCGCCTGTTCCATTGCTTTTTCCCGCTCTAGCTTCAGCTTTGCGCTATATTCCTCGCTTTGGAGTTTAATAGCTTCTGTTTCCTTGCGAAGGCGCTCTGCTTCCGCCCGTGCAGACTCCATTTGCTGGCGTTGCTGATCTAGTTGGGTCAGTACATCCTCAAAATCCCGATCGTTTTTGCCAACAAGGTCAGTTGCTTCCTTCAAAATTGATTCGGACAGACCTAGCTTTCTTGAAATGGCAAAAGCATTGGATTTTCCCGGGATGCCAATTAGCAGTTTGTAGGTTGGCTGCAAAGTCTCCACATCAAATTCACAGGATGCATTAATGACACCGGCAGTGCGCATTGCATATAATTTTAATTCGGCATAGTGGGTGGTTGCAGCTACACGGCTGCCCATTTTTCTGCAAAATTCAATGAGTGCAATTGCCAAAGCCGCACCCTCAGCCGGATCTGTTCCCGCACCCAATTCATCAAAGAGCACCAGTGTTTGGCTGTCACATTCTGCAACGATATCCACGATCGTACGCATATGGCTTGAGAATGTAGACAAGCTTTGGGCAATGGACTGTTCATCACCAATATCCGCCAAAATAGAACGAAATGTGGAAAGTGTGCTGCCGTCACCGGCAGGAATGTGCAGACCGCACTCAGCCATCAGTGTCAAAAGTCCCAGAGTTTTCAATGTGACTGTTTTGCCACCGGTATTCGGTCCGGTCAGGATCATCGTGTCAAAGTCATCTCCAAGACGCAAAGACACGGGAACGACCTTTTGCGGGTCAATCAAGGGATGGCGGGCATTGCGCAGCTCTATCTTACCTGCATCATTCATCACAGGCGCCCATGCCTTCATTTTGTAGGCAAGCTTTGCCTTGGCGAAAATCACATCCAAAGCTATGAGAATTTGGACATTTTCGTTGATTGCTTCCTGATAAGCTGCAGCCTCAGCGGAAAGTTCCGATAATATCCGCTCAATTTCTTTTTGTTCCCTTAATTCCAGTTCCCGCAGTGCATTATTGGCATTTACTGCAGCCATAGGCTCTACAAAATAGGTTGAGCCGGTTGATGAAACATCGTGAACCATTCCGGGAATCTCATTTTTATGCTCGCTTTTTACCGGCACTACATACCGTCCTTGGCGAATGGTAATAATCGGCTCCCGCAGATATTTGGAAAATGCTGTTGAGGAGATCATTTTTTGCAGCGTTTCCTTAACCTTTCCGCTTTGAATCCGGATATGGCGGCGGATATCCGCCAGCTCCGGACTGGCAGCATCTGCAATTTCTTCCTCGGAAATAATAGCCTTATAGATCTTGTCCTCCAGATATTTATTGGGAACAAGTACGCGGAAGCGGGTTTCCAGTACAGAGCTTACTTCCTCATCCTCCACATACGCCTTGACGGTTCTTGTGCAGCGCAAAACACCGGCTATGTGCAAAAGCTCCGCAGGCTGCAAACTTCCGCCCTTATCTGCCCGTTCCAGAGCTGTGCGCACATCTCTGACTGCACTAAAAGACGGGTATCCCTTTCGGGTGCTCAAATCGGAAGCAGCAGTGGTTTCCTGCAGCATCACGCGTACATCTTCAAGATCAGAAGCTGGGCGCAGGCGCAAGCAGGCTGCTTTACCCTCAGCACTTCCGGCGCAATCGGCAAGCTGCATCAGGACCTGGTCCAGCTCCAGTTTTTGCAGGGATTTTTCGTATAGATCAGACATTGTTTTCTCCTGTAATCACTTAAAGGGTATTTTGAAGGGATTTATAAAAATCGAGGGTGGAAAAGCTCCGTTCCAATTGCGTTGCCAGATAGCTTTCAGTCAGATAAGCCAGGTTTTCCAGCGTTTCTGTTCCCAAGTGAAATGAAAGCAGCCATTTAAGCTCACAGCTGCAAATATAGCGCATTGCATCCAGCATGCCCGGAGTAACCGGCATTCGAATTCCGTCGGAATAGGGGTCGCGGCAGGCAGAACACTCCAGTAGACCCTGTGAAATATCAAACCGATCAGGATTTTCCATACCGCAGCGGTGACAGCCATACAAATCCGGCATATATCCTGCGATACAGGTGCTGCGCAGCTCAAAAGCGGCTTTTATCTGATTTTCCGGCAGGTTCATCTTCGACAGTGCATACAACGAGTTGAGAAGCAGTGTCAGCAATTCCGGGTTCGGTGCATCTTCCTGAGAAATCACTTCTGCAACCTGCGCAAAATATGTACCAAGAGCTAGCTTAGAAAGATCCTTACGAAGTGGCTGAAACATTTCTATTGCACTTGCTTCATTGATCGTATACATACCGCGGTACTCAAAAAGAGTAAACGTTCCATAGGACAGAAGCTGACAGGGCGCGATCAGGGGGCTGTTCTTACGCTTCAGCCCCCGCGCCTTTACTGTAATTTTACCGTGATCTCCGGTCAGCAGTGTCAGCAGCGCATCTGTATCATTGTAGGCTGTGACTCTCAGAACCAGACCTTGAACCGTCAAGTACATTCCCGTTCTCCATTTTTTGTGCTTTATGATATAGCAAGTATAATTCCGGTGCACCGGTTTCCAGAAACATCTGCCAATAATCCTTTGAATTCATATTCATCCCTCCGCATATAGGATTTACCGTTAACGGAAGGCTTACCCGTGGAAATTATTCTCTGTAGCCGAAATTACGAACCAGGAAGTCGCTGTCACGCCAGTTTTCCTTTACCTTTACCCAAGTGGTAAGGTATACCCGTGTGCCCATAAATTTTTCGCAATCACTTCTTGCCATACTGGATATTTTCTTCAGCATGTCACCGTGTTTGCCAATAATAATACCCTTATGGCTTGCTTTCTCACAATAGATCGTTGCATCAATATCGATCACACCGTTATCCCGTTCAGAGAAAGTTGTGATCTCAACTGCAGTTCCGTGAGGTACTTCCCGGTCCAGACACCACAGCAGCTTTTCGCGGATGATCTCAGCCATAACCTGCCGTTCCGGCTGGTCTGTGGTTACATCCTCAGGAAACAGAAATGGGCTTTCGATTGCATACTTCTGGCATTCCGCCATCAGCTCTTCAACACCATCGCCGGTTTTTGCAGATATGGGGATAATGCACGCAAAGGATGCAGCGGCAGAATATGCTGCAATCACTTCCAGAAGAATGTCCTTCTCTACAGTGTCGATCTTGTTGATTGCCAGGATTGCAGGACATTTCTTTGCATTGAGCTGATCGATCAGACCCTGCTCCTGGGGACCGATGGAAGGAATTGGTTCAACCATCAGAATCGTCAAATCCACATCCACAATGGATTCCCGTGTGATGTTAACCATATAATCCCCAAGCTTTGTTCTTGGACGGTGGAAGCCCGGTGTATCCACGAAAACAAACTGCGTGTCGTCTTTTGTCACAATGCCACAGATCCGGTTACGGGTGGTCTGAGGCTTATTGGAAACGATTGCGATCTTCTCCCCTACTAAATAGTTTGTCAGGGTAGATTTGCCAACATTGGGTCTGCCGGCAATGGTAATCATAGCGGTTTTCGTTGCCATAGTATACTCCTTCTCTTCTGTTCAATCCCGCTGCATACGGGGAACGGCGGAAGCAATCGCTTCCTCACGGCTGCGCATCTGTGACTTCTGTTCCCCTTCATCCAAATGGTCGTAGCCTAATAAATGAAGGATAGAGTGAATTGTCAGATAGCCAATCTCACGGCGAAGGCTGTGTCCAAATTCCTCTGCCTGCTTTGCTGCCCGTTCCAAAGAAATTGCCATATCTCCTAGGGGGCAGCGGCCTGTTTCCGGATCTATGTACCCGGACCAATCCTTTGGAGGATTGCCTGCCTCCAGCTGAAACATTGGAAAGCTCAGTACATCCGTAGGCTTGTCAATTGACCGGCAGACTCGATTGATGCCCCGGATACCCTGATCGTCGGTAACAAGTACATTGATCTCACAGGGAATCATAACTTCCTCAGCATTCAGAGCTGCATCTATGCACCTGCGAATAATACAGGAAACCGTATACTTTTGCAGGGTAAACCGGTCAAATACAATATTGATTTTTCTATCCATCTTAATTCTTCCTTTGGTTTCGGTTCTGTGTTTGTTTTGGTGCTTTAACCGTTTCTTTTTTGTTCTCTGCTTTCTCATAGGCGTTAATGATTTCCTGAACCAGAGCATGGCGGACTACATCGGCGGATGTCAGGTGGCAGATCGCAATATCTTTCACATCCTCAAGCACACGCATTGCATCTTTCAGACCGGAGGTTTTATCACTGGGAAGATCGATCTGGGTCACATCACCGGTTATAACGACCTTAGATCCAAATCCCAGTCGGGTCAGGAACATTTTCATCTGCTCTTTTGTGGTGTTTTGTGCCTCGTCCAAAATGATAAAACTGTCATCCAGGGTTCTGCCACGCATATATGCCAGTGGCGCGACCTCAATAGAACCCCGCTCCTGATACTTTTGGAATGTTTCAGGACCAAGCATTTCATATAGGGCGTCATATAACGGACGCAAATAAGGATCTACTTTATTTTGCAAATCACCGGGCAAAAAGCCAAGCCGTTCGCCGGCCTCCACAGCCGGACGGGTCAGAATGATGCGGTTAACGGTACGCTCCCGGAAGGCAGCCACTGCAGCAGCAACAGCCAGATAAGTCTTACCTGTACCTGCAGGTCCTACGCCTAAGGTAATTGTGTGCTTACCGATCGCTTTCATATATTCCTGCTGGCCGACAGTTTTGGCTTTAATGGGTTTGCCCTTTGCGGTGATGCAAACCACATCCTTTGCCATTTTCGCAACCTGTGCATCATTTCCCTCACGGACCAATGTAATCAAATACCGAACCCGCTGTTCGTCAATTACCTCTCCCTTTGCAGCCAGGGAAATCAGACCTTCAAGGGTGCGGGCTGCTTTATCCACTGCTTCTTCATCACCTGTGACCTTCAGGTCAGTCCCACGGTTGACAATAGATACGCTGAGGGCATCCTCGATCCGCTTAATATTTTCATCGAAAGAACCAAAAACACTGATCAGATCTTCAACTCTATCTGCATTTACAATTTTTTCTGCCATAGCTATCACCTTTGTATTATTTCTTCTTCCTTTACCTGACCGATCATTTCCACACAGGAAAATCTCCCGTTGAGATAACAGACATCGTCCGTAATGTCAGTTTGTATATCCTGCTTCAATATCTGACCGGCAACCATCTGTGACTGTAAATAGCGGATCGCATCATCAATCAGCCATTCATATGCTTCGGTCTGTATATCCTCAAGATATTGATAATCTGTAATTGTTTCCCGAATCAAAGATACCGGGAGTTGAAACCCTCCGGGAAGGGTCAATTTGAACTCATCATATATTTTAACACAACTGGCATCTGAAATTCCACTATCTTTATACAATTTTATAAGTTTTTTTCCAAATAACAGGCTGAATTTTTTCTTCTGGGTAACATGACCGGCCCTTTTCTGGGTAATTACAGGGGTTATCACCTGTATTTCGTGCAAGGTCTGGGCATAGATCTCCCCTTCTGCACGAGTTGCCTGAATCATAATTCCACAGTCTGTGTATCCGGATATTAAGGTTTGTCCGGCTTTTACCGCCTGACCCACCTGACAAAGCTGATTACCCTGAAGAACTGTAAGCTGCCGGACAACCCCATCCCTGGATGCAACAATGCTACTGATGCGACTTTCATTTTCTTCCGGTTGATCGGCAACTGTTTTTTCGGACACACTGATTGTTGCCACACAGCCTGCAGTGTTGACACCTACCCATTGAAGCTCAGGAACTTTTTCCAAAAGCGCATTTTTCACTTTCTCGCTGCGCACCTTACGCCGGTTTGCAAATATGGAAATTCCACACGCATCCGCTTTTTCAATAATCAGCTTACTTGGCACTGCGCTGTTTCCTTTGACCTCCACAAAAAATATCCGGCTTGGGAGAAACAGTGCAAAAGAAAGCAGCAGAATCAGACCGGATAGCAGCACCGGTCTTGTGGCAAGTCGTTTTCCCTGCCAGTATATCCCACGCTTTTCAATTACGGTCACTTTATCTCCACGTCGTTGGGCAAGAAATTTAATTTCCTTAAAATGCGAGCGAAGAACATTCGCTCGAACGGTCATCTCGTCAACCGATTGTATTGCATCAATATAAATATTTTTTCCAACAATCAATGATAGCAAACCGGACAAATCAGCACTGACAAGCTCGATATGTACCATACCGTACAGCGAGTGAAACAGCCCCATTTATTTCCCTCCTTTGCAGAAACGAACGCCATCTATCGTCCCCATAACAACCAGTTGTTCCTTTGTCATACGAACAAGTTCCAATCCTTTTCCGCAGATAATAACGTGTCCAAATCGCACCTTTACACAAATCTCCTGAGAGCCGTAGCCTGTAACGCCAAAATGATTTTCTATCAGCACTCTTCTCTCTCCTGCGATCTCCACAAGCGGCAGCTTCGGCACTGGTTCACTGCTAAGATCAGCGGCTACTGCCATACGATCCAAAATATGTTTTCGCCCTTTCATTTCTATGCCCCCTTTTGGTTAAGTCTATGAAGAAATAGGGATGAATTTCACTCTTGGTGCATAGTTTCCATTGAGGTGACAAGCTATGAAGAATAAAAAGCAGACATTTGTTGGTGTTTTGCTTGCTGTATCTCTTACAGTGTTAATACTGGATTCGCAGACATCCCTCCAAGGGGCGCGTGATGGGATCTGGCTCTGCATTTCGGTGGTAATACCCTCCCTATACCCATTTTTGTTTCTTTCCGCAATGCTCCCCAGCAGACTCCTTGGAACGCGAATAAAAGGTATCGGCTTGGTATGCAGGCTGTGCGGAATTCCAGACGGTGCGGAATCTTTGTTGCTGCTAAGCTTTCTTGGTGGGTATCCGATCGGTGCCAAAATGGTTTATGATGCCTACAGGCAAGGTTGTATCTCAAAGCCTGCCGCCTGTCGTATGCTTGGATTTTGCAACAACGCAGGTCCTGCTTTTTTGTTTGGAATGATCGGAGGCTTGTTTACAGACAAAAAGATCGTATGGGTGCTTTGGCTGATACATATTTTATCTGCCTTGCTTGTGGGTGTTCTTTTACCTGGTAAAACAAGCGAAACTTGTATTCTCACCCGAAAAGAACCTTTGACGGTACCTCAAGCATTGGAAAGCAGTCTGAAAACTATGGGCAATATCTGCGGCTGGGTAGTAATTTTTCGGGTAATTTTGACAATTCTTGACAGATGGCTTCTTTGGTTTTTATCTCAGGAAATTTATGCAGGCATTTTTGGACTATTTGAACTATCTAACGGCATTGCCTGCCTGAACAAAGTAGCAAATGACGCAACCCGCTTTGTCCTTTGTTCCGGGATGCTGGCATTTGGTGGACTGTGTGTTTTTATGCAAACGGCATCTGTCACCAAAGAGCTTGGTCTGGGCCGCTATTTCCCGGGGAAAGTATTACATTGCCTGTTTAGCATTCTTCTGTCCCTACTATTTGTGCAACTGTTTTCTATCTAACGCAAAATTTTAAAAAAGTAGTAGCATATCCGGCGCAGATATTGTATAATAATGTCACATCCGATACTTGAAAGGGGTCTTAATATGCTATTTCGTAAAAAAATATCCCGATTTTGCAGTTATTGCGCTTACGGTACAGCTATCGGAAACGATCAAGTGCTCTGCACAAAACGCGGTGTTGTTGCCCAATCTTATCACTGCCGTAAGTTTACTTATGACCCCTGTAAGCGGATACCGCCTAAGCCTAAGGCTCTTGATTTTTCTAAATACGAAAACGAGGATTTTAGTTTATAACAAAATGACGAGTGCGACGCACTCGTCATTTTATATTTATTGAATCATATTTAAGAAGTCATCCTCAGACAGGATCGGAATTCCCAGTTCCCGGGCTTTGCGCTCCTTTGAGCCGGCATTCTCACCAACTACAACGAAGCTTGTCTTTTTAGACACAGAGCCAGCTGCTTTGCCTCCAAACAACTCTATTTTTTCCGTTGCTTCCTCACGGGTGAATTTCTCCAGTGCACCCGTCAGAACAAAGGTCTTTCCTTCAAAGCGGTTGTCAGATACTACCCGCTTGCTCTGAAAATTCACACCGGCCTGACGCAGTCTATCGATCATATGCTGAGATTGGGGCTGCCGGAACCAATTGGCGATAAATTCCGCTGTAACCGCACCAACATCCGGAACTTCTGTCAGTTCCTCCTGCGTGGCAGCCATCAGTGCGTCCAGAGAGCCAAAGAAGGTTGCCAAAACCTTACCGGTCTTTGCGCCTACCTGACGGATACCCAAGGCATAGATCAGTCTGCTTACATCCTGCTGCTTGCTGTTTTCAATAGCAGTAAGCAGTTTTTTTGCAGCTAGATCACCTTTTTGCCAAAGGCTCTTCATTTCATCCAAGGTCAGATAATAGATATCCGCAGGAGATTTAATGAGACCTTTTTCAATCAATCCCTCAACAATGGAAGAACCCAAGCCTTCAATGTCCATTGCATCCCGGCTGACAAAATGGGCAATATTCCGTGACAGTTGTGCAGGACATTCCGCGCCGGTACAGCGGGTAAACGCGCCGTCCGCATTCCGTTGCGCCGCGGCACCGCATACCGGACAGCGGTCAGGCAAAACATAGGGCACAGCATTTGCAGGTCGCTTTGCAAGATCAACATCCAAAATTTCCGGAATGATCTCACCGGCCTTTCGGATGTTCACCGTATCGCCAATGCGGATATCCCGTTCGGAAATAAAATCCTGATTATGCAGTGTAGCATTGGTAACCGTTGTACCCGCAAGCCGCACCGGTCGAACGACTGCCTTCGGCGTCAGAACACCGGTTCTGCCTACCTGAACAATAATATCTTCCACCACTGTGGGCTTAATTTCCGGGGGATATTTATAGGCAGCTGCCCATTTGGGGAACTTTGCAGTTGTGCCAAGCTTTTCCCGGATCTTCAGATCATTTACTTTAATAACCGCGCCGTCAATATCGCAGGCAAGTTCCTGACGATTTTCGTTGATAGACAGAACCTGACGGTTAATGTCCTCTACATCGGAAAGCACACGCCAGTCGATCACTTTAAACTGTAATTTCTGCAAATATTCCAACGACTGACTATGGCTTTCAAACAAGACATCCTCTGCAAGCTGCACATTGAACACAAGAATATCCAGTCCTCTGCTGGCTGCGATCTTCGGGTCCAGCTGCCGCAGAGAGCCTGCAGCAGCGTTTCTGGGATTGGCAAACAAGGGTTTTCCCTCTTCCTCCTGCCGTGCGTTGAGCTTTTCAAAGCTCTTTTTCGGCATATACACTTCCCCCCGCACGATCAGTCGGGGTGGCGCATCTTTAATAACCATAGGAATAGAATGGATGGTTTTCAGATTCTCCGTAACGTCCTCACCGGTGTTTCCATCACCTCTGGTTGCACCCCTGACGAATACACCGTTTTCGTATTCCAGCGCAACAGACAATCCATCGATCTTTGGCTCAACTGTAAAGGAGACGTCAGTATGAACATCCTGAATTTTTGTTATAAATTCGTCCAGTTCTTCCAAAGAAAAGACATCCTGCAGGCTCATCAGAGGAACGGTATGGGACACCTTTTCAAACTTACTAAGTACCTCACCGCCAACGCGCATAGTTGGCGAATCTGCTCTTGCCAGCTCCGGGAACTGTGCTTCCAGCTCTTCCAATTCCCGCAGTAAGCGGTCATATTCAAAATCCAGCATGATTGGATCGTCCAAAACATAATAACGGTAGTTTGCATCGTTCAGGATTCCAACAAGCTCATCTATTCTCTGTCTGGCTTCCATATAGTCCTCCGGTTTGTAAAAAAGTTTCGGGAACATCCCCCACGATAATCGTTTCCGCAACGACCACCTGACTGGTAACGGTAAAACTGTTTGTATCTCCCAGCACAAGCACCGCAACATCCACACTGATTTCCATAACCAGCTGCTGAAGTGTCTGGTTGATACCTGCTTCTGAAAAATTGCTGCTGAATGTAGCCTCCGAATTGCGGATCGCAATGATCTCTACCGGAATGGCAGGTCCTTTTCCTGCCAAAATTTCCGGTAAAAACATACTGCCTATGGGAATACCCAGATCTGCTGTATCCAGTGCTAAAATTTCATCATTGATCGTATTGAGAATACTGGTTTTTAAGCGGTTGACCTCGCTCATATTGGTTTTCAGTGCTGTAATTCTGCCATTTAAGTCCTTTTCAAAATACACAATACGGTCATATTGGATATTGCCGCTTGCAATTTGTGTGTCAATGGCATCGTTAATCAGATCCGATGTGGAATTTTGCACCTGAGTTTGTGCCAGTGTTCGCAGTATAGAACTGTACTTTACACGAAACAAAATAAATAAAAGAATCAGTGCGGCCAGTAAGAAGATGACTGTTCGTATAAATCTTCTGATACCTCGCCGCATAATATCACCCCAAGGGATTTTATGCAGCAATTACGGACATATTACAGGCGCTTCAAATAGGCAGAAGCTGTTTTTGCCATCAGCTTTTTTGTTCCGATCTGATCGAACGCGATCTCCAGCAGCGCATCACCGCCCATTTTAATTACAGACAGTACAAGACCTCTGCCAAATGCCGTATGCATAACCATATCTCCCTTGTTAAGCTCCAGATATGTATGCTTTTCCGGCGTAGAAAGCGCAGCGGAATAATGCGCACCTACCGGCTTTACCGGTGTGTATGCCGGTCGAATCTGAGATATATATCCGGCTTTGTGATAACCGCCTTTTTTCAGAATCAGATCCTCCGGAATCTCCCGCAAAAAGCGAGACGGCAGTGCCGCATTGGTTCGACCGTAGAGCATACGCCGACCGGCATGGGTAATATATAAATTTTCCTTTGCCCGGGTGATTGCCACATAGCAAAGCCGCCGTTCCTCTTCCATTTCCTCGTGGTCACCAATGGCTCTCATCCCCGGAAAAAGTCCGTCCTCAAAGCCCACCAAAAACACATTGGGAAATTCCAGACCCTTTGCAGAGTGCATTGTCATCATCACCACTGCGTCGTCGCCCTCGTGGTACTGTTCCAGATCTGTGTAAAGGGCAATCTCTTCCAGAAAACCTGAAAGTGTAGGCAGTTCTGCATTTTGCACATAGGAATTAATGCTGGATTTCAATTCCTGAATATTTTCAAGCCGTGTCTTATTTTCTTCGGTAGGCTTTGCTTCCAGCATATCCATATAACCGGTTCGGCGCATAACCTCCTCGTAAAAATCAGGCAGGCTAATGTCCGTATCCAGCAGCTGCGCCAGCTCCTCGATCATCACGGTAAACGCCATAAACTTGCCCGCTGAGCGCTCCAGTGGGCCGTAGGAATAGGGATCGGATACCACCCGGTACAAGCCCTGACCCTCCGCCTGTGCAAGGCGCTCTGCAGTCTCCAGTGCCTTGGCGCCAATGCCCCTGGGCGGGTTGTTTATAATTCTGCGCAAGCGCAGATCATCGTTACGGTTGTTGATTACGCAAAGATAGGATAGCATATCCTTCACTTCAGCCCGATCAAAGAACCGCATGCCGCCGATGACCCTGTAAGGAATACCGTTGCGCTTGAATGCAAATTCAAGGGCGTTGGATTGGGCGTTGGTCCGATACAAAACCGCATAGTCGCAAAACCGTTTGCCGCCAGACTTTGAGATGATTTCTCCGGCTACAAAATTACTTTCTGCACCCTCATCTGCAGCTTCATAAACTGTGACTGGCTTTCCCTCTCCGTTTGCTGTCCAAAGATGCTTGCCCTTGCGGCCAAGATTATTGGCAATCACAGCGTTGGCTGCATTGAGGATCGATTGGGTGGAGCGGTAATTCTGCTCCAAACGAATTACCCGGCTTCCCCGGTAATGCTTCTCAAAATTCAGAATATTTTCGATGGTCGCACCGCGGAAACGGTAAATACTCTGGTCGTCATCGCCAACAACGCAAATATTCTCATATCCCCCGGCTAAAAGGGATGTGAGCATATATTGCATATAGTTTGTATCCTGATACTCATCCACAAGAACATAACGGAACTTCCGCTGATAATAGGTGCGGACATCCTCGTGCTCCTGCAGAAGCTTAACCGTATAGTAGATAATATCATCAAAATCTAGCGCGTTATTTTCTTTGAGGGTCTTTTGGTATTTCTGATATGCCCTTGCAATATGAAGCATACGGAATTCATTGGAGTTTTCAATATGTTCCAGCATCTCATCCGCAGACACCAGCTTATCCTTTTCCCGGCTGATTACGCTCAATACATACTTTGCAGGAAAGGTCTTATCATCAAGACCCATATTTTTAATAATATCTTTCATTACCCGCTCGGAATCAGAGGCATCATAAATGGTAAAGCTGCAGGTAAAACCAATCCGTTCAATATCCCTGCGCAAAATGCGGCAACAAGCAGAATGGAAGGTCATCGCCCATACATCCTGTCCTTCCGGACCGAGCATATCGCAAAGACGTTCTTTCAGTTCGTTTGCAGCCTTGTTCGTAAAGGTAATGGCAAGAATATTATAGGGCATCGGTGGCTCAAGGGCACACAAATAATCCGCTCTGCACTGGTCTGCTTCAGTTGCATCCTTAGTAAGCGCCTCTAAAAACAATACATCATCTTCTGAAACGGTATCCGGAACATCTATAGAGTCACTAGCCCTACCAAACCGAATCAAGTTTGCAATTCGATTGATGAGGACTGTCGTCTTTCCGCTTCCTGCACCTGCAAGCAGCAAAAGCGGGCCGTCTGTACTCAGCACGGCCTGTCTTTGCATCGAATTCAAATTTTGAAACTGATCTTCAATATACTGCCGTCTGGCAGTTACAAAACGATCGATCCACTGTTGCGTCATATAAGCACCTGTCCAATTGAAAGTTACTTATATTTTACCGCAAATTTCGCAAAAGGTAAAGCACTATTTCATCTGTTCCCGCAGAAGTCCCAATGCTTTCTTTTCAATCCGGGAAACCTGCACCTGGCTGACATTCAAAACCTTAGAAACCCTTTGCTGGGTCAAGCCGTGGAAGTAGCGGAGTCGAATTACCATGGATTCCCGCTCAGGTAGTCGGTCGATTGCCTGACGCAGTGAAATCCGCTCCAGCATTGTCTCTTCAGACTCTGTATCTGTAAGAATATTCTCCAGTGTAAACCCTTCATCGCCTGCCGGTTGGTGAATCGATTCTACCGCAGCGGTTGCACTTTCCGCAAGGGCGATTTCCTCCGGATCAAATCCAGTATGTTCTGATATTTCCAGAATGGTCGGTTCTCTGCCAAGGGAAGAAATCAGCTGATTGCGGACTGTCTTAATGGTAGCTGCCCGCTCTTTGATCCCTCGGGAAACCTTAACTGCTCCGTCGTCCCTGAGAAATCTGCGGATCTCCCCTGCAATTTTCGGAACTGCGTAGGTTGAAAACTGTGTGCCAAATTCTAAGTCAAAGCCGTCCACAGCCTTCAGAAAGCCCAAACATCCCAGCTGATACAGGTCGTCCGCTTCTGCGCCGCGGCCAATAAACCGTCTGGCTACAGACCAAATAAGTCCTGCATTTTCTGAGACAAGCAGTTCCTTTGCGCTTTCGTCACCGGCTTGACTTCTGGCAATTAATTCCTCTGTCCTGCTCATTTGCGCCGCTGAAGTTTTCTGCGCATATGTACACTTGTGCCTTTACCCGGCGTAGAAACCACAGTAAAGGAAGACATAAAGCTCTCCATAATGGTAAAGCCCATACCGCTCCGTTCTGATCCACCTGTGGTAAACATAGGTTTTCTGGCCTGCTCCAGGTTTTCAATCCCGACCCCTTTGTCCTTAATGACAATGTCCAGCACATTTCCTTTGAGGATCCGACAACGGAGGGTAATCATACCCAGTCCATCCGGATATGCGTGGACAATACAGTTGGTAACTGCCTCAGAGACAGCAGTGCGAATATCGCCCAATTCCTCCAGTGTGGGATCCATTTGCGCTGCAAAGCAAGCTACTGCTGAGCGGGCAAAGCTTTCATTTGCAGATTTACTTGGAAACTCCAAGATCATATAGTTTTCGAATTTCATACAACTGCCTCCTTAATTTCCACCAGTTTATCAATTCCGGAAGTCCGGAACACTTTCATAGGTTGATTGTTTAGCCCTGTCAGAATGAGTTTTCCATCAATGCGGGTCATATTGCGCAAAGCATTGATCACAACCGCAATTCCGGAAGAATCCATAAATGTGACTTCCTGAAAATCCAGAACACAGCTTTTCGGTGTGTATGCTTCGATCTTTGCGGTAATTGCTTCAATATACGCCTTGGCGCAATGATGATCGATCTCACCGGTCAGTGCCACCGTCAGATGCCCATCCTGCAGAAAACTTGTTAAATGCATCGTTTTCCTCCTCCTTTGATTTCCGAGTATTAGTATATAATCTTCTGTTTTGTATTTGCAGTCGGAATTGGTTGTATAAAAAAAGAAGCAGAGTGCAAACTCAGGCTTGCACTCTGCTTTCAAAACAGAAATTACATATTCTTCAGTGCTGCTTCGCTTTCCTCAAGCTGGGCGATCAGGTCGCGGGCTTTCGCTGCTTTTTCCCGTTCTGCGTTAACAACCGCTTCCGGAGCTCTTGCAGTGAAGTTTTCGTTAGAAAGCTTACCTTCCAGCATTGCAAGGTTCTTTCTTGCTTTCTCCAGTTCCTTTGCAATACGCTCCAGCTCCTTGGCAATATCAACAAGCTCGCCCATAGGAATATAAAGCTTTGCATCGGAAGTAGTGCAGCAGACCATGCCGTTCAGGTCCTCCGGCTCTTTCTCCAGCATCGTCACCTGATCTGCGTATGCCAGACGCTGAATAAAGCCTTCACCCTCTGCAAAAATCAGCGGCTTGGTAGTCAGCACAAACAGGGACGCCTTCTTGGAAGGCGGTACATTCATTTCTGCACGGCGGTTACGGATAGAACGGATGGCATTCATCACAGACTCCATCTGATCCTCTTCTACCTTAAATGCCAGATCCTCTCTGTAAACAGGCCAATTCGCAACAATTAATGCATCGCCATCGTGGGGCAGGCTCTGCCAGATCTCTTCGGTGATAAAGGGCATAAAGGGATGCAGCAGACGCAATGTCTGATCCAGAACATATACAAGCACCTGTAGTGCAGTCTGCTTCTGGATGGCATCCTCACTGTAAAGTCTTGCCTTTGTCAGCTCGATATACCAGTCACAGTAGGTATCCCACAGGAAGTCATACACCTTAGCAACTGCAACGCCCATTTCGTACTTTTCCAGGTTTTCTGTTACTTCAGCGATCAGGGTATTCAGCTTGGACAGTACCCACTTATCCGCAATGGTCAGCTGTTCAACAGCAGGCAGTTCGTTCTTTGCATCCTCACCAAGGTTCATCAGCACATAGCGGCTGGCGTTCCAGAGCTTATTTGCAAAGTTACGCATTGCCTCACAGCGCTCCACATAGAAACGCATATCGTTTCCGGGAGAGTTGCCGGTAACCATATTCATACGCAGCGCGTCGCAGCCAAACTGCTCGATCATCTCCAGAGGATCGATGCCGTTACCCAAGGATTTGGACATTTTACGACCCTTATCGTCGCGAACCAAGCCGTGAATCAATACGGTGTGGAAAGGTGTCTGCTTCAGGTGTTCACAGCCGGAGAAGATCATTCTGGCAACCCAGAAGAAAATGATGTCATAGCCGGTAACAAGCACATCGGTAGGATAGAAATATTCCAGATCCTCAGTCTTTTCAGGCCAGCCAAGGGTCTCGAAGGGCCACAGAGCAGAACTGAACCAGGTATCCAGCACATCGGGATCCCGCTCGATCTTTGTGCTGCCACACTTTTCACACTTGCAGGCATCTTTGCGAGATACGGTAATGTGTCCGCAGTCCTCACAGGTCCAAGCAGGGATCTGATGACCCCACCAAAGCTGACGGGAAATACACCAGTCACGAACATTTTCCATCCAGTTCAGATAGGTCTTGGAGAAACGGTCCGGCACGAACTTTGTCTCGCCGTCACGAACTACGCGAATTGCTTCCTCAGCCAGAGGCTTCATTTTCACAAACCACTGTGCAGAAATGATAGGCTCAACATCGTTATGGCAGCGGTAGCAAGTGCCAACATTATGGGCGTGATCCTCGATCTTTACCAGATAGCCCTGCGCCTCCAGATCAGCAACGATCGCCTTTCTGGCTTCATAGCGATCCAACCCCTCGTATTTTCCGCCATAGCTGTTAACAACACCGTTATCGTCCAGTACCCGGATCACTTCCAGATTATGACGCAGACCGACTTCAAAGTCATTGGGGTCGTGGGCAGGTGTCATCTTCACGCAGCCAGTACCGAATTCCATTTCTGCATAGTCATCGGCTACCACAGGAATTTCCTTATTCACAAGGGGCAGGATCACAGTCTTACCGACAATTGCTTTGTAACGGTCATCATTGGGGTTGACGCAGACACCGGTATCACCAAGCATAGTTTCCGGACGGGTAGTTGCAACAACCACTTCCCCGCTGCCGTCAGCGAAAGGATAGCGGATATGCCACAGGTGACCGGGCTTATCCACGTACTCGACCTCTGCATCAGAAAGAGCGGTCACACAGTGCGGACACCAGTTGATAATACGGCTTCCCTTGTAGATCAGGCCCTTCTCGTAAAGAGACACAAACACTTCACGGACAGCGCCGGAACAGCCCTCGTCCATGGTAAAGCGAGCACGTTCCCAGTCACAGGATGCGCCCAGCTTTTTCTGCTGCTCAACGATCCGGTTGCCGTACTTATGTTTCCAGTCCCAAACCCGTTCCAGGAATTTTTCACGACCCAGATCATAGCGGGTCAGTCCTTCCTTGCGCAGTTCTTCTTCTACCTTGATCTGTGTAGCAATGCCTGCGTGGTCAACACCGGGCACCCACAGGGCATTATAACCCTGCATACGCTTAAAACGGATCAGGGTATCCTGCAGTGTTGCGTCCATTGCGTGACCCATATGCAGCTGACCGGTAACATTGGGAGGGGGCATAACAATTGTAAAGGGCTTTGCGTCCTTGTTGCCTGCCGGACGGAAATATCCGTTTTCTTCCCACATTTTATAGATTTGATTTTCTACCTGTTGGGGCTCATACACTTTTGGAAGTTCTCTTGCCATAGTAAATACTCCTTCAATAAAAAACACCCTGAGCCAAAAGCTCAGGGCGAAAAAATTCCGCGGTACCACCTGAATTCCCTTAAAAGGGCACTCAAACGCTGTAATGGGCGTACCCATACATCCCTACTAAGCTTCAGGAAATCCACTCCGGGGCGACAATTTACACTCAGTCATACGTGTTTGCACCAAACACACGCTCTCTTCAATGACGAAAGGCAAAAACTCCCCATCCATGTGTTATAATATGGGAATAAAGTACCACATTTTCATCATTCTGTCAACTGATGTTTTTACTTGTTGACAATTGACACAAATCTTTATGGGATGTATAATGTTTGCAATCAATGATATATAGGAGAAGTATATGGGATTAGGACACATTTTAATGACTGCGGTCAATTCCATTTTGCCAATTTTACTACTGATTCTTTTGGGCTACTTACTGCGCAGAATTGGCTTTCTAAACGAAAACTTTGTTGCAACAGGCAATAAATTTGTTTTCAATATTTGTTTGCCCATTATGCTGTTTGTCAATGTATATGACATTGAAAGTTTGAAAACTATTAAAGTGGATGTGGTAATTTACACCATTTTTGCCGTTTGCCTGTTATTCTTGCTGAGTTTTACAGCCGCACGCACAACAAACATCCCTGAGCGAAAAGGTGTTGTGATGCAATGCGTTTACCGCAGTAATTACGCAATCATTGGGCTGCCTCTAGCCAACGCATTAGGCGGTGCAGAAGCCATGGCTGTTGCAGCAATCGTATCCGCATTTTTAATTCCTGTATATAACACCTTCGCCGTTATTTCCCTGACTATTTTTATAAAAGATCCTCAAGACAAAAAAATTGATCTTAAAAGCATACTCAAAGGAATTGTTACAAATCCGCTGATTATTGGTGTCGTTCTGGGTCTTGCTTGTCTCGGTCTGCGGCAGCTTCAGATGAACATCTTCGGAAAACTTGTATTCTCTTTACAGCGAGATACAAAGTTTATATATACGGTACTGGATAATATCAAGAGCATTACCTCTCCCCTAGCCCTGATTTTACTGGGTGGTCAGTTTCAATTTTCCGCTGTTAACGGTATGTTCAAGGAGATCCTCGTGGGCACTGTATGGCGCACGATCCTAGCCCCTGTTATCGGCATTGGCCTAGCAGTCATTTTAAGTAAGTATACCACACTTCTTTCCTGTGGCGTGAGTGAATATCCGGCGCTGATCTCTGTGTTTGGTTCTCCGGTGGCTGTTTCCAGTGCAATTATGGCATCCGGTATGAAAAATGACGGTCAGCTGGCAACCCAGCTGGTTGTATGGACGAGCTTAATTTCCATATTTACACTGTTTATTACAATTTGTATTATGATGTCAACCGGCTTATTGGCTGTATAAACAGCATATTTCTTGACGAAAATCAGTATTAAGCATATAATAATTACACATTCTGGGATTGTGAGATGATTATTATGAAATTATCCCTTGTTGTTCCCTGCTATAACGAGGCAGAAAATGTTGCTGCTTTCCAGATGGCGGCTATTTCCGCATTCGATGGCAGCGGATACGATTTTGAAATTGTATATGTAAATGACGGCAGTCAGGACGCCACGCTCCATGAGCTTCGCAAGCTTCACACGGAGCAAAAGTGTCCGGTCAAGGTCGTAAGTCTTTCCCGGAATTTCGGCAAAGAAGCGGCACTCTACGCCGGTCTGAAGCAAGCTTGCGGAGATTATGTATCTTTGATCGATGCAGATCTCCAGCAGCGGCCTGAAATCGTCCGGGAAATGGTTGATATCCTTGAGAAAAATGATGAATATGACGTGGTAGCTGCTTATCAGGATCGCCGCGGCGAAGGAAAGGTCTTGTCCTTCTTCAAGAAAAGCTTTTATCGGCTGATCAATCGAATGTCCGATATTAGCCTGAAGTCCGATGCCAGCGACTTCCGGACATTCCGCAGAAGTGTTGCAAAAAGCCTGATTGAAATGGGTGAATATCACCGTTTTTCAAAGGGTATCTTTGCTTGGGTTGGTTATAGCACCTATTTCATTCCCTATATAGCTTGCCAGCGAGCCGGCGGTGTCAGTAAATGGAATTTCCGCAAACTGCTTAACTACGGTATCGACGGTATTATCGGATATTCCACTAAGCCTTTGCGAATCGCAACCTTTTTGGGCGGTATCAGTGCTGTGGCTGCGTTCTTATATCTGATCTTTGTAGTTCTGCAAAAGCTGATCACAGGGATCGATATTCCCGGTTATGCAACCATTATTGTGCTGATTCTATTTCTTGGTGGTATGCAGCTGCTATGCACCGGTATCATTGGAGAATATGTGGGCAGAACCTTTGAGCAAAGCAAAAACCGGCCTATTTATATTGCAAAAGAAATCTTAACATATGACAAAGACTCGGATCAATAAGGATCCGAGTCTTTTATATATCCGCATGAACTTCTCTGATCTTCTTGCGAATCTCAAGCAAGTCTTCAAATGTATCTGGCCGTTTCGACAGATCCCGCAGCAGTGCTGAGGGATGATAAAGGGCAGTCATCCAGATACCGCTCTTGCAATACCATGTTCCGTGTTCTCTAGTAATACGGAAATCCGGATCAATAATCCGTTTTGCTGCCACTCTGCCCAGGCAAATAATGATCTTCGGCTGGATCAAAGATACCTGATTGCGCAGGTAATCAATACAAGCATCCTGTTCTTCGTCCTTAGGGTCGCGGTTTCCAGGCGGGCGGCACTTTACAATGTTGGCAATGTAGCAGTTATGGCGACCCAAGTCAATAATCGACAGCATATCATCCAGAAGCTTACCGGCAGCACCCACAAAAGGTTCACCCTTAAAGTCCTCCTGCTCGCCGGGACCCTCTCCTATAAACATAATATCAGCGTTTTTAGGACCAACTCCAAACACCACATTGTTCCTTGTCTGACACAGCTGACAGCGATGGCACTGATTGCACATCTGCTCCAATTCTTCCCAATTGCGCATATCAGCGACTCCTTCTGCGGCTTCTTCTGCGCTTGCGGCTGTGGCTTCTTGCCGCTGCTCTGCGAACAGAATTGACAGACCGTATTAAGATCAAAATGACACCAATGCCAATAAATACGCAAACAACCACAGTAAAGACCGTCTTCCACGGAAAGCCCTCTGACTTACTGTCTATCCCATCCGTCTGCATTGCGTTCACTGGCACAGAGTTCATAGCACAAAGATCAATATGTGCCACGCAAATATTGCCGTACCAAACTTCTAATGCAGACAGAACCTGTCCTTTTTCAACCGGAGCTGTAAGTGTATCCGCTATTTTTACAAGACGATAGTCCAAACTGTCAATACCCGCATCTGCCGGAAGAACAGTATACACCGAGTTGGTAGCGCCAACAACAACATCCGATGTGCCGTTTTCAACAGCATATTGAGCAACTGACTGACCCGCATATACAACTTGTTTCGCTTCAAAACCCTCAAATCCGGAGTTAAGCAGCATAGATGTTTCCTTATAACCGCCGAAGGTCTGAACAGTATATCCATCATCCTTATACACCGACAGAGAACCGGTCACAATACAGATTAACTGCATTCCGTTATCCTCTGCTGAGGTTGCAATGCTGTTGTAGCCGGTAGATGTCACAGCCGTACGACCTCCGGTCACACGGCTGTCGTGATAAATCTGGACACTTTCATTGTTCATTAGAAAGTTACCGGTAGCAAGTGACCGTTCCTCTGACAAATTGGTAGCCGGTACCTTATAATACACAGTACCAAACACCTTGGAAAAAATTTCATTTTCCATAGCTTTTGCCAAAATTCGCGCCATATCCCGTGCTGTGGTATACTGCATATCATCGTGCAAGCCGTGGGCATTGGTAAAGTTCGTCTGTGTGCAGCCAAGATTTGCTGCATACTGGTTCATCTCCTCCACAAATTTGCTTTGGGATCCGGAGATATGTTCTGCAAGAACGGCTGCGGCATCATTTCCGGAGCCGACCATCATACAGTACAACAAATCTTCAACCGTCATCACTTCATCCGGAAGCAGGTCAACAGAAACTGCGTCATCTGCAACTGTATTAAGTGTAGCTTCCTTAATCACAACTGCATCGGAAAGATTTGCCCGCTCCGCAACAAGCAAGGCGGTTAGAATCTTCACGAAACTAGCCGGGGACACCTGCTCATCTGCATTAAACGCATACATTAAAGTCTGTGATTTTGTTTCGTAAACGATAGCAGACTGTACGTTGGTGACCAGGCGGTCTGAACCCAAAAACGGCACTTGACCGTCCAAGGAGTGGGCACCGCTTAAAACCGTATTATTGCTGCCGCTTTCTTCCGCAAAGACCGGAATCACTTGCAGCATAAGTGCTGTAATAAGACAAAGGGTCAGGCAAAACAGGCCTAATTTTTTCATATCTCTCCCTCAATATCCCGTCATAAGACTTGTCCGACAGGAATTTCTTGTGTATAATGTTTTATGTATTATATCAGCTAATTGCAGCCGCGTCAATGACGTGGGAGGTATCATAAATGAAAAAAGGTCATGTAGTACTAATTTTCCTCACTTCTGCTTTCCTTTGCATCCTTTTGGGTATTTATATCGGGCGCAACACAGTAACACTTATTCCAACCGTATTTTCCAGCAATTCAAAGCCTGCAGCAACAGGCGTTAATCCGGAAAACAGAGGTAAAATCAACATTAATACAGCAACCGTTTCCCAGCTTCAGCTTTTGCCGGAAATTGGAGAAGTATTGGCGCAGAGTATTATCGAATATCGGGAAGAAAACGGTCCGTTCAACACCATTGATGATCTTCTGAAGGTTAACGGAATCGGAACATACCGGCTGAATCTAATTAGGGATCGTATCTGTATCTCGGACTGATTCGTCAATCCACCAGGATGCCTGGCTCATCATTACGAAATTCCAGGTGCAGATTTTGGAGATTTTCTATATAAGCAAATGGTTCATCTGCACGAATTGGCACAAATTTCCCTTTCATATCAGAATGTCTCGGAAATGCGTAAAAAGAGAGATCACCCTCCCCGACTGTCTTGATCGGCAGGCAAGTGTTTACACCAAATCCCCCTGCAACCGGAACGCAGATTCCAAGACTGTTTTCCGTTTCCCCGCAAACCACTTTTAACTGATACATCACTTCACCGGATAGACTACATTGACAGCGAAACCGATAGTATAGTCCCTCTCGGGTAACCTCAGCTTTCCCAACTAACTGACTTTCTAACAGAATATCATAATTTTTAATCATATAAATACCCCCTTACCGCAACTGTATGCGACAAGGGGGTGTTCCATTCATACCGTTCTGTTTTCATTTAGTCCGAAGCTTACTGCAATTGCATTGTCTACCAAAGACATATGCTGATCATCCAGACGCCCCATATGCTCCCGTAAGCGCCGTTTATCGATTGTGCGGATCTGTTCAAGAAGTATCACAGAATCCTTGCTCAAACCGACACTGCCGCCGGCAATGCTAATATGGGTCGGAAGTCGTGCCTTCCCTGTCTGACTGGTAATCGCGGCAGCAATTACCGTTGGGGAATGGCGATTTCCGGTGTCGTTCTGGACGATCAGAACCGGCCGCGTCCCTCCCTGTTCACTTCCGACTACCGGTGACAGATCCGCATAGAAAATGTCACCGCGCTTGACCGTGCTGTCCATTTATTTCACACTCCGTGGGAAATCATTACCAGCGCTACCGGAAATTCTCCATATGTAACGCGGTTAAAACTATTCTCCCACGCACAAATGAAAATTATACGGTATCACTTGCAATTTATCCTATGCCACGGATGACAGAATGCTACAGATACGAGAAATTTCTGACCTCAAGCGACACGACACGCTGTCCTTGCCATAAAATTTCACCTCGGATAGGAACATCCTGACTATCGATCCATATATCAAGATGAAGCGCATCCTCCCGGTAGCTGTCATCCATTGCAATTCGGAGGTTATCTCCATCTGCACCGCAAGCTGATATATAACCGCTTCGCAGTGTGCGTATCAGCAACCAAGGAGCACTTACAGGGGTAACCTGGCCGTCAGCAAGCATTTGAAAGGCCAGTGCATGATCATCAAATGTTAAATGACCGCCCTGCTGGGTAACTGTGCCTGCGATCCCGGAAATGGTCTGTGGGTCAGTCACAGTAAATGTAAGATCGCCTTGATCGTTTGTTTGACAAGCCATACTAAAGGTATAGATCTTATCCCCATAATCCGCTGTAATCACAGCGTCAAATGAACATCCGCCGCCAGAGAGCAACCTTTCACGCAATGCTATAACCCGACTTAGTCCCCTGTCTTTATTTTCACAGCCGCTAAGCATCACAACCGCCAGAAGTACCGAAAGTATGCGTTTCATGCTATCCCGCCTTATTTTAACAGTCGCGGTAAGACTTGAACCATATCACTGGGCAATAGTCCATACTGTCCGATCTCCTTCTGGCAGATATCACCGGCAGCACCGTGTAGCCATGCACCGCAGGCTGCAGCCTCCAGAGGCGGTAACCCCTGCCCCAGCAAGCTGACAATAATACCCGCAAGCACATCACCGCTGCCGCCAACCGCCATACCTGGATTGCCTGTCTGATTCACAAAGCAGGTATATCCATCTGTGATCACCGTCTGATGACCTTTCAGCAAAACAATCACTCCCAGATCCAATGCCAGTGCAACTGCCGATGCAATCCGGTCAGCGGGTGGCTTGCCGTAAAGACGGCCAAATTCCCCTTCGTGCGGGGTCAGGATCGTCGGACTTGTCCTTCCACGCACAATATCCTTATGCGCCTTGATGACATTTATGCCATCTGCATCCAAAACAACCGGCCCGTTAAAATTCTCCAAAACAATTTTTACTGCACTGCGTGTACCCTCTGATTGACCCAGACCCGGACCAATCAGAACTGCATCTTTTCCGTTCAGACAATTTAGAATCTCGGCAGAAGTATTCGTGGAAAACATTCCATTTTTATCCGGTAAAGAAAAGACAATCGGTTCTGTCAGCTTAAATGCCTCGATAGCATATATGCTTTCCGGCACACCAATATACACCAATCCTGCTCCACTGCGCAGCGCTCCCATAGCGGAAAGCGCTGCTGCACCGGTATATCCCTTGCTGCCGCAAAGGAGCAATACTTTTCCGAAATCTCCTTTATGCGCTTGTGGATCTCTGTCTGGGAGTAAATCCAGCACTAACTGATGATTCAAAGATTTTACATCCACCTTTTTCAATCCCCTTCTGTATACTTCTTAGATTGCAGATAGATTATTTGTAAAAACTGTTTCCGCCGATAAATTCACGGACAAGACTGGTTGGCGGAATCTCGTCATCCACATCTGCCTCCAATATGTAGTTAAGAATCTTAACAATGGCTCTGGCAGATTCATAGCTGCTGTTTTCCGGTTCCACTGCCAAAAGCAGCGGGTATATATGTTTCTTGAGAACCGACAGCTCATACAGTGTGGAGCTGTTAAAAAACATATCCGCATTTTCCTGAAACGGGAATATCCATCGCATTTCACCTCTGCGGACAGAATCCCACATTTCAATTGTCGCTTCCACAGACGCACCTCTCGTCTCGTAGTCGCGAACAATACGCCGCAGCAGACGAAGGAGGCTGGTAGGTATCCGATTATGATCGTCCAGGCAAATCGGCAGCAGCGGGCTGACATACAATTTGAACACCAGGTCCTTATCAATGTGCTCAGGAAGGAGCACCGGATTTAATGCATGCAAGCCTTCCACAATGATCACTGTATCCTTGTGAAATCGCAGTTTACTGCCCCGGTACTCCCGCTTTGCAGTCAGGAAGTTAAATGTAGGCAGTTCTACCTCTTTGCCATCAATCAAAGCCTTTATATGTTCCCGGAACAGCTTGGTATCAATGGTGTTAATATGCTCCAGATCCAGTTTTCCGTCCGGTCCGGGTGGGATCTTATCCCGATCGATGTAATAATCATCCAGACTCATCAAAACCGGCTTTTTGCCGTGAACACGAAGCTGTGCAGACAATCGGTTGGCAGAAGTTGTCTTTCCTGAGGAACTGGGTCCTGCCAGCAAAACAACCTTTGCGCCCCGCTGGCAGATCGTATCCGCTGCTTGTGCAAAGCGTTTTTCGTGCAGCGCTTCATTTACACGGATCAAATCCCGGATTCTCCCACTTAAAACAAGGTCATTCAAATCTGCAACCGTTTCGCACTCCATCAACTCGCACCAGCGTTTGCCCTCTACGCTGACCGACAGAAAACTAGGCATTTCTTTATATGCAGCAATCCTGTCAGGGGCATTTCGGTCCGGATAAATGAATAGAAAGCCATTGTCTGCCGGCATTATATCCCAAACACGCAGGTATCCTGTGGAGGGCAGAAGTTCTCCGTAGTAGTAATCTAAGAAATCTCCGTAGGAATAAAAGTCGAAATACGGCTCTTTTCGCCAACTAAGCAATCTGGCTTTGTCAGATCTGCCATTGGCCAGAAACCAGTCTGAGGCTTCCTTAGTCGTCATACGACGGCGAATGAGGGGAATATTCTGATCTTGCAGTCTAGTAACCTCTTCTTTCAGCGCTTGAACGGAAAAATCATCGGTGTCAAACACTTCGATCAGCAATGCATCCCCAACGGTGCAGTTGATCTTTGCCCGGGCATTGGGCCAAAGCTTGTGCAGTGCCATAAACAGGACAAACTGTGCAGTTCTGATGTATACATCTCTTCCCACCGGATCGGCATAATACAGAAGCTGTATTTTCCCTTCAGACGCAGCCATTGCCCGGCGAATAGATGCGCGGTCCGGAGTGGCATCCTTTTGCCGTACCGGAACATAATTCAGATTAAAAACTTCACCGGCAATTTTCGCAGCAAGGGGCCTTTTCGATAGTACATTGGAGTCAAATCCGTTTTCCTGTATTAACTGCAAAAGTGTCTGTCCGGTTCTTGGTGTACAGGATCGTCCATCAATCAATAATTTCATAATAACACCTCATAAAAAGCACACGGCGGGCTGACGCCCGCCGTGATCGTATGGTTATTCCTGTCCGATCGTCATAATATCATAGGGCGTCGTCTGGTAAACAAAATAGTTCAGCCAATTGGAGAACAAAAGATTTGCATGCCCACGCCAACGGACAATCGGTTCGGCCGTATCGTCATTGTCCGGAAAATAATTCTCCGGCACACGGATGGGCAAACCCAAAGATTTATCGCGCAAATATTCGCTTTTCAGTGTGTCGGGATCATATTCAGAATGACCCATTACGAATATTTGACGGCCTTCCTTGCTTGCCACTGCATAAACACCTGCCTGAGGCGATGATGCAAGAATCTTCAGACCGGATACAGCCTCGATATCCTCACGCAGAACTGTGGTATGGCGGGAATGCGGTGCCCAGAAGGTGTCGTCAAAGCCGCGAAGCAGAATGGAGCGCTTGTAATCTACTGTATGGGGGAACACGCCAAACATCTTCTCTTCAAGGGGGTACTTTTTGATGCCATAGTGGTAATAAAGACCAGCCTGTGCGCCCCAGCAGATATGAAATGTGGAATGTACATTCGTTTTGGACCATTCCATTATCTGGCAAAGTTCAGGCCAGTAATCCACATCTTCAAAGGCCATATTCTCCACTGGCGCACCGGTAATAACCATTCCGTCAAATTTTCTGTGCTTAAGTTCATCGAAGCTCTTATAGAAATTCAGCAAATGATCTGCAGAAACATTTTTTGAAACATGGGAACTGGTATGCATCAGTTCCAGACGAACCTGAAGCGGGGTATTGCCCAGTAGCCGGGAAAGCTGTGTCTCCGTCACGATCTTCGTGGGCATTAAATTTAACAGTACGATCTCCAGAGGACGAATATCCTGTGTAACTGCCCGATTTTCGGTCATAACAAATATATTCTCTTGCTGAAGCGTTGTCGCTGCAGGCAAATCGTTCGGAATTTGAATGGGCAACGTTCGTCCCTCCCTTTTCTATCTTTTTTTGCATATTCTACTAAAAAACATAGTTTTTGTCAAATTGCAAATTCTTCAAGTACCGTCCCTTGATAATAGTAGGTTAGAATTTCCTCATAGGTTTTCCCTGCCACTGCCATTGCATCTGCACCGTATTGGCTCATACCGACCCTGTGACCAAATCCTTTTGTGGTGACTGTAACAGTATTTCCCACAGCTGTTATTACAAAAGCAGTAGAACGAAGTCCCAGCTTTTGTCGGATTTGCGTGCCGGTGTACACCTTACCGCAAACAAAGATATTTTCAACACCGCCGCCTGCAGTATATGTGATATCACCGATCCAATTTCCGCTGAGTGTTTCTTTGTCAATCTGTAAACAGTCTGCAAACTCCTGCAATGTAAAAAATACTGTATCCATATAGTGTGCAGCTTCTTCTTCACCTGGACTGTCAACCGAGCGCAGATAAGGAACCTCCGAACCCCAGACAGCTTGCGCGTCTTCCGTCCTGCCACCGGAACAGGAAAAATAGGTTGCATCAATCAGCTCCGAATGAAATGTAAGTACTTCCAGGCGGGTTTGTGAAACGGAATCTGCCACCTTCTGGAGGGAGATATTTGTTCCACCGGAAGAAAGAAACTCCTCCGGCAGGCAATATGCCTGACAGCAGGCAGGATCGGTACAAATTGCTCTGCCTGGATGTTTTTCTTTGCCGCAATATCCCTTAAGCGCATAGGTCCTTGCCACAACCGCCTGTGCTTTCAAGGCCTCCATTTCAAAATCGGCTGGCATTTCCGCAAGAACAACACCGGTTATATAGTCCTCTAAATCCATTTGAACCGTAGTGCCGTTGGCCATCAAAACCGGTAAATTAAATGTAACTTCCGCTACGGTTGTTTGCTGCAGCAGCTCTGTTTGTTCTGTTTGTATTGTCTCCTGGGCAGAATCCGGTTTCTTTCTCGTGATACCTTGTGCCACTTGCATAAGAATTGCCGGTAAAACAATCCCCATCAGCACTGAAAATATAATTCCTGTTGTCTTCTTTTGCATTGATTATCACCCGGAAATATTCTATCAGCCCAACTGTGAGGATGCTGGCGAAACCGGCTGTCAAATTTTGAATGATTAATGACTTTACTTGACATAGTTCGTATGTACAAGTATAATTTATCGTAAATAGACTCAGTCGAAATGGAGCAAAATATGAAAAAAGCAATTCGTATTATCATACCGATCCTGCTTGCGATTGCAATTGTCCTTTGTCTGGCATGGTATCTGTTTGTATATGACAGAGAATTTACAAGAGATGTTCTGCTACACAGCGCAAGATTATTTGAAAATCAAGGAAATCACGAAACTGCATCTTGGTTCTATAATCTGGCATATAAGCAAGCAGGTGACAACGATCTGGTCGCCATAGAGCTTGCGCAGCAGCATAAGAACGCCGGCAATTACACAAAAGCAGAATATGTCTTAAATCAAGCCATTTCTGAAGGTGGCAGTGAAGAACTGTATACTGCACTTTGTAAAACTTATGTGGAGCAGGATAAACTGCTGGATGCTGTTAAGCTTCTGGACACCGTCTGCCGTGAGGACAGCACTGTTTCGCAGTCTGTAAAGGATGCCTTGATCAGCAAGCGTCCTGCTGCACCGATCAGTGTGCCAAGTCCTGGATATTACAGTCAGTATATCTCTGTGACACTGGAGGCAGAATCCGGTACACTTTACGCCAACAACATTGGCCAATACCCCTCTGTACAAACAGACACTTATACCCAGCCGATCACTCTGGCAGGCGGTGAAAATACCATTTATGCCATTGCCGTTTCTCAAGAAGGGCTGGTTAGTCCCTTGGGAATCTTTGGTTATACTGTTGGCGGAGTGATTGAAGAAGTCAGCTTTGCCGACCCGGCTATTGAAGTGGCTGTACGTAATCTTTTGGTAACATCTGATGATGCTGTTATTCTGACCAGTGATTTATGGAATCTGTCGGAGTTTACCGTCCCTGTCGAAGCGAAGGATTATTCTGATCTGAAGCATATGAAAAACCTTGAGAAGCTTACCATTGCTTCCGGAGTATCCAATCAGTTAACGAATATTTCCGCTATGACATTGCTGACGGAACTGCAAATAACAGATACCGCCGTCACATCAGACGAATTAAAGTTAATTGGCGCTTTGCCCCATTTGGAAAAGCTTACACTTAGCGGCTGCGGCTTATCAACAACGGCTGGTCTGAAAAATGCAGATGGTCTCATATATCTGGATCTAAGCAAAAATACGATCCGAAATATTGATGTTCTTTCCGGTATGAAGGATCTGAAAGAACTGAATCTGAAGCAAAACGCACTGACAGATTTAACCCCCTTGTCATCCTGTACATCCCTATCTGTTTTGGATGTATCCGGCAACGCACTGACAACTATTTCCCCTATTTGCAGCCTCTCCACCCTTACGAAGCTGTATGCAGACAATAACAGCATTAGCCAGCTGGGAAATCTTCCACAGCTCACTTCCCTTTCTGAACTGACACTTTCCTATAACCAGTTATCGGATATTGCTTCACTTTCCGGTAGCACATCCATAGAGACTCTGAACATTTCCAACAATGCAATTACAGATATCTCCACATTAACCTCCCTTTCCGGACTGACGCACCTGGACTTCTCCTACAATCAGGTGACTGTACTTCCTAAATGGGATAAAGGTTGTGCCCTGATTCGCATTGATGGCTCGCACAATCTGTTAAGCGATCTGTCTGCTCTGTCCGGACTGGAGAATCTCAATTCTGTCTATATGGATTACAACGCAGAAATCTCCTCAATTCGTGAACTTGCAGACTGCCACGTTTTGATTGTGGTGTCTGTATACGGAACAAAAGTAACAGAAGTAAAATCCCTGACAGACCAGAGCATTATTGTTCATTACAATCCCACACAGGCATAAAATATCCCCCTGTATCTAAGTGATACAGGGGGATATTTTATTAGCTCTTTGTAATTGTTACCAAAACGGAATCTCCTGTATTTTCATAACTGAAGATCCAGCCATTATAGCTCTCTGTGTAGACGCCATCTGCAGTGTACGGAGTGATATCCTCATAGGTACCCAGATCAAGCTGTCTGAAAATTTCCCGCACCAAATATACCCATTGTGCTTCGTTTAGGGTCGGATCGGGAGAATCCGGTTCGTAAATACGCAAGCCGGACAGTGTCATCTTCTGCACACCGGATGCATCCTGACGGATCTCCAAATAGTGCAGACTGCTCCAGTAATACTGGTTGCAGGTAATTTCATATTTTACAGTACCGTCTGAAGCTTCATCAACCTTTGTCAGTACGCAGTATTCTTCATTCATACGGGTAGTAAACCGCTTCCAGAAGTCGCTTTCACCGGTTACGGGATCTGCGTGAACAACATCCGTTTCTGTGGTCGGTGCATTCGTCTCAACGGGATCTCGCGCAACTACACCCTGCATAATATTGCCATCTACGTTATCTTTACTGCCAAAGAGAGAACCGAAAATACTAAAAATTCCATTGGAACCTTGCACAGAATCCGCACCGATAACATCTGGATCTATTACATCATACTGTCCGTCTACAGAGTCTGTGTAATCATAATCTTCGTTATATTCATAATCACCAACCGGATTGTTGGTAATACGACCGGAAACATTCCCAATCAGCTTTGAGGCACCTACTGCAATACCAGCCAAGACAGGAATGCCAATGATAACAGCAAGGATGATAGCAAATACCTTGCCGCCGGCAGAAGGCGGCTGGGCAGACTGAATTCTCCGGATGGCAAATTCACATTTCCGAACAAGCTCTGCTTCCTCTTTCGTCATTGCTTCCTGATTTTCCCTCAAGAGGTCAGCATAGCGAACCGCGCACTTCAGGGCAGGCAGTGCATTTTTGTCTTCCTTCATCGCCAGCGCTTCCTGCGCTGTTTCTGTCATACTTGCTTTAACTGCCCATATCTGACCCTTATCCGCTGCCTTCTGCAGCAGAGCTGCACGCGCTGTATCGTCTACTGTATGGGTTTGCAGATACAAGCTCATAGCAGGGGCATATTCAGCCTCTGCGGCAGATCTCAACAGGCTGGAGAAGGGTTCTTGTGTATATTGCTGCTGGGCGTATTTCACAACGTAGGTATACTGTGCAGAACGTACGCCGCTATTGGCCAGAGACAGCAGATCATCCTGGCTGATCGTATCTGTAACACCGGCCTTGACACATTCCATATCATCTTCGACCTTAAAGGTCTTGAAGGAAGCTGCATCTGTATGTATATTGGATCTGTATTCGCCCCGGGCAATCAATTCCTGTGTAGTATGCTCGTTATCGATCTTATTTTCCGTCTCCCAGCGCATAACCTTTACAGGCCGGAACAGTCCGAAGATACCAAATGTGATTCCAGTCAGGAAGTTCCACAGTAATTTTCTGACAAACAGGCCGCCCACAGATCCTTCAAAAATAAGCCTTCTGGAGTCGACCACTGTGTGCCGAGTTAACCATTTAAGCTTAAGAATTCTAGACCAGGCGGGTCCAACAAAAGGTATCACCAATACGAGCGCGCACAGAATATTCGTACCAAGCAGTCCAAGGATTCCGCCGTCAAAGTAACTGTTGTTGTCCTCTTGTCCCGTATAGTGGGTATGCTTAGCGATCCATTTTTTCATGGAAATGGACATCCACAGGCCATAGATACCGAAGGTAATAATCCGAAGGAAGGACCAAAGGATATATTTACCGATTAGCTGAATGCCTTTACCGTTAAAGTACATTCGTTTTCCGCAAATCACCGTGTGCTTTGCCTTCCAGCGATGCATCCAGCAGCACATCCATGGATATGCAATTCCAAATGTGATGATCGATACCAAATAGACCAGAATGGAAATGCCAATGTACGCAAAGTATCCGCCGTCAAAATAGGATCGTTCTTCCTCAGGAATCGCTGTATTTACACTATTGTATTCAGCCATAATGTTGTCCTCCTTAGTATATTGTTGATCCTCTAAGACAAATATATGACACTTTCCGGCAGAAATCAACCGTTTTATTAATATTTTGTACACAATTTGTTAAAACCCCGATCCAGTTGGATCGGGGTTTTCATATCTTACAAGGGATCCTGACACTCCTCAAGTGCCATTTCTGCCAGCAATTTTTTGTCCTGTTTTGAAGATAGATCCAGCTTTTCATACATATCCGGTCGGCGCTCCCTTGTTCTTCGCAAGGACTGCTTACGCCGCCATTGGTGGACCTTTTCGTGGTTTCCGGACAATAATATCTGCGGTACTTCTCTTCCGTGCCAGACCGCAGGTCGGCTGTACTGGGGGTATTCCAGCAGACCGTTAAAATGGCTCTCGTCCTCAAAGCATTCCGGATCTGCAAGTACACCGGGGACCATACGGCACACGGCGTCCGTTACCGCCATGGCGGCAATCTCGCCGCCAGTCAGCACAAAATCTCCCAGTGAAATTTCCTCATCCACACATTCGTCGATAAACCGCTGATCGATGCCTTCATAATGTCCGCAAACCAAAACAAGATTGTCTAGTTTGCTCAGTCGTATTGCATCTTCCTGCCGGAATGTTTTTCCGCAAGGAGACAGGTAGACAGTATGGACAGGTCCAGCAGCCTGATCGCAGACAGCTTCCCAGCAGCGATACAATGGGTCAGCAGTCATTACAGCGCCCCTGCCGCCGCCGTAAGGGTAATCATCCACTTGATTTTGCTTGTTGGCAGTATAGTCCCGGATCTGATGGGTCTCAATCCGGATAAATCCCCGTTCCTGTGCCCGTCCCAAAATACTCTCCGACAGCACATCTCCAACGGTATCCGGAAACAGTGTCAGTATATCAACTCTCATCTGTGCGCATCCCCTCGATCAGCCGTACCTGCATCATACCGGCATCAATATCTGTGGAAAGAACAAACGCCTTGACAGCCGGGATCATATATTCATACTCCCCGCGGACCACATACACTTTGTTGCCGGGATAATCCAAGACATCGGCAATAACACCGATCTGCTTGCCCTCTGCCATCACAGAAACGCCGATCAGCTCCGCGGCAAAAATAATATCCGGGTCTGCATCCTGGCGATAAATCTGCACTGTCTTTCCACGCATTGCCTGCGCCTGTTCCATTGTATCCACACCGGAAAGCTTGAGCAGGTTGCAGTTTTTCTGTATGCGACAGCTTTCCACCTTATATTCCACGCCTTCAATATAAACGCGGTTAAATTCTGTTAAAAATTCCGGGCCATCTGCCCAAGGCAAGACCTTCATTTCCCCGCGAACACCGTGGGTCGTTACAATCTCACCGGATTCTAAAAATTGAAGTCTCATAAAATACCTCTTAACAAAGGAAAATGCGTGACGCAAGCCGTCACGCATTACCCGTTAATCCACGATTTCTACCGTGATCTTCTCGCCGGTGCGCTGGGCAACGGTTTTCACGATTGTGCGAATCTCTTTCGCAATTCGGCCCTGGCGGCCAATCACTTTACCCATATCGCCGGGGGCAACATGAAGCTCCAGTACTTTTCCGTCCTCATCGGACACTTCATTGACCGTAACTGCATCAGGATCGTCCACCAGATTCTTTGCCATATACAGCAAAAGTTCTTTCATTGTGCAACTCCTTTGAGCAATTACAGGACGCCGGCGTTCTTCAGCAGTCCGCGAACAGTATCAGTGGGCTGTGCGCCGTTCTTGATCCAGTTCTGAGCCTTCTCGGCATCGATAGTGATGGTAGCGGGCTCGGTCAGGGGGTTGTAGGTACCGATTTCCTCGATGCAGCGGCCGTCACGGGGGCTGCGGGAGTCAGCAACAACAATCCGGTAGAAAGGAGCCTTCTTTGCACCCATTCTTCTCAGTCTGATTTTAACCATGAGTTTCACCTCCAAGTAAATTTATGTCTTTATATCGCAAAGCAATTTGCTTTCAGCGAACGAGTTTATAGGGCTAAAAGCCCGGGAAGCCGCCGAGGCCGCCAAAGCCACGCATGCGCTTCATTTTCTTTCCGGCACCGGGACCGGAGAACTGCTTGATCATAGTTTTCATCTGATCGAAGGACTTGAGAAGACGGTTTACATCTTCCACCTTCACACCTGCACCGGCAGCGATCCGCTTTTTGCGGCTTGCGCCGATGATATTGGGGTTTTCCCGTTCCTTCGGTGTCATAGACAGGATAATGGCTTCTGTACGGCCCATTGCTTTTTCATCCAGCTGCACATTTTTAAGGCTCGCACCACCGGGCATTTGCGATAGAATGTCCTGCATAGAACCCATAGATTTCAGCTGAACCATCTGATCGTAAAAATCCTGCAATGTAAACTTGTTGGATTTGAGCCGTTCTTCCATTTCGGCAGCTTTTTTAGCATCAAAAGCCTTTTCTGCCTTTTCGATCAGGCTGAGCACATCACCCATGCCCAAAATCCGGGAAGCCATACGGTCCGGATGGAAAGGTTCAATATCTTCCAGCTTTTCACCAATGCCGGCAAACTTAACCGGTTTTCCAGTGATCGCACGGACGGACAATGCTGCACCGCCTCTGGCATCACCGTCAAGCTTGCTGAGCATAACAGAATCAATATCCAGCCACTCATGAAAGCTTTGGGCTGCGTTCACTGCATCCTGGCCAGTCATTGCATCGACCACAAGCATAATTTCATCAGGCTTCACAGTAGCCTTGATGTTTTTCAGCTCGTTCATCAGTATTTCATCTACGTGCAGTCGGCCTGCCGTATCCAGAAATACCATATCGTGACCGTGCTGGCGGGCATATTGCACCGCTTCCTTTGCGATGCTGACCGGATCTTCCTGCCCTTTTTCAAACACAGGAATTCCCAGCTTTTCACCGCAGACTTTCAGCTGTGTGATCGCAGCAGGCCGGTAAATGTCACAGGCAACCAGCAAGGGATTCTTACCCTGCCGTTTCATTAGCCCTGCAAGCTTGCTACCGTTGGTAGTTTTACCTGCGCCCTGCAAGCCAACCAGCATCACAACCGTCGGTCCGTTGGGATTGATAGTGATATGCTTTATATCACTGCCCATTAAGGCAGTCAGCTCTTCATTGACGATCTTTACAATCATCTGCGCAGGGCTCAGTGCTTCCAGTACATCTGCACCTACGCACCGCTCTGTAACAGATTTTGTAAAATCCTTAACAACCTTATAGCTTACATCCGCTTCCAGCAGTGCCATACGGATCTCACGCATAGCTTCCTTAACATCGGATTCCTTCAGGCGGCCCTTGCCCCTAAGCTTTTTGAAGGTTGCAGCAATTTTTTCAGTCAGTCCTTCAAATGCCATATTATTCTCCTAAAGTCTCAGCTGCAGCAACAATATCAGCAGCCAATGCAGAAACATTCGGATCATTATGCTGTGTCAGCCTGATTGCTGATTGCAGGATTTTCTTCGACGCCCTCCGGCAGGAAACATCCCGGCGGACACAGCCGGTCTTTTCTTCCATCTTGCGAAGCATTGCCTCTGTACGGCTTAGATTATCGTGAACACCCTGACGGCTGATTCCCAACTCCTCACCGATCTCTCCAAGGGAAAGGTCCTGATGATAGCGCATTTCAAAGCAAAGCTGCTGCCGCTGGGTAAGCAGCGCGCCATAATAATCATACAGCAAAATTAGTTCCGTACTGTCCATCAGGAGCCTCCTGTCAAGGTTCAATGCTTGATACCTGCGGTATTATAGCACAGTGCAAACCCGCTGTCAAGTATTTTTCCGTTACACCTAAAAATATTTTACAAAAGACGATACCACCGGCTGATCTCACCGGTTTTCAAAAAGCCCATTTTCCGGTAAAGCCGTATTGCTTTCTCGTTTGTAGATGCTACCTCAAGCGCCGCCTGTTCGCCGGAAAGGGCGTGATTGAGTGCCAGCACCACATCTTCTCCCGCTCCGGGCAAAACTGCGATCACTGCATCGATTTTCTCACCGGAGGCAATACCGATTCCAAGCAGTGTTTCACCTCTGTGCACAAAATATCCATTACCCTGGCGCAAAAGCTCTTTGCCGTCAGAAGCTGACATATACGAAAAATTCGCTACACCGGACATCCGATCGTTATATATTTTGCGCCATCGATCAATCGTATCTTCCATCACAGGAATTAAGGCTGCATCTGTATCTGCCAATTCCTCCCGGAGCTTTGACATACGCAAAATCTGGGTATGAAAGGGATATTGCTCCAGAAAGGAATGGTTTGATCCATATATTCTTTCAGCACCTGCCATCTTGCAAAATCCCACACATTCTTCCAGGAGCTTTCCCGGCTGCGTTGTATCTTGAATTTTGATATACGCCGTTCTGGTATAAGGTATTTCTTTTAGGGTCAGGCTTGCTACCCCATTTTCTGTGGTAAAAAACGGAAAATCCTTCATATTATCTCCCCTTTCCGCAAATTATACCATACAAGACATTTGCCGTCCATACAACATATCTATACAAATTGTAAACAAAACAAATTTTACTTGATTTTTAATCAAATATCTATATAATATTGGAAGATATATGCTACGAAAGGAGGTTGACCTCATGAAGAAGATTATTTGCAAGAAAGAATATGATACACAAACATCTACTCTGATCAAAAAGTATACTTACGGTTCTTTTGGTGATCCCAATGGCTTCGAGGAATCTCTCTACCAGACTCCCGGCGGTCTGTATTTCCTCTATGTAAACGGTGGAGAAGCATCCATCTATCCCAACGAGGATATTATCCGTCTTGCCAAAACAAAAGTCAACGACTGGATGGACACGCATTAACATCTTCTAAAGAAAGCCATAGCATTGGAATTGCCATTGCTATGGCTTTCTTTTTCTTGACAGATGTGATATTCTATATAGTGATATTTTCAAGAAATTATGGATTTGGTTTATGAAGAAATTAGCCTTTTTGATAATGTTTTCTATTTTTATCTTGCTGTTTTCCGGATGTGAGGCAAACAGCGAAGATTGCCAGATTGCGGCTACCACGCTCCCGGTTTATACATTTACAGCAGACCTTTGTGCAGGAACAGATCTAAAGGTTTGCCAAGTGATTACCCAAAACGTCTCCTGCCTGCATGACTATACCCTTCAGTCTTCCCAGATGCGCATCATCGAAACTGCTAAGACGATTGTGATCTCCGGTGCCGGTCTGGAAGATTTTCTGGAAGATACTCTGTCCCATAAGCACACAATTGTTGATGCCTCTGCTAACATTGAACTTCTTTGTGCAGAAGAAGAGCATAACCACACTCACGGTCATAAGCACGACACGGACCCACACATCTGGCTTTCTCCGCAAAACGCCAAGATAATGGCTTCCAATATCTGTACGGGTCTGACTGCGCAATATCCCCAATACGCAAATACATTTTCTGATAACTTAACATCTCTCACAGCCAAGTTAGATGCACTTCAAGTTTACGGAACGCAAACACTGTCCCAGTTATCCTGTCGGGAGCTGATCACATTCCACGACGGATTTTCCTATTTTGCTGATGCATTTGATCTTACTGTGTTAAAAGCTGTTGAAGAAGAAGCCGGCAGTGAGGCATCTGCAGCAGAGCTCAAGGAAATCATCACCTTGGTAGAAGATCACGCACTGCCTGCCATTTTCACCGAGACAAACGGCAGCGAATCTGCAGCAAGGACTATTTGCGCAGAAACGGGAGCTGCATATTTATCGCTGGATATGGCTATGTCAGAAGGAAACTATTTTGAAGTAATGTATCGCAATATTGACACTGTAAAGGAGGCATTGGAATGAATATATTTTCCCACGGCGGCAGTTGTGGACATTCCTGTTGCCTTCGCATTCAGGGATTAAGCGTGAAAATCGGCAGTGATACCATTTTGGATCATATCGATTTGCATGTACACTGCGGTGAGCTCATCGCTCTGATCGGACCGAACGGAGCAGGCAAAAGCACCCTTTTAAAAGCGATTTTAGGACAGCAGGAGTTTGACGGCGTTATTTCCTTTGCAGTACCCGGTCAGCGGAGCCGTTCTCCGAAAATCGGCTATGTCCCCCAAAGCCCCGGTTTCGATCCGGGTGACCCCGTCACGGTGGCAGACCTGTTTGCCTGCTGTATGAGCAAGCGGCCTGCCTTTCTGGGAATTTCTAAAGCAATGCGCAATCAGATCCTGACCTGCCTGGAACGGGTACAGGGTGAGGACCTGATCGACAAGCGGGTAGGTACATTATCCGGCGGTGAATTACAGCGTGTTTTACTGGCACTCGCCCTTGAGCCGATCCCCAACATTCTAATATTGGACGAACCGCTCTCCGGTGTGGATGTAGACGGAATTGAAACCCTTATGGATATGCTGGATGATATTCGTAAGAATTATGATCTTTCTATACTGATGACGACCCACGATTTTGCCTCTCTTCCCAGATACGCAGATCAGGTAGCACTCATCGACCGTTCCTTAGTCAGTGTGGGAACACCTGTGGAGGTCCTGGGTTCTGATGCCTTCCGTAAGGTCTTTAACCGCAAAGGAGGGATCTTGTAATGGGTTTATGGTATGCAATCTGCGATCTGCTTCCCTCCGAAATGCTTCAGTGGGACTTTATGAAAAACGCATTGCTGGCAGTTATTTTAATGGCGCCGCTATTTGGTCTATGCTCAACAATGATCGTAACCGGACAAATGAGCTTCTTCTCTGATGCTTTGGGACATTCTGCCTTTACCGGCATTGCCATTGGCTGTATTTGCGGTGTGGCAGGGCCTACTTGGGTTGCGGTGGTCTTCTCTCTTGTGTTTGCATTGCTGTTTTCCTATGTGCGCAGCAAAAGTAATCAAGCCGCCGACACACTGATCGGCGTATTTTCCAGCACCGCTGTTGCCCTTGGTATTTTTATTGCCACACTGGACGGGGGCAGCTTTGCAAAGTACAATAAATATCTCATTGGTGATATATTGTCCGTAACGCCGGCACACATCGGTATGCTTAGCTTGGTGCTATCTGGTGTGGTGATTTTCTGGGTTGTAAACGCAAACCGACTAACTCTGACCGCAATTCACCCCCAACTGGCATCCTCCAGAGGCATCAAAACCGGTCTGACACAAACGGTATTTACTGCCGCTATCGCAGTGATTGTAACACTTGCCATTTCCTGGGTTGGTCTGCTGATATTAAATTCACTGCTTGTACTCCCCGGTGCATCTGCCAGAAACGTTTCAAAAAATTTGAAACAATACAGTCTCTTTGCAGTGCTGTTTGCGCTTATGGCAGGTATTGCCGGATTAACCGTTTCCTATTTTCTGGGGACATCTGCAGGTGCTGCAATCTCCCTGATTCTGGCTTTGATCTTTGCCGTCACCTTTTGTTTGAGAAAGGTTTGTTGCTGATATGGATTTCGTAAATATTCAAATCATCGCCCGGATGAAAAGCGATTTTCCAACCAAATTCGGAATTCCCCGCCAAAGCGGACTTGTGGAAGATCTTCACTCTACCATAATTTTTGAACCGGAATTCAGAATTCCGGATGCGCTGCGTGGCATTGAGGACTACTCACATCTATGGATTATCTGGCAGTTTTCTGAGGCAGTTCGACAGGACTGGTCTCCCACTGTTCGCCCGCCGAGACTGGGCGGCAATACCCGGATGGGTGTGTTTGCAACCCGATCCCCCTTTCGGCCCAACGCACTGGGTATGTCCTGTGTAAAGCTGATCGGTCTTGAGCAAACTGAGAATAACGGCACTGTTATCCACGTTTCCGGTGCTGATCTTATGGACGGCACGCCTATATTCGATATCAAGCCCTATATCCCATACAGTGATAGCCACACTGATGCTGTGGGCGGTTTTACGGACACAGCGGCGGATTTCATGTTAAATGTGGATTTTCCTCCGTCTCTTCTTATGTCTATTCCGGAATCGAAGCGCGGTGCACTGCTGGGTGTCCTTTCCCACGATCCACGGCCTTCCTATCAAAGATCACCGGATCGGATATACGGCCTGTCTTTTGCAGGATTTGATATACGGTTTTCCGTTGATGGTTCAACCTTATTTGTGAAAGAAGTAACAAAATTATGATCATTGATTTTCACGCACACGCCTACCCGGATGCAGTTGCACCCAACGCCCTTTCCCATATGGGCTCTTTGGCCCACTGTTCGTTCTATACAGACGGTACTGATTATGGTCTGACATCATCTATGGCGAAGGCAAATATTGATTACAGTGTTGTCCTTCCGGTTGTCACCAATCCTGCAAAAACAAAATCAATCAACAATATTTCCATCGAAAAAAACGGAAGAAACGGTTTGATTTACCTAGGCGGTATGCACCCGGATACAGAAAACTATCAAGAGGAAATGGATCGACTGAAAGCAGCAGGCATCAAAGGCTTTAAGATCCATCCTCAGTACCAGAACACACCGATCGACGACATCCGATATCTGCGAATTTTGGAATATGCTGCAAAATTGGGGCTGTTTGTTGTTGCCCATGCAGGTGTTGAGGGCGCTTACCCGGATCGGCATCTAAGTGATCCGGAAATGATCCGAAATGCTCTTCGGCAAGTAGAGGGTCTTACATTGATCGCTGCCCATATGGGTGGTGTGCAATGCTGGGATCGTGTGACAGAAAATCTTCTTGACACAGGTGTCTATCTGGATGCATCCTGTGTTCTTGGCAGGTTAAAATCAGCAAGCCATCGGATGATACACAAAAGAATACGATTAATGCGCCAGGAAAAATTCCTTGCGCTTGTCCATACCTTTGGTGCAGACCGTATTCTCTTCGGTTCTGACTCCCCTTGGACGAGTCAAAAGGAATCTGTTAAGACTTTTATGAAACTTCCGCTATCTGAGGAAGAAAAAGATCGTATCCTCTATAAGAATGCAAGTCAATTGCTCGGATTATAAACAGCTGAAAGCTTTAAAAGGAGTGGTAAAATGAAACGAAATCAACATAGTATGACAAGTGGCCCGTTGTTTTCCGGAATCATAACGTATACCGTTCCAATCATACTTACCAGTCTTTTACAGCTGCTGTTTAATGCCGCAGACCTGGTTATTGTAGGCCGTTACTGTGGCAGTATCTCTGTAGCCGCTGTGAGTGTAACAGGTTCTATCACCCATCTGATTATCAATCTGTTTATTGGACTTTCCGTCGGTGCCGGTGTCAGTGTGGCACACGGACTTGGTGGCAATCGACCGGAGGAAGTACACCGCACCGTACACACTGCCCTTCCTATTGCACTGATCAGCGGCGCAATTTTGACAGTGATCGGTGTGGTCTTTGCGGAAGATTTTCTGATTATGATGAAAACACCGGAAGATGTCCTTCCCCTTTCTACTGTCTATATGCGGATCTATTTTGGTGGAATCGTCTTTTCAATGGTCTATAACTTCTGCGCTGCGATCCTCCGGGCAGCAGGCGACACAAAAAGTCCCTTAGTATTTCTGATTATTTCCGGCATTGCCAACGTTGTTCTCAATGTCATATTTGTAACCGTTTTCCAAATGAATGTAGCCGGTGTTGCTTTGGCGACAACCGTTTCTTTTGGTATCTCAGCAGTACTGACTGTACGAGCACTGATGAAGCGGACTGACATCTGCAAGCTCTATCTTCGCAAACTGCGTTTTTACAAAGAACCGCTGCTGAAAATTCTCCGAATTGGTGTTCCCGCCGGTATTCAGGGCTGCTTGTTCTCCATCTCCAATGTGATTATTCAATCCTCTATCAATTCCTTCAATTCCGAAATGCTGATGTCCGGCAACGGCGCTGCCGCAAATATAGAGGGCTTCATCTATGCTACAATGAACGCATTTCATCAGTCCGCTGTGAATTATACCGGACAAAACTTGGGTGCACATCGGTATGACCGTATTCGTAAATCTCTGGGTGTATGCCTGATCTATACATCCGTTATCGGTTTGGCACTGAGCACACTCACGTTCACTTTCGGCAGACAGCTTCTGGGTATTTACATTGTAGATTCTCAGGAAGCCATTGAATACGGACTTGTGAGATTCTCCTTTATATGTCTCCCCTATTTCTTATGCGGAATTATGGATGTGTTTACCGGTGCGCTTCGCGGACTTGGCGCATCCCTGACACCAATGCTCATCAGTGTTTTAGGTGTATGCGGTATTCGTCTTGGTTGGATCTTTACAATTTTTCAAATTCCCCAGTACCATACGCCCAAGTGTCTGTATCTGTCCTATCCAATTTCTTGGACCATAACACTTTTGGCGCAAGGGATTGCCTTTTCTGTAATTTATCGAAAAAAGTCAGGACATTCAATATTAAAACAAAACATTAAATAATTTTACTTGCAAAATAAAATCTATTGTGTTATAGTTTTAGTATCTTTCTAAGGAGACCATATTGGCTATGCTTAACCTTGCTGCACAGTTCTATTTTATCAACTATTACTTTTTTATGGACAAAAAGTAATAGCGTTTTGTGCTGCAATGTTTTCTTCATTACTTCATCATTTTTAGCGCTGCACAAGATCGCATCTGTGCAGCGCTTTCATTTTTTATGTAGGAGCTGATATTCAATGATTGCTGTTTTAAAAAGTGGTACGACACCCGAACAGACTGCTCATCTTATTAACTGGCTGAAGCATATGAATCTGGATGTCCATATCTCCGAAGGTCAGGAGTTTACCGTCCTGGGTCTGATCGGCGATACCAGTCGTGTAGATATGGAGCTGCTGGGCAGTCTGGAAATTGTGGACACTGTTAAGCGAATTTCTGAGCCGTATAAACAGGCAAGCCGAAACTTCCATCCTGACAATACTGTCATTACTATAGGTAATGCAAAGATCGGTGGCGGACATTTTTCAATGATTGCAGGACCTTGTTCTGTAGAAAGTCAGGAACAGATCATAGCTGTTGCCACCTCCGTCAAAGAAGCTGGTGCCGACATTCTCCGCGGCGGTGCATTTAAGCCCCGTACTTCCCCCTATGCCTTCCAGGGAATGAAAGAGGCAGGTATCAAGTTGTTGTTAGAGGCTAAAAAAGCCACAGGACTGCCGATCATCACCGAAATTATGAACATCCGTACATTGGACCTGTTCGAGGATGTGGATATCATTCAGGTCGGCGCCAGAAATATGCAGAATTTTGATCTTTTGCAGGAATTGGGCAAAACCAAGAAGCCTATTTTACTAAAGCGTGGCCTGGCAAACACCCTTCAGGAGCTTTTAATGAGTGCTGAATACATTATGAGTGAGGGCAATGAGAATATTATTCTCTGTGAACGGGGTATCCGTACCTACGAAACATATACCCGCAATACGCTGGATCTTTCTGCAATACCTGTGCTCCACGAAATTACCCATCTGCCAGTGGTTGTAGACCCCAGTCATGCAACCGGAAAAGCTTCACTTGTCCCCTCAATGGCTGTAGCAGCCGCAGCAGCCGGTGCAGACGGAATTATGGTGGAAGTCCATAACAATCCCGCTTGCGCTTTATGTGACGGCGCACAGTCCCTGACGCCTGCCCAGTTCGCTGACCTGAATGCCCGTGTGCAAAGAGTCCGGGAGGCGATCTTATGACCGTCGGCATTTTAGGACTCGGTCTGATCGGCGGCTCATTGGCAAGAGCATATGCCAAAGCGGGACACAGGGTTCTCGCCTGTGAGCAGGACGAATCTATGCTTATGTTTGCCCAACTGGCTGGCGTATGTCATGGTGTATTGGATGTAAATACAATTCCGTCCTGCGATCTTATTCTTTTATGTATCTATGCAGGCGGCTCTGGGGATTGGCTGGAAACTAACGGAAAATATATTTCTCCCAACACACTTGTAATGGACTGCTGCGGTATCAAAAGTGAGATTTGTAACCGCTGTTTCCCCATTGCGGAAAGGTATGGATTTACTTTTGTAGGCGGACATCCTATGGCAGGCTCCCATAATTCCGGCTTCAAATACAGCCGATCCAATTTATTCCAAGGTGCACCAATGGTCTTAGTACCACCCCGGTATGACGATGCACAGCTTTTAGAGCGCTGTCAGGACGCACTTGCTCCCTGCCGTTTTGGTTCTTTCTCTGTCACCACAGCTCAGGAACACGACAGAATAATTGCCTTCACATCCCAGATGCCCCACATTGTCAGCAATGCATTTATTAAGTCTCCAACTGCGCTGACCCACAAAGGCTTTTCCGCAGGAAGCTATAAGGATCTGACAAGAGTAGCCTGGTTAAACCCCGAAATGTGGGCAGAGCTGTTTCTGTCCAACCGTGAAAATGTGCTTTCTGAGTTGGATCAATACATTGGTGCGCTAAATCAATACCGCACAGCAATTATGGAAAAGGATGAAGAGACATTAATTTCCCTTCTGGACGAAGGTCGCAAACGAAAAGAGGAGGTTGACGGATGAATACAGTTACCGTCAGTGCATCCAAAGAATATCAGGTATTGATCGGCGGCGGGTTGCTCTCTTCCCTTGGTAAGCACGCAGCTGCGTTAAAAGCACCCGGGAAGGCTGTAATTATCAGCGACAGCAATGTGTGGCCTCTGTACGGGAAAGTCGCAGAAAACAGCTTGCAAAATGCAGGCTTTGAAACAATTCACTACTGTTTCCCTGCTGGCGAAAGTAGTAAAACTGCCGAAACCTATTTGAATATCCTGAATTTTCTGGCTGAAAGCCAATTAACCCGCTCCGATATGATTATCGCTTTAGGTGGCGGCGTGGTCGGTGATGTTACCGGATTTGCTTCTGCAACCTATCTGCGAGGCATCTCTTACATACAAGTGCCCACCACTCTGCTGGCTATGGTCGACTCTTCTGTGGGTGGAAAAACTGCCATTGACCTGCCAGCCGGTAAAAACCTTGCAGGTGCATTTTATCAACCCAGTCTTGTGCTGTGCGATACAGATGTATTGGATTCCCTTCCAGAAAATGTTTTCCGTGACGGTTGTGCTGAGGTTATTAAATACGGTATTCTTTATGATTCTAAGCTATTTATGCATCTAAAAGAAAACGGCTTATGCTTTGATCGTGAAGCTGTAATCACCCGATGTGTGGAACTAAAGCGAAATGTGGTTGCAGAGGATGAATTTGACACTGGATCGCGTCAAAAACTGAATTTAGGGCATACCTTCGGTCATGCCGTAGAAAAGCTAAGTAACTTCACTGTTACACACGGTCAGGCGGTTGCCATTGGGATGGCTATGGCAGCAAGAACAGCCCAAAAGCGCAGGATTTGTAATGCACATACAGTTAACGAAATTCAAACTGTATTAGATGGATTTGGTCTTCCCAGCCATACAGCTTTTTCTGCCAATGACCTCCGCCAAGCCGCTCTATCTGACAAGAAGCGCACCGGCGGCACTGTTAATCTGATTCTCCCGGAGCGGATTGGCACTTGCACAATTCTGCCCACACCCATCGAAAATCTGCAATCCTTTATTGAGGAAGGTTTATAATGGACATTACAATTACCCCGCAGAAGCTCAGCGGTACAGCTTGTGCGATCCCCTCTAAGTCACAGGCACACCGCCTGCTGATTTGCTCTGCCTTTGCAGATAAGCCAACAGATCTGATCTGTCCGCATACCAATCAGGATATTGAAGCAACCGCCCAGTGTTTACGTGCGTTAGGTGCAGAAATTCACAGGACAGCAAATGGGTATCACATTACACCTGTCAGTAGCATCCCCGTTTCTGCACATCTGGACTGCCGGGAAAGCGGTTCCACTCTGCGATTTATGCTTCCCATAGCCGGTGCGCTGGGTGTAAATGCAACCTTCCAGATGGCAGGCAGGCTTGCAGCGCGCCCCTTATCCCCTCTTTGGGAAGAAATGGAGCGAATGGGGTGCACATTATCCCGCCCAACTTCTGACACAATTTCCTGTGTCGGTAAACTGAAAGCTGGAAATTACAGTATTGACGGTGGCATATCCAGTCAGTTTATAACGGGTTTGTTATTTGCTATGGCACTGATACCTGGCGATAGCACACTGACTGTTACCGGAAAAATGGAATCTGCGCCATACATACAAATGACGCGACAGGCATTATCTGTTTTCGGTGTTTCTGCAGCTGACAACCGTATTTCAGGATCCTTGCCTTTTCGTTCACCTGGAAAAATCAGTGTTGAGGGCGATTGGAGCAATGCCGCATTCTTTTTGGCAGCATCTGCAATGGGAAGTAACCTGACAGTGAATGGTTTGTGTAGCGACTCCGAACAGGGTGATCGGGCAGTTGCAGAGATTCTGAAATCTATGTCTGAACATATAACAGTTTCCGCAGCAGATATACCGGATCTTGTTCCCATACTATCTGTTGTTGCAGCATCCAAGCACGGTGCAGTGTTTACTAACATCCAGCGTCTCAGGCTGAAAGAATCAGACCGGGTGGCTTCCGTGATCGCTATGCTGAAAGCTTTGGATATCCGGTCAGAAGCCACGGAAGATACACTGACTGTATATCCCGGGCAAATACAAGGCGGCGTTGTGAATTCTGTCAACGATCACAGAATTGCAATGTCTGCGGCAATTGCAGCAACGGTGGCAAACGGACCAGTTACGATCCTTGGCGCACAATGCGTTGCAAAATCCTATCCCTCTTTTTGGGAGGAATATGGAAAATTAGGAGGCAAATATGAGCAGTACCTACGGTGAAAGACTGAAACTTTCTATATTTGGACAATCTCACGGCGCTGCAATCGGTATGACTCTCGACGGCATACCGGCAGGTCTTCCTGTTGATCTTAAGAAACTTCAGGAATTTTTGAACCGCCGTGCCCCCGGTCAGAATGATTACTCCACACCCCGCAAGGAAGCAGACCAGCCGGAGTTTTTATCCGGTATTGTCGATGGATACACCTGCGGTGCGCCTATCGCCGCAATTATTAAAAACAAAAACACCCGCTCAGGTGATTACAGCAATTCGAAGGACTGTCCACGACCCGGTCACGCAGACTATACCGCACAGATCAAATACGGTGGCTATCAGGACACCGCTGGCGGCGGCCATTTTTCCGGTCGTCTTACAGCGCCCTTGTGCATAGCAGGTGGACTGTGCAAGCAATGGCTGGAAAAGGAAGGTATTCTAATTGGTGCGCATCTTGTATGCGTCGGTGGTGTTACTGACGATCCTTTTGATCCTATGAATCCCCAATTGGATCAGGTCCGGTCCGATTTTCCTGTAATTTCAGAGGCTGCCGGTGCCAGAATGCGGGAAATCATTTCCAATGCAAAAGCTGACGGTGACAGCGTTGGCGGAATTATTGAATGTGCGGTCACCGGTCTTCCTGCAGGCTTAGGCGACCCTATGTTTTTCGGTATGGAAAGCCGCATTGCCCAGCTGGTATACGGAATTCCCGCTGTGAAGGCAGTAGAATTCGGTGCAGGTTATGCTGTCGGTTATATGCGCGGTAGTGAACATAATGACGCATATACTGTGCAAGACGGAACGGTAAAACCTTTAACAAACCGTGCCGGCGGCATCTTAGGCGGTATTACCACCGGTATGCCATTGTACTTTCAGGTAGCGATCAAGCCTACGCCGTCCATCGCTAAGATACAGCAGTCCGCATCCTTCAGCAAGCTGGAAGCAGTGGATCTTCAGGTAAAGGGCCGCCATGATCCATGTATCGCCCCCCGGGCAGTGCCGGTCATCGAGGCAGCTGCTGCAATCGCAATTTTTGACGCTTATCTTTCCCGTTACTAATTAGGAGGTTACTTATGGATATCCAGCAAATCAGAGATAAAATTGATCAGGTAGACGATCAGCTTGTACAGCTGTTTGTAGAGCGAATGGGCCTTTCTGCGCAGATTGCCGACTGCAAGAAAGCAAATGATATGCCCATTTATGTTCCTGCCAGGGAGCGGGAAATCTTACAGGAGGTTGCCCAGAAAGCCGGTCCGGATATGGCAAACTATACCCGGGTTTTGTATTCCCTTCTATTTGAGTTGAGCCGGAGCTATCAGAGCAAACGCACTGCTGAAGCAACGCCCCTGTACCAGAAGATTACCCAATCCATCGAAAATACGCCCAAGCTCTTCCCCCAAGCTCCTATGGTCGCCTGTCAGGGTGTAGAGGGTGCTTATTCTCAAATTGCCTGCGAGAAGTTCTTCAAGTCTCCCCTGATTATGTATTTTAAGAACTTTGAGGGCATTTTCAATGCAATTGAACAGGGTCTGTGCCAATACGGTATATTGCCCATTGAGAACTCAACTGCCGGATCTGTGAAAAAGGTATATGACCTGATGATCCGCCATAATTTCTCTATTGTCCGCACCTTCCGTTTGAAAATCGACCACAATCTTTTGGCAAACAAGGACGCTAAGCTTTCAGATATTAAGGAGATTTACTCTCACGAGCAAGCGATCAACCAGTGTTCCGATTTCTTGGCAAGTCACCCTGACATCAAAGTCATCACTGTGGAAAACACAGCCGAAGCTGCCAAAATGGTGGCGCAATCCGGTCGTACTGACGTAGCCGCATTGTGCAGTCATTCCTGTGAAGAACTTTACGGTCTTAAGAGCCTTGCTGATTCAGTGCAGGATAAGGGAAACAACCGCACCCGTTTTATTTGTATCAGCAAAAACCTTGAGATTTATCCCGGTTCTGATAAGACCAGCATTATGATGATCCTTTCTCATAAGCCCGGTGCGCTGTATAAGGTCCTTGCTAGAATGTACACACTGGGTATCAATGTAATTAAACTGGAGTCTAGACCTATTCCGGACCGTGACTTTGAATTTATGTTCTATTTTGATCTGGAAACATCTATCTACTCTGAAGAATTTGTCCAGCTTATGTGTGAATTGGATGATCTTTGTGAGGAATTCAAGTATCTGGGAAGTTACACCGAGGTGGTATGATGCAATGCGGTTTGCTTGGGAAAAAGCTGGGTCACAGCTATTCCCCTCAAATTCATCGCTGTTTAGCGGATTATTCCTACGATCTATATGAAAAAGAACCGCAGGAGCTTGCTAACTTTTTAACAAGCTTAACCTTTGACGGTCTGAATGTCACAATACCGTATAAGAAAGAAGTCATTCGTTTTTGCAACCTGTTAACTGACCGGGCAAAACAGCTTGGTGCTGTCAATACGATTATTCGTAATCCAGATAACACACTAACCGGTCACAATACCGATTACTATGGGTTTGCATCTATGGTAAAACGCAGCGGCTTGTGTGTTCAAAACAAGAAGGTTCTGGTTTTGGGCAGCGGCGGTGCTTCTGTAACGGCTGTTGCTGTGTTACTTGAAATGGGCGCAAACGTAATCGTAATCTCCCGTTCCGGTCCGGAGAATTATGATAATATCCGAAAGCACGAGGATGCTGCTATAATTGTAAATACCACACCGGTTGGTATGTATCCCAACACAGGCGAAAGTCCAGTGGATCTCAGTCTATTTCCCCAACTGGAAGGTGTATTGGATTTAATATACAATCCTGCACGAACAAAGCTTCTTATGGATGCTGCGGAACGAGGCTTAGTTGCTGAAAACGGATTGTGGATGTTAGTTGCACAGGCAAAAGAAAGTGCGGAGTTTTTCACCGGAATAACAATCCCGGATTCTGTTATGACCACCATATACCGCAAATTGCTCTTACAAATGGAAAACATCGTATTGATCGGTATGCCCGGCAGCGGCAAATCTACTATCGGTAAGCTGCTTGCAGAAAAGCTGGGAAGAACCTTTGTGGATGCAGATGCTGCCATTGTTGATCAAGCTGGAATGTCTATTCCGGAAATCTTTGAAAAATCAAAAGAAGCAGGTTTCCGTGAACTGGAAACCTCGGTTCTAAGTCAGTTAGGCAAACAGTCCGGGCTTATCATTGCTACCGGCGGCGGCTGCGTTACAAAAGAGGAAAATTATCGCTTATTACATCAAAACGGACGAATCATCTATCTGCAGCGGGATGTTGAACAGCTTCCTACAAGCGGCAGACCACTCTCTCTATCCGGCAATTTATCGGATATGTTCCGTGTGCGAAACCCGATGTATGAGCGATTTGCAGATGCAATCGTGTGTAATGACGGTACACCGGAACAAACAGTCTGTAAAATTCTCAGTTTGGAGGAATGTGTATGAAAATACTTGTCATAAACGGACCAAATCTCAATATGCTGGGGATTCGTGAACCGGGAATTTACGGAACGCAAACCTTTGCCGATTTATTGGTTTTGTTAAAAGACTGGTCGGAAGCCTATGGTGTGGAGCTAGAGCAATATCAGTCTAACCACGAAGGCGATCTTGTGGACAAAATCCAGTCTGCTTACGGAATCTTTGACGGCATTATCATCAACCCTGCTGCTTATACCCATACCTCAATCGCGATTCTGGATGCATTAAAGGCTGTTGGAATACCTGCTGTGGAAGTCCATATTTCCGATGTGGACGCAAGAGAAGCCTTCCGCAAAATCTCCTATGCGGGTCTTGCCTGTGAGAAAACAATTAAGGGTCAGGGACTTGACGGATACAGACAAGCTTTGTTATACTTAATGGAGAAATATTCCAAGTGAGGAGCAAACATAATGGAAAGAGTTTATTTGTGGAACGAAACACCTGGTATGTGTGAGGAAATTCCCTATATCGATATTTACATTCCGGAAGAAAAGAAAAGTGATGCAGCCGTATTGGTTTTCCCCGGTGGAGGATATATTCGCCGCGCAGATCACGAACGCGAGAATTATGCTAAATTCTTAAATGCCCACGGTATCACTGCCTTTATTGGCGGCTATCGCGTATCCCCACATTTCTTCCCCCTTCCTTTGTTGGATGCACGCCGTTGTATGCGCTACATCCGTGCCAACGCGGAAAAATTTGGTATCAACAAGAACAAGATCGCTGCAATGGGTTCTTCTGCAGGTGGCCATTTGGCTGCAATGCTTTCCACTTATACGAAGCCAATTGATTTTGAGGGCCTGGATGAAATCGACCAGGAGGACTATATGCCCAATTTGCAGATCCTTTGCTACCCTGCAATCGATCAGCCCAGCGACGATAGTTATACCCATAATGTATCTTATATGAACCTTATCGGTAAACGGGATCCGGAGCTGGAAACTGCGATCAACCCTGTTAACAATGTGTGTGAAACAACCCCGGAGGCATTCTTCTTCCATACCAATGCAGATCCTGGTGTTTCTGTTATCCACAGTTATGTTTATGCCACTGCACTGCGCAGAAAGAACATACCTGTGGAGATGCACGTGTTCCCTGATGGCGGTCACGGCCTTGGTCTCGCCCCCAATCATCCCCACACCGCGCAGTGGTCCGGATTGCTTATCAACTGGCTCAAGCGCCTTGGTTGGATTGAATAAATAAACACGGCAGTATTCCGATAACGGAATACTGCCGATCTTTATGTTGATATTTGCATAGTGTATGCATTGTGAGAAACAGAGCCGTCTGCGTACACCGCATAGTCCCGCAGCAACGCAAATCCACAGGTACGGTGAACTGCCAAGGATGCGTTGTTTTTCTTATCTATGTGAGAATAGATAAGAACCTTTTCCTGTTGAGATAGTACGGAAATAACCGAACGAACAAGCTGTTTTGCATACCCCTTGCCCCGTTCCTCCGGTGGTGTTTCCAACCCCTCTAAGAGAAGGCCGTCCTGATAAGGCTCCATACGCAAAACAGACAGATACCTGCCGTCAGACTGCCAAACAGCATAAAATGCATTCTTGTCCTGAAAAAAGCATTTCACTGCTCCATATAGCTCTTGTTCTGCCATAAGAAGCTGCTGTGAGGCTGGATAATCCGGATAATTCAGTTTTCCTTGCTCCTGACAGCTCTGCGTATAAGCATCTGCAAGCAATCTGAAATCCAAATCGCCCAATGACCGTATGATCTTTAGCATAGAAATTATTTTGCGTATTTTCTAACGATGCGGATCATCTCAGGGAATACTTCTTCCATATCCTGCACCAGCTTAAACTGGGTGCGGCAGCGATCCAGGTTCTGTTCCGGATAGCCAACACGGAAGTAATGATCTCCCTCTAAGTAGTCTGTCAAAAAGCGCATACCGCACTCTAAGGTCATCAGGCGAGCGCCCCAGGGCAGATACTCCAGTTCTGTATCCTTCAGGCATCCGTCTGTTCCCTCAAGGAAGCCGCGGGTATATGCTTCATAAAGCCCAAGGTCAAAATTCACCTTGCTCAGGTTCTTTTCACTTTCATCGCTGCGGTTTGCACCGAAACGGATAGAATCACCAAAGTCATTGACAGAGAATCCGGGCATTGTGGTATCCAGGTCAATCACACAAATACCCTCGCCGGTAGTGCGGTCAATCAGGATATTATTGAGCTTGGTATCGTTGTGCGTCACCCGCAGAGGAAGCTTTCCATCCCGGTATGCCTGAAGCACAACAGAGCAATCTGCCTTTCTGGCAAGAACAAAATCAATTTCCTTACGGACATCTTTTGCTCTATCCAGCGCATCTGCTTCAAGTGCTTTCTGGAATTTAGCGAAACGGTCCTCTGTGTTGTGGAAATTGACAATGGTTTCGTGGAGTGTGTGTGCAGGATAATCCTGAAGCATTTTCTGGAAACGGCCAAACGCCCGTGCAGAAGCCTCAAACAACTCAGGGGTTGCCCGCTGCAGGCAGTCAGTTCCCTCTACATAAGGCATCAGACGCCACACGCGGCCAGTGCTGTCGGTATAATAATCCTTACCCTCTTTTGTCTTAACCAAGCTAAGGGTCTCCCGAGCCGGATCACCGCCTGCAGAAATGACCTTATCCCGAAGATATGTAGTAATTCCGATAAAATTCTCCATCAGCTCTTCAGGATGGGGGAAAGCCGTGGCAGAAAGTCCCTGCAAAATGAAACGGATCGCATCGCCGTCCTGAGGCTGGCATACTATGCAATAAGTGTCGTTAATATGACCCTGGCCGTAGCGCACTGCGCCCATCAAAGTTGCAGGAAAATCATAGCCGTTTAATACTTCCTGTAATGTCTGAGACTGTTCCGGTAAAAAAATTCCCATCTTTAGTACCTCCGTATACATAAAATATCAAGTATATTATAGAAGAATCCAGCCAGTGGGTCAATACATATTTCCACTTAGAATGTACCAATTACAACTATTACAGCGCTTCACCTAAAATCGACTTTGTTGCGTAGGCGTTCAAGCTCATATCTGCAAGATTTCCAGCCAAAAATTCATAATAAGCCTGAGAACCGATCATCGCTGCATTGTCACCGCACAAGGATAGGGGTGGCATATAAACTTCAGCGCCAAGTTCTTTGGCTGCTGACAGGACATCTGCACGAATTCTGGAGTTTGCTGCAACACCGCCGGCAACCGTAAGTTTATTTCGACCTGTTTGTTTCATCGCCTGCACCACTCTTGGCACAAGGGTATCAGATATCGCTGCCGAAAAAGCAGCACAAAGACTGTTGACATCAAGCTTCTCTCCTACCTGATCTGCATGATGAATTAAATTTAGTGTGGCAGTCTTTAGTCCGGAAAAGCTCATATCCAAAGGATTTTGTCCCGGCTTGGAGCGGGGTAGAACATATTTTGTTTCATCTCCAAGCTTTGTCGCTTTATCCAGTGCTGCACCGCCGGGATAGGGCATCCCCAAAACACGGGCTACCTTATCGAAGCTCTCCCCTGCTGCATCATCCAGCGTAGTACCAAGAATCTCCATTTTGGTATAATCCTGAACATCCACGATCATTGTATGACCGCCGGACACCATAAGACAAAGAAAGGGAGGTTTCAGCTCCGGGTATGCCAGATAATTCGCCGCAATATGACCGCGGATATGATGGACAGGGATCAACGGTTTATTCATTGCAAGGGCTGCTGCCTTTGCAAAATTCACGCCAACCAGCACTGCGCCAATCAGTCCCGGCGCATAGGTCACCGCAATTGCATCGATGTCCTTGCGGCTCAGGTTAGCATTTTCAAGTGCCTGATCTGCCAGTGCATAAATTGCTTCAATATGCTTTCGGGAAGCAATTTCCGGTACAACGCCGCCGTAAACTCTATGCAGCTCTACCTGAGAAGCGATACAGTCTGTTAACACATATCTTCCGTCTTTAACGATCGCAACTGCGGTCTCATCGCAGGATGATTCCACTGCAAGAATATTCAAACTGTCCACTCCTTTCGCAAAATAAGTGCATCTTCTTTTGGATTGTGATAATAGCCCGGTCTGCGGCCGACCTCAACAAAATCCAATTTGTTATACAAGCTGATGGCAGGGGTATTGGATGCTCGAACCTCCAGTGTCAAACAGGTAACTTCCTTTTCTTTCAGCCGGCATATCAGCTGTTGGATCAGGTTCTCTGCCACTCCCATACGGCGGTAATCCGGATGGACAGCAAGATTCATCATATCTGCCCAACCCATAACGGATTGGGAGCCCACATATCCGGCAAGACATTCTCCATCCATAGCAACGACCCATAAGGATAAGGGATTACCAAGTTCCGAGGAAATAGAATTCTCACTCCACGGATCGGAAAAGCACAGCATTTCAAGCTTTGCGATTTGACCCACGTGGGTATTGTCCATTAAACAATATTCCATCATTTTGCCTCATACCAACTCTTGCCCCACTTTGCATCTGCAATCAGCGGGACATCTAATTGCGCTACCTGCTCCATCTGGCTGCTTACAAGCTGTGCGACCTGTTCAGCCACATCCTCAGGGCATTCCACGATCAACTCATCGTGCACCTGCAGCAGCAGCTTTGCATGGGGATAGTTCTTGCGGAGCGCATCGTCCACCCGGATCATCGCAAGCTTTATCAGATCCGCAGCAGAACCCTGAATTGGCGTGTTCAGCGCAATGCGTTCAGCGCCTTGCCGGACATTGAAGTTACTGTTCTTCAGATCCGGGATATAGCGGCGGCGACCGTACATTGTTTTGGTATATCCGCTGTTTCTGGCATCCTCCACAACCTTTTTCATATAGGTGCGGACACCCGGATAATTGGCAAGATAGCTATCAATATAAGCCCTTGCCTCATATCGGCTGACACCGATATCGTCCGCAAGAGAAAACTCAGAAATGCCATATACAATACCGAAGTTTACCGCCTTTGCATGACGGCGCTGCAGGCTGGTAACAGCCTCAGGCGCAACGCCAAACACCTGGGATGCCGTAACCGTATGAATATCCATACCGGAACGAAACGCCTCCTGCATAGCCTTGTCGCCAGCAATATGGGCAAGGACACGCAATTCGATCTGGCTGTAATCCGCATCCACTAAAACATAGCCCTCCCGGGGAATAAACATTTTCCGGATCTCTGCACCAAGATCAGTGCGCACAGGAATGTTCTGCAAGTTAGGTTCTGTGGAAGACAGCCGGCCGGTTGCGGTCACCAAATTCTGGAAAGTGGTGTGAATACGGCCATCCTCACCGATGACCTTCATAAGACCTTCCGCATAGGTGGACTTCAGCTTTGTAAGCATCCGATAATCCATAATTGCAGGTATGATTGGGTGCTTAACTTTCAGCTTCTCCAAAACATCTGCATTGGTGGAATAACCGGTTTTTGTTTTCTTCACAGGCGGCAATCCCAGTTTTTCAAACAGTAATTCCCCGAGTTGGCGGGTAGAATTAATATTAAACGGCCCATCGGAATAGGAGTAGATCAGCTTTTCACAATCATCGATCCGCTGAGAAAGCATAATGCCAAACTGTTCCAGCTGCGCCTTATCAATAGCAACACCCTCCTTTTCCATTCGGTACAGGACACTGCACAGTGGCAGCTCCATTTCCCGGTAAAGGCTAAGCATTTCCTTTGACTGAAGCTCCGATTCCAGAACATCTTTCAGATTCCACAGTGTTTCCGCGCAAGCGGCAGCATCGCCATCATCAGCCGTTACAGCAAGATAAGAGGTTGCCAGCTTAGAAACTGCATAATCACTTTGGGAGGGATTCAGATTATAGGCTGCAAGAGCTGTGTCAAACACAAAATTGCCGCTGGGAAGACCCATTTCATCCAGTGTGTGCAATGTAGACTTCAAATCGTGGCAGATTGCTGCCCCGTCGCTAAGCAAAATGGGCATCAAACAGACCGCTTCCAGCGGAGTCACAACGCAAACACCCGCATCCCATGCCAGTCCGATGCTTCCGTCCGGTGCAATATATAATGCATATCGGTCGCAGTGATCGGGCATTTGTGTTTTTCTTTCCAGCTTAATACCTTTATGCACAGGTACAGCAACAGAAGACTCTGCACCACGCAAGCCGTATTTATCGATTAGGCGCACAAATTCCAGCTGTGTAAACAGCTGATACAGTTCCGGTTTGTTATAGGGACGAATAACCGCACCAACCGGTTCAAAATCAATGGGCGCATTGCTCCGTATGGTGGCAAGGTCATAGGACAGGTAAGCATTCTCTTTTCCGGCTTCCAGCTTTTCCCGAAGCTTGGGACGAATAGAAGGATCCGCAAGATTTTCATAGACTCCATCCAGGGAACCAAATTTTGTCAGCAGCTCTGTTGCCGTTTTCGGTCCAACACCGGCAACACCGGGAATATTGTCCGAGGAATCGCCCATCAATGCTTTCAAATCCACCATTTTAGGGGGTTCAAAGCCATATTCTTCACAGAATTTCTGGGTGTCATATAGTGTTGCAGTCGTCTGACCGGGTTTGGATATAACCAGCTTTACCCGTACATTCTCATCGATCAGCTGCAGGCTATCCCGGTCTCCGGTAACGATCACACATTCCCAGTTGTTATTTCCGCAAATCTTACCAACAGTACCAATCACATCATCTGCTTCCCAGCCCTGACATTCATAAATCGGAATGTTCATTGCCTTTAGAACTTCCTTCATAACCGGCATCTGCTGCGCCAGCTCCTCAGGCATTGGGTGGCGGGTGGCCTTATAGCCATCGTACTTTTGGTGCCGGAAGGTCGGTCCGTGCAGGTCAAACGCAACGCATACCGCATCCGGCTGCTCTTCCTTTTCCATCCGCTCCAAAATATTCAGAAAGCCATAAATGGCATTGGTGAATTGCCCATCTCTGGTAGTCAGCAATTTTACGCCATAGAAGGCTCTGTTAATAACACTGTTTCCGTCAAGAATCAGCAGTTTCATACTCTTCTCCACTTTGTACCCTGGGGGGTGTCGATAATTTCAATGCCGCGGGCTTTCAGCGCATCACGAATCCGGTCTGCTTCTGCATAGTTCTTTGCTTTCTTTGCATCGGTGCGGGCTTGCACCAATGCATCGATCTCAGGATCGGCAGCTGCTGCCTCTTCTGCTTCTTTCTTGCGCAGTGTTTCCGCCGCTTTAATCAAATTCAGGCTCAAAACCTGATCAAAATCCGCCAGTGCTGCCAGCTTGGTAGCATCATTGGTTTTTGCCTTCAGCACATCGTATACAGCGGTCACTGCAACAGAAGTATTCAAATCACCGTTGAGTGCGTTTGTAAACCGTTCCTTCAATGCATCAAATGCTGCCATATCCACTTCCCCGTCCTGCTTAAGTGCAGCGATCTTTGCAATCAGCTTTTCATAAGCAACCACAGCATTATCCAAGTTTTCCCAAGAGAACACAAGATTTCTGCGATAATGGCTCTGGAGGCAGAACAGGCGGTATGCCATCGGATCATAGCCTTTGCTTTCCAACAGGCTGACTGTGAGAAATTCGCCCTTGGACTTGCTCATTTTACCGGTGTCCGTGTTCAGGTGGTGGACATGGAACCAGTAATTACACCACTTATGGCCCAGATAGCTCTCAGACTGGGCAATCTCGTTGGTATGGTGCGGGAATGCATTATCAATACCGCCGGCGTGAATATCCAAATCTTCACCCAGATATTTCATAGAAATACCGGAGCATTCAATGTGCCAGCCGGGATAACCCACGCCCCAGGGAGAATCCCATTTGAGCGCCTGATCCTCAAACTTACTTTTTGTAAACCACAGCACGAAGTCATTTTTATTACGCTTGTTGGTATCCTCCTCCACGCCCTCGCGAACACCGATCGCCAGGTCTTCCTCATCGTGATCGTTAAATACATAGTATTTATCCAGCTTAGAGGTGTCGAAATACACATTGCCACCGGCAACATAGGCAAAGCCTTTCTCTAAAAGTCCTTCAACGATCTGTATAAACTCTGCAATGCAGCCGGTTGCGGGCTGAACGATCTCCGGGATTTTGATATTCAGCTTCCGGCAGTCCTCAAAAAATGCGTCCGTGTAGTATTTTGCGATCTCCATCACAGACTTGTTTTCCCGCTTTGCACCCTTGAGCATTTTATCCTCGCCGGTATCTGCATCGGATGCAAGATGTCCCACATCAGTGATATTCATTACGCGCAAAACATTATAGCCCAGATAGCGCAGGGATTTTTCCAGCACATCCTCCATAATATAAGTCCGCAAATTACCAATATGGGCATAATGGTAGACCGTCGGTCCACAAGTATACATTTTCACCACATTCGGATTGTTGGGTGTAAACAATTCCTTTTTATGGGACAGTGAATTATAAAGATACATAGAAATTCCTCCTAAAAATAAAAACACCTCCTGTGCCATAGGCACAAGAGGCGGGTCGTAAAAACTCGCGGTTCCACTCTCATTTTTCACTCAAAGCATATTTCGCTCCCGGACGCACATTCGCAGTGCCGACACCGCTGGGGCTTGCAGCCAACGACCCCGGCTCTCTGATGGATTGGCACTGTTACTATTTCCGTTCACAGCGATATTTACTTACCGATATTTTACCACCCGTGCATATCGTTGTCAAGGCTGACCTTTTCCAAAATAAGGATATTATCATTGATAGTTAAGCAATAATGTGCTATAATGTGTACAGAGGTGATTCATATGAAAAAGATTCTTTCCTTAATCATTTGCCTTAGTCTACTTTTGGCGGGCTGTGCGAAGCCGAACACAGACGAAACACAAACCACACCTGCCATAACCACCCAAACCACAACAGAACCTACAGTCATTCTACCCCAGCAGGAAGCAATGTATGCCGTTTCTGTTCCCACAATTTCCGAGAGCTCCCGGGCAGAGGACGGTACTGTTATCTTCTCATATACCCACCAAAGTATGATGCTTACACTTCCCGATCCGGATGTAGCAAACAAGGTGATTATTGACTTTCTGTCTAGGATCGATGCAGGCGCTTCTAATGTAGACACACTTCTTGCAGCAGCAAAAGCAAACTACAACGGTGCTTCTGACTGGACTCCCTATCTCTACAACCTCACATACAGTCCAATGCGTATGGATCAAAGTGTCCTCAGTCTGTTCGGTAACTGTGTCACATACAGCGGTGCATCCCACCCAGAGCGGGTAAGCACTTCTGCAAGCTACGACTTAGTTACCGGTGACGTTCTGACACTTGGAAGTATTATGTCCGCACAGGCTACCACCGAGGGCTTCTGTGACCTGGTGCTGGAAGAACTGGGTAAAGTCAAAGAAGAAAAATTCCTTTATGACGGCTATGAAAACACTGTTCGGCAGCGTTTTTCAATGGACGAAAGCCAAGATCAGGACTGGTACTTTTCTACGGAAGGTCTGTGTTTCTACTTTGTTCCCTATGAGATCGCGCCCTATTCTTCCGGTGTCATTATAGCCCAGATTCCGTATGCGAAGTTGACCGGTCTGCTCTACGACGGTTACTTCCCCGCGGAACGGGAAACCACATCCGGAACTATTCAGACAACCATACTCGACGAAACAGATACCACACAATTTACGCAGATTGCCGAATTGGTGCTCGATCCAGAGGGCGAAATGGTATTCTTGCACACAAGCGGCATTGCTTGGGATGTAAAGATCGAATATGGTGCCTGGAACACATCCGGTGCTGTCTTTACGCCGGTATACACCGCTCTGTATTCCAGTACACTTTCCCCCGGCGATGCAATTATGATTCAATCAGATGAATTAAGTGCGCTCCGCCTTAGCTATTTCGACGGCACAGAAACGGTAACACAGCACTTTATCCATTCGGAGGAAGGTATCCAATTAGTCTCTGACGGAGTTATCCAGCCGCTATGACCGATAAACACAAAAAAGTTGTCGGAATTCTGATGCTGCTTATTTTCGCACTGTTCATGCTGCTCCTGTTTCGATATGTGGGAATTCCTATGATCCGCTTTATTGAAGATCCGGCACAGTACCGAGCTTGGATCGAGGGAAAAGGGATTCTGGCACAAATCAGTTTTGTAGCAATGGTATTTTTCCAGGTGGTAGTAGCCATCATCCCAGGAGAACCGCTGGAGATCTGCGCTGGCTACACCTTTGGCGCATTAGAAGGTACATTCCTTAGTATGCTTGGCATCGGACTTGGCAGTGCTGTCATATTCTTATTGGTGCGCAGTCTTGGTGTAAAACTGGTGGAAATATTCTTTTCTGTGGAAAAAATCCGATCTATGCGGTTTCTCCGGGAAAGCAAAAAAAGGAATATGCTGACTTTCATCTTAATGTTTATTCCGGGCACGCCTAAAGATCTGATCTCCTATTTTGTTGGTCTGACGGATATGAAGCTATATGAATGGCTTATCATATCAACCATTGCACGCATTCCCTCCATCGTAACCTCAACCATAGGCGGAAGCGCATTGGCGGAGAAGAACTATAAATTTGCAGTGATCGTATTTGTGATAGCTGCCATAATCAGCATTGCAGGCATTGTAATCTACAATCTTATCCAATCAAAGCGGCTAAATAAGTGAACAACAGCGGTGATGTCGATGACATCACCGCTGTTATATTATTCTTCATTCATTTGCTCTGCACGGTAACGGGCTATACCCTTTGCCAGCAGATCCATCGCACGCTCAAGATCCTCCTGCTTAAGGACATAAGCAATACGGACTTCGCTGATGCCGCTGCCGGGTGTTTCGTAGAAAGGTGCGCCAGGTGCAAACATCACAGTCTCGCCTGCATCCTCAAACTCCTCCAGAAGCCACCTCTGGAATTTATCAGAGTCGTCCACGGGTAAGCTAGCCATCACATAAAATGCGCCCATAGGCTCTTCCACGACCACACCGGGAATCTTCCGCAGTCGATCAACGACTACATCTCTGCGGCGGCGGTATTCCTCTTTACTGCGGCGGTAGAAATCCTGATCCACCTGATACAGGGCTGCTGCACCCAGCTGATCGATTGTAGCAACCGCAAGGCGGGATTGGCAGAATTTCAGGAGTGCCTGCTGCAATTCCTTGTTCTTTGTAATGACGCAGCCAACCCGGGCACCGCAGGCAGAGAACCGCTTGGACACAGAATCGATAATCACAAGATTATCGTCAATATCCTTAAAGCGACCCATCGTCGGTACACCGTAGGCATCATCGTAGCAGAATTCACGGTACACCTCATCGCAAATCAGGAACAGATCGTTTTTCTTTGCAATATCCGCGATCATTCGCATTTCGCTCTCATCGAGAACAACGCCTGTGGGGTTGCCGGGATTTGTAATCATAATCGCCCGGGTATTCTTTGTAATCAGCTTTTCGATCCGCTTCTTATTTGCATAGTGATACCCTTCCTCCGGACCGGTATGGAGTGCACGGATAACGCCGCCTGCTGCGTGGACGAAGGTGGTATAGTTCGGATAATAGGGCTCCGGAATAATCACTTCTGTATACGGGTCCAGAATGGAAAGACAGGTCAAAAGCAATGCTTCACTGCCGCCGGTAGTAATCAGAATATCATCCGGGTCCAGCTCCACACCCAGACGCGCATAATAACTGCGGATCGCTTCGATCAGCAGGGGCATACCGGGAGACGCCTCGTATGCAAGGGTTGCCTGATTAAACTGGCGAACCGCTTGGTAGTACACATCCGGAGTCTCCAGATCCGGCTGACCGATATTCAGATGATAGATTTTCTTTCCCGCCTCGTTTGCTTTAACAGCAAAGGGATGGAATTTCCGCATAGGTGACGGCTCACAGCGGTTTGCATTGATTGAAATTTTCATAAGTACCTCCAACGGCAAACATTGCCGAATCGAAATATGTTAAATGGGAGCAATAAAAAATCCCCACCCCTGACATAGGGGCGAGGCAACTCGCGGTACCACCCTAATTCACTGGCTGTGCCAGTATCTTAGCTGCTCTGTAACGGGAGCGCCCGTACCGGTCATCCCGGTCCGCTTGGAAGTGGCTGAAAGATACGCACACAAGGGGCTCACACCATTCCCCTCTCGCTTTGGTGGATAATATCCTTCTCGTTTCCGCATTGCTTTTACATTTTCTTTATTTTACCACAGTTAAGAAAAATGTCAACTATTTTGTCTTATGGGAAAATTCTCTTTATACTGCCTGGTTAATTTAACTAGCTCCGGACTTAGCCAGGCAAGTGTGATCAAATTGGGAACTGACATCAAGCCATTAACGGTCTCTGAGAGCAGCCAAACCGTTCCTGTGTTCATAACCGCTCCTATAACAACTGTGACAGCCTGTATCATAACAAATTTCTTCCATACATCTTCCCCGAAAAGATACTGGGCGCACCGTGCGCCATAAAGTCCCCAGCCTAACACTGTTGCAACTGCAAAACAGCACATTGCCATTGCTATAGGAATCAAAATCCATTCACCGTACACCGAGGAAAAAGCCATAGCCGTAAGCGTCCCGCCAGCGTCTGTTCCATAAGGAATATGAACACCGCTTGTTAAAATAACCAGCGCTGTCATTGTGCAAATCACGATTGTGTCTAAAAAAACCTCCATAATTCCCATAAGGCCCTGCTCGGCAGGATGGGAAACACTTGCAGCACCGTGAGCTATAGATGCTGTTCCCATACCGGCTTCGTTTGTAAAAACACCTCTAGAGGCGCCAACCCGCAATGCTGTAAACGCAGAGCCCAACATACCGCCAGTCACTGAACGGGGAGAAAATGCGCCCGCTAAGATCGATGCAAATGCTTCTCCGATCCCGTTCCGTCTTGCCCACAAAACGCCGATCCCTAAAATTATATACAGCACAGCTGCAAAGGGCACAAGTTGTTCTGCAACCACGCCGATTTTCTTTGCGCCCCCAAGAAGCAAAACGGTAATGAGTACCGCAAGCAATATTCCCAAAATTAAATTTCCTGTCAGACTTTCCTGCCCACCAAAGGAAATAACAACGCTGTTAATGCTGCCGATCACTGCATTGACCTGTGTTGCATTTCCCACGCCAAATGCAGCCACAACGCCAAAGAAAGCATATACGACCGCCATCCAATGCCAGCGCTTTGGAAGCCCCTGCCGAATCATATACATAGGACCACCCACAGTCTCACCGTTTGCATTTCTCTCCTGATAGCGAACCGCCAGAGCGGCCTCTGCAAACTTTGTAACCATGCCAAATATTCCGCAAATCCACATCCAGAATATCGCCCCTGGTCCACCAATGGCAATTGCCCCTGCCACACCAACGATATTTCCCGTCCCTACAGTTGCCGCCAAAGCTGTACACAAAGCCTGAAAGGATGTAACGCCATCTTTGTTGGTTGTTTTATGCAATAATCTGCCAAAAAAAGAACGAAGTGCTTTGGGGAACAAGGTTATCTGTGCAAACCCGGTTCGTATGCTCAGATAAATTCCAACACCCAAAATTAGTATCAGTGCCGGTATCCCCCATACAAAATGATTTACTTTTTCCAGAAATGCAACCATTCTACACACTCCCTATACGCAAAAAGCAGTTTCTCCACGGAGAAACTGCTTTTGTGTTATTCCCATTTTGCCCAAACCTCCGGACAATAGCCGACAGTGACCTCTTTGCCGTTTCGGACGATCGGTGTGCGCATAAGCTTTGGATTATCAAACACCTTGTCCTCTTTTGCGATCTTATCATCCATATATTTCATCAGGCTCACATCCGGGTCCTTAGCCTCCCAATCAATCAGCTGATCAATGCCGCCGACACCACGCAAAACTGCGTTAAATTCCTTGCCGGATAGGCCGTACCGAAGTAAATCTACCATCTGGTACTTTACCCGCCGTTCCTTAAAATATCGCTCAGCTTTCTTTGTGTCAAAGCATTTATTCTTACCAAATATCTGAATATTCAATAGGTTACCTCCATAAGGCACAATCCGCAAGATGGCAACAGCTCTCCCGCCTGGGCGCGCTGTGCGCCGAACAGTTCCGGAATACTTTCTATTGCACGCTCACCTCTGCCCACCTCCAAAAGTGTACCGACCAGTATGCGCACCATATGGTGCAAAAATCCATTGCCGGTAACCGTAAATACGATCTCATTTCCGGCTCGCTCCACATTCAGACTATGAATATAGCGGACTGTGGATTTTTTCATATTCTTATTGGCGCAAAATGCAGAGAAATCATGCTGCCCTAAAAACAATTGTGCCGCTTCTCTCATTTTGTCAATCTCTAACCCACGAGGATCTGTATAAACATACTTACGGTCAAATACGCAAGGGCTTTCGCTGTTCCAAAGGCGGTAGCGATAGGTCTTTGTCTTTGCATTGAGTCGTGCGTGGAATCTCTCAGAAACATTCCTGCAGGAGTATATGCCGATGTCCTCAGGCAGATACCTGCGAAGCTGGGACAAAATTTCCTCACAGGGCATTTGGCTGCTGCAATGAAAGTTTGCCACCTGCCCGGCTGCGTGTGTTCCTGCATCCGTTCTGCCGCTGCCGGTCAGTTCGATCGGCTCTTCTAATATGCGGCTGAGCGCCGTCTCTATTTTTTGCTGTATGGTATTATCCGTAGTGGACAGACGCTGCCAGCCCCGATAGCGCGTGCCATCATAACATATATCAAGCCGCACATTCCTCATAGTGCATAAGTTCCTCTCTGGCTTCCCGCTCCGTATCAGCGGAGAACAGGAATTTACCGCTGTAATCATATACCTGTACATGTCCGAAAACATACTGCATTGTAAACATACCCCATACCTCCTCGGTGTTTATGGGTACAGTCTACAATGCTTTCAGTCCAATAATCAGGACCTTATCCGATCACTTCATAACCGGCATCTGTGATTGCTTTTTTCAGTGCATCAATGTCTGCCGATCCCGTAACAGTAACCTGCTTTTTCTCCAGATCCACTACTGCATCTACAGTGCCGGGTACATCCTTGCACACGCTCTCTACCCTTGCCTTGCAATGGGGGCACATCATTCCATTGACTTTAATCACCGTTGTCACAGTTTTGTCCTCCTTAATTATTTTGCATTCCGGTTGTTTCTTCCCTCTGAAAAAGCGAAGACGCAGTGCATTTGTCACAACAAACACAGAGCTAAAACTCATAGCGGCTGCTGCCAGCATCGGGCTTAGGTGAATACCAAATCGTGGATACAGTATACCTGCCGCGATCGGAATCCCAAGGCAATTATAGAAAAATGCCCAAAACAGATTTTGCCGAATATTGCGGATCGTTGCCTTACTTAATGCAACTGCCTGGGAAACGCCCATCAAAGAATTGTCCATCAGCACTACATCTGCGGATTCAATAGCAATATCTGTGCCAGCACCAATTGCCATACCCACGTTGGCTGTCACCAGTGCCGGCGCATCATTGATGCCGTCGCCGACCATAAGGACCTTGCGGCCTTGCTTTTTCAGTTCTTCCACAGCAGAAGCTTTGTCTCCGGGCAGCACATCTGCAATCACCTGTGTAATACCTGCACTTTCCGCAATAGCTGTTGCAGTCTGATCGTTATCACCCGTCAGCATCACTACATCCAGATGCATATTCTTCATTTCTTTTACTGCTTGCGCAGATGTTTCTTTCAAAACATCTGCAGCAACGATCGCGCCCAGATAAGTTCCATCCTCACAAGCAAAATACAAGGGTGTTTTCCCTGCTTTTGACAGTTCTGGTAATTCCGGAACCCGGATCCCCTTTTCCTTCATAAGCTTTCTGTTGCCACCAAAATAGCAAACCCCATCCATAACACCGGAAACACCACGGCCAGGCAAGCTTTCAAAATCGGTTACATCCAGAAGCTGAACCTGATCAGCCTTATCCATAATTGCCTTTGCAAATGGGTGCTCAGATCTTGACTCTAAGGAAACTGCGACCTGCATCAAGCGCTCCGCGCTTACTTCTCCGGAAATCACATCTGTTACAGTGGGTTTTCCCGTTGTGAGCGTTCCGGTCTTGTCCAGCACCACAGTATCTATTGCGTGTAGATTTTCCAGTGCTTCCGCATTCTTGAAAAGCACACCCATAGAAGCGCCCTTTCCTGTTCCTACCATAATGGCAACCGGGGTTGCAAGACCCAAGGCACAAGGACAGGAAATTACAAGAACAGAAATGGCGTTTGTTAACGCAGCACTGATTTCTTCGCCGGCGATCATCCACCCGGCAAAGGTAACCGCAGCTATAGACATTACCACAGGAACAAAAATGCCTGCCACTTTATCTGCAAGACGGGCGATGGGTGCTTTTGAACCACCAGCCTCCTCAACCATATGGATGATTTTAGAAAGGGTGGTATCTGCGCCAATCTTATCTGTACGGATTTCCAGATAGCCTTCTGTATTTATGGTTGCTGCCACAACAGTATCTCCCGGATTCTTCTCAACCGGAACACTTTCGCCTGTCAATGCGCTCTGATCTACTGCCGCCCTACCGGAAAGGACTGTACCGTCTACCGGTATGCTTCCACCGGAACGGACAACCACAACATCTCCAAGCTGCACTTCCTCCACGTTTACAGTCAATTCCTGACCGTCACGAAGGACCTGTGCTGTTTTAGGGCTTAGATCCATAAGTTGCGAAATGGCATCGCCGGTCTTACCTTTCGCTCTGGATTCCAAAAATTTGCCGAAGGTAATCAGTGTAAGAATCATTGCAGCCGATTCAAAATACAGATCCTCGCTGTGTCGAATTACTGTTTCCCAATCTCCATGTCCCATTGCATAAGCCATAGAAAACAAAGAAACAATACCATAAACCAGTGCTGCACCGGAACCAACGGCAATCAAAGAATCCATATTGGGTGCAAGGTGAAAAAGAGCCTTTAGACCTTTAGAAAAATAAGCTCGGTTCAGGTACACCACAGGCAGAGTCAGACACAATTGCAGCATTGCAGCTACCAAGCTGTTCTCTACCCCGTGATACCATTTCGGAACAGGCAGCCCAACCATGTGACCCATTGTAAAATACATTAAAACAGCCAAAAAAACAAACGAGCTGATAATCCGGCGTTTCATCTGATGAAGCTGTGCATCCGGCTTGGCTTTCTGTGCTTGTTTATCCATTCCCTCCAGACAAGCACCGTAACCTGCTCTGTTCACCGCATCCACCAAAGCATCCGTAACAGATTTATTCTCCGCTTCTACAGTCAGCTTTCCTGCCAATAGGTTTACTTCCGCTTTTATAACTCCGGGTGTCTGTCCTGCAACTTTCTCCACACGTGCAGAGCAAGCAGCGCAGGTCATACCGGTTACATCGAATTTCAAAATCAAAGCAATCACCTACAAAACCATAGACTTCTTGACACTTTTTGCGTTCTATGATAATATTTTACCAAATGATATTAAAATTGCAAGCATGGATTACCATCGCGCTGAATAAAATCATCCAGACAAATCAAACTAAAACAAAAACGGAGATTATTATGAACATTAAGATCACATCTGACAGTACTTGCGACCTTCCTAAGAATCTGGTAGAGACCTATAATATCGGTATTGTTCCTTTGATCGTGGTAAAGAACGATCAATCCTACTTTGACGGTGTCGATATTACTCCTACTGATATTTTCGCCCATATTGCAGCAGGTGGGGATCTTTGTTCCACAGCAGCATTGGGTGTTGGTGATTATCAGGACCATTTTGCAAAATATGCCGGCGAATATGACGGTGTGCTGCACATCAATATCAGTGCTGAATTCTCCTCCAGCTATCAGAATGCTTGTCTGGCAGCAGAAGAGTTTGACAATGTCCGTGTAGTCGATTCCCGCAACTTGTCCACCGGTCAGGGACTTGTGGTTCTGAAGGCTTGTGAGCTTGCGAAAACCTGCGAGAGTCTAGACGATCTGCAAGATCAGCTCAATGAATTTACCTCTCGGGTAGAGGCCAGCTTCCTGCTGGATCAGTTAAAGTATATGGTTAAGGGTGGCCGTTGCTCCGCAGTGGCTGCACTGGGTGCCAACCTCTTGAACCTGAAGCCCTGCATTGAGGTCAAGGACGGCAAAATGAGTGTGGTGAAAAAGTACCGCGGCAGTTATGCAAAATGTCTGGCTTCCTATGTAAAGGATCGCCTGTCCGGTCGTGACGATCTGGACAAGGGCACACTCTTTGTTACAAGAACGCCTGTCACCGATGAATGCTTGCAGGCGGTATCCGATGCGGTTAAGGAATATAACGATTTTGAAAACACATATTGGAATGAAGCCGGCTGCACTGTTTCCTGTCATTGCGGCCCCGGAACATTAGGTGTTCTGTTTGTTCGTAAGTAAATAACAGTTAAAGCGGCGCGATGCGCCGCTTTAATTATTTTGGAGTATCAAATTCAGTGCCGCTTCCACAGCCTGTCTGCGAACACTTTCCCGGTCACCGGAAAAGGTAAATTCGCGGACATCATTTTTTTGCTCACTGCAATAACCGATATAGACCGTACCAACCGGATTGCCGAAAGAATCCCCATCGGGTCCGGCAAGTCCGGTAACGGAAACCGCAACATCTGCCTGAAGAAGTTTTCGAACACCCGATGCCATTGATTTCGCCACATGGCTCGAAACTGCACCATATCGATCAAGCAGTTCCTGTTCTACCCCCAGCACATTGTGCTTGACCCAGTCTGTATAGCAGATCACACCGCCCTTATAGACCTGGGAACTGCCAGAAACTGCAGTCAGTGCTGCGCCAATGCCACCGCCTGTGCAGCTCTCTGCTGTCACAAGGGTCTTCCCCTTCAGGGCGGATAGCACTTTACAGGAAAGGTTCATCATTATATTTTACCGTAACTTTCTCTACACTCTCAAGAGCTTGCGCAATAAGCGCCTGACGATCCAGCTTTCTTTCTGCGTGCAGGACCTGACCCAGTGTAGGTTTGGTCTTAGGATGCTTGGGCGTGAAAACTGTACAGCAATCTTCATAAGGCATGACAGAGGTTTCCAGCGTGCCGATCTTTCTTGCAATAGTAACGATCTCTTCTTTGTCCATACCAACCAGCGGCATAAAAATGGGGATATCCACAACTGCACCGGTCACTGTCATTGCCTGCATGGTCTGGCTTGCCACCTGACCCAGATTTTCGCCGGTGATTAGTGCGCCGCAGCCATCATCCTTTGCAATTCTCTGGGAAATTTCCATCATAAAACGGCGCATGATCAGGGTGAAGAATTCCTCAGGGCAGTTATCCCGGATCGCCTCCTGAATCTGGGTGAAGCTGACGATATTGACGGTCATTCTGCCACAGTAGCGGGTCACCAGACGAGCAAGCTCCATCACCTTATCCCTAGCAAGCTGGGAGGTATAGGGATAGGAGAAGAAATGGACACACTCCACCTCAACACCCCGCTTTGCCATCATATAAGCAGCAACCGGAGAATCGATACCGCCGGACAGCAGGCACATCGCCCGACCGCCTACGCCGGTGGGCAATCCACCTGCACCAGGCTCTGCAGGTCCGTGAACATAAGCTGCCAGATCCCGGACTTCCACATAAACGGTGTATGCGGGATTGTGAACATCCACACGGCAGTCAGGATGGGCTTCTGCCAACCTGCCGCCGATTTCCTGGGAAATACCGATAGATGTCATAGGAAATGCCTTATCCGAGCGCTTAGACTCTACCTTAAAGGACTCAGCGCAATCCAGATCCTCCCCCAGATATTCTTCCACGGCATTAAAAATGCTGTCCATCGTCTTCTCGCAGGCTCGGCATCGACAAAGGCTCACCAGTCCGAAAATACTGTGGCAGGCCTCCCACGCGCCTTCTACATCTGCCATATCGTCCATGGGTTCTACATACACTGTCGACTGCATAATATATACATCAAAATTGCCGTAACCTTTCATACGGCGGCGGATATTCTGGCGCAGTTTATCCTCAAACTGTCTTTTATTTGCGCCTTTAAGGACAATTTCGCCTAATTTTAACAAAAAGATCTCGTTCAATGTTATTCCCTCTTATTTCATAATTCTACAGTGCGGTACTGAATTGCCTCAGCAATGTGATCGGCAGTGATCTGATCGCTTTCGTCTAAGTCCGCAATCGTTCGCGCCACTTTCAAAATACGGTCATAGCTTCTCGCTGTCAGTCCGAATGTTTCAAAGGCATCCTTCATAAGCTGGGCACTTTCAGCATCCAGTTTACAATGATACCGCAATTCGTTCGGTCCCATACGGGCATTGCACATACCGCTGGTAATTCCGAATCGGCGATGCTGGCGTTTCCGAGCAAGATTTACCCGTTTCTTCACTTCTTCTGAAGGCTCAGCCTCTTTTCTTCTTCGCAGATCTTCAAAATTCACACTGGGCACTTCCACAATAATGTCGATCCGGTCTACCATAGGACCGGAAATCCGGCTGCGATAGTTTTGTACCGCCGTTTCTGAACAGGTGCATTTACCGGAGGGATCACCGTACCAACCGCATTTGCAAGGGTTCATCGCACAAACCATCATGAATTCCGACGGATAGGTCACTGAACCGGAAACACGGGAGATCGTCACCTGACCGTCCTCCAAAGGCTGTCGCATCAGATCCAGCGTATCCTTACGGAACTCAGGCAGTTCATCTAGAAACAATACACCCTTGTGTGCCATAGAGATTTCGCCCGGTTTCGGATTCGTTCCACCGCCAGCAAGACCTGCATTGGAGACTGTATGGTGGGGCGAACGAAAGGGCCTGCGTCGGATCATCGGTTCTTTCGCCGTCAGCATTCCCATCACAGAATAGATTTGCGTAACCTCTAAAGATTCCTCCCAGGTCATATCCGGCAGGATAGATGGCAGCCGCTTACTGAGCATGCTCTTACCGGAGCCAGGAGGTCCAATCAGCAAAATATTGTGACTGCCCGCTGCTGCAATTTCCATTGCACGCTTGACGGATTCCTGACCTAAAACATCCTTAAAGTCCGGCAGCTCCTGCAGTGGCTCCTCCGGGACCCAGATCGGTTCTTCTTCTAATTCTGTTTCCCCATTAAGGGCTTGCGCCAGTTCCTTAAGATTATGCACAGGAATAATTGCAGGTCCTCGTGCAAGGGTTGCCTCAGGCGCATTTTCCGCCGGAACATATAGTGTCTCAAAACCGGAACGTCGGGCAGCAATTGCCATTGGAAGCATACCGGGAACCGCACGGATCTGTCCGTCCAAACTGACTTCTCCGAAGAAAGCACTGGTTGAACTGGGCCGACGGATCGCACCGCAGGCGCACAAAATGCTCAGCAAAATCGGAAGGTCATAATGTGTGCCGGCTTTCTTCAAATTCGCAGGTGCAAGATTTACTGTGATCCGTCCGGTTGGAAAACGAAGTCCGCTTGTCTTGGCTGCGGCACGCACACGCTCTCTTGCTTCCTTTACCGCAGCATCTGGAAGACCGACAATATCAAAGTTTGGAAGACCGTTAGTAATGTAACACTCTACAACAACATGACTTCCTTTAATTCCCTGTATTCCCATTGTGTGCACACTGCAAATCACGGTTTCATCCCCTTGCATCAATTACTGTACTTAATATACTCCATATTCTGACAAAAGACAATTCTTTTTTCCAGCTGTGTATAGTATATTTTGTCAATTCATATATTTTTTCGCGTTTATTGCCTCATAACGCCTTTACAAACGGACAAGAAAGTGCTATGATATACGGGACGAAATTTGAATACTATAGGAGGTATTTTATCTTGGCAAGAAAATTCAAGACAATGGACGGCAACACTGCTGCTGCCCACGTTAGCTACGCCTTTACTGAAGTAGCTGGCATTTATCCCATTACGCCCTCCAGCCCTATGGCCGACTATGTTGACCAGTGGTCCGCTGCAGGCCGTAAGAACATCTTCGGCGACACTGTCAAGGTCGTTGAGATGCAGTCTGAAGCAGGTGCTGCCGGTACTGTTCACGGCTCTCTGGCCGCCGGTGCTCTGACCACCACCTATACTGCTTCTCAGGGTCTGCTGCTGATGATCCCCAATATGTACAAGATCGCCGGTGAGCTGCTCCCCTCCGTGTTCCACGTTTCTGCGCGTACCGTCGCTGCACAGGCACTGAACATTTTCGGTGACCACTCCGACGTATACGCCTGCCGTCAGACCGGCTTTGCTATGCTGGCTGAGTCCAACGTTCAGGAAGTTATGGACCTGGGTGCAGTTGCACACTTGGCTTCCATTGAAGGCAGTGTTCCCTTCATCAACTTCTTCGACGGCTTCCGTACTTCCCACGAGATCCAGAAGATCGCTATCTGGGATTACGAGGACCTGAAGGAAATGACCAATATGGAGGCTGTGGAAGCTTTCCGCAAGCACTCTCTGAACCCCGAGCGCCCCGCAATGCGTGGTTCTCACGAAAACGACGACATCTTCTTCCAGCACCGTGAGGCCTGCAACAGCCACTACAATGCTCTGCCCGCAGTGGTTGAGAAGTATATGGCTAAGGTCAACGAGAAGCTGGGCACCAACTATCAGCTCTTTAACTACTACGGTGCTGAGGATGCTGACCGTGTGATCGTTTGTATGGGTTCCTTCTGCGATGTTGCAGAGGAAGTCATTGACTACCTGAACGCACACGGCGAAAAGGTTGGCCTGGTGAAGGTTCGCCTGTTCCGCCCCTTCTGTGCTGAGAAGCTGCTTGCTGCAATTCCTGCATCTGCTAAGAAGATCGCTGTTCTGGACCGTACCAAGGAGCCCGGTTCTCAGGGCGAGCCTCTGTATCAGGATGTGGTTATGGCTCTGGCTAAGGCTGGCAAGAATGATATCACTGTGATCGGTGGCCGTTACGGTCTGGGTTCCAAGGATACCCACCCCGCTTCCGTCTTTGCCGTTTACGAGGAGCTGGCTAAGGACGCTCCCAAGCACGAGTTCACCGTTGGTATCGTTGACGATGTAACTAACCTGTCTCTTGAGGAGAAGGTCTCCCCCAACACCGCTGCAGAAGGCACCATCGAGTGCAAGTTCTGGGGTCTGGGCGGCGACGGCACTGTCGGTGCTAACAAGAACTCCATCAAGATCATCGGTGACCACACCGGCAAGTATGTACAGGCTTACTTCCAGTATGACTCCAAGAAGACCGGCGGCGTTACCGTTTCTCACCTGCGTTTCGGCGACAAGCCCATCAAGTCCCCCTACTACATCAATAAGGCTGACTTCGTGGCTTGCCACAA
>JAFXCL010000046.1 GCA_017521485.1 Oscillospiraceae bacterium
AGACCTCCTCATTATGTTAGTTGTGTGGTCGGCAAACCACTTCTACTATAATGGGGAGCTTTTTTCTTGTCTACTTTACTCCTCGCTATAAGCTATTATTTTTCCCCCTGCATAGCAGGGGGTTTACTTTGGCAAGGCCAAAGAAATGGCACTGTTGCAAAATGCATTTTGCAACAGTGCCATTTTTTATTCTTTAACCTGTTACGATCTGGTGCAGGGCCTTTGCCTCGCCGGGCAGGCTCTCCACGCGGCCATCATACATAAACTCCAGAAGGAGGGTACGCTCCTGGGAAAATTCCTTCATAAAGGTTTTCCAGCTATCAATGCCCTCACCAACAGAACGTTTCTCTTCGTTGGGCAGGTAAAACACATGTATATGCTCAATATACGGCTTAAGCATACGGATATAAGCTACATTTTCCTCGTCGCTCAAGCCAGGATTTTGCTGCCAGTAGGTGCGGAAATTGGGGGAATTCACGCCCTCGATCATCTCTAAGGCATATTCCTTTTTTTCGGTGATGGTGCCCGGGTGACATTCCATACACAAAATGACGCCCTCTTCTTCTGCGATCTTAGCAGCCTGACGGCCCAGCTCGATCATCTCCTGACGCCACTGGGGGGTCTGTTCCTCAACCCTTGCCTTGCCTGCCCAAATTCTGGCAATATTGGTGCCCAGCTTTTTGGCTGCCTTCAGGTAACCTGGCAGCTCCTCCATAGGCGTGATTCCCAAACGGAAATAAGTGCCGTAGGAAGAGCAGGTAATATCATACTTCTTCATTAACTTAACGATCTCATCCAGCCGTGTTTCATCGGTGTAGGGTGCGTGAATGTCGCTACCCCACTCAATGTACTTCAGGCCTGCGCCTACCATTTCCTGCAATATCTCCTCAGGGCTCAGGGCGCGGAAGCTGACAGATGTTACGCCAGTGTTATGCACAATTAAATTCCTCCTAGAATATGTCTCCATTTTCCCGTTAAAAGGAAGTTCTTTAAAGCGTTTTGATGATTTTATCATAATCAATTGTAGAAGTCAAGCAAAGGCTTGCTCCATACGCAACACCCAAAGAAAAAATATAAAATCGTGATTTTCACCTGCACAATGTATTGACACTCAGGCATTTCCGTTGTAATATAATCTTATCATATGATTAAGGAAAGGAAACGAAAATTATGAAGGTTTTACTGGTTGGCCCTGGCGGCTGGGGCAGATATTTTGTAAAGCTTTTGCTGGAAAACACCGATCCTGAGATCGTATTTGAGGGCATCGTGGCAAGAACCTCCTGCGCTATGCGTGAGGAAGTGGAAGCTGCCGGAATCCCCATCTATCATTCTCTGGAGGAGTTCTACGCAGAGCATACTGCTGACTTAGCGATCATCTGCACGCCCTCTTTCCTCCACTGCGAACAGAGCATTTACTGCCTGAAGCAGGGAACTTTCGTGCTGTGTGAAAAGCCTGCCGCGCCCACTACAGAAGAATGTGAAAAAATGATGGCTGCAGAACAAGAAACCGGTAAGTTTATCGGCATTGGCTTTAATCTGGCTTACGCCCCCGGTACTCTAGCCATCAAAAAAGACATCCTGGACGGTGTGTTCGGTAAGCCCATCCGGATGAAAACCGTTATCGCTGGCAACCGGAACCTGGCTTATTACGGTCGCGGAAGTGGCTATGCCGGCTGCATTTCCAAAAACGGCCATATGGTTCTGGACTCTGTTGCCTCCAATGCTATGGCGCACTATGTATTCAATATGCTCTACCTGCTGGGCGATGCAATGAACACCTCCGCTATGCCTACTTTGGAGCAGTGCCAGTGCCTCCGCGCCAACGACATTGAAAACTACGACACCTGCACAATGAAGCTGACCGCTGCGGGTATTCCCCTTTACTTCGCCGCATCCCACGCAGTTGATTCCGCCATTGACTACACCTTCTGCTTTGCCTTTGAGAAGGCAACGGTAACCAATGATGCAGACGGCAACTATTTGGCTACCTTTAAGGACGGCACTGTGAAAACATACCCCGATCCCCGGTTCACCGGTGAAGGTATCAAGACATTTGCCTGTCTGGATGCTATTAAAAACGGCACTACTCCTGTATGTACCGTCAATACCACATTGCCCCACGTGAAGCTGATCGAGGATATCTACCACAATATTCCCATCACCAACTTCCCTGAGGAAGAAAAGGTCTATGAGGAGGAGCGGATCATCGTTCCTACCCTGACCGACCGACTGATGAAGGCATACGAAAAGGAATGTATGCTCTCTGAGTTGTAATAGAATATCAAAAAGACCTTGTCGGTTGACAAGGTCTTTTCCTTATTGCCTTTTTCGATTTACAAGACCGCCGATTGCCATAATCACAGCAAAGACGATCAGATACCAGATACAGCCTGTTCCGTGGCTGAAAATACAGGCAACCACCATAAACACACTGCCGCACAGAGCCAACGCCGGCAGAACAAACCGCCGCAGGACATTCTGATCCTTCTCCTTGCGCATCCACTGCACAAGCATAGGCAGATACATCAGATATACGGTAATAATAGGCAGCTCTGTGGAGTCAAATACAAACGCACCCTTCCAGTGTCCGGACAGACTGGTCAGGTAGAAATATACGAACCAAACAGCCGTCACCAGCAGCGCAAACACAGCAGAATTGCCGGGCATATTGGTGCTCTTATCCACCTGACTGAATTTCTCAGGAGCTGGTCCTTCTCCCCGGTTTGCCAAAGAGTACATACACCGGCTGCAGCCCAGCATCAGGCCGTTGGCTGTACCCAGACAGGAGATCGCCACAAACAGATTGAGGATGTTGCCCAGGACATTTCCGAAAATATTGGTAAAGGCAACGGTTGCGCCCTTGTCCACCAGCTCCTGATTGGATGCGCCGCCGGCAACACCGATGTAGTAGAACAGATAGGCAGCCACGATCACAACACCGCCGATAATCAGCGCCTTGGGCAAATTCCGTTTGGAGTCCTTGATCTCGGCATTAATAGAGGTGGCAATGATCCAGCCCTCATAGGCAAAGGCAGTGGCGCAAACAGCGGTAAAGAGAGGACTGGAGGAAACTGTCTCCACCTGTGCGGTGGTGGTGATATTCTCCTGCAATGTGCCGGTGACGATGCCGTAGATCAGACCCACCACCGCCATCAGTCCAATGGGGATGAGCTTAATGACTGTGGTTGAAGTTTGCAATTTACCTGCAAGCTTAGGGGATAAAACATTGACCGCATACACAGCACACAAATAAAACAGGGTCAGCGCCATACACTCCGGTCCAATGCTGCAGCCACCCTGTGCTGCAGGGATCGACAGCGCAAAATTCGGATTGGCGGAAGTAATAAATTCCAATGTATACCGGGCAGTGAGCCAGGCAAGGGTTGCCGTCATACTGGGAAAATACACTGTTGCAGAGAACCAACCCATATAGTAGCCGTACCGGGGTCCCACGGTTGCTTCTGCGTAGTCCACAAGGCCGTTGACCCGTTCGTATTTCTGACCCATAAAGGAGAAGGTCAGCAGACACACCAGCATAATCGCGCCGCCGATGATCCACGCCAGAATGCCCAGGGGCATATTGCCCTCGGTTTTCTGCAGGATCGTCTGCGCCTTAAAGAATATACCCGAACCGATCACGATTCCAACCACCATGCAAATGGCGGTAAACAGGCCGTATTTCCGCTGCAGTTTATTGTCCATAATCATCCTCTTTCGGTTGTTTCTTGCCTTTTATTATATCACAAACCGTGCGCCAGTGGCAATGCCACTGGCGCACTTTTTAATAACTTATTTGCCGTAATATGCGTTGAGGTACATCTGGCGGATTTCACGCATCAGGGGGTAGCGGGGGTTTGCACCAGTGCACTGGTCGTCAAATGCCTGCTCGGTCATCTCATCCAGGCGGGCAAGGAAATCCTGCTCGTCGATGCCGTAGTCACGGATCGTCTTGCGAATGCCAACTTTCTCTTTCAGGGCTTCCACGGCTTCGATGAGATTTTCCAGCTTCTGTTCATCGGTCTTACCGCCCAGACCCAGATAATCTGCCACTTCTGCGTAGCGGGCAAGGGTGTGGGGATGATCGTACTGGGAGAAAGTACCCATTTTCGTGGGAACTTCGTTTGCATTAAACCGCAGCACCTGTGTGATCAGCAGGGCATTTGCCACGCCGTGAGGCAGGTGGTGGAATGCACCCAGCTTGTGTGCCATGGAGTGGCACACGCCCAAGAAGGCGTTGGCAAAAGCCATGCCTGCCATAGTAGCGGCGTTTGCCATATTCTCTCTGGCTCTGGGATCATTCGGGCCGTTGTCGTAAGCCTTAGGCAAATTCTCAAACACCAGCTTCAGGCTGCGCAGTGCTAAGCCATCGGTGTAGTCCGTCGCCAGCATAGATGCGTAGGCTTCAAGAGCATGGGTCACGGCATCAATACCGGATGCGGCGGTCAAGCCCTTGGGGGCGTTCATCATCATATCCGCATCCACGATCGCCATATTCGGCAGCAGCTCATAGTCTGCAAGGGGATACTTAACGCCGGTGCTTTCATCGGTGATCACTGCAAAGGGGGTCACCTCAGAGCCTGTGCCGGCAGAGGTGGGAACGGCAACAAAGTATGCCTTTTCGCCCATTTTGGGGAAGCCGTATACCCGCTTGCGGATGTCCACAAAGCGCATTGCCATATCCATAAAGTCTGCGTCCGGATGCTCATAGAGCACCCACATAATTTTAGCCGCGTCCATTGCAGAGCCGCCGCCGACAGCAACGATCAGGTCCGGCTGGAAGGCTGTCATCTGGGCAGCACCCTCTGCCGCGCAGGCAAGGGTGGGGTCAGGGGCAACATTCGAAAATACAGTGCAGGTAACGCCCATTTCCTCCAGCTTTTTCTGGATGGGGGCAGTATAGCCGTTCTGGTACAGGAAAGTATCTGTTACGATAAAAGCCTTTTTCTTATCCTTAAGTTCTGCCAGTGCTACCGGCAGGCAGCCTTTTTTGAAATACACCTTTTCCGGTGCTCGGAACCACAGCATATTCTCCCTCCTGTGTGCCACAGTTTTGATGTTCAGCAGGTGCCGCACACCCACATTCTCGGAAACACTGTTGCCGCCCCAGCTGCCGCAGCCCAATGTCAGGGAGGGGGCAAGCCGGAAGTTATACAGGTCGCCGATGCCACCCTGGGCAGAGGGGGTATTGACTAAGATTCGGCAGGCTTTCATGCGCTGGGAGAAAGCATCCAGCTTTTCTTTGCAGTTTACCGGGTCCAGATAGACAGAGGCGGTATGGCCGAAGCCGCCGTCCTCTACCAGCCGCTGTGCCTTATCCAGTGCGTCGTTAAAGTCCTTTGCCCGGTACATTGCCAGCACAGGGGAAAGCTTTTCGTGGGCAAACGGCTCAGAAAGCTCCACACTTGTAACTTCACCGATGAGGATCTTCGTATCCTCCGGCACATCCACACCCGCCAAGGCGGCAATGGTGTGGGCGGACTGGCCTACGATCTTTGCATTCAGTGCGCCGTTTATGAGAATGACGCCTCTGAGCTTTTCGGTTTCTTCTTTATTGAGAATGTAGCAACCACGGGCGGTAAATTCTTTCTTTACCTGATTGTAAACAGAGTCAAGGACAACTACACTCTGCTCCGAGGCGCAGATCATACCGTTATCGAAGGTCTTGGAATGGATCACAGAAGACACCGCCAGCAGAATGTCTGCACTGTCGTCGATCACTGCGGGAGTATTGCCCGGGCCAACGCCCAAAGCAGGCTTGCCAGAAGAATAGGCCGCCTTTACCATACCCGGTCCGCCGGTGGCAAGAATCAGGTCTGCCTCTTTCATCAAAAGGTTTGTCAGCTCCAGAGAGGGCTGGTCGATCCACTGGATGATATCCTCCGGTGCGCCCGCTGCCACCGCTGCCTCCAGCACAATCTTTGCCGCTGCAATGGTACATTCCTTTGCCCGGGGGTGGGGGCTGATGATGATACCGTTTCGGGTCTTCAGGCAGATCAGTGCCTTGAAGATCGCTGTGGAGGTGGGATTGGTGGTGGGGATCACCGCGCCAACCACGCCAATAGGCTCTGCGATCTTGGTAACGCCATAGGCGGTATCCTCTTCGATCACGCCGCTGGTCTTGGTGTCCTTATAGGCATTATAAATATATTCGGCAGCATAGTGGTTCTTAATGACCTTATCTTCCACTACGCCCATACCGGTCTCTGCCACTGCCTGCTTTGCCAGAGGGATTCTCGCCTTATTGGCAGCTGTCGCCGCAGCTAAAAATATCTTATCCACCTGCTCCTGGGAAAAAGTGGCAAAAGCCGCCTGGGCTTTCCGGCAACGCGCAAGCGCCTGCTGTAAATCCTCAGGTTCGGTCACGCATAAATACTGTTTGTTCATAAGCTCTACGCTCCTTTTTCGGTTCGCCTTTATCGATTTGCTTCTATCGATTAGCTTATATCGATATATTAGCACCGACTTTCCGAAAAGTCAACACCGCAGCTTCTACAAAGCTGTCTTATTTCTTCTATGCTCTTTCGTTCATTTTGCTATGGTAATAAACTGGAAGTGCCGCTCCTCTCTTTTTAGTCTATTGACCGGATCGGTATGTGTGCAAGAAAAACGGATGGGAGGGGCAATGCCCCTCCCCTACAATATACGCTTACACCCTTGCGTGACCCTGGGCGCAGATCACATCTACCACCCGGTCCACACATTCCTGGCAAATATCTTTAGACGGTGCTTCTACCATCACCCGGATCACCGGCTCTGTTCCGGATTCCCGAACCAGGATCCGTCCGGTATCTCCCAGCTGTTCTGCTACTGCCGACACAGCCGCTTGCACCTGAGGATCGTTCTGCGCCTCTGGTTTCGACTTGACCCGCACATTTTTCAGCACCTGGGGATAGATTGTCAGACCCTCGCAAAGCTGGCTGAGCTTCTTCTTTTTTGCCAGCATAACCTCCATTACCTTCAAACTGGTAAGGATGCCGTCGCCGGTGGTGGCGTACTTGGAAATGATAATATGGCCGCTCTGCTCACCGCCCAGACGGCAGCCGTTCTTTACCATATACTCATACACATACTTATCGCCTACAGCAGTCTTGGCATAGTCGATGCCCTTTTCCTCCAGCGCCTTGTACAGGCCGAAATTGGACATCACGGTGGTAACCACGGTATTGTTGTCCAGCTGGCCGTTCTTCTGCATATAATTGCCCAAAATATAAAGGATATGGTCGCCGCTGACAACTTCACCATTTTCATCCACACACAGGCAGCGGTCCGCGTCGCCGTCGTAGGCAAAGCCCAAATCCAACCCGTTTTCCACCACAAATTTCTGCAGCACCTCAATATGGGTCGAGCCTGCATTCTCGTTGATATTCATACCGTCCGGATCGGCGTTAATTACATAGGTCTTTGCACCCAATGCGTCGAACACGGACTTGGCAATGTTCCAGGATGCGCCGTTGGCACAGTCCAGACCCACCTTCATTCCCTTAAAGGAATACAGCCCCAGACTGATCAGGTAGCCGATATAGCGATTTCTGCCGGACACATAGTCCACCGTACAGCCGATGTGCTCCTTTGTGGCATAGGGAAGCTCTGCCCACTTCTGCCCGAAAAGGGTAAGCTCTCCGTCAATATAATCCTCCACCAGCGCAATGGTTTCTTCATCCATTTTCTCACCGCTGGCGTTCAGGAGCTTAATACCGTTGTCATAGAAAGGATTATGGCTGGCAGAGATCATAATGCCGCAGTCAAAATCGTCCATCCGGGTCACATAGGCAACGGACGGGGTGGTAGTAACGTGCAATAGATAAGCATCCGCGCCGGATGCGGTCAGGCCTGCGACCAGCGTGTACTCAAACATATAGCTACTGCGGCGGGTGTCCTTGCCGATCACCACCCGGGGCGGCTCTGTCGCACCTGCCCGGCGTTTTAATTCCCCATAATACCAGCCTAGAAAACGGCCCACCTTGTAGGCGTGGTCTGCGGTCAGGTTTACATTGGCTTCCCCGCGGAAGCCGTCTGTGCCGAAATATCTACCCATAAATAACGCTCCAATTTTTTATTTTCAATTTTCAATTTTCAATTTCACAACAATATTGTTTTCTGCTTTATAAATGCTATTCTCGGGAATGACCCCCCGGACGCTGGACAGGGGATACACATTGGAATTTCTGCCGATTACTGTGCCGGGATTTAGGACGCTGTTGCAGCCTACCTCAACAAAATCGCCCACCATTGCGCCGAATTTCTTCAAGCCTGTGGGGATGCCCTCGCCGATGTGAACCACTACCAGTGTTTTATCGGACTTTACATTGGAGGTCAGGGATCCGGCACCCATATGCGCCTTATAGCCCAAAATGCTGTCACCCACATAGTTATAGTGAGGCACCTGCACATTGTCAAACAAGATCACATTTTTCAGCTCTACCGAGTTGCCCACCACGCAGTTTTCCCCCACCAGCGCAGAGCCCCGGACAAAGGCGCAGTGGCGCACTTCTGTACCCGCGCCAATAATACAAGGCGCGCCCAGATAAGCTGTAGGGGCGATTTTTGCAGTCTTATGCACCCAAACCTCCGGTGCGATTTGTGTGTATTCCTCAGGATCTAAACCCTCTCCCAGTGAGAGGATCAATTCCTTTATCCCCTTGAGTGCTTCCCAAGGATAGGTGAAGCCTTCCAGATACGCCCCTGCCATGGTGTGGGACAGATCGTAAAGGTCCTTGACTGTATACATTTTAAGCACCTGCTTTCATTCGACAAAAATTTATTTGTGCAAAAAAATAGTTGTATTTGGTACATCCCGCATTATAACACACAGATTTTGCGAAATCAATTGGAAAATATAAGGTTGGTTTAATATTCCTCCTTCATTTTATCAAATTTCTGTTTGACGCGCTTTTGCGCGAATTGACAATTGACAATGGACAATTGATAATTGTGGTATTTCCTTCGGAAATGATTAAAAAAATAAGCTTTCGGTTTCCAGCTAATAAAAAGGCACTGGCTATCCCTTATTGGATACCCTTCTACAAACGCACAAAGGCTTGTTTGCACTCTCGAAAGTGCGCGCCTGGTGGGGTCTGGGGAGGTGGCTTTGCTTGCGGGTTGCGCGCCCGAGCGCTGCCTGTGGCAGAGTAAGCGAGGGGGCAAGCAAGTGCCGTGGTCGGCAAGAAGCGAGCCTGCT
>JAFXCL010000047.1 GCA_017521485.1 Oscillospiraceae bacterium
CGTCCGCCAGCCCGTTTACGGGTCGCAAGTAGAACAATGCAGTTGGCGGGCTGATATTATGCGTTTACGCATCACGCAAGAAAAATAGGGCTATGCCCGCATATGAAGAACCCCCGGTTTTACCGGGGGGTTCCTTTTTATGCAATAAAAAATATCGAAATTGTGCTATTTTAAGATATATTAATAAAAATAATACTTTCGTTTTTGAATTGGGTATGCTATAATATTATGAGCGATACTATAAAATCATATCTATTACAAGACATTTTTACCTTGCAGGCCTTCGGGTCCGCGCAATGGAGGGAATATTATGGCGAAAAAGAAGGATAAAGGAAATCAAATTCCTCGGCAAAAGTGGAATCCCCACTGGTCATTAAAAAGTGCATACGGGGTTTGGCGCGTGCTGTTTGCTTCGTTTAAGATTTTTTGCGGCACAGCAGTCACAGTGCTGTTAATCGGAGTTGTTTGCGCTTTTGCCTTCGTTGGTATTTTAGGTGATTATCTGCAGGATGATATTCTGCCGCTGGCAAACATTGATTTGGATAGCTATGAATATGAGCAGAATTCCTATTTGTATTATGTGGACGCCTCCGGACAGATTCAGGAGTATCAGAAAATCTTTGCTGAGACCAGCAGTACTTGGGTCAACTATGAGGATATTCCCAAGAACCTGATCAATGCAGCAGTTGCGATTGAGGATCACCGTTTCTACGAACATCAGGGCGTTGACTGGGTCACCACGGTTAAGGCTACGGCAAGAATGTTCTTTGGAGATTCCTCTGCTGGCGGTTCCAGCATTACCCAGCAGCTGATTAAGAATCTCTTGCTTACGGAAGATGAAAGTGCAGACGATGTAACTGTGCAGCGTAAGGTGCTTGAGATATTCCGTGCGGTTCAAATGGAAAAGACCTATGATAAAGAGACGATTATGGAACTTTATCTGAACTTTATCTATATGGGTCAGGGCTGCCGCGGTGTCCGTTCTGCAGCTGCCACCTATTTCGGAAAAGAACTGGAAATGCTTACTTTGGCAGAGTGTGCCAGCCTGATTGGTATCACCAATAACCCCTCTTTGTTTGATCCTTACAGTGATGATGTCTTTACCTACAAGGGTGAAGAGATGAACGGTATGCAGCGCAACCGCTATCGTCAGAAGCTGGTATTGGGTGCAATGCTGGAGTATGAAATGATCACACAGGAGGAATATGATGAGGCAATTGCGCAGGAAATTGTCCTGAAGAACGGCATTGACGATGTTGATCGCCTTGCAAAGTGCCCCAATCCGGAATGTGGATACAAAAACACAGTTGCGAACTTTACACCCACTGAAACGGCCTATTACTGCCCTGTATGTCACACGGAAACAGCTGTAGACAAGAGTGCATCTCAGGCAACATACAGCTGGTTTACGGATACAGTACTGGAAGATGTTGCCAAGCTGATGGCTGAACAGAACGGAATGACTTGGAATTCTGCCACAAAGGGCCTTTTGATGCAGCAGATCCAGCGGGGTGGATACCATATTTATACCACTTTGGATTTGGATGTACAGAGTCAGGTGGATGCGATCTACACGGATCTTTCCAAGATTCCCGATGCCCGCGGCGGACAGCAGCTTCAGTCTGCAATTGTCCTGATCGACAACAAAACTGGCGATATTGTTGCAATGGCCGGTGGTGTGGGTGAAAAGGAAGGTTTTGACGATTGGAACCGAGCAACCGATGCCCAGCTTCAGTCCGGTTCTTCTATTAAGCCTCTGAGTGTTTACGCTCCTGCCTTTGAGTTGGGTACAGTTTCACCCGTTACCGTTATTAAGGACCTGCCAAATAGTTACAGCAACGGCCCTTATCCCTTGAATGATAACCGCAGCTATAGTTACTCCCGGACGATTTACAGTGGTGTTGTATCCTCTGTGAATGCCGTTGCAGCCAATACCTTGGACAAAATCGGAATCAATTACGCATTTGAGTTTGCGAAAGATAAGTTCGGGCTGTCCACATTGGTGGAAAACTATACAAACTCCGTTGGAAAGAACTATTCCGATATTGGCATCGGACCTCTGGCGCTTGGTGCACAGACCTGGGGCGTCACAGTTCGGGATATGGCAACTGCCTTTGCCACATTTGCCAACAAAGGTGATTATCGGGATGGACGCACCTTTACAAAGGTGTACGACAGCAACGGAAATCTGGTTTTGGATAACACCCAGAAGAAGGTTGAACTGCTTAGCGATAAGACCGTTGACTATATGAACTATTGCCTGGTTGGCGGTGTCAGCAGCGGTACAGGTACAGAGGCAAGAATCAGCGGTATTACCACAGCCGGCAAGACCGGTACGACCGGTGACAGTAAGGATAGATGGTTCTGTGGTTATACAGGCTACTATACTGCTGCGGTTTGGTGTGGCTTTGATACCCCTGAGGTTATCTCCGGTGTGTCCGGAAACCCCTCTGCCCAGCTGTTTAAAAAGGTTATGGCACCTCTGCACAGCGGAAAGAGCGATATTTCCCTGTATAACAGTGACAAGATGGTTTCTGTCTCTGTGTGTCTGGATTGCGGTAAGCGTGCAACAGAGGCTTGCAATAACGATATCCGTGTGGGTATTGCAAGCAACTTCTCCCCGACTGCCAATGCTCGGGCTTACAGCGAGGACATCCCTGGTCAAAGCTGTACCTGCCACGTAGAAGTGGATTATTGCCTCACAGGTAAGGGCGTTGCCAATGAATACTGCCACAAGTTTGCCGGTGTAGACCCCACTGTGCAGATTACAAAGAAATCCTTGGTGAAGATGACCCAGGCTGTAATGGATGAAATCAATAAGGCAGCAAGATACAATCTGGGTGCTGCTTACCGGATGAATGAATATGTATATCTTGTGTCCGGTGACGGCAAAGACGCATCGTTCAAGGGCTTTGATTATGATATCAACCAGGGCGTAGAAGCACCCTATATTGTGTGTACTACGCACACACAGCAAAGCTGGGAGGCCTACGAGGCTACCATTCCCACGGAACCGAGCATACCGGCAGTTCCGGATGATGGCGCGCAGACACCGGCTGACCCGAATCATGCGCCATAATAAACCATCGCAAAATTAAGGAGAAACAAATGATCTGGATTTCAGACGAATGGAAGGAATATGAGCTGCTGGATGCTACCGACGGTGAGCGTCTGGAACGGTGGGGAAAGTACTTGCTGGTCCGTCCGGACCCCCAGGTAATCTGGAGCACACCCCACGCAGATCCCGGCTGGAAGAAATATAATGCCCGGTATGTCCGTTCGTCTACCGGCGGCGGTCACTGGACAGACCATAATTTGCCGGATCGCTGGCAGATCCACTACAAGGACTACCTGACATTCAATGTGAAACCTATGAATTTTAAGCATACCGGTGTATTTCCGGAGCAGGCCGCCAACTGGGATTTTATCCGGGATAAGGTTGCCTCTGCCGGCAGACCGGTTCGGGTGCTGAATTTGTTCGCATACTCCGGCGGTGCGACATTAGCAGCGGCCGCAGGCGGTGCTGAGGTTTATCATGTGGATGCATCTAAGGGAATGGTTTCCTGGGCAAAGGAAAATGCCCAGGCATCCGGTCTTGCAGATCGCCCCATCCATTGGATCGTAGATGACTGCGGTAAGTTTATCCAGCGGGAGATCCGTCGGGGCCGCCGATATGACGGTATTATAATGGACCCGCCCAGTTACGGACGGGGGCCCAGCGGAGAGATCTGGAAAATGGAAACGAGCTTCTATCCCTTCCTGCTGGAAGTGGGGAAGCTGCTGACCGATAAACCTTTGTTTGTTATTATCAATTCCTATACCACCGGACTTGCACCCTCAGCAGTTGGCTACGCCTCCGATACGGTGTTTGCACCGATCTGCGGCGGCAGCACTGCGGTTGGAGAATTGGGTTTGCCGGTTCGGTCCACCGGACTGATGCTGCCTTGCGGTGCAGCCGGAAGATGGACACCCTGACGGGAGGAACAAATTTGAGCACAGCGATCAATACGGAACACTTGGCATATATGTATCCGGGCGTGGATAACACGCCCGGCGTCGCCGTCTTTGAGGATCTGAATTTACAGATTCAAAAGGGCGAATTTGTGGCGATTTTAGGCAGTAACGGCTGCGGTAAATCCACCCTTGCTAAGCATTTCAACGCTATATTATTACCCTGCGGGGGAAAGGCTTTTGTCTGCGGTATGGACACGGCAGATGCTGACCTTTTGATAAAAATCCGCAGAACAGTGGGTATGGTTTTCCAGAATCCGGACAACCAGATCGTCTCCAATGTGGTGGAGGAGGATGTGGCGTTCGGCCCAGAAAATCTGGGCGTTGCTGCACCTATGATCCGCCTTCGTGTGGACAAGGCACTTAAGCAGGTAGGAATGTACGAATTTCGGGAGCATGCACCCCATCTTTTGTCCGGCGGACAAAAGCAGCGGATCGCCATTGCAGGTGTGATTGCAATGGAGCCGGAATGTATTGTACTGGACGAGCCTACTGCAATGCTTGACCCTAGGGGTAGGCGGGAGGTTATGCAGACCGTCCGTCAGCTGAATGAACAAAATGGCATTACAGTAATCTTGATTACACACCATATGGATGAAGCAGCACAGGCGCAGCGTGTTATCGTTCTGGATAAGGGGAATATCGCGCTGGACGGCACGCCCCAGCAGGTGTTTTCTCAGGTTGAAAAGCTGCACGAAATGGGACTGGCTGCACCGGAGACCGTTGAATTGTGCTGGGAGCTGAACAAAGAAGGTTTTGAACTTCCCTTGGAAAAGCTAACTACTGAAGAATGTGCGCAGACACTTTTTGAGGCGCTTAAGTAACCTTTAAGAGGTCTGACCCACTGGAGGAATCAAATTGGCACCTATTTTACAGGTTAAGGACTTACAACATATATATAGCATCGGAACGCCCTTTGAGCATACTGCGCTGGACTGCATTTCTTTTTCCGTGGAAAAGGGCGAGTATATCGGTGTGATCGGTCACACCGGTTCCGGAAAGTCTACCCTGATGCAGCATCTAAACGGACTATTGAAGCCTACCGCCGGCACTGTCTTACTGGACGGTAAGGACATCTGGTCCGATAAAGCCTTTACACGTCAATGCCGTTTCCGGGTAGGACTGGTGTTCCAGTACCCGGAGTATCAGCTTTTTGAAGAAACGGTGTATAAGGACATTGCTTTTGGCCCGAAGAATATGGGCTTAGCAGCAGAAGAGATCGACCGCCGTGTGCGACAGGCTGCAGGCTTTGTGGGAATTACTGAAGAGCAGCTCCAGTCGTCACCTTTTGACCTGTCCGGCGGACAGAAGCGTCGGGTCGCCATTGCCGGCGTGATCGCTATGGAGCCTGAAGTTCTGATTTTGGACGAACCTACTGCTGGTTTGGATCCGGAGGGCAGGGAAGAGATCCTTGCAAATATTGAAAGCTACCGTAAGGCGCAAAATGCCACCATTATGATGGTTACCCATTCTATGTCCGACGTGGCAAGAATGGCACAGCGTCTACTGGTTTTCAGCAACGGTGAGCTTATGATGGACGGAACACCGAAGGAAGTGTTCTCCAGAGCGCAGGAACTGTTGGATATGGGACTGGATATTCCGGAGGTCACCCGGGTGTTTCTCCGGCTTCATGAACTGGGCTTGCCTGTAGAGCCGGTTTATACAATGGAGCAGGCTGTGGAAGCACTCAAAGGCCTGAAGGAGGGGAATGCCTATGCTTAAGGATATTACCCTCGGTCAGTATTTCCCGGGAAATTCGCCTATTCATCGCTTGGACCCCAGGACCAAGCTGATTATGCTCATCGTGTATATTGTTGCACTGTTTTCAGCTGGTGGATGGATCTCCTACGGCTTGATGCTGGCTTTTTTAGCGATGGCGATCAAGGTGTCCCAAGTCCCCCTGAAAGCCATTGTCAGAGGAATGAAGCCTCTGGTGCTGATTCTGATCTTCACCGGTATTCTTAACCTGTTTTTTACCACCGGTGAAACGGTTTTGGTAAGCTTTTGGAAGATCACCATTACTTTAGAGGGCGCAGTTCGTGCTTTCTTTATGGTGACCCGGATATTGATGATGATCTCCGGCACATTCCTGCTGACCTATACCACATCTCCCATTATGCTTACCGATGGATTGGAATCCTTGATGAACCCTATGAAAAAGATTCGTTTTCCCGTCCACGAGCTGGCAATGATGATGTGCATTGCCCTGCGGTTTATTCCCACACTCATTGAGGAAACGGATAAAATTATGTCTGCCCAAAAGGCAAGAGGTGCGGACTTGGAATCTGGAAATCTTTTCCAGCGGGTAAAGGCTTTGGTTCCTATTCTAGTACCCTTGTTTATCAGTGCATTCCGCAGAGCGGACGAGCTGGCGACGGCTATGGAATGCCGGTGCTATCAAGGTGGAGACGGCAGAACCAAAATGAAGCTTTTGCGCTATAAGCGGCCGGATTATTATGCATTCGCAGTGGGCGTGCTGCTGATAGGTGCAGTGGTGCTTTTGCGAAATTTCGGCCTGTGAGGTAAGTATGCGAAACATTGCTTTGATTTTAACCTATGAGGGCACAGCCTATCATGGCTGGCAGGCACAGAAGAATCTTGCAACTGTCCAGCAGACCCTTGAAAAAGCCATTAAAATGGTGGTAGGGCATACTGTCCATGTGACTGGCTGTGGCCGTACCGATGCAGGTGTCCATGCCCGTTGCTATGTGGCGAATTTCCGCACAGAGTCTACCATTCCGGCAGAGCGCCTGCCCTATGCCCTGAATACCCATTTGCCTGTGGATATTGCGGTGACAAAGGCGTTTGATGTCCATGAGGGATTTAATGCCATTGGCTCTTGTGTGCGGAAGGAGTATACCTATACCATTTATAACTCCCGGCTTCGTGACCCCTTCTATGTGAATCGGGCTTGGTTTTATCCTAAGCATCTGGACGAGAAGATCATGCAGAGGGCGGCAGACCAGTTTGTGGGGACCCACGATTTTGCCGCGGTGCGCAGTTTGGGAACAGAAGTAAAATCTACGGTGCGAACTGTATATTATTATAAAGTGGAGCGCCGGGGAGACATTATTGAGTTGAAGGTCTGTGCCAACGGATTTTTGTATAATATGGCCCGGGCGATGGCAGGCACAGTGATCTACGCTGCAGAAGGGAAGATCGCGCCCGAGCAGATCGGTGCGCTCTTGGAGTCCGGAAACCGGACGGCTGCCGGTCCGACGGTACCTGCAGGCGGTCTGTATATGACCCACCTTTGGTATGACGATGGAGTAGAGAAGTTCGAGTGCAGCGAAAATTCATAAATTGTTTTTCCTTTTGGGGATAATCTGTGATAAAGTATGCAGCAGTGGAAGATCCCCATGAAACGGAGTGAGATATATGCAGCCTAAAATGTGTACAAGATGCAAGAAAAATGTAGCCGTTGTGTTCATTACCAAGATCGAAAACGGCGCTACACTTAACGAGGGTTATTGCCTTAAATGCGCCCGCAGTCTGGGAATTCCTCAGATCGATGCGGCAGTGAAGCAGATGGGCTTTTCGGAAGAAGATCTTGACAACCTGACAGATGAAATGAGCAGTATTTTCGGTCAGCGGGACGAGGACGGTGCTGAGGACGACGAGCGGGAGAGCCAGACGGCAACCTTCCCGCTGCTCAATCAGCTGTTCGGTTCTGCACCTATGCCAGAAAAAGCGGATGTTCCTGAAAAGAAGTCTGAGCAGGACAAGGAAAATCCCAAATCCGGTAAGAATAAAAAGCATAAATTCTTAGATACCTACTGTATGGACCTGACCGGCAGAGCCCGGGAGGGAAAGCTAGATAAAGTGATCGGCCGGGATGTGGAAACCGAGCGGGTGATCCAGATCCTCAACAGAAGACAGAAGAATAATCCCTGCCTGATCGGTGAGCCCGGTGTGGGCAAAACCGCCATTGCAGAGGGTCTTGCCCAGCGGATCGCCGCAGGGAATGTGCCTTATAAGCTGCGGGATAAAGAGGTGTTCCTGTTAGACCTGACCGCACTGGTGGCAGGCACGCAATTTAGAGGCCAGTTCGAAAGCCGTATGAAGAGCCTCATTACCGAGATCAAAGCCTGCGGCAATATCATTCTGGTGATCGATGAGGTCCACAACCTTGTGGGCGCAGGCGACGCCGAAGGCTCTATGAACGCAGCCAACATCCTGAAGCCTGCCCTCTCCCGTGGAGAAATTCAGGTGATCGGTGCAACCACCTTTAACGAATACCGCAAGCATATTGAAAAGGATGCGGCACTGGAGCGCCGTTTCCAGCCGGTATCTGTGGCTGAGCCTACCATTGAGGAGGCTTGCCAGATCATGCAGGGTATTGCCAAAAGTTATGCCAGCTTCCACGGCGTGTCCATCTCCGGTGAGATTGCCCGCCAGTGTGTGATTTTGTCCGAGCGGTATATTTCAGACCGCTTTTTGCCGGATAAAGCCATCGACCTGCTGGACGAGGCTTGTTCCGATCTGAATCTGCGCTGTAAGGAGATCAGTTTGCTTGCAGAAAAGCGGAAGGAGCGGGATGACTACGAGCTGGAGCTGCGGATGCTCAATGAAAATGCAGAGGAGCAGAATTTTGAGCGCATTGCCATCCTGCGCAGTAAGCTGTGTCAGCTGGAAGAGGAGATCGGACAGCTGGAGCAGGTGCCCCCTCCTGCGGTGACTATGGAAAACCTTGCCCGGATCATTGAGCTGTGGACGAAGATCCCGGCATCTAAGATCAAGGCCCAGGAATATGAGCAGATCAAGGGTCTTGCTGACCGACTGAAAAGCCATATCGTCGGTCAGGATGAAGCGGTGGATGCAGTGTCCAGAGCCATTCGCAGAAATCGGGTGGGCATCAATCCCAAGAAACGCCCTGTATCCTTTATCTTTGTAGGACCTACCGGTGTGGGCAAGACGGAGCTGGTCAAATGTCTGTCAAACGACCTGTTCGATTCCGTTGACTCTCTGATCCGTCTGGATATGTCCGAGTATATGGAAAAGCATACGGTCTCCAAGCTGATCGGCTCGCCTCCCGGCTATGTGGGCTATGATGAGGCAGGTCAGCTGACGGAAAAGATCCGCCGAAAGCCTTACAGTGTGGTGCTGTTTGACGAGATCGAAAAGGCTCACCCGGATGTGCTGAATATTCTCTTGCAGGTTCTTGACGACGGTCGTATCACAGATGCACAAGGCAGAACCGTCAACTTTGAAAATGCCATCATTGTTATGACCTCCAACGCCGGCTCTGAGGGCAGGGTAGGAGGACTTGGCTTTGGTAAGACCGATAAAGACCAGACCCAGGAAAAGACAATGGCGGCACTCAAGGAATTTTTGCGGCCTGAGTTTATCAACCGTGTAGATGAGATCATCACCTTCAACCACCTGACGGAGGATAATTTCCTGAACATTGCAGACATTATGCTACAGGAACTGAAGGAAAGCCTGTCTTTGCGTGGCTTGGAGCTTAGCTGGGATGAAACCATTCGGGATATGCTTGTAAAGGAAGCTTATTCTGTCACCTACGGTGCCCGGAATCTGCGCCGTACCATTCAGCGCCGTCTGGAGGATCCCATTTCCGAAAAGATCATTGACTCCTTTGAAAAGCCTATTTCTGCAATCCGCATCCGGGTCGCAGATGACCAAATCCTTGTGGAAACGAAGTAAAAAAGTACATCCACCGGCATTAGCCGGTGGATGTGTTTTTTACAGGTCAAACTCCTGTGTAAGCTTGTCAGAAACCTGCCATGCCAGATCCTCGACCTTATTTGCTGCCCTTGCAGCCAAACGGCGGGTAGGATTGTTTTTCGGCATAGTCAGAATGGCAACTGCACCCACAGCTGCGCCGATTCCCAATGTGAGCGCCCAGCTTTTTACCTGCATAAAAGCACCTCCTTCCAGTCTTAGTATGCCCGCGGAATGGGAAAAACCAGTTGGAAAGGTTTCTCTTTTCAGGCAGAGAATTTTATGCTATAATAAAAGAAAAGGGATGTGGAGGTAAGTGTATGTCCATTGATAAGCTGCAAAAGAAGATACGAAAACTGAAAAATCCTACCATTGTAGACCTGACGATGACACAGGAGGATATTGCACCGACAGTGTTGGCAGAAGCAGGTGCATTTCTGCCTGCCTATGAAAAGGTCTGTACAGAACTGCTGGAAGGACTACAGGAAATCGTCCCTGCTGTGCGGTTGGATTTTAACTGCTTTGTCATTTATGGCACACAAGGACTATCTGTGCTGGATCGACTGCTGAAGGTTGCGAAGGAAAAGGAATATTTTGTACTGCTGGATGGACTGAATTCCGATAAAACTGCCGTTGCCGACTATGCATTGCATATGCCCTGTGACGGACTGAGTCTTATGCCTTATCTGGGCAGCGACCATATCAAAACTTATACACAGGGTCTTGCAGAAAACGATAAAAGTCTGTTCGTGACCCTCCGCACCCCTAACCGCTCCGCATCGGAAATTCAGGACCTGATGACCGGCTCCCGCTTGGTCCATCAGGCGGCAGCAGATGTTCTTGGCCGCTTGGGCGAGGGATTGATCGGTAAATGCGGCTACACCCAAATTGCTGCCACAGCTGCCGCCAATGCCCCGGACAGCCTGCGCCATCTACGCTCCAAATATAACCGGCTGTTCCTTTTGGTAGACGGCTACGATTACAGCAATGCCAATGCCAAAAATTGCAGCTACGCTTTCGACCAGTTCGGCCACGGCGCAGTCGTCTGCTCCGGCACAGGCATTACCGCTGCCTGGAAAGAGCAGGGGGATGAAAGTAACTATGTGCAATGTGCGGTAGAAGCTGCCCACAAAATGCAGAAAAACATCCTGCGATATATTACAATTTTGTAAAACATCGGCGCGCTGCCCTTTTGCAGCGCGCCAAATGTTTATCCCATTGCTCCGTCTGATGCACCCATGTTTCCCTGGGTGCTTTCGCTTGTGTCCAGCAGACCGCTGTCAGGTAACATGCTGTCCATAGTGGGATCGGGAAGATCGGGCAAAATGGTGTCCATTGTGGGAGAAGTGCTGGGTACGGTTGTAAAAGTAGTGGGGGGAACGGTAGTTGCAGTTGTGGGTGCGGTGGTCGGTGTAGTCTGGCTGTCCTTTCTGCCGCAAGCGCACAAAGAAAGGCTCAGCACAAGCACCAACGCAATGCTTGCAAATTTCTTCATATTCATCCTCCTGTTAAATTGCTTCACAGCTAGTATTTACTTAAAACGAGAAATTAGACTGGGAATTTTAGTCACTTGTTTTTGAAAAATACAAATAAACCATTGCTATTTTATGACAGTTCCTGTATAATAATTTCGAAATATGAATAAAGGAGAATACTTTTCTATGAAAAGACTCGGTGTAAAAAAAGATGTCCAGTGTATGGCATGCTTGGAATGTGTTCGTGCCTGCTCTGTTGCATTCTACAAGGAATTTAATGAGGATCTGTCCTGCATCAAAATTGTGGAAAAGAACGGTGCAGCCAAGCCTATGACCTGTATCCAGTGCGGTAAGTGTGAAAAGGCTTGTGAAGCCGGTGCAATCACCCAGAATCCCAAGGGCGTTTATATGATCAATAAAAAGCTCTGCACCTCCTGCGGTAAGTGCGCAGAGGTCTGTCCCATGAAGGTTATGGTCGCTCCTGCGGAAGGTCCTACCACCAAGTGTATCGCCTGCGGTATTTGCGTAAAGGCTTGTCCCATGGAAGTGCTGGAAATCATCGAAAAGTAAATACATAAAAGTAGCTGGTCACCCAGCTGCTTTTTTAATTTGTCAATAGGTATTGTGCAATTGTCATTTTGACAACAAAAAGTTGAAAAATCCCATAGTAATAATTGCAAATCGGTAACAAATATGATATACTGTATTAGATCATATACCCGGAGGCGTTTATGATGGAATTGACAACTTTTCAGCAGAAAATCTCTGCATTATTACCTCAAATAGAGCTTCGTTTTAACGAGCCGATGGCAAAGCATACCTCCTTCCGGATCGGCGGACCGGCGGAAGTGATGGCGCTGCCTAAAAACAAGGAAGAATTGGCAGAAATTTTAAAAGCGTCCGCCTTATTGGACACAAAGCCTGCTATCTTAGGCGCAGGAACAAACATCCTTGCACCGGATGATGGGATGCCCGGATTGGTAATTTGCCTGAAAGACTGCTTAGGTGGTATGGAACGCATCAGCAGCACCGAGATTCAGGTTGCCGCAGGCGTCACTATGACAAGAGCTGCGGTCTTTTCGGCAAACCTGGGCTTGTCCGGAATGGAATTTGCCCACGGAATTCCCGGTACGGTAGGCGGCGGCGTGTATATGAATGCAGGCGCTTACGGCGGCGAGATATGCCAGATCTGCAAACGTGTAGATGTGATGGATATGGATGGAAACATCCAGACCCTGAAAGGGGAGGAAATGGAATTTTCCTATCGCCACAGCCGTCTGGAGGAGGAAGACCGGATCGTGCTGAGTGCTGTGTTTACCCTGACCGAAAAGCCGGTGGAGGAGATCCGCGCTGTTATTCAGGATCTGATGAACCGCCGGAAAACCTCACAGCCTCTGGACCTGCCCTCTGCCGGTTCTGCATTCAAGCGGCCTGCCCAGGGCTATGCAGCGGCGCTGATCGATCAGGCCGGGCTGAAAGGCTTCCGGGTGGGTGACGCAGCGGTTTCCGAAAAACACGCTGGCTTTGCAGTGAATTTAGGCGCAGCCACGGCAAAAGATGTACGCAGCCTGCTAAAGCAGGTTTCCGATAAAGTATATGGCGATACCGGTATCCGCTTAGAACCGGAAGTTAGAATCTGGTAAACAAAGAAGGGAGGCGACCAAAATGGCAATGTCCTTTTCAGGCTCTGCAAAGGCAGAGATCTGCCGCACCGTTCCCCAGAGAAGCTGCTGTGCACTGGCGGAATGCTTTGGAATATTGCTGTTTTGCAACAGCTTCTCATCTGACTGTATCCGCATTATTACAGAAAGCCGCGAATTTGCACAATGCCTTCCTAAGCTGTTCAAAAAAGCCTTTCGCATTACCTTTGACAGCATCCCTCAGGAGGATGCACCGGGCAAGCTGAATTTCCAGATCACCGATTCCTCTAAGATCAGTTCCATTATGAACACCTACGGCTTCGATGCAAAGGGAACATTCTGCCTGCATCTGAATTTGCCTGTGGTGGAGGATAGCTGCTGCAAGACAGCCTTTCTCCGAGGCGCATTTCTGGCAGGCGGTTCTGTGACTGATCCTGTAAAAGGCTACCACCTGGAAATGACAACCACCCACCAAAGCGTGGCAAGAGAGACCTTCAGTCTGATGGAGGATGTGCTGGGCTTTCAGCCAAAAACTGCCAGCCGTGGCGGCTCGCAGGTGCTGTATTTTAAGCAAAGTGACATGATTTCCGATGTGCTTACCTTCCTGGGCGCACCGGTTGCGGCAATGGGCATTATGGAAGCGAGACTGGAAAAGGAACTCAACAACAAAGTCAATCGCCGCTGCAACTGCGACGATGCCAATACCTCTAAGGTGGTGGAGGCAGCACAGGAACAGCTTGCCGCCATCCGCACCCTGAAAGAGAAGGGCCTGTTGGAGCATTTGCCCAAGAAGCTTCTGCAGGCAGCCATCGCCCGGGAGGAAAACCCGGAATATTCTCTGACAGAACTGGCAGCCCTTATGGAGCCGCCTATTACAAAACCGGCTATGAACCACCGCCTGCAAAAGCTGGTGGCAATGGCAAAGGAGGAAAGACCATGAGCTTTGTACATTTGCATGTGCATACGGAGTATAGCTTACTGGACGGTGCTTGCTGCATCAGCGGTATGATGGACCGGGCAAAGGAGCTGGGTCAGACCGCCATTGCCATTACAGACCACGGCGTGATGTACGGCTGTATCGACTTTTATAAGGCAGCCAAGGCTGCGGGCATTAAGCCGATCATCGGCTGTGAAGTCTACGTTGCCCGCCGGGGCATGCAGGACCGTGTCCACGGCATTGACAACGATCCTTACCACCTTGTTTTGCTGTGTGAAAACCGCAAAGGCTATGAAAATCTCTGCTTGCTAGTTTCCGAAGCCTTTATGAACGGCTTTTACGGCAAGCCCCGAGTGGACTTAGAACTGCTCTCCAAATACCACGAGGGTCTGATTGCTACCTCTGCCTGCCTTGCCGGCGGCGTTGCCCAGCATCTGATGAATGAGGACTATGCTGCTGCTAAGGACTATGCCCTGAAAATGTCTGAAATTTTCGGCGAAGGTAATTTCTATCTGGAATTGCAGGATCACGGCATCCCGGAGCAGCGGGCAGTTAATCAGGAGGTTATGCGCCTGAGCCGGGAGACCGGTCTGCCCTTGATCGTCACAAACGACGCCCACTACCTCCGCCGGGAAGATGCCACTATGCAGGATGTTTTGCTGTGCATCCAGACCGGTAAGACGGTGGACGATCCGGACCGGATGAAATTCCAGACAGAGGAATTTTATCTGAAAAGCGAAGAAGAACTGAAGGCGTTGTTCCCCAATTGCGACGAGGCGTTTGAAAATACCGTCAAGATCGCAGACCGGTGCAATCTGGAATTTGTATTCAATCAGTACCACCTGCCGTCCTTTCCGATCCCGGAGGGATACACCAACGAGGAATACTTCCGTAAGGTCTGTATGGACGGCTTCCGGGAGCGGTACGAAAACCCGCCGGCAAGCTACCTAGAGCGCCTTAACTATGAGATCGGCGTCATCAGCCGTATGGGCTATGTGAACTACTATCTCATCGTCTGGGACTTCATCCGCTATGCCAAGGAAGCGGGAATACCTGTTGGACCGGGCCGTGGCTCCGGTGCAGCATCCATTGCGGCCTACTGTATGCACATTACAGAAGTAGACCCTATGAAGTACAGCCTGATCTTCGAGCGGTTCTTAAATCCCGAGCGCGTCAGTATGCCGGACTTCGATACGGACTTCTGCCAGGAACGCCGGGGAGAGGTTATCGATTATGTTATGGAAAAATACGGCGCTGACCATGTGGCGCAGATCGCCACCTTTGGTACGATGGCAGCCCGTGGCGCCATCCGTGATGTGGGCAGAGCCCTGAATTTCTCCTATGCGGAAACGGATGTGGTGGCAAAGCTTGTGCCCACAATGCCCCTGCATATCACCCTGAAGGAGGCGCTGAATGTTTCTCCTAAGCTCAAGGAGATGTACGATGGAGATGAGCGGGTCAAAAAGCTGATCGACACGGCAATGAGCCTGGAGGGAATGCCCAGAAACACCTCCACCCACGCAGCAGGCGTGGTGATCACCGCAGAGCCGGTGTGCTCCTATGTGCCCCTTTCCCGAAACGACGATACCATCGTCACCCAGTATACAATGACGACCATCGAGGAGCTGGGCCTCCTGAAAATGGATTTCTTGGGTTTGCGTAACCTGACGGTGATCCGGGATGCGGAACAGCAGATCCAGAAATACAATCCGGAATTTTCTATGGACAACATTCCGGATAATGACCCAGCTACCTTCCAGATGCTCACCGAGGGTAAGACACAGGGCGTGTTCCAGCTGGAATCTGCGGGTATGACCGGTGTTTGTGTGAATATGAAGGCGGGCAGCATCGAGGATATTACCGCTATTGTTGCCCTGTACCGTCCCGGTCCTATGGACTCCATTCCCACTTTTATTGCCAATAAGCTGGATCATAAAAAGGTCACCTACAAGACCCCGATGTTAGAGCCTATCCTGAAGGTCACCTACGGCTGTATCGTCTATCAGGAGCAGGTGATCGAGATATTCCGGCAGCTGGGTGGCTATACCATGGGTCAGGCGGACAATATCCGCCGGGCGATCTCTAAGAAGAAAATGAAAGTCATCGAGGAAGAACGGAAAGTTTTTGTCTACGGTGACGAGAAGCAGGGAATCAGCGGCGCAATGGCAAAGGGTGTGCCGGAAACCGTTGCCCAGTCTATCTACGACGAGATCGTTGCCTTTGCAAACTACGCCTTCAATAAGGCACACGCAGTTTGTTATGCAGTGGTCGCTTATCAGACCGCATACCTAAAATGCCACTACCCCAGAGAGTATATGGCAGCACTGATGACTTCGGTGCTGGACTCTGCGGCAAAGATCTCCGGCTACATTGGAGAATGTAAGGAAATGGGAATTGCAGTCCTGCCTCCGGATGTAAACCACTCCGACGACCACTTTACTGTGGAGGGGGATGGGATCCGGTTTGGCTTGGGTGCGGTGAAAAATGTTGGCCGCGGACTGATCCGCAGTATGGCTGCAAAGCGCCAGGAGGGCGGACCGTTCCAATCCCTGGAGGATTTCATCCAGAGAATGGGCGAGGGTGAGCTGAATAAGCGTGCCGTGGAAAACTTCATTAAGTGCGGCGCTATGGATTGCTTTGGCTACCACCGCAGCGAGCTTTTGAATGTATACGATACAATGATGGATAGCATTGCATCCTCCCGAAAGAAAAATCTGGAGGGTCAGATGGGATTGTTTTCCATGCTGCAGGAGGATGAGGCAGTTGCCATTCCCATTCCTAAGCTTGCGGAAATGAGCAAGGCAGACCTGATGCTTATGGAAAAGGAAACTACCGGCATCTATCTTTCCGGTCACCCTATGGATGACTACCGGGCAATCCTGAAAAATACCCGTGTCGTTCCTATTGGACTGCTTATGGAAGAAGATAACGGCTATCAGGACGATCAGATCATCAGTGTTGCCGGCATCGTCCAGTCTGTAAAGATGAAGACCACCCGCAACAATTCTATGATGGCTTATGTAACGGTGGAAGACGATACCGCATCTATGGAAATGCTGGCGTTTTCCAATGTACTTAGCCAGTACGGCGGATACCTGAAGGAAAATCTGCCAGTAGTGGTTACGGGTCGGTTGTCTCTGCGGGATGACAAAGAACCCCAGATCGTTATTAACCGTGCCCGTCCCTTGTCTGACTTTGCAGAGGAAGAGAAACCCCAGACACAGACAAGTACCGGTACGCTGTATCTGCGCCTGCCCGATGAGGCAGAGCCGCTTTTCGGTAAGGTTCGTGCCATATTGAATATGTTCCCGGGCGAAAGCAAAGCTGTTTTGTATTTTGAGGATACAAAGCAGCGCAGAGGTACGAGTTGTACACTGGATTCGCGGATGCTTACAGAGCTCAATGACCTGCTTGGCAGTGCAAATGTTGTGGTAAAATAACTTTTCTTTTTCGGGCATTTGTGCTATAATGAACAGAAGGGGGTGCCGATATGAAGCGGTGTTTAAAAATTATAATTTCTATTCTGTCGGCAGCTCTGCTGCTGAGCGGATGTACTATGCGAACAGTGGGTCAAATGTATCAGCTTCCCCGCCGCTCGGATGACTATAATAACCTGCAGTCCGCCATAGACAGTGCAATGACCGGTCTGGATTACAGTGCACCGCTAGCAGGGGAAAACCGGCAGACGGTCCACATTGCAGATCTGGACGGAGATGAAGATCCCGAGTATCTGGTGTTTGCAAAGGGCAGCGCCGAGCGACCCTTGCGAATTCTGATCTTTAATGAGGTGGAGGACACCTTTGTCCATGTGGATACCATCGAAAGCAACGGTTCTGCTTTTGATCAGGTAGAGTATGTGGAAATGGACGGCAACCACGGCGTGGAGATCGTGGTGGGCAGTCAGCTGAGCGATCAGGTCCTGCGTTCTGTTTCTGTGTATACCTATACAGGCGGTCAGATCCAGCAGATGATGACTGCCAATTATACAAAATTCCTTGCAGAAGATCTTAACAAGGACGGCTTGTACGAGCTGTTTCTCCTTCGCCCCGGTCAGACCGATACGGACAACGGAATTGCGGAGCTGTACCGTGTGAACCAAGGGGTTATGGAGCGCTCCAATGAGGTGAATATGTCTGCTCCACCGGACAAGCTCAAGCGCATCCTGATCGGTAAGCTTCACGATGATAAGACGGCAGTGTATGTTGCCAGTACCGCCGGAGAAACGGCACTGATCACCGACGTATATACCATTGTCGATGACAGACTTGCCAATGTGAGCTTTTCCAATGAATCCGGCACCAGCGTCAAGACGATGCGCAACTACTATGTGTACGCAGATGATATTGACAACGACGGCGTGGTGGAGCTGCCTTATCTGATTTCTATGCAGCCGCTGGAGGGTGAGCCGGGAAGTGACCGGCAGGAGCTGATCCGCTGGTATGCCATGCAGTCAGATGGTGAGGAAATCGATAAGCTGTACACCTATCACAACTTTGTAGGCGGCTGGTATCTGGAGCTGGATAGCAGCAGCGCGCCCCGTATTGCCGTCAAGCAGATCGGCAACACATATGAATTTTATCTCTGGGACGAACAGTTTCGGTATGCGCAGCCGGTGATGTCCATTTATGCCTTGTCCGGTCAGAGCCGGGAGGCGCATAGCAGGGAAGACGGCCGCTTTGTACTGTATAAGACCGAATCGATCACCTATGCAGCCAGTCTGAAAATTGCAGCAGCTGCCTGCGGTGTCACACAGGAAAGCCTGTTGCGGGCATTCCATCTGATCCAGCAAGACTGGAAAACCGGAGAAACATAAGAGGTAGAGTATGAAAAAAGTTCTGATTTTAGAGGATGAAGTAAATATCCGCAGCTTTGTGGTAATCAACTTAAAGCGTGCCGGCTATGATGCCATAGAAGCAGGTACAGGAATGGAAGCGCTGGACAAGCTCAGAGAAAATCCGGACATCGGTGTGGCGATTTTGGACATTATGCTGCCGGATATCGATGGCTTTGAGGTCTGCCGCAGAATTCGTGCCACCAATAAGCAGATCGGCATTATTATGCTCACTGCCCGCACACAGGAAATGGATAAGGTCACCGGCCTTATGACCGGTGCGGACGACTATGTGACAAAGCCCTTTTCTCCTGCGGAGCTGACAGCCCGGATCGATGCACTGTACCGCCGCATGGGCGGAGACGGCGGTATGTCCGCAGAGCTACTGACCCAAGGTCCTTTTGTAATGAATACACGCAATCATACACTGGAGAAAAACGGAGCGCGCATCCGTCTGACTCAGGTGGAGTATTCCATTTTGAAGCTGTTTATGCAAAATCCCGGTCGTGCCCTTTCCAGAGAGGATATTCTCTCGGCGGTTTGGGGTCGGGAATATGAAGGCGAACTGAAGATCGTGGATGTGAATATCCGCCGTCTTCGCATTAAGATCGAAGATGATACAGCAAATCCTGCCTATATCACAACAGTATGGGGCTTTGGCTATAAGTGGGGCGTTTAATGCCTGAAAAATAATTTATAAAAAGGGGGTGGCGGCGTTGCTGAAAATTAAAGGTCTGCGCAGACGCTGGATATTTAATACCGTTGGCATTATCTTTGTGATGGGACTTGTCTGCGTTCTGGCGGTTACAGCCGTGTTCGGCGTCTATTACTATTCTGCAATGGAATCGGATATGCAATACCGCGCCCGCTCGACTACAGAGTTTTTTGCAGATTACCTGAACCAGAATTACAGCGAATATTATCAGTCATGTATAACTTATGCCCAGACCTTCGAGGATAAGGATACCATTGAGCTCCAGTTTATCAGCGCAGAGGGCAATATTGTAACCTCCTCCTACGGAAGCTGGGCTGGCCGTTCACCCACCACTTCGGACATTTACGATGCCATCAGCACCCGAGGCATCAGCACCTATAAAGGTGAAAACCCCTTGACCGGGGAACGGATTATGGCAGTGTCCAGTCCTATGATCTACTCCAACGGCGAAGTGATCGGTGTGCTTCGCTATGTGACCTCTACCAGAATTATGGACCGGCAGATCTCCTACATTGCCGGCATTGCGCTGGCAGCATTGCTGGCGGTTCTGGTGGTAGCACTGATCAGTAGCAACTATTATATCCACTCCATTCTGGTCCCTCTGGGGCAGATTGTGGAAAAGGCGAAAATGATTGCAAGCGGCAGCTACGGAATTCAGATTCAGACCAAGTACGACGATGAGATCGGCGAGCTTGCGGAGACGATCAACGAAATGTCTATTAAGATCAACCAGAATGAGAAAATGCAAACGGAATTTATTTCCTCCCTTTCTCACGAGCTTCGCACGCCGCTGACTGCTATTACCGGTTGGAGTGAAACCCTCCTTAACACAGAGGGCCTTGATGATTCCACCCGCCGGGGTGTGGGCATTATTCTGCGGGAGGGTAAGCGCCTGACGGAAATGGTTCTGGAGCTTCTGGACTTTACCCGTATTCAGGATGGCAGAATGACCCTGAATATGGAGCTTACCGATATTCGCAGTGAGTTTGAGGATACTGTGTTTATGTACGGAAGCCGTCTGGCACAGGACGGAATTACACTGGAATATCTGGAAAATGACGACGATATCCCTGAAATATCCTGCGACCCCAAGCGTATGCGGCAGGTATTTCTGAATATTTTGGACAATGCAGCCAAGCACGGAAACGGAACGCCAATTCAGGCTGACATTCGTTTTTGTGATGATATGGTTACGGTCTGCATCCGGGATTTTGGTCCCGGCATCCCGGAGGATGAACTGCCTCTGGTAAAAAAGAAATTTTACAAAGGAACTTCCAAGGCTCGCGGCTCTGGTATCGGACTTGCGGTGTGTGATGAGATCGTACAGATGCATGGCGGAACACTGACCTTGGAAAATGCACAAGAGGGCGGAACACTGGTTACCGTTCAGCTTCCTGCCAACCAGTGAACCCGACGGAGGATAGATTCATGGCAAAAGAACAATTCAAAACATCCATCGGCGGTCAGGCACTGATCGAGGGCATTATGATGCGGGGCCCTGAAAAGGATGCTATCGTTGTCCGTGGAAAAGACGGACTGGATGTGCAGGTCAAGCCCAGACGCATTCGCCCTAAGAATTCGATGCTGTCCTGGCCCCTGATTCGTGGTACAGTAAACTTCTTTGATTCTCAGGTGATCGGTGTGAAGGCATTGATGCATTCTGCAGACCTGTCTCCGGAGGAGATCGAAGAAGAAAACCCCTCAAAATTTGATCTGTGGCTGGAAAAGAAGCTAGGGGAGAAGAAATTTCAAAGCTTTATCATCGGCATTGCAGTAGCCCTGGGTCTTTTGATGTCTGTAGCCCTGTTTTTCCTGCTGCCTATGGTGATCGGAAGCTTGTTTTCCGGCATCATTGCCAATATGCTCCTGCAGAACTTGATTGAGGGCGTTGTCCGGATCGTGATCTTTGTGTCCTATATGCTTCTTGTCTCCCGGATGAAGGATATGAAGCGGGTCTTTGCTTACCACGGTGCAGAGCATAAGTGTATTCGCTGCTACGAAGCAGGCTTGCCTCTGACAGTAGAAAATGTCCGGGTACAGACCCGTCTGCACCCCCGCTGCGGAACTAGCTTTTTGTTCGTCATTATGGTGCTGTCAATTCTGATTTTTTCTGTTGCGTCCTCTCTTTTGCTGACTTTGTTTCCTGGACTTGCGGAAATGCGTGCCGATGCAAGATTGCTGTATAACCTGATTATGATCGGCTTTAAGCTGCTGCTTTTGCCGGTAGTGGTATCTGTTACCTACGAGATCAACCGATGGGCAGGCCGTCACGATAACCGGCTGACTCGTATTCTGACTTGGCCGGGTATGTGGTTTCAGAATTTTACCACCAATGAACCGGATGACAGTATGATCGAAGTGGGTATCACTGCCCTTGAGGCAGTCCTACCGGAGCAGAAGGGAGCAGACCTTTGGTAAAGAAGCTTTCTGATCTGTATTTAGAGGCGCGCCGCACCCTGATGACCCAAGAGGATGCCCAGTCTGCAAGCCTGATGGCACGAAATCTGCTTGCCCATGTCACCGGAAAAACCCAGGAGCAGGTGATCGCTGACCGGGAAATGTACGCCGGTGATGATATTTGTAATGCATTGGAGCAGGCAGTGCAGCGGGTGCTTAGCGGTGAGCCGCTGGCATACATTCTGGGACAGTGGGATTTCTACGGAATGACCTTATATGTGGATAAAAATGTGCTGATCCCCCGTGACGATACCTGTGCGGTGACGGATCTGGCAATCAAAAAGGCACTGTTTCTAGACACCAATCCCAGAATACTGGACCTTTGTACAGGCTCTGGCTGTATTGGACTTGCAGTTGCAAGCCGTGTAAAAGACGCAAAGGTGACACTTGGAGATTACTCCAAAGAAGCACTGGCGGTGGCAAAGAAGAATGTTACAGCCCAGAAATTGTCCGGGCGGGTGTCCTGTGTGCAGGTAGATGCCTTGAAGCCTGCTATGCCCTTTCTGGGAAAGTTTGATATGATCGTTTCCAATCCGCCCTACATCACCTCCCAGGAAATGACGGAGCTTCCGGTAAGTGTTAAGGATTTTGAACCGGAGATGGCACTTCACGGCGGGTCGGACGGCCTTCATTTTTACCGGGCGATCACAAAGAATTTTAGCTGTGCCCTGAAACCGGGCGGATACCTGTGCTATGAATTCGGCATGGGTCAGGGTGACGCAGTTTGCGCCATTTTAGAAGAAAACGGGTATACCGTACTGGAGCGTTCCAGAGATTATAACGAGATAGAAAGGGCGGTCATCGCCCAAAAGGAAGGTTGATTGTTATGGCTACGAAAAAGACAGTATACGAAGCACCTACTCCTGCTTCCGACAAGAAAAAGGCACTGCAAACAGCGCTTTCCCAGATCGAAAAGAACTACGGAAAGGGCACAGTTATGCGCCTTGGCGACCGCCCGGAAATGAATGTGGAAGCCATTCCTACCGGCTCTCTGGCGCTGGATGCAGCACTGGGCATCGGCGGCGTTCCCAAGGGTCGTATCATTGAGATCTACGGACCGGAATCCTCCGGTAAGACCACGCTGGCACTGCATATTCTGGCAGAGGCGCAGAAGATGGGCGGCGAGGTTGCATTTGTGGACGCAGAGCACGCTCTGGATCCTGTTTACGCCGCCGCATTGGGCGTTGATACCGATAATATGCTTGTTTCTCAGCCGGACACCGGTGAGCAGGCGCTGGAGATCACCGATGCACTGGTTCGTTCCGGCGCAGTGGATGCAGTGGTTGTGGACTCTGTGGCTGCCCTCGTTCCCAAGCAGGAGATCGAGGGAGAAATGGGCGATACCTTTGTGGGCCTGCAGGCGCGCCTCATGTCTCAGGCACTGCGGAAGCTGGCAGGTACAATTGCCAAGACCAACTGTGTGGTTATCTTTATTAACCAATTGCGTATGAAGATCGGTGTGATGTACGGCAATCCCGAAACCACTACCGGCGGTAATGCGCTGAAATTCTACTCCTCTGTCCGTCTGGATGTACGCCGTGTCGAGTCTCTGAAAGAGGGCGGCAATGTGATCGGCAACAAGACCCGTGTTAAGGTGGTCAAGAACAAGGTCGCACCTCCTTTCCGTGAGGCATACTTCGATATTATGTACGGCGAGGGTATCAGCAAGTGGGGCGAACTGGTGGATCTGGCTGTCCAAATGGACATTGTCCAGAAAAGTGGCAGCTGGTTCTCTATGGGCGAGGAGCGCATTGGACAGGGTAAGGACAGCGTCAAGACCTTCCTGATTGCAAACCCTGACATTGCCGAGCAGGTGGAAGCGCAGGTTCGTGACCGCCTACTGAGCAACACCCCCTCTGCGGTTGCTGCACGGGCGGCTGAGCGGCCTGTAGCGGTCAGTGCGGACGATTTTAACGATGAGGATTGATTCCATATCTGCCCAGCCTGACAGGGCTGGGCGGTACAGAGTGACCTTTGCAGAGGGTACGGTTCTGAGGTTGTATCGCCAGACGGTACAGGACTTTGGCCTGTACACCGGTCTGGAATTGACAGAAAAACAGTTTGCAGAATTGGAAACCGCCGCAGGTGCAATGTCTGCAAAAATGCGTGCTGTGCGGATCGTATCTGCATCCAATATATCAAAGGGCGATTTGGAGCAGCGGCTGATCCGAAAAGGGGAAGACCCCAGGCAGGCAAAGCAGGCGGTGGCCTGGATGGCGGATATGGACCTGCTGGACGACGAAAAGACCGCCCGGCAGATCGTTGAAAGCTGTATCCGCAAGGGTTACGGAATTGCCCGGGCAAAGCAGTCGCTTTATGAGAAACGGATCCCGAAAGAATACTGGGACTCGGCACTGGAGGATTACCCGGACCAATCAGAACATATTATGGCTTTTCTCCGCACCCGGCTGAATACACACTGGGATGAGCGGGATCTGCGCCGAGCCATTGACGGCTTGATCCGCAGAGGCCATAGCTACGGTCAGATCCGTCGTGTGCTGCAAAATATGCAGCTGGACACGGAGCTGATGGAGGAAGAATAATGGCAAATATTGGATTTATTTCCCTTGGCTGTGCCAAAAATCAGGTGGACTGTGAGCGGATGATGTACCGTGTGCAGGAAGCCGGTTTTACAGTCTGCCCGGATGTGGTAGGCTGCGATGCGGTGGTGATTAACACCTGTGGCTTTATTGATTCGGCAAAGTCAGAGGCGATCGACCACATTCTGCAGATGGGTCAGCTGAAGCGGCAAGGTTTGGTGGGAAAAATACTGGTGACCGGCTGCTTATCTCAGCGGTATCAGGAGGATATCCTCAAGGAAATGCCTGAGGTGGACGGTATTTTAGGAACTGGCAGCTATACTCAGATCGTACCGGCGTTGGAAAAAATCCTCAGCGGGGAAACCTTCCGGGACTTTGGCTCCATCGATGCACCGGAGGAAGAAACCGGTCGTATCCTCACCACACCGGAGCATTATGCATTCTTAAAAATAGCGGAAGGCTGTGATAACCGCTGTGCCTACTGTATCATTCCCTATCTGCGTGGAAAATTCCGCAGCAGAACCTTAGACGATGTACTCTACGAGGCCCGTCTTCTGGCAGATGGCGGCGTGAAAGAGCTGATCGTTGTGGCACAGGATACCAGCCGATATGGCACAGATTTGCCAGGGAACCGGCGTCTGCTTCCAGAGCTTTTGCGCCAGCTGTGCTTGATCGAAGGATTTCACTGGATTCGTATCCACTATGTGTATCCCGATGAAATTGACGATGAACTGATTGATGTGATCGCATCCGAACCGAAGATCGTCAAGTATTTGGATATACCCATTCAGCATTGCAGCAGCAAGATACTCAAGCTGATGAACCGTCGGGGAGACGGACCGTTTTTGGAAAATCTGTTTGCAAAGCTCCGGGCAAAAATTCCGGGACTGGTGCTTCGGACCAGTGTGATCACCGGTCTGCCCGGCGAGGGTGATGAGGAATTTACAGAGCTTTGTGAATTTCTAAAGCGGCAGCGCCTAGAGCGGGTAGGTGCGTTCCCCTTTTCTCCGGAGGAGGGGACACCGGCAGCTGAAATGGAGTTTCCTGACAGCAGCATAGCCCAGGAGCGGGCTCAGATCATCGAGACCATTCAGTCCCGGATCATGGATGAATGTAATGAGCGCATGATCGGCACGACTCTTGAGGTGCTGGTGGACGGCTACGATGAGGAATATGAACAGTTTTATGGACGCACCTATGCAGATTCTCCGGACATTGACGGCAGAGTCTGGATCGCATCGGATGAGGCAGTGACAGAGGGCAGCTTTGTAAAGGTTTGCATTGACGGCTTGATCGACGGCGACCTATCCGGCTATATTGTGGAGGAATAACAGATGACATTAGCAAGTAAAATAACGCTGATCCGAGTAGCGTTTATCCCGGCTTATATGATCCTCATGTACCTTAGCGGCGGTCAGCCGGGTGTGTGGATGTACCTGTCACTGGCTGTCTTTATCATTGCCAGCCTTACGGATTATGTGGACGGCCAGATCGCCAGAAAATGCAATCAGGTCAGCGATTTCGGTAAGTTCTTAGATCCCTTGGCGGATAAGCTTTTGGTGATCGCTGCGATGTGTATGTTCTGCCAGTGGGGAACATTTCCCGCATGGGCGCTGATGATCGTATTGACCCGTGAATTTGCCGTAACCGGCTTGCGATTGGTTGCGGTGGGTAAAGGCAAGGTGATCGCCGCCGGACAAAGCGGAAAGGTCAAGACTGCCAGCACAATGATCGGATTGTGCGTGTTAATGAGCTTCCCCACCATCGTATGGCTGGCGTGGACTGTTCTTGCGGTGATTTTGGTAACCACGGTCTATTCCGGTATTGAGTACTTCATTCAAAACTGGAAGTGCTTGTGGGATTAAAGTATTTATTTTGAGCGTGCTGCAGTTGCGGCATGCTCATTTTTTATAAAAAGGAGTTTTTTGTCATACACTTTTTAGACTGTAAATTTTCGTTCTCCCCAATTCCCTTGAATCAGCAATAAACCGGCCCGTATAATGAAAACATTCACAAAATCTAAGACAAAAGGGGAGAAGTGGGCGATGGTGTCAGAAGGATGAGACGGTGTGCAATTCTGATTGGGGGACTGTGCGGCGGATTTTGTTTACTATGGTTTCTGTGTATGCAAATGGCGCTTGCCTATCATGCCGAGCATACGGTTCTGAGTGTTGCACCTACTGTACAGATTCAGCTGGAGCAATATCTGCAGTTTCCGTTCAAGATACCGGGAACGACATTGATTGCAGAGCAAATCGTGTCCTTTGACGGTTTGTTTACGGAAGATGGCGGTTCTTCCGATGTAACCGATGTGGCAGCGATTTTACTGTATAATTACGGTGAGTGTGGGATTTTGGATGCTCAGGTGGTATTGCGGGCAGGACAATTGGAATTTGTATTTGTGGCAGATACACTTCCGGCTGGGCAGCGACTGCTTGTGCCGGAGCAAACAGGGAAAGAATATGGACCGGAAATGTTTTCCTCCTGCAGCGGTTGGCAGAGGGAGGACAAGGCCGATTGGCTTAATAAAGATGTGATTTCTCTTACATTCCCGGGTATGGGTGAAGTGTTGGTTACGAACCTGACAGACAGGAAATTAACAGGGATCCAACTGCAATATAAGACCTATTATCCGGATGCTCCGTTCTATGTGGGCGGTAAAACCTACACCTACTGCATCGAAATGCTTGAGCCTGGAGAAAATATACGAATATATCCACAAAATTATGCATTAGGATACAGTGATTTTGTTCGGATACTGATCGGACAGACCTAAATTCAGGTGGGAACTTGATCGTAAAAAACTGCTATTTCTCTGAATAATACCGGTTCTTTTGGTGCAATTGAATATAAGCAAATGTTTTTACCGGCGGGTTGTGTATATAATTGACAAAGAATGAATAAATATGCAAAATGTGGTTGACAGAACCACCTTCCAGATGTATAATTTGGTTACTACACAAAAGGAAATTCTGGGAGGAATTAACGATGAATAAAGATGCAATTAAGAAAGTTGTTCTGGCCTATTCCGGCGGTCTGGATACATCCATTATCATTCCCTGGCTGAAGGAAAATTACAATAACTGTGAGGTCATTGCTGTCTCCGGCAATGTTGGTCAGGCAGACGAACTGGAAGGTCTGGAAGAGAAAGCCATCAAGACCGGTGCTTCCAAGCTGTATGTTCTGGATCAGACCGACGACTATGTGGATAATTACATTATCCCCACTATGAAGGCCGGCGCAGTTTACGAAGAGTACCTGCTGGGCACCAGCCACGCCCGTCCCTGCATTGCAAAGGGTCTTGTGGAGATCGCCCTGCAAGAGGGTGCAGATGCCATTTGCCACGGCTGTACCGGTAAGGGCAACGATCAGGTCCGGTTTGAGCTGGCAATCAAGCACTTTGCTCCTAATATGCCCATCATCGCTCCTTGGCGTGAGTGGGATATCAAGTCCCGTGATGAGGAAATCGAGTACGCAGAGGCACATAACATTCCTCTGAAGATCACCCGCGAGACAAACTACTCCAAGGATAAGAACCTGTGGCATCTGAGCCATGAGGGTCTGGATCTGGAGGATACGGGCAATGAGCCCCAGTATGAAAAGCCCGGCTTTTTGGAAATGGGCGTTTCTCCGCTGCAGGCACCCGATGTTCCTACTTATGTGACAATTGATTTTGAGCAGGGTGTTCCCGTTGCGTTGGACGGCGAAAAAATGAGCGCTAAGAACATCATCCTGAAGCTTAACCAGATCGGCGGCGCAAACGGTATTGGCATTCTGGACATCGTAGAAAACCGGCTGGTTGGCATGAAGTGCCGCGGCGTGTACGAAACTCCCGGCGGTACGATCCTGTACAAGGCACACAGCGTTCTGGAGTCCATTTGTCTGGATAAGATGACAATGCACGAAAAGCAGAGATTGTCTGTCACCTTTGCAGAACTGGTTTACAACGGCCAGTGGTTCACACCTCTGCGGGAGGCACTGTCTGCATTTGTAGATAAGACCCAGGAGCGGGTGACCGGCAAGGTTCGTCTGAAGCTGTATAAGGGCAATATGATCAACGCCGGCGTATGGAGTCCCTACTCCCTGTACTCCGAGGAGATCGCAACCTTCGGCGAGAGTGACTACAATCAGGCGGACGCAACCGGCTTTATCAACCTGTTTGGCTTGCCTATCAAGGTTCAGGCTATGGTTGACGGCAAATAATAACCTACCGGGCGGGGGGCTTACCCCCGCCATATCCTGTTTTTTTGAGGAGAAATAAAATGGCTAAAATGTGGGCCGGCAGAACAGACGGCAAAACAGAAAAGATCGCGGACGACTTTAACTCATCTATCCGCTTTGACAGCCGGATGTACCGGCAGGATATTACCGGCTCTATGGCACACGCGGCTATGTTAGCAGCCCAGAAGATCATTACCAAAGAGGATGCGGACACCCTGATCGCCGGGCTGGAACAGATTCTGGAGGATATTGAAAACGGCAAGCTGCCTATGGATATGGAATGTGAGGATATCCATATGTTTGTGGAGCAGGTGCTGACCCAGCGGCTGGGCGATGTGGGCAAAAAGCTGCACACAGCCAGAAGCCGTAACGATCAGGTGGCACTGGATATCCGGATGTATCTGCGGGATGAAATTGACGAGATCAGCGCCCTTACAAAGGAACTGATCGCTGCGATCACAGAAAAAGCAGAGGCATATGCCGATGCCATTATGCCCGGCTATACCCACCTGCAGCGGGCGCAGCCGGTTACCTTCGGTCACTACTTGATGGCGTATGCTATGATGCTTCTGCGGGATCTGGACCGGCTGGCAGATACCCGGAAACGGATGAATCAGTCTCCCATTGGTTGCTGCGCCCTTGCCGGCACAACTTATGATACAGACCGCCATTTTGAAGCGGCTAAGCTAGGTTTTGACGGCATTTGCAGAAACTCCTTGGACGGTGTGTCCGACCGGGATTTCTGCGTGGAGCTGATGAGTACGATCAGCATCCTGATGATGCACCTTTCCCGTTTCTCTGAGGAGATCATCCTCTGGTCTAGCTGGGAGTTTAAGTTTGTGGAGCTGTCTGATGCCTATACCACCGGATCAAGTATTATGCCCCAGAAGAAAAATCCCGATATGGCAGAGCTGGTCCGGGGCAAAACAGGCCGTGTCTATGGAAACCTGATGGCACTGCTGACGACCCTAAAGGGTCTGCCCCTTGCATATAACAAGGATATGCAGGAGGATAAGGAAGCGGTGTTTGATACCTGCGATACGGTGAAGATGTGCCTGCAGGTGTTTGCCGGTATGATCGCAACCATGACTGCCAACCGGGAGAATATGCTGCTGGCAGCACAAAAGGGCTTTATCAATGCCACAGATCTGGCGGATTACTTAGTGAAAAAGGGTATGCCTTTCCGCAGCGCCTATAAGATCTCCGGTCAGCTGGTAGCTTTGTGTATCGAGAAAAATACAGTTCTTGAGAATTTGTCCATGGATACCTATAAGACCTTCAGCGAACTGTTTGAAGAAGACCTGTATCAGGAAATTTCCCTGAAAACCTGCGTGGAAAAGAGAATCTCAGAGGGCGGTACTTCTGTTGCTTCCGTAAAGGCACAGATCGCCTATGTAAAGGAATGTTTATGACTAAAGTATTTATAGACGGCAGCGCCGGTACAACCGGACTGCGGATCGCAGACCGACTTGCCCTGCGAAAGGATATAGAGCTTCTGAAGCTGACAGATGCGTTGCGCAAGGATACCAACGCCCGGGCGGATGCCATCAATAGTGCAGACATGGTATTTTTGTGCCTGCCGGATGCGGCAGCGATTGAGGCAGCAGCCCTTGCTGAAAATGAAACAGTGAAGATTATCGACACTTCCACCGCACACCGCACCGATCCCAATTGGGTCTACGGTTTTCCGGAACTGGCTAAGCAGCGGGAGAAGATCGCCACATCCAATCGGATCGCAAATCCCGGCTGCCACGCCAGCGGCTTTGTGGCGCTGGTTGCACCGCTGGTGCAGGAGGGAATCATCCCTGCAGATTTAATGCTCAGCAGCTTTTCCCTGACTGGCTACTCCGGTGGCGGTAAGAAAATGATCGCTGAGTATGAAAATCCGGAGCGCGGTCCTTTATTGAAAGGCCCTCGCCAGTATGCACTGACCCAGCAGCACAAGCATCTGAAAGAAATGGTGAAGCTGTGCGGACTGGTAAACACACCGGTGTTCTGTCCGATCGTTGCTGACTTCTACAGCGGTATGGAAGTGACCGTACCCCTGTTTGCAAGCACCGTTAACGGCACAGTAGATACCATCCGTACCCTTTACCGGGATTATTATAAAGCCGGTCTTGTGCGCTACTGCGATGAGGATGACGGCGACGGAATGTTGTCTGCGGCAGCTTTCTCCGGACGGGATGATATGCAGCTGAGTGTCCACGGAAACGAGGATCGGATCTTGCTGACAGCCCGCTTTGACAATCTGGGTAAAGGTGCGTCCGGTGCAGCCATCCAGAATATGAACATCCTGCTGGGAATTGACGAAACTACCGGACTGAATGTCTGATAAGTGAAATAAAGAGAGGATTATTATGGAGATCATACAAGGCGGCGTGTGTGCCGCAAAGGGATTTCAGGCAAGCGGTGTCCACTGCGGCATTCGCCATAACCGCATCAAAAAAGATCTGGCACTGATCGTCAGCCAAGTTCCTGCCACTGCGGCAGCGGTTTATACTACCAATCTGGTTAAGGGCGCACCCTTGACTGTCACAAAAAAACACCTTGCAAATGGCAAGGCACAAGCGGTGATCTGTAACAGCGGTAACGCCAACACCTGTAATGCCGACGGCACCCAAATTGCTGAGCAAATGAGTGAGCTTGTGGAGAAATCCACCGGTATTGCTGCAGAGGATGTGGTGGTTGCCTCCACCGGTGTCATCGGCCAGCCGCTGAGCATCGATCCCATCGCTGCCGGTATGGAAGCCCTTGTAGCTGGGTTGTCCCATAACGGCAGCCAGATGGCGGCAGAGGCTATTATGACCACCGACACGACTATAAAAGAAGTTGCTGTGGAGTTTACTGTTGGCGGCAAAACTTGCCGTATGGGCGGCATTGCAAAGGGTAGCGGTATGATCCACCCCAATATGGCAACCATGCTTGTGTTTATCACAACCGATGCGGCCATCAGCGCGCCTATGCTCCAAAAGGCTTTGTCTTCTGACATCGCCGCTACCTTCAATATGCTCAGCATTGACGGCGATACCTCCACCAACGATATGGTAACAGTCCTTGCAAACGGTATGGCAGAAAACCCGGAGATCACATCTGAAGGCGCAGATTTTGATGCATTTATGAAGGCGCTCAATACAGTCAATGTGACGCTCTGCCGGATGATCGCCGGAGACGGCGAGGGTGCAACCAAGCTTTTAGAATGTAAAGTCACCGGTGCGGATACCCTGGAAGCTGCAAAGAAAAGCGCAAAAAGCGTGATTTGCTCCAGCCTGCTGAAAGCGGCAATGTTCGGTGCAGATGCAAACTGGGGCCGGGTGCTGTGTGCCATCGGCTACAGCGGTGCAGATGTGGATGTGAATAAGATCGATGTTGCCTTTCAGTCCGCAAAGGGCATTGTCCCTGTGTGCAAGAACGGTGCCGGTATTCCTTTCAGCGAAGAAAAGGCAAAGGAAGTCTTGCTGGAAGCGGAGATCGAGATCTTAGTATCTGTGGGTGACGGTCCTTACAGTGCCTGTGCTTGGGGCTGCGACCTGACTTACGACTATGTGAAGATCAACGGAGATTACAGAACCTGAGGAGACATAAAATGGAAGTGAATTTTTCCAATGCCCAGCGGGCAGAAGTGCTGACCGCTGCGCTGCCTTATATCAAGAAATACAGCGGCAAGATCGTAGTCATTAAATACGGCGGAAATGCCATGATCAACCCCCAGCTAAAGCAGCAGGTGATGGAGGATATTGCTCTGCTGTGGCTGATCGGCGTAAAAGTGGTGCTCATCCACGGCGGCGGGCCGGAAATCAGCGAAACAATGGAAAAGCTGGGCAAGAAGGCTGTCTTTGTGGATGGACTTCGGGTCACCGATAAGGAGACTGTGGACATCGTACAGATGGTTCTTGCCGGCAAAGTCAATAAGACACTTGTGAACCTGATCCAGATGAAGGGCGGCCACGCAGTGGGTCTTTCCGGTATTGACGGCGGTATCATTGAAGCTACTACGAAAAACGAAGCCCTTGGCTTTGTGGGCCAGATCACCAAGATCCGTACCCAGCCCATTACCGATCTGCTGGAAAAGAATTACATACCTGTGATCTCCACAGTGGCAAGTGACCGGCAGGGAAATGTGTATAACATCAACGGCGACACAGCCGCAGCCCATATTGCAGGCGCACTGGGTGCAGAGCGGATGATTATGATGACGGACATTGCCGGCATCCTGCGGGATAAGGATGACGCATCCACACTGATCCCGCACATTACTGTCAATGAAGCAAAAAAGCTCTATGTGGAGGGTGTTATCTCCGGTGGCATGATCCCCAAGGTGGATTGCTGCATCGAGGCGCTGGAACATGGCGTGGAGAATGTGGTTATTATGGATGGCAGAATTCCCCACTCTATTCTGATGGAGCTTCTGACAGACGAGGGCGCCGGTACAATGGTAACGAAAGGCTAAGAAAATGGAAGATATTATTTCTCTGGATAAACACTATATTGCCGGCACTTACGGCCGTTTCCCGGTGGAACTGGTATCTGGAAAGGGAAGCCTGCTGCAAGGGGCAGACGGTAAGCAATATATCGATATGGGTTCGGGCATTGCGGTTTCCAGCTTCGGCACAGCAGACGATGTGTGGGTAGAAGCAGTGACAAAGCAGCTTGGCTGCTTGCAGCATACCTCTAACCTGTACTATACAAGTCCCTGCGCTCTTCTTGCAAAGGCACTGTGCGAAAAGACCGGAATGAAAAAGGTTTTCTTCTCCAATTCCGGTGCAGAGGCAAATGAATGTGCCATTAAGGTTGCTCGGAAATACTCTGCCCAGAAGAAGGGCAGTGACTGCTATACAATCGTCACCCTACAAAACAGCTTCCACGGCAGAACCCTGACGACCTTGGCAGCCACCGGACAGGAGCATTACCACGAGCTGTTCCAGCCCCTGACCCCCGGTTTTATTCATATTGAAGCAAATGATATTGCGGGTCTGAAAAAAGTGGTTTCTGAAAAGAAGGTTGCCGGAATTCTTATGGAATGTGTCCAGGGAGAGGGCGGTGTTCTTCCGGTCTCTAAGGAATTTATGAATGCAGCAGCAGACCTTTGTAAGGCGCAGGATATTCCTTTGATGATCGACGAAGTCCAGACCGGTAACGGCCGCTGCGGTGCGCTGTACGCCTATATGAATTACGGCATCCAGCCGGATATCGTGTCCACCGCAAAAGGCTTGGGTGGAGGCTTGCCCATCGGTGCAACCCTCCTTGGCGAAAAGGTGCAGGATGTACTCAAGCCCGGCGATCACGGCTCTACCTTTGGTGGAAACCCTGTTTGCTGCGCCGGTGCGCTAAGTGTGATTGAACGCCTGGACGATGCATTTCTGCTTGATGTGCAGAAAAAGAGCGAATATATCTTCGCCCAGCTTCAAAATGCACCCGGCGTTCTGGAAGTGACCGGAATGGGTCTGATGATCGGAATTAAGACACGGCGGGATGTAAAGGAAGTGCTTACCCAGTGCCGGGCAAATGGCGTTTTGTGCCTGACAGCAAAGGACAAGCTTCGTCTGCTGCCCCCGCTGAATATTCCTATGGAGCTTCTGCAAAAGGCAGTTGCGATCATTAAAAGGAGCTTAATATGAAGAACTTTACCGGAAAAAGCTTTTTAAAGCTGCTGGATTTCACCCCTGAGGAGATCGGCGATCTGCTGAAGCTGTCAGCAGAACTGAAGGAGAAAAAGAAAAAAGGAATCCCCCACAGATTGTGTGAGGGAAAGTCCATTGCCTTGGTGTTTGAAAAGACAAGCACCCGTACCCGCTGTGCCTTCGAGGTGGCGGCAGCGGACTTGGGCATGCATCCTGTGTATCTGGACCCCAGCGGATCGCAGATCGGCAAAAAGGAGAGTATTGCAGATACCGCAAGAGTGCTTGGCAGAATGTTTGACGGCATTGAGTACCGCGGCTTCGGTCAGGAGCTGGTGGAGGAGCTGAGCGCCTATGCAGGCGTTCCGGTGTGGAACGGACTGACAAACGAGTATCATCCCACTCAGATCCTTGCAGACTTCCTGACGATCCAGGAGTATTTCGGAAGCCTTGCCGGTAAGAAACTTGTGTACATGGGCGATGCCCGATATAATATGGGCAATTCCCTGGTGGTTGGCTGCGCAAAGATGGGTATGCATTTTGTGGCCTGCGCGCCGGAAAAGTATTTCCCCAACAGTGAGCTGATCGCACAGTGTCAGGAAATTGCCAAGGAAACCGGTGCAGTGCTGGAATTTAACACTGACCCCATTTCTGCAGTCAAGGGCGCACATGTGATCTACACAGATGTGTGGGTGTCTATGGGCGAGCCGGATGAAGTTTGGGAGGAGCGGATTCGGGAGCTGAGCCCCTACCGCGTGGACAGTAAGCTGATGGCAGCAGCAGGGGAGCAGTGCCGCTTTATGCATTGCCTGCCTGCATTCCATGATCTGAAAACCACCATCGGCAAGCAGATCAATGAGAAGTTCGGCATTGACTGTATGGAAGTTACTGATCAGGTGTTTGAAAGTGCCCAGTCCATCGTTTTCGACGAGGCGGAAAACCGTATGCACACCATTAAAGCAGTCATGGCAGCCACTCTGGCGGACTGATTTAACCTGTCATTGCCACGGGTGCATTGCACCTGTGGCAATCTCCTGTTTTACAATGTAATATTAAGGGCGTGTTCTTACGAACACGCCCATAGCTTTTGTTATAAAACTTTAGAAAGGAAATCCTGCAATCTGGGATTTTGGGGATTGCTGAATAGTGTTTCCGGAGTGTTTTCCTCCAGAATTTTGCCTTCGTCCATAAAGATCACCCGGCTGCCAACCTCTTTTGCAAAGCCCATTTCGTGGGTGACCACAACCATCGTCATTCCGTCGGCTGCCAGCTCCTTCATAACCTCCAGAACCTCGCCAACCATTTCTGGGTCAAGGGCAGAGGTGGGCTCGTCAAAGAGCATAACTTCGGGCTC
>JAFXCL010000048.1 GCA_017521485.1 Oscillospiraceae bacterium
AGCCGGACAGGGTCCGGGGCTTGATAATCTCCATTGTAGTTTCCTTTCGAGTAACCGATGGTGAAATCGGAAATTGTTAATGGCGGGAGCAAGCCCCCGCCCTACTATTAAAATTAATATTTCGGCTTGTTGTGATAAACCTCACGCCAGTCCAGGTCGCCCCGCTGCAGTCCCATAATGAGCATTTCCGCGCTGGCAAGGTTGGTGGCGATGGGAACATTGTGCTTGTCGCAATGACGGATGGTGTCCATCATCTGATTGTCCTCCCAAGGGTCTACTGCGTTGGGATCGGTAAACAGCAGCACAAGATCGATCTCGTTATAGGCGATCCGGGCATTGATTTGCTGGTGACCGCCCTGCTTATGAGACAGGAGCAGCGTGATGGGCAGGCCGGTATTGTCGGTGATCAGACGGCCTGTGGTGGCGGTGGCGAACAGAGTATGCTTACCCAGCACACTTTTGTAGGCGGTGCAGAATTGTACCATCAGTTCTTTTTTCTTATCGTGGGCCAAAAATGCAATATTCAAAACGCTCACTCCTTTTCTATATCTTCACAGGGACTTTCATGCCCTGGAGGCGTTTGGCGATCCGGCGGCAGGCAGCAGCTGCGTCTTTTTTGGTATATGTAAGCAGCGGCTGCTTAAATGCAGTTGCCATAGTCACATTGTCATCCTCCGGAACAAGGCCGATCAGAGGAAGTCCGGACTTATCCATAATGTCATCCACCGTCAGGTGCAGCGCGGAGGCGATTTTCTTACTGATCCGGTTGACGATCAGCCGCACATTGGTTTTACCCATCCGTTCCAGCTCATCTCCTGCCCGGGCAGCATCCCGGATAGCAGCAGGGTCCGGACCGGTGACAAGCAAGATCCGGTCTGCAAACTGGGCAGCCAGACGAAAACCCGCATCGATCCCCGCAGGGGCATCCAGCAGCACATAAGAGAAAGTGCTGCGGGCGGCATCCAGCATTGCGCCGAAAGCTTCCATATCGATCTGCTCTGCAGGGCAGCTGACCGGTGCGGTCAGAAATGCCAGGGTGGGATACAAAGGGTGGCGGAGAGCCATATCCAGGGCGTAGCCACCCTCAGAAACATCCAGGAAAGACAGGGCACCAAACTGACTCAGTCCCAGAGCAATATCCAGGTTGCGCAGCCCGGCATCGCAGTCGATACACAGAACCTGCTCCCCGCTTTGTGCCAGTGCCTGGGCAAGGCCGGCACATACGGAAGTTTTGCCTGTACCGCCCTTTCCGGACAGGACCGCAATCAATTCAGCCACAAGATACCCTCCCTATCATTCTAATTAAATTGATTATAAAGCAATATCGCACAAAAAGCAAGGGTTTTCACAGGATTTTTGGAAGTTTTTTCATCATTATCCACAAAATATGTACATAAATGAATAGGTGAATGCGAAAACCTACTGAAAATGGGAAAAAGTTGTTTACATTTTGCCTTTCTTGATGTATGATACGAAAGAACAGAGTAGGAAGCCTCGCGTGAAGTGCTGTCAAAATGGGGAGTTGAGTGACAGACGAAGGACCTTGTCCGCGATGAGGTGTCCGCACCCGCTGCGCCATAAAAGGACAACCTCCTTTATGGAAGGCGATACTCGGTCAGACGAAAGTGTCGGCTGATTTTTGCTGTCTTTCCCTGCCAAGTCGTGCATCCTGTCTACTCCCTTGTGCTTTGCACAGGGGTTTTTTATTTGGACGGATGCCGAAACGCAGAGCAGCAGCCGGCGATTTGCCTGCATTTTAGGAGGTTTTATTGATGAAACAGAAAAAGACGATGGCAACCCGGGCACTGGCCTACTGCGCAATGCTTGCGGCAATCAGTGTGGCGCTTGCCAGGCTGGCAGGACTGATGCCGGATGAATCTTCCCGCTTTTCCATTGAGGCAATTCCTATCTTTATGGCAGGAATGTTCTTCGGCCCGCTGGCAGGCGGACTGGTGGGCTTTGCGGCGGACTTTGTGGGATGTCTGTTTTCCCCCTTTGGGTTCAATCCCCTCTTTTGCATACCTCCCATCCTTTACGGGGTGTTTGGCGGTGTGTTTCAGAAGTATCTTGCAAGAAAAATGTCTATTCCCCGGCTGGCTGTGAGCTTTCTGCCGCCGGTGGTGCTGGGTTCTATCCTTTATCAGAGCTTTGCCCTAGCCCTTGTTTATTTCAGCAACACATTTACAGAGGGCCTGATTCTGAAGCTCACTACAAGGTCCGTCCAGTTTGCCATTACAATGGTGCTGGATGTACTAATCATATTTGTGATTTTTAAGGCGAAGGTCTTTGACCGTTTAGGCGTCTGGCCTCCCAAAAAGCGTTGAAAGGAAAGAAGAGAATGAACGCACAGCAAGCGATCGAATATATCCATTCCGTATTCTGGAAGGGGAGCATCCCCGGGCTTGGCAGAACACTATCACTGCTGGAGAAAATGGGCAACCCTCAGGACAGCTTGAAATTTGTCCACATCGCCGGCACCAACGGCAAGGGCTCTACTGCGGCGATGACCGCATCCATTCTGCAAAAAGCCGGATACCGGACAGGTCTTTATACCTCTCCTTACATTTACCGCTTCCACGAGCGGATGCAGATCGACGGACAGCAGATCAGCGACGAGGATCTGGTGGCAGTTACCGAATATGTAAAGCCCCTTGCAGATTCTATGGTGGAACAGCCCACAGAATTTGAGCTGGTGTGCTGTATTGCCTTTGAGTATTTTAAGCGCAAGCACTGCGACATTGTGGTGCTGGAAGTGGGAATGGGCGGCGAATTTGACGCCACCAATGTGATCGCTGCCCCGGAAGTGGCGGTGATCACCAACATCGGTCTGGACCATACGGATGTTCTGGGCAGTACCGTAGAGGAGATCGCCCGCACCAAAGCCGGCATTATTAAGGAAAACGGCAATGCAGTGATTTACCGCAGCACCCCCTCTGTGGAGGCGGTGTTTGAAGATGTTTGCAGCCGGAAAAATGTGAAGCTGAAGAAGGCGGATTTTGACTCCATACGTCTTGTCAGCCACGGGCTGGAGGGTCAGGTGTTTGACTGCGGCACACGCAAGGGCTTGCAGCTTCCCCTGCTGGGCGATCACCAGCTTCACAATGCAGCGGTGGTGCTGAGCATTGCGGATACTTTGATCGAAAAGGGCTGGAACATTACCGAGGAGAATATCTACGAGGGACTTCGGGATGCCAGCTGGCCCGGCCGGTTTGATATTGTTAGCCGGGAGCCGCTGTTTATCATCGACGGCGGTCACAACCCCCAGTGCCTGGAAGCACTGGTGAAGAATATTCAGGACTATCTGCAGGGCAAAAAGGTGATCGCCCTGACCGGCGTGCTGGCAGATAAGGACTATGCGGATATGTACCGCCCGGTAATGCCTTTGGTGGAAAAGTTTGTGTGTATCACCCCGGACAATCCCCGGAAGCTGGAAGCTGAGGATTTGGCAAAATATTTGCAGGACAAGGGTGCAGATGCGGTCGCCTGCGAAAGCACCCGGGCAGGTGTTGTGCGGGCAATGGAGCTTGCAGGCAAGGACGGGGCAGTGCTTTGCTTCGGCTCTCTGTACTCCATCGGTGCCATTGCCGATGCCCTCAAAGGCGTAATTGACAGGGATTAAGTCATCCCGTATAATAAAAGAAAACATATAAAGGAGAAGTTCCTATGCATATCGGACACGAGCATTCTATGGGCGGCGACCATTCCCACAGCCATGCCCACGAGCATACCCACGAGCACACCCACGACGGTGTTGCCCACACCCACGCCCATAGCCACGAGCACGAGCACGGCCACCAGCATCCCCATAGCCACGACCATCTGCACGAAGCGGGTCATACCCATACCCATTCCCACGATTGCAGCGGCAGCTGTGCAGGCTGTGCAGGCAAGTGCGAGCATACCCCCATGGAAGAGCTGCTGGCGCTGATGAAATATATGGTAGGGCACAACGCAGCTCACGCCAAAGAACTGGCAGATCTGGCGATCCAGCTTGAAAAGGCAGGCAGTCATGCAGCTTATGAGCAGGTGATGGCAGCGGTATCTGATTTTGAAAAGGGCAATATGCGGCTTTCCGTTGTGCTCAAGAGCCTGGAGGACTGACTATGTGCCTTTCCACAGTTTATAAAAATGAAATGAAGCCGGAAACGGTAGTTATGAAAAATGTGATGCGGATCGAGTGTAAGGACGGCTGTGTGATCCTCACTGACCTGATGGACCGCAGTGTTGCCATTGAGGGTACATTGGAAAGTGCCAATCTGGTGGACGGCTTTGTGATCGTGAAAGAAGCGGTCTAACCATAATTAGGAGTATATATGCTGAAAAAATATCTGGCTGTATTTTTCATCTCTATGGTGCCCATTCTGGAGCTTCGGGGCGCAGTTCCCATTGCAACGGGCATGGGGATCGATGAAATTCCCGCCCTGATTATCTGCGTCATCGGAAATATGATCCCTGTTCCCTTTGTCTATTTCTTTGCCCGGAAGATCCTGAGCTGGGGCGCAAAAAAGCGGTACATCGGAAAAGTTTGCAGCTTTTTCCTCAATAAAGGGGAGCGGGCAGGTCAGAAGCTGGCGAAAACCGCAGGCCGGGGAGGTCTGTTTGTGGCGCTGCTGCTGTTTGTGGGAATTCCCATTCCCGGCACAGGTGCCTGGACCGGCACACTGGGCGCAAGCTTTTTGAATATGGGCTTTAAGTCCACGGTGGTGTCTGTGTGTCTGGGCGTTATTATGGCAGGTATTATTATGGCACTTGCCAGTGCCGGTGTATTTCATATGATTGGAGCATAAATTATGGACTGTCTGTTTTGTAAGATCGTTGCAGGAGATATTCCCTCCACGAAGGTTTACGAGGATGAATTGGTATATGCCTTCCGGGATATTGCCCCTCAGGCACCTACCCATATTCTGGTGATCCCCAAGGCCCATATTGCATCCGTGGCAGAAGTGACCCCGGACAATTCCCATCTGGTATCCCGGATCTTTGAGGTGATCCCCAAGATCGCAGAGGCAGAGGGCCTTGCAAATGGCTACCGGGTAGTGAGCAACTGCGGTCCGGACGCAGGTCAGACCGTGGGCCACCTGCACTTCCATATTCTCGGTGGCAGAGAATTAAAGCTGGAAATGGCTTGACTTTTTAAAATTCTGTGCTATAATGCACACAAATCGCATAACAGATCCATCTTCGGGGGGCCGGATGCATCCGGCTGAGATAAGGCTTTGTAGCCTTGACCCGTGAACCTGATACGGTCAGTACCGTCGTAGGAAAAGATGCATTAGATACCTCGTATCGCATTGCACCTAAGGCGGGTCGCAATGCGATTTGTGTTTTTTAGGCGAACCTAAAAAACACAAATAAAAAAGCGCAAATGCGCAAAAAAACGGAGGTATTTTTATGGAAACAAAGGTAAACAAAACAAAACGGCTTACGGAAAGCGCAATGCTGCTGGCAATCGCCATTGTGCTGGAGCTGATCGCCAAAATGTTCATTCCGGAACAGACCTTTGGCGGACAGATCACCATTGTGAGTATGCTGCCGGTGGTTCTGATCTCCTACCGACACGGGATGAAATGGGGCTTTGTGGCTTCCTTTACCTATGCACTGCTGGAAATGGCAATTGGTATGAAGACGGTTTCTTCTGCATTTTTGCCCGGCTACTTTGGGGATGGTGTTATGATCCTGAATGCCATCATTATGTGCTTGCTGGATTATGTGCTTGCGTATACTTTGCTGGGATTGGGTGGTATCTTCCGTAATAAGATCAAAAACCCCGGCGTAGGATTGATGTGCGGAAGCATAGTTGCCCTTGGCTGCAGATTTATTGCCCATATTCTCTCCGGGTATATCCTGTTTTCCAGCTGGGCAGAATACTACTTTACACAGGATGGATTCCCTGCTTGGGGCGCGCAGCTGGTTGCCACATTGAGCCCTGCAGGCCTTGGCTGGGTGTACAGCATTGTATATAACGGTATGTATATGATTCCAGAGATCGTATTTACTGCTATTGTGGCGCTGGTGATTGCCCGCGTACCTAAGGTTGTTATGAAAGTGAATTAAAAATATCGCCCCGCCAAAAGGTGGGGCGATATTTGTTTTGCCCTCCATTTTGCCTGTAAAATTTCTATTTATCGGGCAGTTTCTTAAAACGCATGTCATTGCGAGAAGCGAAGCGACGTGGCAATCTCCTGATCGATACTGCTGGTCCCTGCCGGGGGCGGTACTTTCTTGTTTCGCCAAGAAAGTACCCAAAGAATGCGACATAGGGGAGGGGGATCCATGTGCTCCCGCACATAAAATCCCCCTCCCCTATGTACCCCACCCGCGTTCGAACGAAGGTGCAAACAAGCCTTGTGCGTTTGTAGATGGGTATCGAATAAGGGATAGCTGTTGCCTTTTAATTAGCTGGAAACCGAAAGCTTTTTTTAATCATTTCCGAAGGAAATACAATAATTGTCAATTGTCCATTGTCAATTTTCAATTTGCGCAGCAGCGCGGCAAACTGAAATTTGCCAACCGGATGGTTTGTTTACAAATTGGTCTATTATTTTTGCGTATTATATGTTATAATGAATGTAATTATGCGATCCGGGAGGAAAATTATGGGACTCATTACGAAGCTCTTTGGCACTCGCTCCCAGCGGGAGATCAAAAAGCTCCAGCCCACCGTAGATAAAATTTTGGCGCTGGAAGAAGAATATAAGGGTCTTTCCGAAGAAGAACTCAAGGGAAAGACTGCCATTTTTAAGGAAAGAATTGCCCGTGGCGAAACACTGGACGAGCTGCTGCCGGAGGCATTTGCTGCCATCCGGGAGGCTGCCTGGCGGGTGCTGGGTATGAAGCCATATCCGGTGCAGCTTTTGGGCGGCATTGTGCTCCATCAGGGCCGCATTGCGGAGATGAAGACCGGTGAGGGTAAAACACTGGTGGCGATCCTCCCCTGTTACCTCAATGCCCTGACCGGCCGTGGCGTTCACGTTGTCACCGTTAACGATTACCTTGCAAAGCGCGATTCCGAGTGGATGGGTAAGGTCTACCGGTATATGGGTCTGACCGTGGGTCTGGTGATCCCCGGCATGAAGCCGGCAGAGCGCCGGGAGGCTTATGCTGCAGACATTACCTACTGTACCAACAACGAGCTTGGCTTTGATTACCTTCGGGATAATATGGCGATCTACAAGCAGGAGCTGGTCCAGCGGGGACACGCCTTTGCCATTGTGGACGAGGTGGACTCTATTCTGATCGACGAAGCCCGGACACCCCTGATTATTTCCGGCAAGGGCGAGGAATCCTCCAAGCTGTATGAAATGGCAGACTACTTTGTTTCTACATTGCGCCGGCAGGTGTTTGCCAAGACCGAGGACAAAGAGGTGCAGGACGACTACGACTGCGACTATTTCGTAGACGAAAAGGCACGCACCGTATCCCTCACAGCCGCTGGCATCGCCAAGGCAGAAGCCTATTTCCATGTGGAAAATCTGGCAGATCCGGAGAACACCACCCTTTCCCACCACTTAAATCAGGCGATGAAAGCCCGAGGTCTGATGAAAAAGGACATCGACTATGTGGTCAAGGACGGTCAGATCATCATTGTGGACGAGTTTACCGGCCGATTGATGTACGGACGCCGCTATAACGAGGGTCTGCATCAGGCAATTGAAGCCAAAGAGCGGGTGACCGTGGCAGGGGAAAGCAAGACCCTTGCGACCATTACCTTCCAGAATTTCTTCCGGCTGTATGACAAGCTCTCCGGTATGACCGGTACAGCCCTGACGGAAGAGGAGGAATTCGCCTCTATTTACCGGCTGGATGTGGTGGAGATCCCCACCAATAAACCCATTGCCCGGTTGGACCAAAATGATGTGGTGTATAAAACGGAGCTGGGTAAGTTCCGTGCCATCATCCGTCAGGTGCAGGAATGTCACGCCAAGGGTCAGCCTGTGCTGGTGGGTACGGTATCCATTGAAAAAAGTGAAATTTTAAGTAAGCTGCTGAAGAAGACAGGCGTTCCCCACAATGTGCTAAACGCCAAGTTCCATGAGCAGGAAGCCCAGATCGTCGCTCAGGCAGGCAAGCTGGGTGCGGTCACCATTGCCACCAATATGGCTGGTCGTGGTACGGATATTGTGCTGGGCGGCAATGCGGAATTTATGGCGATGAATGCGCTGCGCAAGGCAGACACCCCGGAAGAACTGCTCCGGGAGGCAAACGCCTACTCCGAAACCAGTGACCCGGAAATTTTGGCGATTCGCCGCCGCTACGAGGAGCTGCTGAACAAGTATAAGGCAGAAATGGCGGAGGAGGCCCAGCAGGTGCGGCAGGCAGGCGGCCTGTTTATCATCGGCACAGAGCGCCACGAATCCCGCCGGATCGACAATCAGCTCCGTGGCCGTTCCGGCCGTCAGGGCGACCCCGGTGAAAGCCGGTTCTACCTGAGCTTGCAGGATGATCTGATGCGTCTGTTCTCCTCGGACCGGATTATGGGAATGATGGATACACTGGGGCTGGATGAGGATACTCCTATCGATGCAAAGATCCTGTCCGGTGCGGTGGAAAATGCCCAGAAGAGCGTGGAAAGCCGCCATTTCAAGTCCAGAAAGAGCGTTCTGGAATATGACAATGTGATGAACACCCAGCGTGAGGTGATCTATGCCCAGCGGCAGAAGGTGCTGGATGGCGAGGATCTGCGGGAGAATATGCTTAGTATGCTCCGGGGTGTGATCGAGTCTACGGTAATGGATGCCCTGAGCCAGACCGGCGGTGTTGCCGACGAGGACAGCCTGCGTACTGTGCTGGGAAAACTGCAGGGAATCTATTTCCCCAGAGGTGCTTATGAAGCACAGTCAGAGAAGCTGACTGCCGAAACCCTTTCTGAAGAACTTTATGCACTGGCAGAGGAGACTTACCAGCGGAAAGAGCAGAGCCTTACCCCCGCCATTATGCGGGAACTGGAGCGGGTGATTATGCTCCGGGTGGTGGACGAATACTGGATGGACAACATCGATGCCATGGACGATCTGAAGCAGGGCATCGGTCTGCGGGCCTACGGTCAGCACGATCCGGTCATCGCTTACAAAGAGGAAGGCTATGAAATGTTCCAGGCGATGATCAATGCTATCCGGGAAGAGACCATCCGCCGTCTGTTCCTTGCTCAGCTCCGGCCCACCCAAGAGGTAAAGCGGGAAAAGGTGGCTAAGGAAACAGGAACCGGTGCAGCCTCCCAGAATACAGTTAAGGCACAGCCGGTACGCAATAAGGACAAGAAGATAGGACCCAACGATCCCTGTCCCTGCGGAAGCGGCAAGAAGTATAAGCAGTGCTGCCGGTCTAAGGATATTTCCGAAGGAATGGAATGATAAATATTTCATACTTTCTCTCCGGCGAGAAAGTATGCAAAGAGCCGCCGAGGACCTCCCGTATGGTCCTCGGACTCCCCAGACGGCCTAAGGGAAAAGCAGATCGGATTTTTCTATGTCCGCGATTTTCTCTGCTTTCCCCTTAGGAAACCCCTTGATAGCTTTTCTGTAAATGTGTTTTATTTGGAGCATTTATGTCTATTAATATTGTAAATGTTGGAAATCTTAGCTATTTTGCTGCGGAAAATATTACAGCTTCCCATTGCTTTACTACCCGGTTGGGCGGTGTGAGCAAGGGTCACTTAGATAGCATGAACATCGGCACCCACCGGGGAGACGACCCGGAAAATGTGGGTAAGAATTATGAAATTCTAGCGGATGCGTTGGGCTTTGATACTGCACACCTGGTGCTGACCCACCAGACCCATACGGATCGGGTGTTGCAGGTGGGGAACGCACACCACGGGGCAGGTTTATTTACTCCGGAGCTGCCGGAATGTGATGCCCTCATCACCAATGACCCGGGAACGGCACTGGTGATCTTTGCGGCGGACTGCACCCCGATCCTGTTCCACGACCCGGTAACCGGTGCTGTGGGCGCTGCCCACGCAGGCTGGCGGGGAACGGCAGCAGGTATTGGGGCAAAAACGGTGGAGGCAATGTGCAGGGCATACGGCTGCAAGGCGGAAAATATCCGGGCAGCCATCGGCCCGAATATCGCTCAGTGCTGTTTTGAAACCCGGGAGGATGTGCCGCTGGCAATGGTCGAAACCCTTGGCACTGATGCAGAAAAATATATCCGCAAAAATGGCGATAAATATTATGTAAACCTAAAAGAAATGAACGCCTTATGGCTTCGCCGGGCAGGCGTGAAAAACATTGAAATTTCCGATGCCTGTACTGCCTGCAGACCGGATCTGTTCTGGTCCTACCGCAAGGTAGGGGATGCCCGTGGCTCACAGGGTGCGATTATTGTATGCGAGGAGACAAAGATATGAGAAGGCTGACCGCCGGTTTATTGTGCGTATTGCTGACTGCCACATTGCTGGCAGGCTGCCAAAAACCGAATACTGCCCATGTACCCACCGGCGACGGCTTGACTTGGGACGAGGATTACACCGGTCCTGTCAATACCCATCCGGAAGAGGAGCAGGAGCAGTCTCTGACCTTGACTTATTACCCCGGTATCACCCTCAATCCATACAGCTGTACGGATTTTACCAACCGCACCTTGTTTTCCCTTTTGTATCAGGGTCTTTTTACGGTAGACCGGGATTATAATGTAGAGCCGATGCTTTGTAAAAGCTACCGGATCTCAGAGGATATGCGGCAGTATACCTTTTATATTGAAGAAAATGTCATTTTTTCTGACGGAGCAGTGCTAAAGCCGGAAGATGTGGTGAGCAGCCTGAATACCGCAAAGGAAAGCGTTTATTACGGCGGACGGTTTTTGCACATGAAAGAGGTGACACTACAGGAAGACGGTGGCATTCAAATTTCTTTGGATACCCCCTGTGAGGATTTACCGGTGCTGCTGGATATTCCCATTGTGCAAGCCTCCCAAGTGGCGTCCGATGAGCCCAGCGGAACAGGTCCGTACTATCTGGACAAAACCACCGGCAACCCCTGCCTGCGGCGGCGGAACAACTGGTGGTGCAAGGGGGATATGATCGTGACCGCATCCACCATTGCGCTTTTGGAGGCCCAGTCCAATCCCCAGATCCGGGATGCCTTCCAGTTTTCCGACCTGAGTCTTGTGTGCGCAGATCCCGGCTCGGACAGCTATGCGGATTATCGCTGTGACTATGAGCTGTGGGATTGCGAAAACGGAATGTTTTTGTACATTGCGTTTTGCAAAGACAGTGAGTTTTTCTCTGACCCGGAAGTGAAAGCGGCACTGACCTACGCCATTGACCGGGACCGTCTGGTGGGAGATTTCTATCGGGGTTATGCCCGCAGTGCCACACTGCCCGCCTCTCCCAACTCCCCCTATTACAGCCAGGCGCTGGCAGATAAATATAAATATGACGGAAAGACATTCCACCAGATCGTCAGCGACAAGGGCTTACAGGGAAGCACGATCACCTTCCTTGTAAACAGTGACGACAGCCTGCGGCTGCGGGTAGCCAGGGCGATCCGGGATATGCTGGAGGAAGCGGGCCTCCAGGTGGAAATGAAGGAAGTGAACACCGCAAAGTATAAGGAATCGATCCTCTACCGGACTTTCGACCTGTATCTGGGTCAGACGGTCCTGTCAAACAATATGGATCTGTCAGCCTTTTTCCACACCACCGGTGTGTTAAGCTATGGCGGCGTTGACGATCCGGCGGCGTATACCCTGTGCTTGCAAGCACTGGAAAACTACGGAAACTACTACACCCTCCACAAAACGGTTATGGATCAGGGTCTGATTTGTCCGGTGCTGTTTAGAAGCTATGCGGTGTATGCAGAACGTGGCTTGCTTACCGGCCTGACCCCCGCCCGGGACAATGTGTTCTGGTATTCCATCGGAAAGAATATGGAGCAGGCCCTCATCCGGCAATGATTGACAATGATACCAGCCCCTACAATTTAAGAATAAAAAAGAGTGTGTTTCTCAGAAACACACTCTTTTTTCTGGTTGCCGTTGCTATTTATTTGGCGGAAACAAAGCTGCTTCAAAAGGGATTTACTGTGCTTACATCTATCTCGCCTCACATTCGAGACCCGGTCACAGGAACTTACGGCTTTCTAAAATAAAGGAAAATGGACTTGCCGGTGTGAATAGGGTGGGTAGTGGAGGTGAGGCGTATGATCGCCGCCGCTTGGCTGATACTTAGCGGACTGATGTACTCTCTGCAGCTGCAAACCGGCAGTTTCCCCAAGCCTCTGACCCAGCAGGAGGAGCAGCACTATTTGGAGCTATCTGCAAAAGGGGATCTGGATGCCAGAAATATACTCATTGAGCGAAATTTGCGCCTGGTTGCCCATATTATGAAGAAATACTACGCCCAAGTTTCGGAGCAGGAGGACCTGATCTCCATTGGCACCATCGGACTCATTAAGGGCATTACCACCTTTGACCCCGCCAAGGGTGCAAGGCTTGCCACTTATGCCGCCCGGTGCGTGGAAAACGAGATATTGATGCACTTTCGCAGTCAGAAAAAGAGCAGTCAGGATGTGTCACTGTCTGATTACATTGAAACCGGAACGGACGGTGCGGCACTTTCCTTAATGGATGTAGTCAGTCAGGATGAAGACCTGTTGGAACAGGTTACCAGCCGGGAGCTGATGCGCCAGGTGGGAAAGGCAGTGGAAACCCAGCTTACGCCCCAGGAAAAACAGGTGATCTGTATGCGCTACGGTCTGGGCGGGCAGACGCCCTGCCGACAGCGGGAGGTGGCCCAGGCGGTGGGGATCAGCAGAAGCTATGTTTCCCGGATCGAAAAACGGGCGTTGGAGAAATTACGCGCCGCACTGGAATAAAAGAAATGCCTGCTGTTTCAAACAGCAGGCATTTAGTATATTTACATTTTCTCAGGGGCAGAGAAGCCCAGCAGATCGATACAGCGCTCTAAAACATTCTTTGCCAGAGCAATCAGAGAGATGTAGCCTGCCTGCAAGGACTTATCCTCCTCAGTCAGAATACGAGTCTCATGGTAGAACTTGTTGACCGCACCTGCCAGCTCATAAATATATGCGCAGATCAAATTGGGGGCAGAGGACCGCAGAGCAGTCTCCAATGCAGGCACAAGCTTGGTAATAGAGAGCATCAGGTCCTTTGCGTATTCGTTTGCCGGGCTTTGGATGGGCAGGTTTTCCCATGCGCCGTACCGGGCAAGGATGGACTTGATCCGAACGATGGTATACAGGATATAAGGGCCGGTGTTACCTTCAAAGGCGGCAAAACGGTCCATATCGAACACATAGTCCTTGGTGGGCTGGTTAGAAAGGTCACCGTATTTCAGGGCAGCCATTGCGATTTTCTGGGTGGTTGCTTCCACCTCGTCCTCGGCAACGATCTGGTTTTCTACCACCTTTGCCCGGACGAAATCGGTCATTTCTCCGATCAGCCGCTCTAAGCGCATCACACCGCCCTCACGGGTCTTGAAGGGCTTGCCGTCTGCACCGTTCATTGTGCCGAAGCCCAAATGCTCCAGCTCGGTACTTTCCGGAACGATACCGCTTTTTTTGGCGGCACGGAAGATCTGCTCAAAGTGCAGAGCCTGCCGCTTGTCGGTGATGTAGAACATCTTGTCCGGATTGAAATCCTCCATCCGCTGGACCATGGTAGCAAGGTCTGTGGTGGCGTAGATCGCAGAGCCGTCGCTTTTCACCAGAATACAGGGGGGCACTTCCTTTTTGTCTGTTTCTTCTGCCACGGGGATGACCCAAGCACCCTCGGACTGAACAGCCAAGCCTCTTGCTTTCAGATCTTCGATCATGGGGGGGATATAGGGGTCAGCATCGCTTTCCCCCAGCCAGGATTCAAAATGCACATCCAGGTGGTCGTAGATCTTCCGCATATCGCAGAGGGATACATTCATAATGTGCTTCCACAGCGCCCGGTAGCCGGGGCGGCCTGTCTGCAGCTCGTAGGTGGCGGTGTGTGCCTTTTCGGCAAAGACTTCGTCCTCTTTCTTCTTGGCAGCGGCGGCAGGATAAATTTCCTCAAGCTCGCCGATGGTGAAAGGAGGCTCGGCAGGATACTCGCCGGTGTAATTCTCATCGAAATAGCACAGCTCCGGCTGGCGCTCCTGAAGCTGGGCGATGATCAGACCCATTTGCAGACCCCAGTCGCCTAAGTGGATGTCGCCAATGGCGTTGTAGCCGAAGAACTTGTACAGCCGCTTCAGGCTCTCGCCGATAATAGCAGAGCGCAGGTGGCCAATGTGCAAGGGCTTTGCCACATTCGGTCCGCCGTAGTCTACAATGACGGTCTTACCTGCACCGATCTTTTCTACACCGAAATCCGGGGCAGTGCGCATACCCTCCAGATAAGACTGGAGGAAAGCGTCACTTAAGTTCAGGTTAATAAAGCCGGGCATCACTGCCTCGCACATAGAAAAGTCAGCCGCATCCAGTTTTTCAGCTACCGCATTTGCAATCTGGATGGGGGCGCACTTATATGCCTTTGCGGCAGCCAGCGCACCGTTGCACTGATACTGGCACAGGTCCGGGCGGTTGGATACCGTCACCCGTCCGTAGGATGCATCATAGCCTGCATCAGCAAAAGCCTGCTGCATTTTTGCAGAAATAATATCCAAGATTTTTTCCATACAGAAATCCTCCTTATTGCCCTTTGTTTTCTGCCATCCAGGCAAGGTAATCGTCGTAAGTGCCGTAGCGGTCGATGATCGTGCCGTCCGGCTGGAATGCGATCACCCGGTTACAGGTGGAGGTGAGCATTTCGTGGTCGTGGGAGGCAAGGAGCACGACGCCGTTAAAGGCCTCCAAGCCCTTGTTGACCGCCTGAATGGACTCCATATCCAGGTGGTTGGTAGGCTGGTCCAGCAGCACCACATTTGCGCCGCTAAGCATCATTTTAGAGAGCATACAACGGACCTTTTCGCCACCGGAGAGCACATTTACCTGCTTAAATACATCCTCGTTGCTAAAGAGCATCCGGCCCAGGAAGCCACGCAGATATACATCGTCCTTCTTCACGGAATACTGACGCAGCCAGTCCACCAGCTCCATTTTGTTGCCCTCGAAGTATTCGGAGTTGTCCTTGGGCAGGTAGCTGCGCACAGTGGAGATGCCCCATTTAATAGAACCCTCGTCCGGCTCTAATTCGCCCATAAGGATCTGGAACAGCGCAGTCTGTGCCAGCTCGTTTTCACCCACGAAGGCGATCTTGTCGTTCTTGCCAACGGAGAAGTAGACCTTATCTAAAAGCTTTACCCCGTCCACAGTGAGGGATACATCGTTGACAGTCAGGATGTCCTTACCCAGCTCCCGCTCCGGCATAAAGCCCACGAAGGGATAGCGGCGGGTGGAGCAGGGCATTTCCTCAACGGTCAGCTTGTCCAGTAGTTTCCGGCGGGCAGTTGCCTGCTTTGCCTTGGACTTATTGGCAGAGAAACGCTGAATAAACAGCTGCAGCTCTTCGATCTTTTCCTGATTTTTCTTGTTCTTGTTTCGGATCATTGCCTGGACCATCTGGGAGGATTCGTACCAGAAGTCGTAGTTACCCACATACATTTTGATCTTACCGTAGTCGATATCCACTGTGTGGGTGCAGACGGTGTTCAGGAAGTGACGGTCGTGGCTGACGGCGATCACCATACCGGGGAAGTCCAGCAGGAAATCTTCCAGCCAGTTAATGGCTTCAATGTCTAAGTTGTTGGTAGGCTCGTCCAGCATAACAATGTCCGGATTGCCGAACAATGCCTGAGCAAGCAACACCTTCACCTTCAGACGGGGGTCGGTTGCGCCCATCATATCATAGTGCAGCTCTGTGCCGATGCCCAGACCCTGCAGCAGGCGGGAGGCGTCGGACTCTGCTTCCCAGCCGCCCAGCTCTGCAAATTCGGCTTCCAGCTCAGAAGCCCGGATGCCGTCCTCGTCGGAAAAATCCGGCTTTTCGTAAATGGCATCCTTTTCCTTCATAATGTTGTAAAGATGACTGTTACCCATAATGACGGTGTCCATAACCGTATATTCGTCGTAGGCGTTCTGGTTCTGTTTCAGAACGGACACCCGCTTATCCGGGTCAATGGATATATTACCGGCGGTGGATTCCAGCTCTCCGGTGAGTAAACGGAGAAACGTGGATTTACCTGCGCCGTTTGCGCCAATGATGCCGTAGCAGTTGCCGGGCAAGAACTGCAGGTCAACATGCTGAAACAGCCACTGACCGCCGAATTGCATACCTAAATTACTGACTGTGATCATAATTACTCCTTATACCCTTTGGTGTTGCGCCATAACAGCACATAACTATACATTATAATGATACCATAAAAATATTAACAATTAAAGAACTTTTTTCCAGAGGGTTGCTTTTTTTCAAAAGTGCGCTATAATATTAGCACTCAGATAAAAAGAGTGCTAAAGAAAGGAAGCGTTTACTATGGCAAAAAAGCAATTTAAGGCAGAATCCAAGCGGCTTTTGGATCTGATGATCAATTCCATCTATACCCATCAGGAGATATTCCTCCGGGAGATCATTTCCAATGCATCCGATGCCATCGACAAGCTGGCATACACTGCCCTGACCGACGATAAGGTGGGCATTTCTCGGGATCAGTTTGCAATTACCATTGTCCGCAACAAGGACGCCGGTACACTGACTGTGTCTGATAACGGCATCGGTATGAACAAAGAGGAAATGGAAGAAAACCTGGGAACCATCTGCAAGTCCGGCTCTCTGGGCTTCAAGCAGGCAATGGAGAAAAACGAGGATATCGACATTATCGGCCAGTTTGGCGTAGGCTTTTACGCGGCGTTTATGGTGGCATCCAATGTGACGGTGATCTCCAAAAAATACGGCGAGGACACCGCATGGCAGTGGACCTCCAACGGCGCCGACGGCTATACGATCACCCAAAGCCAGCGGGAAAACCCCGGCACAGATATTATTATGACCCTGAAAGCCGACACAGAGGAAGAAAAGTACTCCCGTTTCTTAGAAGAATATGAGATCCGCAGCCTGATTAAAAAGTATTCCGATTATATCCGCTACCCCATCCGTATGGAGGTGAGCAAATCCCGCCTGAAGGCAGACTGCCCGGAGGACAAGCCGGAGTACGAAAGCTATCAGGAGGAGGACACCCTCAACTCCATGATCCCCATTTGGCAGCGGGCGAAAAAGGATGTGACCGAGGAGGAATATAACAGCTTCTATCGGGAAAAGTTCTATGATTTTACAGAGCCTTTGCGGGTCATTCACTCAAGCGCCGAGGGCACGGTCAGCTTTAAGGCACTGCTGTTTATCCCGGGAAAAGCACCTTACGATTTTTATACCAAGGACTTTAAGCGGGGCTTGCAGCTGTATTCTTCCGGCGTGATGATCATGGAAAACTGCGAGGATCTGCTGCCGGAGCACTTCCGGTTTGTCCGGGGCGTGGTGGACAGTCAGGACCTTTCTCTGAACATCAGCCGGGAAATGCTCCAGCATAACCGTCAGCTGACCCTGATCGCCCGTAACATTGAAAAGAAGATTAAAAGCGAGCTGGCTGCAATGCTGGAAAATGAGCGGGAGAAGTTCGAAAGCTTTTACAGCGTATTTGGCCGTCAGCTGAAATACGGCACAGTTGCCGACTACGGCGCACATAAGGAAGCGACCCAGGATCTTTTGCTGTTTTACAGCCACAAGCAGGGAAAAATGATTACCCTGAAAGAATATGTAGACGCAATGGCAGAAGGTCAGGAGAAGATCTACTATGCACCCGGTGAGAATAAGGATCGGCTCTCCAAGCTTCCTCAGGTGCGGGCGTTGGTGGAAAAGGGCTACGATGTACTGCTGTTTACCGACGAGGTGGATGAGTTCATTCCCCAGACCCTGATGACCTACTCAGAAAAGCAGTTCTGCAACGCATCTACCGAGGACTTGGGTCTGCAGTCCGAGGAGGAGAAGAAGGCGATCGAAGAAAAGGCAGAGGAAATGAAGGAATTCCTGACCTTTGTGAAGGATACGTTGGGCGAGCAGATTAAGGAAGTGAAGCTGTCCGGCAACTTGGGCAGCGCCCCGGCTTGCATGACCTCTGCATCCGGTGTCAGCTTTGAAATGGAGAAGTATATGCGCCGGGTAAACCCCGATATGGCGCTGCCCTCGGAGCGGATTTTGGAGCTGAACCCGGAGCACCCTGCAGTGCAGGCAATGCAAAGTGCCTTGATCTCCGATACCCAGAAGGCGAGAGATTACGCTGCCCTCCTGTGCGCCCAGGCAACCCTTCTGGCAGAGCTGCCTCTGGAAGATCCCATGGCGTACACAGAGCTTGTGTGTAAGCTGATGAAATAACACGAAACGGGAGGGGCAATGCCCCTCCCCTATATTTTAGGTTGCTTTTTTTTCAAATAAATGGTACAATGTTTCTGTTTGCGATTTTATGGAAGGGAATGGGAAGATGAAAAGATTGATTGCATTTTTGCTGGCATTGGTATGTTGCGCCAGTGTGCTTGCCGCTTGCGGTCAGACCAATACGCAAATCGATGAAACCGGCGCGGCTTATGTTACTCCGGATTTGGGCGGCAAGCGACTGGAGCTGTATGTGCCAAAGACTACGGAGTTTGATCTGGAAGGCAGCTACATAGACACCACCGTAGAGAAGTATCTGAATATGGACCTTGCGTACATTGAAACAGACAGTGTTTCCGCTACGGTAAAAGAAATGAACAAGCAGGGGCGCAATCCGGATCTGATCTGGATCAACGGATATACGCACAAGGGTTGGGGTATTTTTGGCGAAGATAAGTACGACGCATTTATCAACATTTATGATATTCTGGACGAAATGCCCAATTTGAAGGCATTTTTAAATGACCCTGCCAATGCAGAGCTGGTAGAGAAATTTACTTATGCAGAAGGCAAAATATATGCAGTCCCTACGGTGAAAACGGGTACGGCTGAAATTTATGCCTATTTATACCGGCAGGACATTTTTGAAGAACACAATTTAACCTTCCCCACAAACCAGGAGGAGTTTGTGGCAGTGCTGCGAAAGCTCAAGGAGCTGTATCCGGATTCCCAGCCGTTTATGATGCGCTCGATGAAGAAAAACATTCAGGCTGCCCAGCATTACGGTCACCTGTGGGGCGCGTCCCACCTGTCACAGAGCAGCAGCGGTGTGGCATTTACCTTGGACGCAGAGGGCAATTACTATTTAGCACCGGTGAGCCAGGCTTATAAGGAGATCGCTATGTTCTGGAAAGAGCTGATGGACGAGGGCCTGATGAATAAAAGCAGCGTGAAGGCAGACACCGATGGCTGGTATAGTGCTTTCCGGGAAAACATATCCTTTATCACCTATGATAAGGTGGATCGTCTGCCCCTGATGAACAAAAACGGGCAGATGGATAATCCTCAGTTTCAGGTGGTAGCAGGTGCGCCGTTTAATATGGGAGCTTATGCAGAAAAGTCCGATGTGGTGGCTACCTCCTTTGAAGGGGAACTGACCAACTGCGCCTTTATGATCGGTTACGGAGAAAATATGGGCGAGGCGATCGCCTATGTGGACTGGCTCTATTCTCCGGAAGGTCAAAAGATGACCAGCTGGGGCAAAGCGGGCGAAAGCTATGAGGAGGCAGAAGACGGCACAAAGTTCTTCAAGGAAGGATTTATTGAGCCTAAGGGCGGTTGGACAACAAGCTGCCTCGGCGCATCTGGAGTCTATGGCGTTTATGACTTTGAAGCTTATAAGGCAGCCTGTGAGCCGTATCTGGCGGAGTCTATAACCTTGGCAGAGCAGTTTGCGGGAAAATCTCCCAAGCAGCCCCTTTTGTCATTTACCGAGGAGGAAGATCTGATGTACATCACCTACGCACCGGGAATGTACAATTATGCCTGCGGTGAGTGGTATAAGTTTGTATGTGGCGACCGGGACTTTGCCCAGTGGGATCAGGTGTTGGAAAAGGTCAAGTATGCCTACGGCTACGATATCCTGATGGAGATCCACCAGAATGCCTATGAGCGGCTCCAAAAGGGCGAATAAAGAAAAAATAAAAATCGGCACGATTGTGCCGATTTTTTGTTTATCCGGCAATACTATAGTAGATATCTGCCAGTAAAGTTGTGAATTTGACCAAAAAATAATGCATAACACAAGGGTATATGAACAAAATGCTCAAAAAGTAGTTGCAATCTTACGGGATTTATGCTAATATGTATCCATAGGTAAAAACCTGTACGCGAAACCCTACATACATAATATACTGTTTTGCCAAATATGTTATGCTATAGGTGGTTTGCAAAACATATTTTCCGCAAAAAGGGAGGAAGGAAGTAGGATTTCGCAAGAAACTGTATTTAGGGACTGAAGACAAGAAATACAGACACAAACCCGCAAACAAAAATTTTAAGAAATGAGGCGAAATTATGTTAAAGAAAATGTTATCTCTGCTTTTGGCTATGGTACTTCTCCTGGGTGTGCTTGCTGGCTGCGGCGGCAACACGGATGACACCACAGCCCCCAAGAATGACACCACTGCACCTACAGAAACCACCGAAGCAACAGAGCCTCCATACACCACCCCGGATATGTCCGGCGTAAAGATCACCCAGTATCTTGCCGCCGCATCTGACTATGATCCCGAGGGCTGCTATGTCAACACCGTCGTTGAAAACAAGCTGGGTCTGGATCTTGAAATCATCGAGCTGGATGAGTTCGAGTCCAACATGAAGACCATGCTGGCTGAGCAGAAGCCTCCGGAGCTGGCTTATATCACCAACTACACCCACACCAACTGGGTTGGCTATGCACTCGATGGCGCATTCATCAACTTCATGGACTACATGGATAAGATGCCCAATGTGAAGGCATATCTGGAAGATCCTGCCCACGCAGCCGATGTGGAAAAGTTCACCTATTCCGAAACTGAGCTGTATGCTCTGCCCATTGGCAAGACCGGTGATACCACTGCCCGCGCATTCCTGTACCGCAAGGACATCTTTGAGAAAAACAACATTGAGATCCCCACCAATCAGGAAGAGTTTGTGGCAACTTTGCGGAAGCTGAAGGAAATTTATCCCGATTCCATGCCCTTTGTTATGCGCAGCCTGAACGGCGGCAACATTCAGGGCGCACAGGCACTGGGTCACCTGTTTGGTGCTTCCCACGTCAACCGCGGTCTGTACGGCACCTTCTTTGTCCTGGATGCCGACGGTGAATACTCTATGGTACAGACCGGCCAGGCTTACAAGGAAATTGCTGAGTTTATCGTGGAAATGACCAAGGAAGGCCTGATGCATGCTTCCTCCATGACCATCGATACTGCCGGCTGGCAGGAGGCCCTGGCAAGCGATACCTCTTTCATTACTTATGATAAGATCGACCGCATTCCTCAGCTGACAAAGCAGGGCAAGGCGCTGAATGAAGAATATCAGATTGCTGCATTTGCACCCTTCAACTTTGGCACCTACGCAAAGGAATCTGATGTTGTTTCCACCAGCTTTGCTGCAGAAACAAGCAGCTTCGGCTATATGGTCGGCGAGACGGACAATATCGACAATGTCATCACATATCTGGATTGGCTGTACTCCGAGGAGGGTCAGTTTATGACCAACTGGGGTGTTGAAGGCGAAAGCTATGAAGTAGAAGCTGACGGCAGCCTGTCCTACATCGACAGCTTCCTGGAAGAAAAGGGCGGCAAGGTAGCATGCGGCTTCGGCGTCGCCGGTGTCACCTCCCATACCTTCTTTGATAACTTCCTGGATACCTGCGACGAAGAAATGGCTAAGGGTCTGGCAATGGCTCAGGAATTTATCGGAAAGACGCCCAGACAGTATGCTCTGGTTTATAATGAAGAAGAGCAGTACACTTGGGATCTGTATGCAGAAACTCTGTACACAACTGCACAGGGCGAATGGTCCAAGTACGCACTGGGTCAGAAGGACTTTGCCGAGTGGGATAGCTTCCTGCAGCTGCTGAAGGATAGCTACTACTACGACGAAGTGAAGGCAATTCACGACTCCGCTCTGGCAAGACTGCTGGGCGAATAAGCCTGTACAATGATATAAGATAGAACCCGGGGAAATCCCCGGGTTCTTTTTATGTGTAGCAGCGAAAACGATATTATCTTATAAATTTCCGTTTGACGATGCCTTCCCCCAGGGGAAGGCATTTGCCCGATAAATAGAAATTTATACTGGATTTTGCGCAAAAGTGTGATATACTGTAACAAAAGATCAACAAAGGCGGTGTCATATTATGGACGCAAAGCTTTACAGTGCATATATCCGAATCTTGGAGCAGGAGCTGGTTCCTGCAATGGGCTGTACAGAACCCATTGCGGTAGCCTATGCCTCGGCAATGGCTGCCCGTGAGCTGCCCGGAAGGCCCCAAAAAGTACATATCTGCGTCAGCAGCAACATTATTAAAAATGTGAAAAGCGTGATCGTGCCCAACACCGACGGTCTGCACGGTCTGGAAGCGGCTGCGGCGGCAGGCATCATCGCTGGTCAGCCGGATAAAAAGCTGCTGGTGATTTCCGAAGTGACCGATGCCCAGAAAAAGGAAATTGCCGCTTATTTGCAGCAGGCAGAATTTGTTGTGGAGGAGTCGGACGGCGGCGAGCTGTTTGATATTTGCATCCAGCTTTCTATGGCAGGCCACAAAAGCCTTTGCCGGATCGCCGGCGATCACACCAATGTGGTGCGCATTGAGAGAAACGGACTCCCTGCACTGGAGAAAGAAATTCTGGCGGCGGCGCAGGACGATGCAGACAAGGAGCTGCTCACCATTGAAGATATTGTGACCTTTGCGGAAAATGTGGATATTGCAGATGTAAAGGAAGTGCTGGACCGGCAGATCCGCTGCAATATGGACATTGCCCGGGAGGGTATGACCCGTCCGTACGGTGCCCGGATCGGACAGGTTCTGCTGAAAACCAGAGGAAAAGATACGGTCACAATGGCAAAGGCTTGGGCAGCCGCGGCATCCGATGCCCGGATGAACGGGTGTGAAAAGCCGGTGGTGATCAATTCCGGCTCCGGCAACCAGGGTATTACTGCCTCTGTGCCGGTAATTATCTACGCACAGGACATGGGCGCAACCGCGGAGCAGCTTTACCGGGCGCTGGTGGTATCCAATCTGGTAACCATCCATTTGAAAACCGGCATCGGTCCCCTGTCTGCCTACTGTGGCGCAACCAGCGCCGGCTGCGGTGCTGCCGCAGGTGTTGCTTATCTGTACGGCGGACGGTATCGGGAAATCGCCCACACAGTGGTAAATGCTTTGGCGATCAATTCCGGTGTGATCTGTGACGGCGCAAAGGCAAGCTGTGCTGCAAAAATTGCCTCTGCGGTGGAGGCGGGTCTTTTGGGTATGGAGATGTTCCGTCAGGGCAGCCAGTTTATGAGCGGCGATGGCATCGTCACCAAGGGCGTGGAAAACACCATCCGCAATGTCAGCCAGGTGGCAAGCGAGGGCATGCGGAAAACCGATACGGAAATCATTAAAATTATGCTTTCTACTTAAAAAATCAACGGAGGTGCCCCAAATCCAGGCACCTCCCTGTTTTTATCAAATTTCAGTTTGACGATGCCTTCCCCCAGGGGAAGGCATTTGCCCGATAAACAGAAATTTCTCTGTTATTTAGACTTGTATTTTTTTCGGTTTTCTTATACAATAATAAAGTATTTGATTTTAACTGCCCAAGAAGAAAAGAGGCGTTTTCAAGATGAAGATCGGATTTGATAATGATAAATATATTCAGATGCAGTCTGCCCATATTCAGAAGCGGATCGCCCAGTTTGGCGGCAAGCTCTATCTGGAATTTGGCGGCAAGCTCTATGACGATTACCACGCATCCCGCGTCCTGCCCGGCTTCCGCCCGGACAGTAAGCTACAGATGCTGCTGCAGATCAAGGACCAGGTGGAAGTGGTGATCGCCATTAACGCGGCTGACATCGAAAAAAATAAGATCCGGGGCGATCTGGGTATTACCTACGACCGGGATGTGATCCGGCTGATCGATATTTTCCGGGGCTTCGGCCTGTATGTGTCCAGCGTGGTGCTGACCCGGTTTAACGATCAGACCCTGGCAAAGGCGTTTCAGGCACGGCTGGAGACCATGGGCGTAAAGGTGTATCACCACTATGCCATTGAGGGCTATCCTGCAAACATCTCCCACATTGTTTCCGATGAAGGCTACGGCAAAAATGACTTTATCGAAACCACCCGGGAACTGGTGGTGGTGACTGCCCCCGGCCCCGGCAGCGGCAAGCTTGCCACCTGCCTGAGCCAGCTGTACCACGAGCATAAGCGGGGCGTGAAAGCAGGCTATGCGAAATTTGAGACCTTCCCGGTCTGGAATCTGCCTCTGAGCCACCCTGTGAATCTGGCATACGAGGCGGCAACGGCAGACCTGTCCGATGTGAATATGATCGATCCCTTCCACTTGGAAGCATACGGCCAGACCACAGTCAACTACAACCGGGATGTGGAAGCTTTCCCGGTGCTGGTGGCAATGTTCGAGCGGATTCTGGGCGAATGCCCTTATAAATCCCCCACGGATATGGGTGTGAATATGGTTGGCAATTGTATTGTGGATGACAATGCCTGTCGGGAGGCTTCCCAGCAGGAGATCCTGCGCCGGTATTATGCGGCACTGTGCGAGCAGAAGCAGGGCAAGGCAGATGACAGCCAGATCTATAAGCTGGAATTTTTGATGAAAAAGGCAGAGGTGTCCAAGACCCAGCGCCGTGTGGTAAATCCTGCTCTGGACAAAGCAGAGCAGACAGGCGGTCCTGCGGCAGCACTGGAGCTGCCGGACGGGAGAATTGTTACCGGCAAGACTTCCGATCTGCTGGGCGCTTGCGCAGCGCTGCTGCTCAATGCCCTGAAGAAGCTGGCGGGAATGGATGACAGTGTCCATTTGATCTCCCCTACGGTAATCGGACCGATCCAGCACCTGAAGGTGGACCATTTGGGTAACCGCAACCCCCGGCTGCATACCGACGAGGTGCTGATGGCACTGAGCATCAGCGCAGCTACTGACCCTGTGGCAGAAAAGGCAATGGAGCAGCTTTCAAAGCTCCGGGGCTGTGAATGCCATTCTTCTGTGATTTTGTCTGCGGTGGACGAAAAGATCTTCAAGCGGCTGGGCGTAAACCTGACCTGTGAGCCCAGATATAAAGGTTAATATATTATAATGTAGGGAACGGCCTGTGTGCCGTTCCTTTTTAATGCAAAATGCAAAGTGCAAAATGCAAAATGAAAAATAAAAAATACTGTAGGGGTCGTCGCCCTCGACGACCCGAATAAAAACAGGTGACTTTCTTTCCTTGAAAATCACCTGTTTTTTATTTATTTTCCTGACGGATGCGTTCAATCTCAATTTCAACAGCATCCAAAATGAAGCGGTTTAGGCTTTTACCCTGACTGGTGGCAAAATCCTTAAGGAATTGGCGCTGACCTTTTTTGACTACCAGATCGATTCTGTCGTATGCCTTTTTATTATATCTTGCAGTTGCTTCCTTCTGCGCATCGGAATATTTCATCTTCACACCCCGCTGGACTGAAATGTATCATTAAGTAATTATATATTTATGATAACCTTGCCACAGGGAAAGTTGCATAATTCCATAAGTATATATTTGTGGAGAATTGCAGGTTGATATACTTATGGAATACGAATAGAATGTAAGATAGAGGTGATACCGGTGCAAACGGAAGATATTATTAAAATAATTGAGGAACTGGATGAAATCCAACTCAATAAAGTGATTATAGCGGCGTGTAGAACATATAACTGTAGAAAACAGGAAAACGAGCTTGGATTGGTAGCATTACCGAAGAACAACCCGGAGAAACGAAAACAAGTAATACAATGGTTCTGCAAAATGGCAGAAGAAAATATGATGACAGAGTAGGGAACGGCCTGTGTGCCGTTCCTTTTTTAATGAAAAAGGCAAAGTGCAAAATGCAAAATAAATATGTCCGTGGAAAAATGAAGAATGTGGTATTGCCTGTGGCAATGATTTTAATATGTTGCAAAATCTGTCGATTTTTATTGTAGGGGCGGATTGAGGCACATCCGCCCAAAGACCGGAATATACCGAAGATTGATTCGGGTCGATGTGGGCATCGACCCCTACAAATGTCTATCACACCTGTTCCTTAATTTTCAATTATCAACTTTCAATTTTCAATTCCAAATAAAATCTGCGAAATGGCTGAAAATTATTTAGAAAATTTGTGAAATTATCTAAAAATAATGCTTGACAAACAGGCTGTGGGGTGGTATGATAATCGAGCGCGTGTAGGCGAAGACTGCGTGCGCACTGCGATGATGCAGGAGATTGCGCCGAAAAGGCGGTAACTTCTGCGGAGTATGTCCGGTCATCGGGCGGCTGAGTTTTTTCTGTTTAGGCTGCGTATATCGCTGCGACAGGAAGAGGGTCGGCCTTGCGTCGGCCATTTTTCTTGGCTCGGAATGATACGCACGGAGGCGTTAACAGAAAGCTCACCGTACCCAGGCACCACGAAAACTGAGTACGAAATTCAAGGAGGAAAACAAACAATGGCAAATCAGGAAATGATCCGCATCCGGCTGAAGGCTTATGATCATCAGCTGATCGACTCCAGCGCGGCAAAGATCGTAGAGACCGCAAAGCGCAACGGCGCTTCCGTGTCCGGCCCCATCCCGCTGCCCACCAAGAAGGAAGTTATCACTATCCTTCGCGCTGTTCATAAGTATAAGGACAGCCGTGAGCAGTTCGAGCGCAGAACCCACAAGAGACTGATCGATATCCTCAACCCCAACCAGAAGACTGTCGAAGCTCTCATGAGCCTGGACCTTCCCGCTGGTGTTGAGATAGAGATAAAGCTGTAATTCCTATACCTTATATAATAAGGCGGCGGGAACAAGCCCCCGCCCTACCGTATAAATATGGGAATTCACCGCTGCCCGCACTGCGCGCTTCGGCGCTGGCATCGGGCGACGGGTCATGTTGGCAGGAAGACCCAATGCTTCCGTCAACCAATAACCTAAAAAGGAGTAAACAAATGAAAAAGGCAATCATCGGCAAGAAAGTGGGCATGACCCAGATCTTCGATGAGACCGGCAAGGTGATCCCTGTTACCGTTGTGGAAGCAGGCCCCTGTGTGGTTACTCAGAAGAAGACCATCGAAACCGACGGCTACGTAGCCGTACAGCTTGGCTTTGAGGACATCAAGGAATCCAAGCTGACCAAGCCTGAGGCTGGCCATCTGAAGAAGGCTGGCGTCGAGGCAAAGAAGCATCTGAAGGAGTTCAAGCTGGAAGGCGCTGCTGACATGAATGTTGGCGACGTGGTTAAGGCTGACACCTTCGCAGCAGGCGACATGATCGATGTCACCGGCATCTCCAAGGGCCACGGCTATCAGGGCGTTATCAAGCGCCACGGCGCTGGCCGCACCCCCATGACCCACGGCGGCGGTCCTGTTCACCGTCACGCCGGTTCTATGGGCGCTTCCTCTCACCAGTCCCGTATCTTCCCCGGTAAGATCGGCGCAGGTCAGATGGGCGTTGAGCAGGTTACGATTGAGAACCTGGAAGTTGTTAAGGTAGACGCAGAGCTGAACATGATCGTCATCCGCGGTGCCATCCCCGGCCCCAAGGGCGGTCTGGTCTACATCCGCAACACCGTAAAGAACAACAAGATCAAGCAGGCTGGTGCAGACATCAGCAAGAACCCGCAGAAGGCTTCCGGCAGAAATCCCCAGAAGGCTTCCGCAAGAGGCTAAGGAAAGGAGATCTTAAAACATGCTTAAGACAAACGTTTATGATATGTCCGGCAAGCTGGTTGGCGAGATCGAACTGTCCGAAGCTCTGTTCGGCATTGATCCCAATCAGGCAGTTGTCCACGAAGTGGTTAAGAACCACCTGGCCAACAAGCGTCAGGGCACACAGTCCGCTCTGACTCGCGCTGAGGTTTCCGGCGGTGGCCGTAAGCCCTGGCGTCAGAAGGGTACCGGCCGCGCTCGTCAGGGCAGCACCCGCGCACCCCAGTGGACCCACGGCGGTATCGTGTTCGCACCGAAGCCCCGTGACTACAGCTACACCCTCAACAAGAAGACCCGCCGTCTGGCTCTGAAGTCCGCACTGAGTGCTAAGGCTGCAGAATCTGCAATCGTGGTCATCGACGAAATCAAGATGGACGCTCCCAAGACCAGCGAGTTTGCTGCTTTCCTGAATGCTGTTGGCGTTACCGGTAAGGCTCTGGTGGTTACTGCGGAGAAGAACATCAATGTGGTCAAGTCTGGCCGCAACATCCCCGGCTGCGAGATCACCTTCGCCAACCTGATTAACGTTTACGACATCGTGAACGCTTCTAAGCTGGTTGTGGACAAGGCTGCGCTGGCTAAGATCGAGGAGGTATTCGCATAATGAACGCTTACGATATTATCATTAAGCCGGTTATCACCGAGCAGTCTATGGCTGATGTGGCTGACAAGAAGTACGTCTTCCAGGTCGCTATCAATGCCAACAAGACCGAGATCAAGGCCGCTGTTGAGGAAATCTTCGGCGTGAAGGTCGCTAAGGTCAACACTGTCCGTATGCAGGGCAAGGTAAAGCGCACCGGTGCTTATCCCGCCGGCCGCCGTGCCGCCTACAAGAAGGCTGTCGTTACTCTGACTGCCGACTCCAAGACCATCGAGTTCTTCGAGGGTATGGTTTAATCTCAATAAAGGAGCGAAACGCAAATGGCTATTAAAACTTTCAAGCCTTACACCCCTGCGCGCCGTAACATGACTGTTTCCGGCTTCGACGGTGTAGATAAGAAGGCAAAACCTGAGCGTAGCCTGGTTGAGACCCTGAAGAAGCACTCCGGTCGCAACAGCTACGGTCGCATCACCGTTCGCCATCGCGGCGGCGGCAACAAGCGCAAGTACCGTATTATCGACTTCAAGCGCAACAAGGTAGATATGTTCGCCACTGTTGAGCGCATTGAGTACGATCCCAACCGCAGCGCCTTCATTGCGCTGATCCGTTATGAGGACAACACCCTCTCCTACATTCTGGCCCCCAACGGCCTGAAGGCTGGCGACAAGGTGATCTCCTCTGCCAATGCTGACATTAAGCCCGGCAACTGCCTGCCCATCGCTAACATTCCTGTTGGTACTGTGATCCACAATGTGGAGCTGCAGCCCGGTTACGGCGCACAGCTGGTCCGCTCCGCCGGTACCGCTGCGCAGCTGATGGCTAAGGAAGGCGACCTGGCTCAGGTCCGTCTGCCCTCCGGCGAAGTTCGTTATGTCCGTACCAACTGCACCGCTTGTATCGGTCAGGTCGGTAACCTGGATCATGAGAACGTCCACATCGGTAAGGCTGGCCGCAGCCGTCACATGGGCGTCCGTCCCACCGTTCGTGGTTCCGTTATGAACCCCAATGACCACCCCCACGGTGGTGGTGAGGGCCGCGCACCTGTCGGTCGTCCCGGCCCTGTTACTCCCTGGGG
>JAFXCL010000049.1 GCA_017521485.1 Oscillospiraceae bacterium
TATTTAAGCATCCTTTCTGCCTAAAAGCAGAAAGGATTTTTTATGTTCAAGAAATGGCTCTGTTACATAGCTAAGTACCCGTAATCTCCGAATTTTTGATTTCAACCTTTTATATCAAAAATTCAAATTTCAAGGAGATTATGGTAATGAAAAATATATATTTGGTTAAGAAAAACCCTGAAATGGAAGTTTCTAACGATAATTGGATTGTAATGAACGCTTATGAGTTTGCTATGTTTCTTAAAACTCCTGATGGCGAAAGAAGAAAAGACAATTTTGGAAAGCTCCCTAATAATTGTTATGATGCAGAGTATACGATATACGCTGAATGTGGCATTCAAACTGCAAAAGATTGGAAATCCGAACAGAATAACTACGATTATCTTTATCGTCATCAAAAAGAGCGAGGGATAATAACAGTTTCGTATCAAGCTCTTACTACAGATGATGAAGATTGTTCAGGCAATGATGTTTTAGCCGATGAAAGTGAAAATGTTGAACTTTATGTATTAAGGAAAATGACACTTGAAGAACTCCGCAAGGCAATATCGAAGTTATCTGAATATGAGAAAGAATTAGTTATTTGTTTGTTTTTGTTAGAGAAACCAATGACTGCTAAATCTTTTGCTGATTTGAAAGGTACTGATCCAAGAAACATTATAAACCATAAAAAGCGAGTTTTGCTCAAACTCAAAAAAATGCTTGAAAGTTAAAAAATATTTTCCGTTTTCGGAAAAAAGTCAGCAATTAAAAGTAGAAGCATATTTTAAGGAGTTTGAACAATGAAAAAAATGTTGATGACAAGTTTCGCTTCTCGTGAGTGGAGAAGCGTAGATAAAGAAAACATATATGTTGTGTTCGATATACTCGGATTTGAGAGAGTTGCTGATGTTATGCAGCTTAGAGTTTTCGATCTTTTGAACCTAAATCGCATTAACAATAACAGAGCAGAAGAAATGCTGCTTTGTATATATCACTTGCTTTATTCTAACAAGAAACTCGATGACGGCATCTCAAATGATGAAATCGACCAATATTTCTCTTATAGAGAGTGGAAGAAATCTCATAAACGGCTCGATCAGGTTACTGTATCGGATATTCTACTTACTGAAGGTATCAATCAAGCGGCGTTGCTTCGCATATTTGACGGTGTAACAACTGCCTTTTACAAGTCAAGTGAATATGATAGCAGAAAGTATCGGTACAGCAATTTGCTCGAACTCCTAAAGCACCGAAGTAGTGGCAGAAAGGAGGACGACAATGGGAAAACCTAATAAAGAGTATGCCGTACCTCTTTGGGAGAAAACAACACTAACCGTTTATGAAGCGGTTGCTTTAACGGGTATAGGCTCAGACAAACTGAGAGAACTATCTGACAGAGAGGATTGCGAATTTGTGCTTTGGAATGGAAACAAAAGACTATTCAAAAGAAAGAAACTTGAGGAATATTTAGAAAAGTCATATTCGATCTAAAGCAAAAAGTGCGATTAGAAAAATCGCATAATTGTCTGTTTTAAGATTTATCAGTATCCTTATAGCAGTTAAAGCGAAGGAGGACTACTGATATGACAAAGAAAGAAAAAGACCAACTCGTTCCGATTTGGGAACGCAGAAACTTAACTTTAGATGAAGCATCTGTTTATACCGGAATTGGAGTTGATAAGCTGAGAGAAATATCGAACTCTGACGATTGCGACTTCGTTCTATGGGTGGGTACAAAACGATTGCTGAAGCGTAAACAATTAGAGGACTACTTGGATAAGTGTCGCTCAATCTAAATAGGAGGTATTTATGGCTAAGAAAAAGCAAGTCGGCGTAAGATACGACAACAACAGAACCCGATTAAAAACGGGAGAAAGCCAAAGACCTAACGGTACTTATGTATATCGTTGGACTACGGCAGATGGTAAGCGACACGCTACCTACGCTCCAACTTTGGAGCAGTTAAGAGAGCAGGAAGAACAGATCATCGTTGATAAACACGATGGTATCAGGTCGGATAAGAAGCACCTGACGGTCAATGATATGTTTAACCTATGGTGTCAGCTCAAGCGTGGTATCAAAGATAGCACATTCAAAAACTATATCTATATGTATGAGCTATTTGTAATGCCTGCTTTCGGAAAAAACAGAATAACGCTCGTGAAGAAGTCGGATGTTCGCAAGTTCTATAACAGTCTTGCGGATGGGAAAATCCTAAAAATTGCCACCATAGATAATGTGCATAATGTTCTGCACCAAGTTTTTCAGGTTGCGGTCGATGACGGAATCATAAGAGCAAACCCTACTGACAATATGCTTAAGGAATTGAAAATGTCGCACGGTTTTGAGCGAGAGAAGAAAAACGCCCTAACTGTAGAACAACAAAAACTGTTCTTCGATTATATGCTCAGCAGTCCGAAAGACCGTCATTGGTATCCGATCTTTTATATAATGGCAAACACGGGTATGCGTGTAGGCGAGATTACGGGACTTAGATGGCGTGATATTGATTTAGAGGAAGGTATCATTAGCATAAATCACACGCTTGTTTACTATAACCACCGTGACGAAAAAGGTTGCTATTTCTCGATCAACACTCCTAAGACAAAAGCCGGAGAAAGAGAAATCCCAATGACAGAGGGTGTTAAGCAGGCGTTCATTATGGAACGTGAGTATCAGGAAGAAGCTCAAATCACGAGCATAGGTCGTGTTGATGGATATGATGATTTCATTTTCGTAAACCGATATGGCGATGTTCAAAATCAGGGAAATCTCAATAAGGCTATAAGACGAATAATGCGAGATTGTAATGATGAAATACTTGAGAAGTACGGAGCTGACTCCGATCCCGTTCTGTTGCCGCATTTTTCTTGCCATATCCTAAGACACACATTCGCAACACGGCTTTGTGAATCAGGTATCAATCTCAAGGTAATCCAAAATGTGTTGGGACACGCCGATGTTTCGACTACAATGAATATCTATGTTGATGTAACAAACGCATTAAAGAAGAAAGAAATTGCTGCCTTTGGAGATTACTTGGCGAGCAGTTCAATCTAATAAATAATAGTAGGCACTCTGTACGGTTCGCAGAGTGCCTTTTATAATTCGCACATTTCTCAAAACCAACGAAAAGAACTATACTAAAGCAAACGAGAGTAAAGGAGCTTTGGTATGGAGAATAGCTTATATAATATGCGACCGCACCTTGTTTCAGAATGGTCGGAACGAAATCTTCCTCTAACCCCTAAAGATATATCGTATGGTTCAAATAAGATAATGTGGTGGAAAGGCAAATGCGGTCACGAATGGCAGACGAGCGTTAAGGCTCGTTCTCACGGTGAGAATTGTCCTATATGTTCGGGTGCAAGAGTAATTGAAGGTATCAATGACCTTGCGACAAAGTATCCTGATATAGCTGTTGAATGGTCGCATAAAAACTTACCACTCAAACCGACAATGGTGAGTGCAGGATCACACAAAAAGGTAATATGGGTAGATAGGCACGGACACGAATGGACTGCTTCAGTAAAAAGCAGAGTTCAAGGAAGTGGTTGTCCGTATTGTTCTCACAACTTGGTGTTGTCAGGTTTTAATGACTTGGCAAGTCGTTTCCCTGAAATTGCTGCCGAATGGTCGGAACGAAATCTACCTCTAACCCCTGATAAGGTTACTGCATTTAAGAATACGAGAGTATGGTGGAAATGCAGTTTAGGACACGAGTGGTACACGCTTATTTCTACTCGTTCCGGCGGAAGTCAATGCCCATATTGTAGCGGGATCAAGCTCCTGAAAGGCTTTAACGATTTTGCAACAAAGCACCCTTTACTTGCAAAGGAATGGTCGGAACGTAATTTGCCATTGACTCCCGATATGGTAAATGAGAAGTCTACAAAGAATGTTTGGTGGAAATGTAAGACCTGTGGGTATGAATGGAAGTCCGTTGTAAAGTCAAGAGCCAAAGGCTCAATGTGTCCCGTCTGTGCTGATAGAGCTGTGCTTGAAGGACACAACGACCTTGCGACTACCGATCCTGAATTGCTTAATGAATGGGACTTTGAAAAAAACGGCGAACTCCTACCAACTGCAATTTCACGGAACTCAATGAAGATAGTTTGGTGGAAGTGTGGAAGCGGTCATTCTTGGAGAGCAAAGATCTCAGATAGAACTCTTGAGGGGAAAGGCTGCTATCTCTGTGAGAGAGAATTTCAGAGCGTTTTTCCACAACTGCTTATTATGCTTTATGCAGTTCGTAACGGTCTGAAGGTTGTCACAGACACAGATAATATAATAGGTATAAACTTGGATTCCTATATGCCCGAATTGAGATTAGCCATTGAAGCCGAAGCTACCACAGTCACTGAACAACGGTATCAATTAGTTAAAGAGCATATATGTGAATGTAATCGGATAAGATATGTGAAAGTAAAGCATTCTCCTGACCTGATTAAGACAGCTCAAGCGATTAAGGAAGCCTTTAGAAAGTGCCACACCTTCTTTGCTTCAAACGATGATGAAGATATAGAATTGTTAAGAAAAAGGTTCCTGAATTGGCGAAAACAAAGTTAAAAAGTTTCAACCTCTGCCCACGAGTTTGTCGGTAGAGGTTGATTTTTTAGGTTTTCTATGATATAATGCACTACGGTAAATCGCTTGTGTTTGTATGGCTCGGTTCGAGAAACAATGAAAACCGTATACCAATTTAAGCCACAAGTTAAACCACAAATATTTCCGCTATCTGAACTTAGCGGAACTTATCGAAACTACAAAAGATTAGTTAATGGGTGAAATCGGAGGTTATCTCAAGTGAGCTTAACTTATCTTGAGTATTCACGAGAAATTCCGACTATGAAACCTTTGGATTGACAAAATGAACACCCTATGACGAAAACGTCATAGGGTGTTTTTGTATGCAGGCGCTTACAGCTTATCATGGTTTTCCAGCATACCGTATTTCAGCTTGATGCGGTCCAGTCTTTCCAGCAGAGGTCTGCTTACCAGCAGCATAACCGCTGCGGTACATCCTGCCTGCATCAGGTTTGCGGGCAGACCGGAGGCAAATACAGCTATAATGGCTTTTTTGGAAAAGCCAATGGGCATCAAAAATAGTGAACATAAATCCAGCAGGGGCCCGACCCAAAGCAAAACGGAAAGAAAACCGAAGATTGCAAGATATATCGGTTTTCGGGAGAGCCAGCCTTTTTGGCTGAGAAAACCGGATAACAGACCGCCGGCACCGTATGCCATCATCTGCCAGGGGGTATATGCACCCTGACCTACAAAGAAATTACTGCCAAAGGCAGTGACAGCACCCACCATAAACCCGGCCTCCGGACCAAAAGCAATACCGGAAAGCATGATCATAGCAAAGGTAGGCTTAAAATGGGGAATGGGAATTGCGACCCGGGAGACGATGGAAATGCCGCACATCACTGCGATGACCACCAATTCCCGCGCCTGTGGCTTTCGACCCTCAAAGGCAAGGAAGAAGGGCAGCAGCATCTGAAGAATAATCAGAGTGCTGGTGATATAGTAGCTGCGTCCCGGAAGCTTTGTGCCAAGGAATAAGGTGGCGGGAATCAGAAGAAAAAATACAAGCAGGGAAACAGATGTAGATTTTTTCATTCTTGCACCTCCTTATTTTGCAGATACAGCCCGATCACATCCTCGGCGGTAACGGCTTTCCGGAACAGATGCTTACTCATCCGACAGGCAGCGGTGGTATAGAAGCTGTTGCCCCCAAAGAACCGCCGGGGGGTATCTGTGGTGAGGATCTGACCGTCAAAGAACATACTCACAAGGTCTGCATATTTAGCGCAGAATTCCACATCGTGGGAGACCATAACCACGGTGACGCCACGATCTTTTAGTTTGCACAGGATCTTTGACAGCTTTTCCTTGAAAAAGCTGTCAATACCCTTGGTGGGCTCATCCAGGAGCAATAGCTTAGGATCGGTCAGGAGTACCTTTGCCAAGGCGCACCGCTGCTGCTCACCGCCGGACAGATCGTAGGGGTGGGAGTTCAGAAGATGCTCAATCTCACAAATTGCCGCAACCTCTGCGATCCGGCTTTCCTCCCGGGTCATTTCTTCCAGATCTTCCCGGACTGTTTTTTTCACAAACAGGCTTTTGGGGTCCTGAGGCAGCATAGCCAGACAGCCGCCGAACAGTTCTGAGGGCTTATATTTCTCTATGGCTTTGCCAAAAATTTTTACCTTACCCCGGTAGGGACGGCAAATGCCGCAGATCGCTTTCAGTGTGGTAGATTTGCCCACGCCGTTGCTGCCCACAATGGCATACAGGCTTCCTTTGGGAACTTCTGCGTTGACACAGCGGAGAATGTCAGGGCTGTCTTTTTCATACCGGAACCACAATTCCTTCAAAGACAGCGCAATGTCCTGCTGCTTATCGCTTGCAGGCGCACAGGGGATCTGGTTGATTGCAGGAGCTTCCGGGAAGGAACGGCTCAGCCAGCGTCTGCCCTCCCGCACGGTAAGGGGACAATCACCACTGCTTTTTGTGCCGTAGAACACCTGCACAGGGGTAGGCATAGCAGTAAACATATCGTTATTCTCCAAATAGAGAAGCCTGCCGATGCTGCGGGGGCTATCGTTGGCAATGACTTTACCGCCGTCCATAATAATGGCACGGTCTGCGTAGGGGAAGATATCCTCCAGCCGGTGCTCTGTAATGATCACGGTCGTGCCCAGCTCTGTGTTGATCTTCCGGACAGTGTTGAGAAAATCCGATGCGGCGATGGGATCTAATTGACTGGTTGGCTCATCCAGAATCAGCACTTCCGGCTGCATGGCCATAATGGATGCTAGATTCAGCAGCTGCTTCTGACCGCCGGAAAGGGTGGAAACATCCTTATGGAACCAATCGGCAATACCGAAATAGCAGGCCATTTCCGCCACCCGGGCGCGCATCACCTTCTGATCGCACCCAAGGCTCTCCAGACCAAACGCCAGCTCGTGCCATACCTTATCGGTGACGATCTGATCGTCGGGATTTTGCATCACATAGCCGATTTTTGCGGACTGCTCCAGCTGGCTGACCTGCTCCAGAGGAACGCCGGAAAAAAAGATCTCGCCGCTTTTTTTGCCGTGGGGAGCGAGGACGGTTTTCAGCTGCCGGAGCAAGGTGGTCTTGCCGGAGCCGGATTTTCCGCACAGCACCACATATTCGCCCTGTTCGATGGAAATACACACATCGTCAAGGGCTTTCTTATCCATAGATGTGGGATAAGAAAAGATTAGATTTTGAATCTTAATATGTGCCATAGGATTGCCTCCTTTCCGTTTAGTGCCAATGGGATCAGCAGATAGATGCCGTAAAAAACTGCACCCCAGGAAACCGGAGCAAGGGAAACCTCCGGTGTATATTCTGCATTGACCTGTCCCAGACAGGCGCTTACGATCACAGCGGTTATAAGAATGATTTCCACTGCCAGAAGCCACCAGTCCCGGCGCTCCATACGGTAGATCAGAAAGCTCTGCCGTTTGGCAGTGCCGTATCCCCGGGCACGCATAGAATCCGCGGTCACCACGCCACCCTCCAGCGCCCAGGATACCAGTGCGCCCACCACTGCAAGACCTTCTTTTAGCTTGCCCTCATTTCCTTTGCCCAAGGATTTTCTGGCACCGGCAATTTGCTTTGTCTTTTGAATTAGATTGGGCACCATTCGCAAGACCATTACCAGCAGCAAAGAAACAGAGGGGATCCAGTTGCCGAACAGACTGGTAAATTTATCTCCGGTCAGAACATAGTTGTAGCAGCCGAACCATAGAAGCATGGTCAGCAGCACCCCGGAAACCGCACCGCCGTAAAGCAGGGCTTCCAGCGTGTAGGGCTTGCCAAACAGCCAAAACAGCACCGTACTGCCTTGGGTGTTAAACAGGGGATTCACGGCAGCGAGGATCAGAACCACAGGCAGCATAAGAAGAAATGCCTTGGCAGACTTTGTCTTTCCCAGAAACAGATAGTAGGAAAGTCCGCACAGGATGGATACTGCCAGATACGCAGGATGCAAAAATACAACACCGCAGCCCACAGCACCCACAAAAAACAGGAAATTTACTGCCGGATGGTAAGAAGAAAATGTGTCTTTCATAAAAACCTCAACAAATAAAAAAGCTCCCCGGATCGGGGAGCTGGAAAAATACAAATCAGCAGACAAAATCCCAATCGCATCGGATTTTGTGCGCAAAAATACCCGTCGGACCGCCCCCAAGAGTCCCAGGCTGCAGTTAAAGGCTGTATTCCGACTCCGGACACCATAATGTATGCTCCTTCTCAGCTTGCGCCAATGAAGCATACGGCGTATCGTCCGTCTACGGCGGCTTGGTACCGTTGGGATTTTCCCTTTCCAAACACTTTAACTGTTAAATTATAATTGGTGCTGAAGCACTGCCAATATCCTAACACATTCCGGCGGGGAAAGCAACCCTTTTGTTGTGATCTGGGAAGAATTACCGATGGGGTGAAAAAAAGAACCGATAAGGGTCAAAAGCAAGCTTTTTATAAAAGAGTACGGTATAATGAAACTGCAAATTTCAAAAGGAAGGAAAGGGCAGTATGATAGCAATTGAAACCGTAAATCTAACCAAGATATACAAAGACATAAAGGCGGTAGAGAACCTGAATTTACAGCTCCGGCAAGGGGAACTTCTGTCTTTACTTGGTATCAACGGTGCAGGAAAAACCACCACAGTCAAATTGCTTTCCGGACTGACACAGCCAACCTGTGGTGACGCCTTTTTGATGGGAAAAAGTGTTTGCAAGGAAACTGCCGCGGTGAAATCCCTGATGGCTGTTTCTCCCCAGAAAACAGCCGTTGCCACCGGATTGACGGCAAGAGAAAATCTGGAGCTGATGTGCGGTATCCACGGCTTGGGAAAAAAGGAGCAAAAGGAAAAAACAGCGCAGATGTCTGCGCTTCTGGGGCTTGAGAGCGTGCTGGACCGGAAAGCCGGAAAGCTGTCCGGTGGTTGGCAGCGCAGACTGAGTATTGCCATGGCGCTGATCAGCCAGCCACAGGTGCTGTTTTTGGATGAGCCTACACTGGGAGTGGATGTGATCGCCCGCAGTGATCTGTGGGAGATAATCAAAAAACTAAAAGGCAGGTGCACCATTGTGCTCACCACCCACTATATGGAAGAAGCACAGGCGCTATCTGACCGGGTTGCCATTATGAAGGAAGGGAAATTGCTGATTTGTGATACAGTGGAGAAAATCAAGGAAAAGGCAAACACAGAAGATTTTGAGCAAGCCTTTATCCGCATTGTAAAGGGGGAAATATAATGAAAATGCTTACGTTTGCCGGCAGAAACACAAAGGAGGTGCTGCGGGATCTTCTGAATTTAGCGTTCGGTCTGGGCTTTCCTGTTGTGCTGCTGTTGCTGCTGAGCGCCATACAGGCAAATATCCCTGTAGAGCTGTTTGCATTGCAACATCTGACTCCCGGCGTTACAGTATTTGGACTTTCCTTTATCAGCTTGTTTTCTGCCACATTGATCGCAAAGGACAGGCAGAGCGCCTTTCTTCAGCGGTTATATACCACACCCTTGCGCGCTGCGGATTTCATTTTCGGTTACACACTGGCCATGATCCCATTTGCAGTTACCCAGTGCATAGTGTGCTATGTGGTGGCGGTTTTGCTGGGATTGGAGATTACCGTCAATATTTTCTATAGCATTTTGCTGGCAGTACCGATTGCATTTTTGTATATCGCCCTGGGGCTGCTTTGCGGAAGTGTTCTCACTGATAAGCAGGCAGGCAGTATTTGCGGCGCACTGCTGACAAACCTTTCTGCCTGGGTGTCCGGAATCTGGTTTGACCTTTCTCTGATGGGTGGCGTATTTGAGAAAATTGCGTATATGCTCCCCTTTGTCCACGCAGTGGAAATGGAACGGGCAGTGCTGGCTGGAAATTTCTCAGGGGTATTCCCCCACCTTTGGTGGGTTCTGGGATATGCTGCAGGTGTATACCTTCTTGCGGTGGGAATGTTTTTAAGACAGATGAAAAAGCAATAAGGAAAGGTCCGAGCTGCCAAAGTGCTCGGACCTTTCGGTTTATTCTTCTGCAAAATCTTCTGTTTCTGCGCTGGGTGCATCGGTGTTGGATGCCTTGTCTGCGTGGATATAAGCCATCAGCTCGTCGCCGGTGATGGTCTCTTTTAGCAGCAGATACTGGGAAATTTCATCCAGTAGTGCACGGTTGGCAGTAAGCACTGCCTTTGCTTCCTCGTAGCACTTGCCGAGCAGCCGACCAACTTCTTTGTCTACCAAGGCGGAAGTCTCCTGAGAGCACTCAAGATATGCCTGACCCTCCAGATATTCGTGACCCACGGACGCAGGTGCCATAAGACCCAATGCATCGCTCATGCCGTACAGGGTTACCATATTCCGTGCAAGGGAGGTCGCCCGCTGAATGTCATTGGCTGCGCCGGTGGTCTGAACGCCGAATACGATCTGCTCGGCAGCACGGCCGCCTACAAGGGTGCGCAGCTCCGTCATCAGCTCCTGGGCTGTCTGGAGATATTTTTCCTCCTCAGGCATTTGCATGGTGTAGCCCAGTGCACCGGAGGTGTGGGGAACAATGGTGATCTTGGATACCGGCTGGGCATCCTTTTCCAGAGCCGCGATCAGGGCATGACCTACCTCGTGGTAGGCGACCAGCCGTTTTTCTGTATCCGTCAGGACAGTGTTTTTCTTTTCTGTACCGGCAATAACTGTCTCGAAGGATACCAGCAGATCCTCCTGGGTGACTGCCTTACGGCCCTTACGAACAGCCCGCAGGGCAGCCTCGTTTACTAAGTTTGCAAGGTCTGCACCCACTGCACCGGCAGTTGCCTGTGCAATCTTTTTCAGATCCACATCTTCAGAAAGCCTGATCTTCCGGGTGTGCACCTTCAAGGTGTCCAGTCGACCCTGCAGATTGGGGCGGTCCACAATGATCCGGCGGTCAAAACGGCCGGGTCGGAGCAGCGCCTTGTCCAGAATTTCCGGACGGTTGGTAGCGGCAAGGCACACAATACCCTTGGAGGAGTCGAAGCCGTCGATCTCGCCCAGTAATTGATTGAGGGTCTGCTCCTGCTCGGTGTTGCTGCCGAATTTGGTGTCACGGGAACGGCCCACTGCGTCGATCTCATCGATAAATACGATACAGGGAGCAACCTTTGCCGCCTGCTGGAACAGGCTGCGCACACGGCTTGCGCCCACGCCTACAAACATTTCCACAAAGTCAGAGCCGGAAATGGAGAAGAAGGGAACATCCGCTTCGCCGGCAACTGCCTTAGCAAGCAGGGTCTTACCTGTACCGGGAGAGCCAACCAGCAGCGCACCCTTAGGCAGCTTTGCACCGATCTCTGTATACTTTTTCGGATTGTGCAGAAAGTCGATAATTTCCTGCAGGGATTCCTTTGCCTCGTCCTGACCGGCAACATCCCGGAAGGTAACGCCGGTCTGCTTTTCCATATAGACCTTTGCCTTGTTGCCGCCAATGCCGCCCATCGCACCGTCACCGCTGAAGCGCTTGGCAATGCTGCGCATAAACACGAACAGCAGCGCAAACATGATCACATAGTAGAGGATCATAATGATCATAGAGTTGTCCTCTGTGACTACCTGGTTGACGGTAACCCCCATTGTATCCAGTTCTTCCGCAAGGCGCATCACATCACCGGCGGGAAGTCCGGTGGTGCAGGCTTTCTGCTGGGAAGGGGGCAGGGCAGCTGCCTCTTTCGTCAGATACAGCACCCGATCGTACTGAAACTCCACTTCCGCAAGGTTGTCTGCTTTCATTGCTGCCAAAAAGTCCGAATAGGTAGTATTTTTAAACTGACTTCCTTTAATGGCACTAAACAGACTGCTCACGATCAAAATGACCGCAACGGTTGCAATCAGCGCAAACCAAATACCCTTTGGCCGCTTTTCGTCGTTAGGCGGCTGATTTTTTTTCTGCTGATTATTGTCCATACATCTGTCTCCTTACAGGTTGTTTTCATAATCATATCACATTTTTATACGCACTGCAATGAAAGATACTGCCTTTTGGGGTAAACTTTCTGTTAATTATTGTCAGGCTGTTAAAAAATAGCAGTTGAGAAGAAAAGGAAAATCTGTTACAATGGAAAAAATGCTGCAAATAACAGGAGACCAACATTATGAAAGACGATTATCGGCGCAGAAGCCCCCGTCCGGAGCGTACAGACCGGATCGAAGAAAATGAGGGGCAGCTGGAGGGCCGCAATGCCCTGACCGAAGCCCTTCGCAGCGGCAGGACCATTGATAAGGTGTTTATCGCCTCCGGCGATACCGACAAGGGCCTGCAGCGGCTGGCTGCCCAGGCAAAGGAAGCCGGTGCTGTGGTAGTCCCGGTGGACAGAAGAAAGCTGGATGCCATGAGCACCACCCGTTCTCATCAGGGCGTGATCGCACTGGTGGCGGCAAAGGAATATGCAACCATCGACGATATTTTGCAGGCAGCAGAAGACCGGGGGGAAGCACCCCTGCTGGTGATCTGCGATGAGCTGTCCGACCCTCACAACTTAGGTGCGATCCTTCGCTCCGCAGAATGTGCCGGTGCTCACGGCGTGATCATTCCCAAGCGCCGCAGTGTCAGCCTGACAGCCACGGTGGCAAAGGCATCTGCCGGTGCGGTGGAATATATGAAGGTGGCAAGAGTAACCAATATCAACGCCGCCATTGAGGAATTGAAGAAAAAAGGTGTTTGGATCTTCGGCACTGCCGCGGAAGGCTCGATCCCCATGTATCAGGCAGACCTGACGATCCCCACGGCAATTGTAATCGGCTCTGAGGGCGACGGAATGAGCCAGCTGGTTCGGAAGAACTGTGATGTGACGGTCCATATTCCTATGGCAGGAAAAATCACATCGCTCAATGCCTCAGCCGCTGCCACTGTTTTGCTGTACGAAGCAGTGCGGCAGCGTCTGAATAAATAGGAGGAAGCCTATGGACGAACTGGAAAACCAGGAATTTAGTCTGGACGATATTATGAAGGAATTTTCCGATCATCCCCAAATAGAGGAGGAACCGGAAGAGGAACTGGCGGTGGAGCAGGAAGAAGAACCCCAGGAACAGGAAGGCGGGGTCACTGGTGATACCATCCGAATGGATGCCATCCGCCCGGTAACCGGGGATACCATCCGAATGGATGCCGTCCGCCCGGCACAGGGCAAGCTTCCCAGAGGTACATTCCGGGGTGCTGCACCCATTGAGGACGAGGACCTTTCCGAGCCTGAAATCCCGGTACAGGAGCAGACGAAAGAGGAAGACTTCAACGAAAATTGGGAGCCGGAATACGAGCAGCCTATGGGTCAGTATGTTCCGCCCCAGCCCATTGTATTCCATCCGAAATCCCGGCTGCGTGAATTAAAGCGCAAGCTGGTGAGCGGACCGGAAAAGCGGTATTATGCCCTTAGCGAAAAAGGCGTGGGCAGCCTGCAGGCGGCAATTTTTTTGAGCCTGCTGGTGGTGCTGATCAGCGCCGGCTCAACGGCAATGTATGCGCTGAATATGGTGCAGGAGAACCGGATGCGGCTGATGATCTTCGGTCAGTTCTTTGCAATGCTTCTGTCTGCACTGCTGGGTTCTTTCCAGCTGATCGAGGGTGTGACAGACCTGTTTAAGAAACGGTTTAGTCTGAACACCCTTCTGGTGTTTACCTTTATTGCCTGCTGCGCAGATGCGGTGCTGTGCTTAAAGCAGCTGCGTGTACCTTGCTGTGCAGCCTTCAGTCTGGAAGTGACCATGTCCTTGTGGAACACCTACCATCGCAGAAGCACTGAGATCAGCCAGATGGATACCATGCGCAAGGCAAACCATCTAGACAGCCTGTGCGCTATCCCGGATTACGATGAGGACCGGAAAGGCTTTGTGCGGGGAGAAGGTCAGGTGGAAGACTTTATGGACACCTACAATGCACCTGCAGAGCCGGAAAAAGCACTTGGTATCTATGCCCTGTGCGCGTTTGCGGCAAGCCTGCTGCTGGGAATTGCTGCTGGGGTGCTTCACGGGATCTCTGCTGGTGTACAGGTGCTGGCGGTGACCCTTTTGGCAGCACTGCCTGCCTCTTCCTTTGTTACCCTTTCCCGCCCTATGGCACTGCTGCAGCGGCGACTGCATAAGCTGGGCACTGTTTTGTGCGGCTGGCAGGGCGTAAAGGGCTTGTGCGGAAGGGCAGTATTTCCCATCAGCCACGAGGACCTGTTTCCTGCAGGCTCTGTACGGATGAACGGCGTTAAATTTTACGGCAGCCGCAATCCCGACGAGATCGTTGCCTATTGTACTGCTGTGATCACTGCCGACGGTGGCGGATTGGCACCTCTGTTTACGCAGGTGCTGGACAGCCGCAACGGACGTCATTATGATGCCCACAGCCTGCGGGCTTATCCCGGCGGCGGTCTGGGCGCAGAAGTGGAGGGACAGGTGGTTCTGGTAGGACCCCTTCATTTCCTGAAAGAAATGGATGTGGAGCTGCCGGAGGGAATCCGGGTCAATCAGGCGGTGTGTGTTGCAATTGACGGTGAACTTTCCGGTCTGTTTGCACTGACATACGAGAAAACAAAAGCCGCCGCAGCAGCTCTGGGTACGCTGTGTGCTTATCGTGGACTTGCCCCTGTGGTGGTCACCAACGATTTTACCTTGACAGAGAGCTTCCTGAAAAACCGTTTCGGCATAAAGCCCCGCAAGGTCCGTTTCCCGGAACGGGAGCAGCGGGAGCAGATGCGCGCAGCCCAGGCAGAACCCCAAAACGGTGCGTTGCTGCTGGTTACCTCTGAGGGACTGCCACCCTTTGCTTACGGCGTTACCGGTGCAAGATCTTTGCGTAATGCAAGTATTCTAGGTGCTGTGATCCATATGGTCGGCGGTGTTGTAGGAATCGGTATGATGGCGGTGCTGACCGTTCTGGGCGCGCTTTCCTTGTTGACACCTGCAAATATGTTCCTGTACCAGCTGGTGTGGATGATTCCCGGCATTCTGGTTACGGAATGGACCCGTCAGATCTAACGGGGGTATCCCACCAAAAATTCACAAAAAAACCATTGAAATCCAAACGGTATTCGTGTATAATGTCTTTATTGCGGTGCTTTGGCACCCTGACGCAAGGTGGAAGGCTTGCCTTCCCGAAAGGAGAATGAACATAAATGTACACTGCAAACGCGATTCGTAATATTTGCTTGCTGGGCCACAGCGGCAGCGGCAAAACTGCCTTGGCAGAAAGCCTGCTTTATATGACCGGTGCTATTGACCGGATCGGCAAGAATGCCGACGGCAACACCGTTTGTGACTATGATCCGGAGGAGATTCGCCGTAATATTTCTATTTCCACCGCGGTCGTGCCTCTGGAGTACCACAATAATAAGATTAACCTTTTGGACACTCCCGGCGGCTTTGATTTCTCCGGTGCGGTTATGGAAGCACTGCGTGCTGCGGACGCAGCCATCATCGTCTGCTCCGCGAAGGACGGCATTACCGTTGGCGTGGAAAAGGCTTGGAAGTATTGCCAGGAGCGCAATATGCCCTGCTTCATCTACATCTCCAAGGTGGACGAGGATAACTCCGATTACAATGCCACCTTCAACGCTCTGCGTGAAAAGTATGGCAATAAGGTCGCTCCTGTGGTCGTTCCCATCTGGGATGCCAACCGCAAGGTCACCGGCATTATCGATGTGCTCAATAAGCGTGCATACGAGATGCAGAACTTAAAGCGTGTGGAGATCGAAATTCCGGAAGGCAAGGAAGATGTTATCACCGAGTTTAACGATGCCCTGAAGGAATCCGTTGCGGAAACCAGCGATGAGTTTATGGATAAGTTCTTCGGCGGTGAGGACTTCACCTACGCCGAAATGATCAAGGGTATGCACACCGGTGTTCTGGACCGGACACTGTTCCCGGTTCTGTGCGGTTCCGGTATGAACTGCCTGGGCAGCCTGATGCTGATGGATCACATCATCGACCTGCTTCCCAACCCTGTTGAGGGCAACTACCATAAGGCAACCCTGGCTGACGGCACTACCGAGGAGTTCGTGGTTTCTCCCGGCGGCGTTCCCTCTGCCTTTGTCTGGAAGACCGTTTCCGATCAGTACGGCAAGTACTCCTTCGTGAAGGTCCTGTCCGGCGATATCAATGCAGACACCACTCTGGTCAATGCCCGTACCGGCGAGACCGAGAAGCTGGGCCGCCTGTATTCTATGTGCGGCAAGAAGGCTACGGAAGTGAAGCATCTGACCTGCGGCGACATTGGCGCATTCGGTAAGATGGATAAAGTAAAGACCGGCGATACCCTGTGTGACCCCCGTAAGGTGGTCTCCCTGAAGGGTATCCCCTACGCAGAGCCCTGCTACTCCATGGCAATCGCTCCCAAGACAAAGGGACAGGAAGAAAAGGTGGGCACCGGCCTGAACCGCTTAAACGAGGAAGATCCCTCCTTTACCCTGGTGAATAATGCCGAGACCCATCAGCTGGTTCTCTCCGGCGCAGGCGATCAGCATCTGGATGTACTGGTTTCCAAGCTGAAGAGCCGCTTCGGTGTGGATGCAGTTCTGTCTCCGGCGAAGATCGCATACCGTGAGAAGATCAAGAAAAAGGTGGAGGCTCACGGCCGTCATAAGAAGCAGACCGGCGGCTCCGGCCAGTTCGGTGATGTATGGGTTCGCTTTGAGCCCCAGGAAGAGCAGGACGATCTGATCTTCGATGTGGCAGTTGTTGGCGGTGCAGTTCCCAAGAACTTTAACCCCGCTGTTGAAAAGGGTCTGCAGGAAGCAGTCCTGAAGGGACCTCTGGCAGGCTACCCCATGGTAGGTCTGAAGGCTACCCTGTATGACGGCTCCTACCACCCTGTCGACTCCAACGAAATGGCATTTAAGCTGGCTGCGATCCTGTCCTTCAAGGAAGCAATGCCCAATGCGGCACCTACACTCCTTGAGCCTGTGATGAGCCTGCAGGTTACTGTGCCTGATACTTACATGGGCGATGTGATCGGCGATCTGAACAAGCGCCGCGGCCGTGTGATGGGCATGAATCCGGATAACGACGGAAACACCGTTGTGGAGGCAGAAGTGCCTATGGCTGAAATGAGCACCTACGCCATTGACCTGCGTGCAATGACCCAGGCAAGAGGTTCTTTCACCATGGCGTTTGAGCGCTATGAGGAAGTTCCCAAGGCCAATCAGCAGAAGATCATTGACGAGGCCAAGGAAGAAGAATAAGCAACAACTTAAAACGGTGCAGTTCATTGAACTGCACCGTTTTTGCAGTGGAAATGCGAATTGCACTGTGCTATAATAAAAGCGATAAATTTCAGTTTGACACGCTGCTGCGCGAATTGACAATTGACAATGGACAATTGACAATTATTGTATTTCCTTCGGAAATGATTAAAAAAGCTTTCAGTTTCTAGCTAATTAAAAGGTAATGGTTATCCCTTATGCAATAACCTTCTACAAACACACAAAGGCAAGCTGCACCCTCGTAAGTGCGCGCCTGGTGGGGTCTGGGGAGGTGGCTTGCCTTGCGGGTTGCGCGCCCGAGCGCTGCCTGTGGCAGAGTAAGCGAGGGGGCAAGCAAGTGCCGTGGTCGGCAAGAAGCGAGCCTGCTTTGTCA
>JAFXCL010000050.1 GCA_017521485.1 Oscillospiraceae bacterium
CAGGGGCTTGCTCCTGCCGTCAGTGACACGGCGGGAGTGAACCCCCGCCCTACAAAGAAAATATTACATAAAGGAGAAATTTTCCTATGGATATGACAATGGAAACCTGCCGGAAGTTTGTTGAAGTTCTGGCATCCGATGCTCCCGCTCCCGGCGGCGGCGGTGCTGCTGCTCTGGTTGGTGCCATCGGCACTGCTCTGGGCAATATGGTCGGCTCTTTGACCGTTGGCAAGAAGAAGTATGCCGAGGTGGAAGCTGAGATCATCGAGCTGAAAGGCAAGTGCGACGCCTTGCAGAAGGAGCTGCTGGATCAGGTAGAGGCTGATGAAGTGAACTTCCTGCCCCTTGCCAAGGCCTACGGCATCCCCAAGGACGATCCCAACCGGGATCAGGTTATGGAAGAGGCTACCATCATTGCCTGCTCCACCCCCATGAAGATCATGGAGCTGTGCTGTCAGGCAATCGAGTACATCGCTGTGTTTGCTGCTAAGGGTAGCCGTCTGGCTGTTTCCGATGCAGGCTGTGGCGCTGTGTGCTGCAAGGCTGCGCTGCAGGCAGCAAGCCTGAACGTGTTCATCAACACCAAGACCCTGAAAAACCGGGATGTGGCTGAAGAAATGAACGCAAAGGCTCTGGGAATGCTGGCAACCTACGGCGCTATGGCTGACGAAATCTTTAACACTGTTAAATCCGGCTTTGGCGTTTGATTTTACATTTCACTTTGAAGGAGAAATAAATTATGGCAAAGAGACTTTTGGGTAAAGAAGTCAACGAGGCGCTGGTTGCCGCACTGCAGGTGCGCACCGCTACCCTGAAGGATAAGGGCATTATCCCCACTCTGGGCATCATCCGTCTGGGTGAGAACCCCTCTGACCTGTCCTACGAAAAGGGTGCTACTAACCGGGCTGCCGAAGTTGGCGTTGCTGTTAAGAACTATATTCTGCCTGAGGACGCTTCCATGGAAGATGTGCTGAAGGTGATCGACGAAGTGAACGCTGATAATTCCGTGCACGGCGTGCTGATGTTCCGTCCCCTGCCCAAGCACCTGAAGAACGATCAGGACGAGATCTGCAACCGCCTTGCCCCCTGCAAGGACGTAGACTCCATGACCCACATGAGTAATGCCGGCGTGTTCGAAGGTCAGGATCTGGGCTATGCTCCCTGCACCCCCGCCGCCTGTATGGAAATTCTGGATCACTACGGCATCGACTGCAAGGGCAAGAACGCAGTGGTTATTGGCCGCAGCCTGGTGGTTGGCAAGCCTGCCGCTATGATGCTGATGGCAAAGAACGCTACCGTTACTATCTGCCACACTAAGACTGTGAACACCGCCGAAATCTGCAAGAACGCAGACATCATCGTCACCGCTGCCGGTGTGCTGAACAGCCTGACGAAGGACTTTGTTCGGGAAGGTCAGATCGTCATCGACGTTTCCATGAACTGGAATCCTGAGAAGATCACCTCCAAGGGCAAGGGCGGTATGTCCGGCGACTGCGTATTTGACGAGGTCGAGCCCATTGTGGAAGCCATCACCCCCGTTCCCGGCGGTGTTGGCGCAGTTACTACCACTGTGCTGATGAAGCACGTTGTGGAAGCAGCTGAGAAGATCTAATTCCATACACCCTTACATAACTGACGGATCAGCGGATTACCGCAAGGAAGTGTAAGGGAAGAAAATGCCGACCGTCTGGGCAATTCGAACACAATGGGCTCGGATTGCCCAGATTTCTATTTGAGGTGTATATTATGAAAAAGCTAAATCAGTTAGAAGAAAGCAAGTTTTTAAAATTATTCTTCGCTTTTGTTTCTCTTTGCTTTGTGATCGCGGCTTTTATTATGCCTGACTGCAGCTCCGCCTTTTCCGGTCTGTGGAAGATCCTCACCGGCACTTGTAAGATCTCCACAAACTATTTCGCTCTGGGCGGCTTTTCTGCCACCTTCCTGAATATGGGTCTGGTGGGTCTTATTTTCACTGCCCTGTGCTGCCTGCCCGGCTGCAAAGCCACCAATGTGACAACTCTGGGCGTACTGCTGACGATCGGCTTCGGCTCCTGGGGCATCAATGTACTTAACATCATCCCCACTGTGCTGGGTGTTTTCCTGTTCTGCTTCGTAAAGAAAGAAAAGCCCGGCGCAATGGTAAACGCAATGCTGTATTCTACAGGCATTGCCCCCCTGATCTCCGACCTGCTGTTCCGGTATCCCGGTGTGGATTACATAGGCTTTAACGGACTAGGTCTGGGTCTGGCGCTGCTGATCGGTGTGATTATCGGCTTTTTCCTGCCTGCCGGTCTTGCCCACGCCCCCAACATCCATAAGGGCTTCGATTTGTACTCTGCCGCTGTTCCCATTGGCTTTACTGCCTTTTTCCTGCGGTCTGTGCTTTACAATGTGATGCTGGGTAAAAACCCCGGTCAGTTGGGTCTATCCACTATGGCAGCGCTGGATGTGGTAAGCTGGCCCATGACAAATATCTTCTGCTTTGCAGTGTTCGGTCTTTGCATTGTTGCCGCACTCCTGATGGGCTGCACCCCCAAAGCCTACTGGAATCTTATGAAGGACAGCGGTCACGGCGTCAGCTTCACTTCCAAGTACGGCAACGCCCCCTTCCTGATGAATGTGGGCATTTTCGGACTGATGATCGTGGGCTATTTCAATCTGGCAGGCGCGATTGACGGCGTCAATGTGTGGACCGGTATGACCTTCGGCATCGTGTTCTGTATGCTGGCTACCTGCAACTCCGGCAGCCACCCGGGAAATGTTCTTCCTATTATGATCGGCTACATTGTCACATCCTTCCTGTTCGGCTGGATCGCCGGTCTGCTGGGTGTGGAAAACTACGCCCTGACTATTGGCAGCCAGTCCATTCTGATCGGTCTGTGCTACGCCAACGGTCTTTCCCCCATTGCCGGCAAGTACGGCTGGGCACACGGCATACTGGCGGCAGGTCTGCACTATCTGCTGGTAACGGCCGTACCGGATATGCACGGCGGCTTCTGCCTGTATAACGGCGGCTTCACCGCAGCGCTCATCTGCCTGCTGTTTGTTCCTCAGCTGGAAAAGTTCTGCAAGACAAAAGAAGAAAGAAAGCAGAAGAAAATTAAAGCACAATAATATAAAAACCGGTGGTTTCCCACCGGTTTTTTAATAGGATTGATCTGCAAGCTATCAAAGGGATTCCTAAGGGGGAAGTGGCAGAAATTTAAGATAAAGTAAATTTAATTCACTTCCCCCTTAGGCCGTCTGGGGAGTCCGAGGACCATACGGGAGGATCCTGGTTGGCTCTTTGCATACTTTCTCGTCGGTGAGAAAGTATGATATTACAAAAGCGCAAACAACTGCCCGGTGGGAAATCCCCACCGGGCGAATTTTATTTACGTTCTTTGACCAGCATGGGGGTCATCAGGGGTTTTTTGAAGGTTTTTACAAAGTGTTCGCATTTAACTAAGAATGCATAGTAGAGATTATAGCCGCTGCCGTAAAGGGTTTCCGTATTGCCCATACCCTTGGCGATGATCACATCTGCATCATCCATTGCCTGCTTTGCCTCATCTGACAACAGCCGCAGCTCTGTGCCGCCTACGGTATTTCCATTATCGATCACCGGGAAGGGGATTCCCACAATTTCCGCATCCTCCCGGGTGGCATCGTTGTGTGCCGGACCGCCACGGACACAAAATGTGATCTGCAAATGGGGATAGTGCTTGGCGATCTCCTCTCCGAAGATCCGGTCAAAGCAGATTTCCCCGGCATTATCCGTCAGATATAGGAGCTTTTCTCCGGCTGCCAGATCCTGCTTCATCGCTTCATATACTTCCCGGTCCAGCACCATATCCTCTGCCCGGTCCAGCATGCTGTCCAGCTCCTGAAAGCTGACCTTATCCTGCAGAGCAGAAAAATCAATATAATTTCCTAAGATCGCAAACTGCAGTGCCGCATACAGGGGATCCTCCGCCTGCGCGATCCGCTGACGGATGGTGTCCATCCGAGCGAGAACAAAGCGGTTGGAGTCCTCTTTTTCCTGCTTATAGCGGTCCTCTTCTATGCCGTAATATTTCCGGTACAGCTCCGCTGCCCCCGGTCCTAAAGTGGGGGAGCTTGCGTCCTCCGGGGCATCTAAAAGCTGCTGCAGCAGTTCCTTTGCAAATTCTTTTGCAGTGGCTTCATCCCCCAAAGATCGCGCCTTCTCAATATGGCGGTTTAAGTGACACAATATACATTCTGTTGCTAATTTCAGGCTCACAGATCTTCCTCCTGTAAGTACAGTAATGTCTCGGACAGCTTCAGAAGCTCCTGGGAACCGCTGCTGTTTTCCAGCACCACACTGCCTTTGCCGTCATTTATCAGACCGGCATTCTCCAGCAAATGGCGGGTATGGCGTGCCGTGCCCTCGCCGCCGTCAAAGAGTTCCGTTTCCTGTCCTAAGATCTTAGAAACGGTCTTCGCCACAAAGGGATAATGGGTGCAGCCCAGCACCAGCGCATCCAGCTTGCCCACATAGGGTGCAAGGATATTTTTAAGTAAATTTTCCACTTCCGGTCCGCTGACCTTGCCGGCTTCCACCAATTCCACCAGACCCGGCGCAGAAATCCGTTCCACCTGCACATCCGGAAACCGGGAGACCAGATAATTCAGCTTTTCTTCCCGCAGGGTAACCTTGGTCGCCATGACCCCTACCCTGCCATTGGGGAAACGGTCTGCCGCCAATTTCAGGGCAGGTTCAATACCCACCACGATCAAATCCGGATACATTTCCCGCAGCACCCGCACCGCCGCAGAAGTGGCGGTGTTGCAGGCTACCACCAGCGCCTTGATCCCTCTGGGGCGCATTTTCTCCACCGCCTGCTCTGTCAGCTCCCGCACCTCGTCGGTAGGGCGGTTTCCGTAGGGCGCATTGGCAGAATCACCGAAATACAGATAATTCTCCCCGGGCATCTGCTTGATTAGCTCCCGCAGGACACTGATGCCGCCCACGCCGGAATCAAATACGGCAATATATTCTTCCTTGGTGTGCATTTTCTCACCCGTTTCCTTTGTGTTTTTTCTATTATACCAAAATCCGCCACCGCTTGCAATGTTTCATTTCTTTATCTATAAAATAAAAAAACCAGCTCCCCACTTCCAGTTCCTTAAAAGGCACAACCTATCCCAAATTGACTGCACTATCAAAAAATACAAAAGCCTTGTTTGCACCCTCGTAAGTGCGCGCCTGGTGGGGTCTGGGGAGGTGGCTTGCCTTGCGGGTTGCGCGCCCGAGCGCTGCCTGTGGCAGAGTAAGCGAGGGGGCAAGCAAGTGCCGTGGTCGGCAAGAAGCGAGCCTGCTTTGTCA
>JAFXCL010000051.1 GCA_017521485.1 Oscillospiraceae bacterium
GTCCTTTGAGGAGAACATCGAAATCACCAGAAAGGTTGTTGAGTATGCCCACGACCGGGGTGTTGTGGTTGAGGCTGAGCTGGGCTCTCTGGCCGGCATCGAAGATGAGGTCAACGTCTCCGCTGAGGCTGCCTCCTATACCCGTCCCGAAGAGGTTGAGGAATTCGTAACCCGTACCGGCTGTGACTCTCTGGCTATCGCCATTGGCACCTCCCACGGCGCTTACAAGTTCACCCCCGAGCAGTGCACCCGCAACGAGCAAGGCATTCTGGTTCCCCCTGCCCTGCGCTTCGACGTTCTGGAAGAGGTCACCCGCCGTCTGCCCGGCTTCCCCATTGTTCTGCACGGCTCTTCCTCCGTTCCTCAGGAGTACGTAGCTATGGTTAACGCCAACGGCGGCAAGATGCCCAATGCCATCGGTGTTCCCGAAGAGCAGCTGCGTAAGGCTGCTGCCCTGTCCGTCTGCAAGATCAACATCGACTCCGACCTGCGTCTTGCCATGACCGGCACCATCCGGAAGTTCTTCAACGATGAGCCTTCCAAGTTTGACCCCCGTGAGTACCTGAAGCCCGCCCGTGCCAACATTAAGGAAATTGTTCGCCACAAGCTGATCAACGTCCTGGGCTGCGCCGGCAAGGCCTAAGCTTATTAAGAAAATGCCACCTTTTGAGCTAAGCTCGAAAGGTGGCATATTTTTATAGAAAAATGTTACGAAAAGAGCAAGCTGAACCCAGCCAAAATGGCGAGGAACGCAAAATTAAAAGCAGAAAACAGCAAAATATAGTGTCCTGTTTTTCCTTTGTTGTATTTGCTGTACTCCCGGAAGGTAATCAAGCTGGCAAGAGATGCAATCAGCGTGCCTACGCCGCCGATATTCACACCCAACAAAAGCTGCCTGTAGTTATCCGTAAATTGGGAAAGCAGAATTGCCGACGGCACATTGCTGATAACCTGGCAGGATAGCATAGATACAAGCAGAGTGTTCTTCTTCAAAAGGAAGGAAAACAGATTGCGCACAGCATCAATCCGCGCCATATTTCCCGAAAAGATGAAGAAAAACACAAAGGTAAAAATCAGCGGGTAATCCACCATCTTCAATGCCTTCCGGTCCATGAATATCAGCACTGCCGGGATGACAATAAGACCGAGTATATACGGTATGCCCCGAAACACAATGGCAAGGGCAAGGGCAAACAAAATTAGGTATACTACAGAGCGCCCAACCGGCAAATGTGTTTCTTCATCCTTTAATTCAAGCGGCTCGGATTTTACAAAAAAGATGCAGCACAGGGTAATCAGCAAAATCGCCAGCACAAAGGGCGCAGCCATAATGCCCATAAATTCCATTGTGGGAATTTGAAACTTTGTGTACAGGTACAGGTTTTGGGGATTGCCGAAAGGGGTAAGCATACCGCCTAAGTTTGCGGCGATGTTTTGCATAATAAAGGTAAACGCCATATACTTGCCCTTGCCGGTGCTGACCATAACATAGGTGCCCAGGGGCAAAAAGGTAAGCAGCGCCATATCGTTGGCGATGAGCATAGAGCCGATAAAGGTGATGTACACCAGCGCAAGAATACAGATTCGTGTGTTGCGGAAGGTCTGTATCAGTTTTTTCGCCAATATGTAGAAGAAATGAATATTCTTCAGGGCGCAGACCACAGCCAGCACGCAAAACAGGCAGGTTAAGGTTTTGACATCAAAATACGCAAGATATGCTTCGTCCGGGGGTACAAAAAAGCAGGTAATCGCTGCGGCAATCATGGCAATGATCATTACCACATTTTTCTTGACGAAGCTGCCAAAGCCCCGGTATAAATGTAGATGGTTTATGATGCTCACTTCCTTTTTAAAACCTACTCATTATCCATAATATGACCAAATTTGTCAAGATGTTCTTATAAATAAAAATCCGAACCCACTTCCGATTGGAAATGCGTTCGGATTTTTCATAGGTGTGCTTATAGTTAGCGGATACCCAATTCTTCGCCGGTACTGGGCGTCAACCCATAGCTTTGTAGCAGGGCAACAAACCTTTCTGTCTCAGCAACACGGAAAACAATGTAGGCCTTGCCTTCAATATGGGTGAACAGGGAGTACATATATTCAATGTCAATGTTGCCTTCTGCCAATGCAGCCAGAACCGGCGCAATACCGCCCGGCTGATCCGGAACTGCAACAACCTGCACAGGTGTCATAGACATCAGATAACCATGCTGCATCAGAATGGAGGTCGCTTTTTCCGCATTGTCCACGATTATACGCAGAACGCCGTAATCCGCGGTCTCCGCAATGGAAACAGCACGCAGGTCGATACCGTTTTCAGCCAAAATGCCGGTAATTTCAGCAAACTGTCCGGCGCGGTTTTCCAGAAATACAGAAATTTGATATACCATCTTATTCCCCCTTAAATCTTACGTTTGTCAATGATACGAACAGCCTTGCCTTCACTGCGGGCAATGGTCTTTGGCGCTACAAGACGAACCTTTGCATAGATACCCAGCATAGCCTTAAGGGCGCTGACCAAAGCCTTTTCCATAGAGGTAATCTTTGCAAGAGAATCGGAGAAGTTTTCCGGTGTCATTTCTACCATGACCTCCAGTGTATCGGAGTGGTTCACACGATCCACAATGATCTGATAGTTGGCAGGATATCCCTCCTCCAAAAGAACCGCTTCAATCTGCGAGGGGAAGACATTGACACCCTTGACGATCAGCATATCGTCACTGCGGCCCATGGGCTTGGACATTTTCACGTGAGTTCTGCCGCAGGAACAGGGCTTTCTGCTCAGCACGCATATGTCACGGGTGCGGTAGCGCAGCAAGGGGAAGGCCTGCTTGGTAATGGATGTAAAGACCAGCTCTCCCTTGGAGCCTTCCGGCAAAACCTCACCGGTGTTGGGATCAATGATCTCTGCGATGAAGTGGTCTTCATTGATATGCATACCGGTCTGCTCCTGGCATTCGTAGGCGACACCCGGACCGGAGGTCTCCGTCAGACCGTAAATGTCGTATGCCTTAATGCCCAATGCGTTCTGAATCTCTTCCCGCATCTCTTCGCTCCATGCTTCGGCGCCGAAAATACCGGCCTTCAGCTTGATCTGGTCGCGCAAGCCCCGTTCATGGATGTTCTCTGCCAGATAAGCGGCATAAGAGGGAGTGCAGCACAAAATAGTGGAGCCTAAATCGGTCATAAACTGGAGCTGACGGTCTGTGTTTCCGGAAGACAACGGCAGTGTCAGACAACCAACCTTGTGAGATCCGCCGTGCATACCGGAGCCACCGGTAAACAATCCGTAGCCATAGGCAATATGACAGACATCTTCTTTTGTGCCGCCGGCAGCCACAATGGCACGGGCGCAGCAATCCTCCCACAGATCCACATCATGCTGGGTATAGAAGGCCACCACACGCTTGCCGGTGGTTCCGGAGGTGGAGTGAATACGGACACATTCGGATTGCGGCACAGCCAGCAAGCCGTAAGGATACGCTTCCCGCAGATCGTCCTTGCTTAAGAAGGGCAATTTTTTAAGATCCTCCACACCCTGAATATCCGCAGGCGTCAATCCCTTTTCTTCCATCTTTTTGCGGTAGTAGGGCACATTGTCCCAAACATGCTGCACCTGCTTGACCAGGCGTTCATTTTGCCACGCCAAAAGCTGCTGCGGGCTGGCAGTTTCAATTTCCGGCTGATAATAGTTTGCCATTTTCTTGTTTCTCCTTTTCTTGGGTTCAGGCATTGCGTCCCAAACGGAATGCCGCTTTGTTCAGTTCCAAGAATTTGGCGGGGACACTTTTTTCAATGGCATCCATCCACTCTTCTTCCGTAAAATCAAAGCAGCGGGACAGCCGGCCCATCAAAACAATGTTGACAGCCTTGGCAGAGCCTGCCTGCTCAGCCAATGTCAGCGCATCAATAGCATCCACATTCAAGCCGGCGGCATTCATCTGCTCCACCAGACCCTGGGGATATTCCGCCGCGCCGGTAATAACCGGCATAGGGCTGATCTTTTGGGTATTGACCACAATCTTACCGCCAGGCTTCAGATATTCCGTCCAGCGGGCAGCCTCCAACAGCTCAAAAGAAACAATGAAATCTGCTTCGCCCTTGTCAATAACCGGGGAGTAAACCTTGTCGCCGAAGCGAACATAGGTAACCACGCTGCCACCGCGCTGACTCATACCGTGTACCTCGGACACCTTGATATCATAGCCCTTCTGCAGCAGCATACGTCCTAACAGCTTGGATGCCAAAAGGCTGCCCTGTCCACCGACACCAACAATCATAATATTATTTGTTCTCATATTCAGACCTCCTTTGCTGCTGCCAGTGCGTCAAACTTACACAGCTGGGCGCATACGCCGCAACCGGTGCAGAGGGTATTGTCAATACGAGCCTTTTTATCAACGATACTGATAGCTGGACAGCCGATTTTCATACAGGCCTTGCAGCCCACGCATTTATCGGCATCGGCAATGATGGGCTTGTTGTGCTTAACATATTTCAGCAGCGCACAGGGTCGCCGGGAAATGATGACGGAGGGTTCATCCGCAGCGGTTTCCTCCTTGATGGCAGCATCGCACTGGGCAAGATCGTAAGGGTCCACTACCCGGACGCGGCGGATACCCACGGCGCGGCAGAG
>JAFXCL010000001.1 GCA_017521485.1 Oscillospiraceae bacterium
TATGACACCTCTGGGTATGAGCTTCTCCGAGATGGCTTCCATGACCGGCGGCGGTGTTCAGACACCCGGCTTTATGGGTCACGGCAAGCACTTCATCTCCTCCAAGAAGTTCATCGCAGCCGAAGGCGGCCCCGGCCGTATCGTCTGGATGCCCAAGATGCTGAAGGATCAGATGCGCGAGCGTCTGGATGCAACCGTTCTGGAAATGTACGGTGTGGAGAACTTCACCGATATGATCGCAGACGAGACTGTCTGCACCGAGGACCCCGAGCAGCTGCTGGAGTACCTGGGCGAGGTTGGCCACCCTGTTCTGGGTATGGAGCCCTTCGATATGTAATTTACATACAAAAATCGCCAGTCCAACTGAAGTGACCCCAAAAAGTTAGACAAATATTTTAACTCAAATTGTTTAAGCTGCCGAAAGGGCTTGCTGTCTGTGTAATGCAGGTGGCAAGCCCTTTAGTCTTGCCTTGATACGTCTGTTATTGTAGTAATCGATGTATTCAATAAGTTCCTGTTTAAAGTGTTCTACTGACTCAAAGTCTTGCAGATAGAGAAGCTCGCTTTTTAGGTGACCAAAGAAATTTTCCATAACAGAGTTGTCATAGCAATTACCTTTTCGGCTCATGCTTTGTTTGATCCCTTTCTCAGCCAGCATCCGACGATACTGTTTGTGCTGGTAGTGCCACCCTTGATCTGAGTGTAGGAGTAAACCTGTGTTGTTCGGTATCTTTTGAAACGCTTGCTCCAACATGGTTGTTACCATTAATAAATTAGGACTATCCGAAATTGTGTAAGTTACAATATCTCCACTGCACAGATCAAGAATAGGAGACAGATATAGTTTCTGACCAAACAAGCGGAACTCTGTTACATCCGTTACCCACTTTTGGTTGGGTTTCTCTGCACGGAATTCACGGTTCAACTCATTATCAGCGACCTTGCCTTGTTCTCCCTTATAAGAACGATATTTCTTCATTCGGACACGGCAAACAAGCCCCAATTCCTTCATTATATGCTGTACAGTCTTATGATTTAAGCTGAACCCTCGATTGCGCAGCTCATCCGTAACACGACGATACCCGTATCTACCTTTGTTTTCGTGGAAGATTGCTGTGATTTCTGCCTTGGCTTGTGCATACTTGTCCTGCTTATTTTGATTCTTGCGGTGGTAATAGAAAGTAGCCTTTGGCAGTTGAGCGATTTCCAGCAATATTGTCAGATTATGTTCTCGCCTTAGTTCCTGGATCACCTTTGCTTTTTGCTCTTGTGTCGCTCTTCTTCCAAAACCAAGGCTTGCAATTTTTTTAGGTAGGCAATTTCTGCACGAAGCCGCTGATTCTCTGCCAGCAGATCTTCTTCAACCTCTTTTGGCAGTTTGCGGGGACGACCTTTGCTGCTACGTCCACGTCTTTCCAATGCGAGACCTTCTATTCCTTCTGTCAAATAAATACGTTCCCATTTCTGGATCATTCCATGGGCGATTCCGTACTCGCGTTCAGCTTCGTTGTATGCCATATTCTCTTCACGGACTCGCCGTACCACCATTTCCTTGAACTCTGGTGTGTATCGATTGTTTGGTATTCCCTTAGGCATAGAAAAACACCCCATTTCTTAGTACAAGTATTATATCATACTTGTCTAACAAATGGGGTGCAGTTCATTTCTCAGCAGAGGGATATTTTTTTGCTTTATAAATCTAATTACTTAGATTCTTTGCTAGAGATTTAAGTTATATTCCGTCTTCGACGGAGTGATATTTTCGCAAAGCGAAAGTGATATTGAAACCTTACGGTTTCAGTGATATTATATTCGCCTTTACAACTCGCGAAGCGAATATCGCTTGAGCGCAAGCTCAAATATAACTGCGAAGCAATATCACTCGCCGCAAGGCGAATATAACTTCAAGGGCATTGCAACAAAAAATCCCGCCGAATAATCGGCGGGATTTTATTGTTAGCAATTAGCCCTTGATGGCAGCCTGGGCGGCAGCCAGACGAGCGATAGGCACACGGTAGGGGGAGCAGGAAACATAGTCCAGTCCGATCTTGTGGCAGAACTCAACAGACACGGGGTCGCCGCCGTGTTCGCCGCAGATACCGTAGTGGAGGTTCTTGCCGCTTGCCTTACCCTTGGCAACAGCCATTTCCATCAGCTGGCCGACGCCATTCTGATCCAGCTTTGCGAAGGGATCGTTCTCGTAGATCTTGCTGTCGTAGTAAGCAGTCAGGAACTTGCCTGCATCGTCACGGCTGAAGCCGAAGGTCATCTGGGTCAGGTCGTTTGTACCGAAGCAGAAGAATTCAGCCTCCTGCGCGATCTCGTCGGCAGTGATGCAAGCTCTGGGGATCTCGATCATGGTACCAACCTCGTACTGAAGCTTAATGCCTGCAGCAGCGATCTCAGCGTCAGCAGTCTTCACGACCACATCCTTAACAAACTTCAGCTCCTTCACATCGCCCACCAGGGGGATCATGATCTCAGGAACATTGTTCCAGTCGGGATGACGCTTAGCAACCGCGATGGCAGCGCGGATAACCGCCTTGGTCTGCATTGCAGCGATCTCCGGATAGGTGACGCTCAAACGGCAGCCACGGTGACCCATCATGGGGTTGAACTCGTGGAGGGAAGCAATGATGTCCTTGATCTGCTGGACAGTCTTGCCCTGAGTAGCAGCCAGTGCAGCGATGTCCTCCTCGGTGGTGGGAACGAACTCATGCAGCGGGGGATCCAGGAAACGGATGCAAACGGGGTTGCCTTCCATAGCCTCATAAAGACCCTCAAAGTCAGATTGCTGCATAGGCAGGATCTTATTCAGAGCAGCCTCCCGCTCCTCCACGGTATCCGCACAGATCATCTCACGGAAAGAACCGATACGGCCTTCCTCGAAGAACATATGCTCGGTACGGCACAGGCCGATGCCCTCAGCGCCCAGCTGACGAGCCTTGATAGCATCCCGGGGAGAGTCGGCATTGGTACGGACCTTCAAGGTGCGGTACTGGTCAGCCCAAGCCATAATACGACCGAACTCACCGGCGATCTCAGCATCCTTAGTAGCGATCAGACCGGCATAGATGTTACCGGTAGAACCGTCCAGGGACAGCTCGTCACCCTCGTGGAAGGTCTTGCCGCCCAGGGTGAATGCCTTGTTCTCTTCGTCCATATTGATCTCGGTGCAGCCGGAAACACAGCAAGTACCCATACCGCGGGCAACAACGGCTGCGTGGGAGGTCATACCGCCGCGGACGGTCAGGATGCCCTGTGCTGCCATCATACCTTCAATATCCTCAGGGGAGGTCTCCAGACGAACCAGAACCACCTTTTCGCCCTTTTCAGCCCAAGCCTTAGCGTCCTCAGCGGTGAAGACGATCTTACCGGCGGCAGCGCCGGGGGAAGCGGGCAGAGCCTTGCCAATGGGTGCAGCAGCCTTCAAAGCCTTTGCATCAAACTGGGGATGGAGCAGAGTGTCCAGGTTACGGGGCTCGATCATAGCCACGGCCTTCTTCTCATCGATCATACCCTCGTCCACCAGATCGCAGGCGATCTTCAGAGCGGCGGGAGCGGTACGCTTACCGTTACGGGTCTGGAGCATATACAGCTTGCCGTTTTCAACGGTAAACTCCATATCCTGCATATCCCGGTAGTGATCTTCCAGGATCTGGCAAACATTCTGGAACTGGGCAAATGCCTCGGGAAACTTATCAGCCATTTCAGAAATGGGCATGGGGGTACGGACACCGGCAACCACGTCCTCGCCCTGGGCATTGGTCAAAAACTCACCCATCAGACCCTTAGCGCCGGTAGCGGGGTCACGGGTAAAGGCAACGCCGGTACCGCAGTCGTCACCCATATTGCCGAATGCCATAGACTGCACGTTAACGGCGGTACCCCAGGAATAGGGGATGTCGTTCTCACGGCGATAGATATTTGCACGGGGGTTGTCCCAGCTGCGGAACACAGCCTGGATCGCGCCCATCAGCTGCTCCTTGGGATCGGAGGGGAAGTCGGTGCCCAGCTTGGACTTGTACTCAGCCTTGAACTGGCCAGCCAGCTCCTTCAGGTCCTCGGCAGTCAGCTCCACGTCCTGGGTGACACCCTTCTTTTCCTTCATTTCGTCGATAAGGACCTCGAAATATTTTTTGCCCACTTCCATAACCACATCAGAATACATCTGGATAAAGCGGCGGTAGCAGTCCCAAGCCCAGCGGGGGTTGCCGGAGCGCTTAGCCATAACCTCTACGACCTCTTCGTTCAGACCCAGGTTCAGGATGGTGTCCATCATGCCGGGCATAGATGCACGGGCGCCGGAACGAACGGAAACCAGCAGGGGGTTATTCAGGTCACCGAACTTCTTGCCGGTGATGCCCTCCATCTTTTCCACATACTCCATGATCTGAGCCTTGATCTCGTCGTTGATCATGCGGCCGTCCTCATAGTACTGAGTACAAGCCTCGGTGGAAATAGTAAAGCCCTGGGGTACAGGCAGGCCAATGTTGGTCATTTCAGCCAAGTTTGCGCCTTTGCCACCCAGAAGCTCCCGCATAGTGCCGTTTCCTTCAGTGAACAGATAAACATACTTATGTGCCATTGAAAAATCTCCCTTCAATTGTATCGCAGCCGCTGGCTGCTTTTTTCTTTTGCTATCTTCCTTAAATGCCCATATAGTTTAACATACCCATTTCTAAATGTAAACAGTTTTGCAAAAATTTATGAAAAATTATCCATTTTTTACACGCTTTGCAAAAGAAATGCAGCACACTTGCGTGCTGCATCCTCTCAATATTCCCGAACGACCGCTTTTACCAGTCCGATCAGCTCGGCATCTGTACCGTCGATGGGCTGGTATGCATCATTTTCCGGCAATAGCCAAACCTGTCCGTTTTTCCGGGAAAGGCGCTTGACCGTTGCCTCGTCACCGATCCGTGCAACCACGATCTGACCGTCCTCGGCGGTCTGCTGGGGACGGACAACCACCTTATCCCCATCCAAAATGCCGGCGCCTATCATACTGTCGCCCCGGACACGGAGGGCAAAGCACCCCGGGTCACCCTCCCAAGCCATTGTGCCTTCCTGATTTTCAAAAGCTAAAATAGGTAAACCCGCCGTAACCACGCCAATCACCGGAATCTGGCCGGGGCGCTGGGTGGTTGCAATTGCCCGCTTGCGGCCTTTTTGACCGGACAGGATCAGCAAGCCCTTTTCCTGCAGCCGCTCCAACTGATAGCTGACCGATGCGGTGGAGTTTAAGCCAACAGCAGCACCGATCTCACGGATGGACGGTGCAAAGCCGTTTTCCTGCACGAAGTGATTTACAAATTCCAAGATCAGTTCCGCCTTATTGCTGGTTCTGGGCATAACGCATCCTTCTTTCTGTTTGATAAATCTATTGTAGCACAAATGTACGAAAAAAGAAAGAGGTTTTTTATTTGCAAAATCTTTCATTTTCAATCCGTGGGCATAGCGCACACAATCATTTTGCATTTTGCACTTTGCATTTTGCATTAAAAAGAGCGTGCAATGCACGCTCTTTTTTAGCAAAGTTTTGCGCCGGCGGGGATTGCGTCGTCCAGCATAATCAGGTTGAGCTTTTCCTCGCCCTTCTCAGTATGGACTGCAGAAAGCAGCATACCGCAGGACTCTCTGCCCATCAGCTTCCGGGGGGGCAGGTTGGTGATCGCCACAAGGGTCTTGCCGATGAGATCTTCCGGCTTATAGAACTTTGCGATACCGGAGAGGATCTGCCGGTCTGTGCCGGTGCCGTCATCCAAAGTAAACTGCAGAAGCTTATCGCTCTTTTTCACATTCTGGCAATCCTTGACCTTCACCGCACGGAAATCGGACTTGCAGAAGGTGTCAAAGTCCACAGCTTCCTCTGCATAGGGTTCGATCTGAATATCAGATACGGGCTTACTGAGTTCTTCCAAAGCAGCCAGCTCCTTTTCCATATCAATTCTGGGGAACAGGGCAGGACCGTTGACCGTTGCCACATCAGCTCTCAGTACGCCAAATACGCCCAAGCTGTCCCAACTCATATCCGCACCGCCCAGACGGGATGCAATTTCCGCACTGGTAGCAGGCATAAAGGGGGTCAGCAGACCGGCGCAGATACGCACAGTCTCCAGCAGGTTATACAGCACCTTTGCCAGGCGGGGGTGCTTCGTCTCGTCCTTTGCCAGCACCCAAGGCGCATTCTCGTCAATATACTTATTGGCGCGGGAAATGACCTTGAATACTTCCGCAAGGGCATTCTGGAACGCATAAGCATCCATCTGCTCCTGATACTTTGCCCGCAGGCCGGTTGCCATTTCCAGAAGCTCGGAATCCATCCCATCGTCTGCTTCCTGATTTTCCGGCAGCTTTTCGCCAAAGTACTTCTGTGCCATAGCAACGGTCCGGGAGACCAGGTTGCCCAGATCGTTTGCAAGGTCGGTATTAATGGTAGAGATCAGTAATTCATTACTGAAATTGCCGTCCGAGCCAAAGGGGAAGGACCGCAGCAGGAAGAACCGCAGGGCATCCACGCCAAAGCGCTCTGCCAGAATATAGGGGTCTACCACATTGCCCTTGGACTTACTCATCTTACCGCCGTCCAGCAGCAGCCAGCCGTGGCCGTAGACCTTCTTGGGCAGAGGCAGGTCCAAACTCATAAGCATTGCCGGCCAAATGATGGAGTGGAAACGGACGATCTCCTTGCCCACAAAATGCACATCTGCAGGCCAGAAGTCGGAAACATCCTGATACTTGTCATTTTCGAAGCCCAGTGCGGTCATATAGTTAAACAGAGCGTCGATCCACACATACACCACGTGACCGGGATCGAAGTCCACCGGCACGCCCCAGGTGAAGCTGGTGCGGGATACGCACAGGTCCTCCAGACCGGGCTTAATGAAATTATTCACCATTTCGTGAACACGGCTGCGAGGCTCTAAGAAATCGGTGTTTTCCAGCAGGTCGCAAATCCGGTCTGCGTACTTACTCAGGCGGAAGAAGTATGCCTCTTCCTGGGCGTCCTGCACTTCTCTGCCGCAGTCGGGGCATTTGCCGTCCACCAGCTGACTTTCGGTCCAGAAGCTTTCGCAGGGCTTGCAGTACTTACCGGTGTACTTGCCCTTGTAGATGTCGCCCTTTTCGTACATCTTCTTGAAGATCTTCTGGATGGCTGCCACATGGTAGTCATCGGTGGTGCGGATAAACCGGTCGTAAGAAATGTTCATCAGCTTCCACAGATCCAGCACGCCGCCCTCGCCGGTGACGATGTTATCCACAAATTCCTGGGGTGTCACACCGGCTTCCTTTGCCTTGTCCTCGATCTTCTGACCGTGCTCATCTGTGCCGGTGAGGAACTTCACATTATAGCCCTGCAGCCGCTTATAGCGAGCCATAGCATCCGTTGCCACTGTGCAATAGGTGTGTCCAATATGCAGCTTGGCAGAGGGATAGTAAATGGGGGTCGTGATGTAATAATTTCCCTTGCTCATAAAAATACCTCCTAAAAATGAAAAGCCGCCCTTGCTCTGCAAGGGCGACGAAAATCGACGCGGTACCACCTTGGTTCGCAGCTTACGCTGCCTCGTTGGCGCGGTTACGGGCGCACCCGGAAATGCCTACCTATCGACATTTCAGCTCCCAGGCCATCTTCTGCCACCGCTTGCCTACCCCTTTCCAGCTACCGGGGCTCTCTGAAGGTTTGCTGCAGCATACTCTCCTGTTCACAGCTTTTTCCATATTATAGAAGCATTATATCCCGAAGGCAGTCAGTTTGTCAACGATAATTTTCCGCACACTGAGCAACTGTGTATATTGAAATCCGCTAGGGACGATGTGGGCATCGTCCCCTACAAACCGCTATCGATGGTGCATGTAGGGGCGGATGCCCACATCCGCCCATTTTATACATTGTTCGTTTTGTTTTTCGTAAGCCACAGGGCAACCGCCACGGCGCTGATGCCTCCTGCCAGCTTTCCTACGATCACCGCCGGGAGCATCTGGGGGGCAAATCCTGCGGTAAAGCCCAGATGATCGCCGAACACAAATGCCGCCGATACCGCAAAGGCAATGTTGACCACCTTGCCCCGGCGGTCCATCTTCTCCACCAAATGAAAGGTGGCAATGGAATTGGCAAGGCTGGCAACCAGACCGCCGGCTGCCGTATCGTTGATCCCCAAAAGCTTACCTAGCTTCAGTAGGGGCTTGCGGAGCAGCCGGGTCACCACAAACACCAGCGGGAATGCGCCTGCCAGCACAATAGCAATTGCGCCTACTGTCTGGAAACCTTCCGAAATGGGGTTCAGACCGGGGATGATCACATAGCCGGTGAGTTCTTCCACGATCGCCGCCGCAAGGCCGGCAGTAATCACCGCCACCACGCCTTTTCCGAAGATGCCAAAGCCCTTGATCATCGCCTTTTCTGCTTTCCACAACCCCAATGCGATCAGGGCCGCAATGATGACGATGGGTATGAGATTTCGCAAAATCATTTTAAGAGGGAAGCCTGCCACCAAGCCGCCAGCCAAAATGCCCACCGGAATGGTAACAAGTCCGGAAAGGATACCCTTTGCCAGCTCCGGTCGGTCCTCTTCTGATAAAATTCCCATCGCCACCGGAATGGTAAATACCACGGTTGCCCCCAGCATACTGCCGCACAGCACACCGCCCAGAAGTGCCGCCTGGGTATCCTCCGTCAGCTCCTGTGCCAGCGCACCGCCACCCATATCGCAGGCTAAGATCGTTCCGGCAAACATTGCCGGGTCTGCCCCCAGAAACCGGTATACCGGCACTACCACCGGGCGCAAAAGATTTGCCAGCACCGGTGCAAGGCAGATAATGCCCACCATCGCCATAGCAAGAGACCCCATTGCCAGAATGCCCTCTTCAAATTTCTCCCCCAGTCCAAAGCGATTGCCAAAGATCCGGTCTGCCGCACCGATCAGCGCAAACAGCGCCATCAGTGTGATTAAAAACTTCTCTGCCGACACATAATCACCTTCTATTGTTCAAATTTCTGTTTATCGGGCAAATGTCTTCCCCTGGGGGAAGGTGCCCCGCAGGGGCGGATGAGGGAAGAACTTGCACGCGCAATAAGAACAAATCCTGCAAATTAGCGCAGGCTTTGCCCTCATCCGTCTTCAAATCCGTCCAAGTGTGGACGAATTTGAATCCACCTTCCCCCAGGGGAAGGCATCGTCAAACTGAAATTTATGGCTTTTTCATGCCGTTGTTATCCAATATTGCAACCACTGCCGCATCCACCGGCGCTTCCATACAAAACCGGGATGCCACCGTTCCGGTCACAAGAAGCACCCGATCCCCGGTGCCTGCCCCCACCTGATCTGCCGCCACCACTTCCCCCTCGGGGGTGTCTACCACCAAAAAGGTCTGCCCCATCAGGCAGGTTGCCTTACGGCTGGACCACACTGAGCCTGTTACTGTTCCAATTTTCATTGCATCTTACTCCCCTAGAATTTCCTTAGCCAGCGGTGTGAGCACCGCACCCGGACCGGCAGTGATCCCCGAGGCCCGCATTTGTCTTGCCTCCTGGGCGGTGATCAGCCGTTTCTGACCGCCGTCGGTGAAAATAATTCCCCAGCTTTTCATCTCCCGGCGGGCTGACGCCAGGGATGCCGCCAGCGCCCGGTTTTTTGGTGCTTCCGGCAGACCGGGGGTGTACAGCACCACGGGCTTACCCTCTGCAAGGGCGCACAGGACAGTTTCATCCGAAAATCGCAGCGCCTGTCCCAGTGTCAGCGACCCGATCACCACCGTATCAAAGGGCGCTTCCGTCACATAGGTATAACCCAAAAGACGGCTGGGCTCTGCGCCGATGAGCAGCGCCCGGCTCACGGAATGATCCTCCCCAGATCTCCCTCGTGGAAGCCGATGGCATTGGCTTCGTCATAGTCGATATGCATACTGGTCTGAAAATCCGGACGCACCCGCACCATAACAGAATGAAAGGTCACCGGGCGGTCTGTAAAAGTCTGCACCCGCACCACCTGCTTGTCCTCCACGCCCATTGCCGCCGCATCCTCCGGGTTCATATGAATGTGCCGCTGGGCTACGATCACACCCCGCTCCAATTGGATACAGCCTTTTTCGCTTCTTATTTGGATGCCGGGGGTCTTGACTAGCTGACCGGAAAGGCGCACCGGAGGCGTGATGCCCAGCTGCCTGCAATCGGTCAGGGAAACCTCCACCTGCCCCTCCGGTCGCTCCGGGCCAAGAACCGCCACATTCGAAAACTCTCCCTTTGGTCCAACCACAGTTACCCGCTCGTTGGAAAGAAACTGTCCCGGCTGGGAAAGCTCCCGCTTGGGGGTCAGGGGATGGCCGAACAGGGTCATCGCCTGTTCTTTCGTCAGATGAACGTGGCGGCCGGATGCTTCCAGGGGAATGAAAATCCGCTTTGCCACCGCCTCCGCCAGCGCATCGAAATCCATAAAATCACTCCTTGCTCTTTAGCCGGATCATAATTAAATACAGCATACTACTCATACGGTTCAGTGCCCGGAGCAGATCCTCCCGCTGCAGGCTGCCATACCGGTCTGTAAACGCCTCTGCCGCAGCCAGCTCTGCCGCCCGGGCTGCACAGCGGGCTTTGTTGACCTGCAAAATTTCCCTGCCGTCTAGCACACTGGGCATAAAATGGGGCTGTCCGTAAAAATCCTGGGGTCGGTGAGAATGCTCCCGCAGCTCCTGCTGGGTCATGCCACACAGTTTTTCATCCGGAACCGGCTCATTAAGCACTTCCCACCGCACCAGCTTCCGCGCCAGCTCCAGCACTTCCCCCAGCGCCTGCCGAATCTCTCCCTCTGCCGTCAGCTGGCATAAAAGCAGCTCCGCTTCCAGCATGTCCATTGCCCCCCGAAACCGAATCCGAGGGTGGGTCTTTGGCACAAGCACATCCCCATTTAGATGGGTCCAATGCTCCGGTTTTTCCTCCGCATAGCCGAAAGGACACAGCTGATACCGCTGAGGTTTTGCCTGCTGGGCAGGCAAAATCTCAATGCGCTCACGGCTGAGAAAATCTCTTGCTTCGGAAGTCAGCTGATCGCCCTTGCCCAGATAAAATACCCGCTTGCCCTCCCGGTTGCGAAGATTATCCCGGACCGCCTGTAGGGTGTAGAGCATTATTTTGCCTTGTCACCGGGCATCTGGTTCAGGCGGCCGTGGGGCAAAATGGCATCCACCTCTGTGTGGGGGCGGGCGATCACATGGACGGAAACCAGCTCGCCCACCTTTTCTGCGGCGGCCGCGCCTGCATCGGTTGCCGCTTTCACAGCGCCCACGTCGCCCCGGACCATAACGGTCACCAGACCGCCGCCCACCTGCTCCTTGCCTACCAGCTGTACATTGGCGGATTTTACCATTGCGTCCGCTGCCTCAATTGCCCCTACCAGGCCCTTTGTTTCGATCATACCCAAAGAATTTGTGTCCATTTTTTATACTTCCTTTCATTTTATGAATTTAAAATCATATCGGGACGATGTGGGCATCGTCCCCTACGCACGCTATCGATAGCTGTTTGTAGCGGCGGATGCCCACATCCGCCCTTTTATAATCCGTCCGCTTTGCGGACACATCGATTTTGCATTCTGCATTTTGCACTTTGCATTTTACTTTAGTCTTTCGAGAATTTTTGCTGTTAAAATCTCTACAAGGTCCTCGTCATAGGATTTGCTTTCCGGCATACTTCCCCAAGCCACCCGGCGAATATCAATTAAATTCATAGGGGAAATATTATCCGAGGAGCTGCTTCCGCCCACTGCGCCGCAGCCTAAGGTCAGCGCCGGGAACAATCCGGTTTCCGCCCCGATCCCGCCCAAGGCAGAGGGGGTGTTGACCAAAAACCGGGACACCGGGATCTGCTGGCTGAATTTCTCCACAACCGCCCGATCCTCACAGTGCATTGAGACGGTGTGTCCTGCGCCCTCGTGGCTGAGGACCTCCTGCACTTTTTGAAGCACCGCGTCCTCGCTGTCCATCACATAAAATGCCAGCACCGGACAAAGCTTTTCCATAGAATAAGGGCGGGTCGGTCCTGCTTCCTCCTCATAGGCAACCAGGATTTTCGTATCCTTGGGAACGGAAAAGCCAGCCTTATCTGCAAGAAAGGCCGCCGTCTTTCCCACGATCTCCGGATTCAGTGCGCCACTGGGGCGAAACAGTAATTTGGCAAGCTGTGCCGCCTGGGTGCTGTCCATAAAATAATAGCCCATAGCCGCAGCCGTCTGCTTGACCGTCTGCTCCATTGTTTTTTCTACGATAATACTCTGCTCCGAGGCGCAGACTGTGCCGTTATCGAAGGTTTTAGACCGCAAAATATCCTCCAGCGCCTGTTTGACATTTGCTGTTGAGTGGATATATGCCGGTCCGTTGCCTGCGCCCACACCGATCGCCGGCTTGCCGGAGGAATAAGCAGATTTTACCATTGCCGGACCGCCGGTTGCTAAAATGAGATTGACCTCCTTTGCCCCCATCAGCTCCTGACAGCCTGCCATAGACCCTGCCCCCAGACAGCTGATACTGCCGGGAGGCGCACCCGCACCCACTGCCGCCTGTGCGACGATCTGCACTGCCCGCAGGGTGCAGAGGATCGCCTTGGGGTGGGGAGAAAACACAATGCTGTTGCCCGCTTTGATAGCGATCATGGCTTTATAGCAAACGGTGGAAGTGGGATTGGTGCTGGGAACAATCGCAGCGATCACCCCCACCGGCACACCTACCTCCCATAGCTTTTCCGCGGGGTTCTCTTTTAATACGCCTACGGTCTTCATCCCCCGGATGGCATTGGCAACGGTGCGGGATGCAAATTCATTTTTTACAGTCTTGTCCTCCACATTGCCAAAGCCTGTCTCCCGCACCGCCATATCCGCCAGCTCCACCGATGCCTTGCTGAAGGCATCGGCAATTGCCTCCACGATCTTATCCAATTGGCTCTGGCTCATAGTGGCAAGCTGCCGCTGGGCGGTTTTTGCCTGCTTTGTTAAGATCCGCGCCTCTTGCCGGGCCTGTAAGTCTTTATCGAATTCCATTTCATCACTCCTATGACTGGGCTGGTCTTGCTGCCACTTCTGCTACCGCTCTAGCGAAGGCAGCGCAGGCCGCCTCACAGGCAGACTGAGTGCCGTGGAGCAAGCCGCCTCCGAAATTGGTCTCGCTGGGGGGCGCATATAGTTTACATAACTTTACGTCCGCTGCCTTTAACGCACTGTCCAGTGCATACATACTCTCCAGGGGCGGGGCGATCAGGTAGGCAAGTGCCGAGCCCTCTTTCACCCCTGCCTCCTTTGACAAATAGCTGCCTGTCCGGCTGACGGTGTGGGCAAGGTAGGGCACATCCCCTGCCTGCTCAAAGCCGATATGCTCCAGCGCCCCCAGGGCTGCCTCCATACCGCTTCGCACTGCCCCGGGGGTTTTGCCTGCCAGCACCCCGATCACCTCGCCGGCATTGGGGGTGGTGGCATTGTCTGCCCCTGCGTAAAAGCTCCGTCCATAGCACACCGCCACATCGGCGGCTTTTGTTGCTTCATCCAAAGCGATATACGTGGCATCGTCGGAATCGGTGGTGAGCATACCAAGACAGGGATACCCCGCCGGTGCGCCCAGCCCCTTTGCCAGTGCAGGGGAGGCACTGGTGAGATACCGGACTGCTAACACCTTGACCTGGATCATAACTGTGCCTCCAAATGCAAGCCCACACCGGAAACCTTGTGCTTTAATATTTTTTCAATCAGCTCCGCCACATGGGCACCTGCCTCCACCGCAGGCGTTCCCTGGGCGTGGATATTGGACACCACCGTCCGGCTGGATTCCGATACGCCGATCCGGGGCTGATAGGTGATATAGCAGGACATACTCTTGTCCGTCACCAGTCCGGGACGCTCACCCACCAGCATACAAACCAGCTCACAGCCGGTAATGTCGCCGATGGCATCCCCAGCACCCACCCGGCAATAGCGCACAAATACCCCTTGACCGGTTTCAATTCCCCGGGCTTTCAGACCGTCCCGGATGGCAGCCATACACTGCGTGGCATTTGCCATAATTGCCGCAGAGGACAAGCCGTCACCCACCACCAGCAAAACCTTAGGGGGCTTAGAAATGGCAGAGCGCAAAAGCTTCTGATTTTCTTCGTCAAAGATCCTGCCCAGATCCGGTCTTGTAAGATATTCGTCCTTACTCCGGCAGCGGGTCTGCAAAGAGATCAAACCGTTTTTCTGGGCATAATCCTCCGGCACTTGGGAAAAGACCGCATCCTGTGCCGCCGCGTGATCTGCCCGAAACCGGAGCATAGTCAGGGTCTTATACCGGGGACCGGCTCTGCCCGAACCCAGCCGGGCAGGGGTGCGGGCTTTGAGCTTCCGGAAAGCTTCTGCATCCGCAGGCTCGTCCACCAGATAGAGCTTTCGCAAGTCAAGCGCCGATACATCTTCCACAAAGTCCCCGTCCTGATAATGGGTATCCACCATCTGCGGGCCGGGATCGCTGGGATAGTATTCACTGCCCTTGACTGCCGGCTCTTTGCCCATAGACTTCAAAATATCCGCCACCATAGCAGACAGTTCTTGTTTGTTCATAGTTTTCTCCCCTACAATTTAATCAAAACAGCAGGCTTGAGCCGTCGCCGGCCTTTTTCGTAAGCTTTCCCTGTTCCACAAAGCCCATTTTTTCCAGCCACCGCTGAAATTCCGGAATTGCGGTTTTGCCGGTCAGCTCCCGAAGAGCGGCGGTTTCCCGGAAACCGGTGGTCTGGTAATTGAGCATAATATCGTCGCCGTGGGGGATGCCCATAAAATAATTACATCCGGCCAATGTCAAAAGGGATGCTAAGTTTTCAATGTCATTCTGGTCTGCCTTCATATGGTTGGTATAGCAGCAGTCGCAGCCCATAGAAATACCGGTGAGCTTGCCCATAAAATGGTCCTCCAGACCGGCACGGGTCACCTGCCGGGCATCGTAGAGATACTCCGGCCCGATAAAGCCAACCACCGTGTTGACTAAGAACGGAGAAAACCGCTTGGCAAAGCCGTAGCACCGAGCCTCCATGGTCACCTGATCGGTGTCGTGGTGGGCATTGGATGACAACTCCGAGCCCTGACCGGTCTCAAAATACATCACATTCGGACCTTCCGCTGTGCCGTCGTGGAGAAGTAAGTCCTTTGCCTCCTGCAGGGTATCTGCGCTAAAGCCAAAGGCCTCGTTACCCTTCTGGCTGCCGGCAATGGACTGGAAGATCAGATCGCAGGGCGCACCGGCGCGCACTGCTTTCATCTGAGCAGTCACGTGAGCCAACACACATATCTGGGTGGGAATTTCCCAATGCTCCTTAATTTCCTGAAACCGCCGCAGTACCTTTCCCACCTGCTCCGGACTGTCGGTAACCGGGTTCAGACCGATCACCGCATCGCCTGCACCAAAGGTCAAGCCCTCCAAGGTGGAGGCGGTGATGCCGTCCGGATCGTCGGTGGTGTGATTGGGCTGAAGGCGGCAGGAAAGTGTCCCCGGCAAGCCGATGGTGGTGTTGCAGTGGGCGGTGACGGTAATTTTGTTGGCTGCATAAATCAGGTCCAGATTGCTCATCAGCTTTGCAACTGCCGCCACTATTTCCGAGGTCAGTCCCCGGCTGAGCTTGCGGATATCCGCCCCGGTGGTCTTCTCTGACAATATCCACTCCCGCAGCTCTGCCACGGTCCAGTTTCGGATCTTTTCATAGGTTTTCTCATTCACATCGTCCTGAATGATCCGGGTGACCTCATCCTCCTCATAGGGCACAGCAGGATGCTCCCGAAGATCTGCCAAGGTCAGCGCAGACAGCACCACCTTTGCCGCCACCCGCTCCTGTGCGGTCTCCGCCGCCAGACCTGCCAGCTTATCGCCGGTCTTTTCCTCGTTGGCCTTTGCCAGCACCTGCTTGATATCCTGAAATATATATGTTTTTCCCAAAAGTGTTGTTTTCAGTTTCATAAATTACCTCCATTCCGGTTTGGTAAATTCCAGTTTGACGGGCATTCCTCTAAAAACAAGGTTCTATCTACCACCGCACTTTCGTCCGAACGCGGGTGGGGTACATAGGGGAGGGGGATTTTATGTGCGGGAGCACATGGATCCCCCTCCCCTATGTCGCCTTCTTTGGGTACTTTCTTGGCGAAACAAGAAAGTACCGCCCCCGGCAGGGACCGGCAGTATCGAACAGAAGATTGCCACGTCGCTTCGCTCCTCGCAATGACACAAAATTTGATAGCTGTTATTCAGAAAGAAACCTGAATCGTCAACTGTTAGATAACACCAGTGTCTTTACAACCACCGGCAATGCCGGTCCTACCGGTGCGCCCACATCCAGATAGCTTCCCTCTGTGAGCCGTATTCGGTCAAGGCACAGGCAAGGGGTATCCGGGGGCAACCTTAGGATCAGGCAGTGCCCCAACGCCTTTGCCATATCCGTTTCCACACACACATATACCGGTCTTCTATCAACGCCTCGGACGATTTTCTCAGCCAAGGCTGTGACCTTTCCGTAATCCGGGGCGTCGTAGCCGGGAAACGCCAGCACCGCCCGTTCCCCGTCAATGGTCTCCAATCGCTGACGGATCAGCCGGTCCAGATCTTCCCCATCCTGTTCCAGCTGGGAAAATGCCGCTACCGGCAAATTCTTTATGGGGAAGTCCACAGCTTTATAAAATACCGTACTGCCGGAAAGCTGGGCGCTGTGGCAGCCTGCGCCGATCACCGTGGCACGGATGGTCTCCTGTCCCAGCATATATTCTCCGGCACACAGGCGGCTTTCCCGGATAGATTTCCCCAGCACAGGACCTATATCCCCAAATTGGAAGGGAGGGTGCTCCTGCAATATACAGTCGGCGACCCCTCCGGAAAAGGAAATGACCGCTTTTTCCTTGGGTCGGGGACTTGCCCCTGCCGCTTCGTCGGTGGTAAGCTTTGCCAAAAGAGGCGTTTCCTCCCGGAGATTTGCCGCCATTTCCAGTGCGCCCACCAAAAGCTGCGCCAATGCTTCCAGCTGTGCGGCACCGGGTGTGTCACCCACCTTCAGGTCTGTCAGCCCGGAAAGCACCGGGGAGACATAGGTTATTCTTCCGCTCTCATCCACCTTCACCAGCCGACCGCCCACATTCAGGCAGCCTGTTCCCATGATCCTGCCGTCCTCGATCAGTGCCAGATTGCTTGTGCCGCCGCCGATGTCCATATGCAGCACCGTCTTTCCGGTTTTTTGGCTGTAATCCACTGCCCCTGCGCCGGACGCCGCCAGCACACTTTCCAAATCCGGACCGGCAGTTGCCACCACAAATTCCCCCGCAAAGCTGCTCAGGGCATCTAACACCACTCTGGCATTTTCCTTTCGGGAGGTCTCGCCGGTAATGATGATCGCACCTGTATCCACCCTGTCCCGCCCGATGCCTGCCTTTTCATATTCCTTTTCTACAATGCGCCGGATGCCCTGTCCGTCCACAAGGTTTTCATCCAGCAAGGGGGTAAAATGCACCGGACTTTTGTATAAGATCTGCCGGCCGGTGATCTCCATTTCCGGCACAGCAAAGCCGGATGCCCGGTTCTCCACCGTCAGTTCCGATACAATGAGTTGGGTAGAGGTCGTGCCCACATCCAGACCCACAGACCGCAGCCGCTCAGACACGGCCGGTCACCTCCTCCAGGATCCGCCGCACCATAAAATCCTCTACTTTTATAGGATTTGTCTGACAGCAAGGGTCTGCCAGCACCGCACCCACAATGTCCTTGGAGCTGTGCCAGACCTCCCGGGGATCTACCCCCGCCTCCTGCAGAGTCTGGGGCAGTTTCAGCTCCCGGCGCAGTCGGATCAGGGCATTTTTCAAGTTCCGCACCGCAATGGTATCCGCACTGCCGCCCAAGCCTGCGCTGCGGGCAAGCTTGGCATACTTCGCTCCGGCGCTATGGGCATTACATTCGATAACCGCCGGGAGGAGTATTGCGTTCAGCCGCCCGTGGGGCAGGTGAAATTTGCCGCCCAAGGCGTGTGCCATGGCGTGACTTAAGCCCAAGCCTGCCTGATTGAAGGCAAGGCCTGCCATAGTGGCCGCCGTGTGGATCTTCTGCCGCACAGCGGTGTTGCCCGCGAAGGATGCAGGCAGTGCGCCGTAGGCTGCGGAAAAGGCATCCTTTGCCAGCGCGTCGGTAATTGCCCCTGCACCGGTGGCGACAAAAGCCTCCAGTGCATGGGCAAGCACATCAAAACCCGCATCTGCCACTAAGCTGGGGGGCAGCCCCTGTAAAAGCTCACTGTCCAAAATCGCCACATCCGGTAAAATTTTGCTGTCCACCAAGGGATGCTTGACCCCGCCGTGGGTCAAGATCGCAAAATCCGTCACCTCAGACCCAGAGCCGGAGGTGGTGGGGATTGCCACCAGCCTGACACTATCGCCTGAAAAATATGCCATTGCCTTGGCGCAGTCCATTGCGCTGCCGCCCCCCAGCGCCACAATGGTATCCGGCTGCAAAGCCTTTACAATGGCAGTGCCCTCTGCCGCCAGCTCCACCGAGGGGTCGGGCATCACCTTGTGGAATATTTCTGTTTTTTCTGCCCCGGTCAGCTTTGCCAACCGATCTGCCATACCGTTTTTTGCAAAGAAAGGATCGGACACCAAAAGCAGGCTCTTGATCCCCAGATTTTTTAGTTCCTGTACTGCACCCGGTCCGGAAATGATCTGCGTCCTACAGGAAAACCGCTCCATACAACCACCGCCTTTTGAGGGTATCTTTTCCAAAGGGATGAAAAATATGTATGGGAATTGAAAATTGAAAGTTGAAAATTAAAACATTTGTGCTATGATATATGGGAGGTGAATCCTATGGATGAAGAAATTTTAGATACAGAAGAGCAGCCTGGTTATACCCCCCGGCCCAAGTGGCAGATTTGGGGCGCTTGGATCGCCCTTTTGGTGTTTGCAGCTTTTCTTGTGATGTACTATACCAATGTGTTTCGAGGTGGCGCATAATGCGGATCTTGGGGATCGATCCCGGCTACGGAATCACCGGCTTTGGCCTGATCGAAGCAGACAGAAATCAGTTTTCACTCCTGCGCTGCGGTGCGATCACCACCCCCGCAGGCATGGATTTTTCTGCCCGTCTTGAGATCATTTACGAGGATATGCGGGAGCTTCTGAAGGTGGCAAAGCCCGATGCGGTGGCTATTGAAGAACTGTTTTTCGGTCAGAATGTAACCACCGGCATTGGGGTCGCCCAAAGCCGTGGCGTGATTCTCCTTGCCATCCGGCAGGCAGGTCTGGAGGTTACTTCCTATAAGCCTATGCAGGTCAAGCAGGCAGTGGTTGGCTACGGCAACGCCACCAAGCATCAGGTGCAGGATATGACAAAGCGGCTACTGCACCTGCAGGCAATGCCCAAGCCGGACGATGCGGCAGACGCAATCGCCATTGCCCTGTGCCACGCAAGATCCAGCACCTCTCTCATTGCGAAAGCGATGAGAAATTGAAAATTGAAAATTGAAAGTTGAAAATTATGGATAATTTTATTCAAGAAAAAAGCTTTCGTTTTGCATTGCGGATTGTGAATTTGTGTAAATACATACAATCTGAACAAAAAGAGTTTATTATGACTAAACAGTTGCTGCGTTGTGGTACAAGTATTGGTGCAAATGTGGCAGAATCTGAACACGCACAAAGCAGAGCAGATTTTTCCTCAAAGCTAAATATAGCGCTTAAGGAGGCAGCGGAAACAGACTATTGGCTGCGTCTACTGTATGCAGCAAATTTTCTAAATCAAAAAGAATTCCAATCTGTTTATGAAGATTGTAAGGAAATTGAAAAACTATTAGCTGCCATTGTCAAAACTACAAAAAAATAATTTTCAATTTTCAACTTTCAATTTTCAATTCTCTTTGTTGGAGGTTATTATGTTATATTATGTATCCGGTACGGTAGCCGTTTTAGAGCCGGGGCTGGCGGTCATTGACTGCGGTGGCGTTGGCTATGGTTGCCGGGTCACCGCTTATACGGCATCCCAGCTGAAATTAAATCAAAGCGCAAAGCTTTTTATTACCGAATCCATCCGGGAGGATGCCTTCGACCTGTACGGCTTTAGCAGCCGGGAGGAGCAGCGGTGCTATGAGCTGCTGACCTCGGTAAGCGGTGTGGGCCCGAAGGCCGCCCTTGCCATTCTCTCTGCCGGCCCGCAGAACTTTACCCTTGGGGTGATGACCGGGGATGAAAAGCTTTTGACTGCCGCTCAAGGCGTGGGCAAAAAGCTCGCCCAACGGATCATTCTGGAGCTGAAAGAAAAGGTAGGCGGTGCAGGTACAGAGCTAGACTTCTCCGGCCCTGCGGTTTCCGCCCCTGTGGCACAAGGGAATAACGCCGCAATGGCAAATGCAGCGCTCCAGGAACTTGGCTACGCCCCTTCCGAGATCGCCGCTGCCCTAAAGGGCGCAGACCCCAACGCCTCCACCGAAGATTTGGTGCGCTTTGCACTCCGCGCGATGGTTATGAAGCATTAAAAACCGGAGGTTTTTATGAGTATAGAATTTTCTCAGGAATTGGACAGCCCTATTATTTCCCCCACCTTTTCCCCTCAGGATGCAGGTGAGATCGGTCTGCGGCCTAAGCTGCTTAGTGACTACACCGGTCAGGAAAAGGCAAAGGGAAATCTGTCTGTTTATATTGAAGCCGCCCGTTTGCGCAATGAGCCCCTGGATCACACTCTCCTTTACGGCCCTCCCGGTTTGGGCAAGACTACCCTTGCCGGTGTCATTGCCAACGAAATGGGTGCAGGCATCCGGGTCACCTCCGGTCCTGCCATTGAAAAGCCCGGTGACTTGGCAGCATTGCTGACAAACCTCAATCCCGGTGATATTTTGTTCATTGACGAGATCCACCGGCTAAACCGGGTGGTAGAGGAGATCCTCTATCCGGCTATGGAGGATTTTGCCATTGACATTATTGTGGGCAAAGGCCCGTCTGCTAATTCGATCCGGCTGGATCTGCCCAAATTTACACTGGTGGGTGCTACCACCAGAGCCGGCCAGCTCTCCGCGCCGCTCCGGGATCGGTTTGGCGTTTCTCTGCGGCTGGAGCTGTACTCCCCGGAGGAGCTTGCCCGGATCGTCACCCGGTCTGCTACCATTTTGGGTATGGAGATCGATCCTGCCGGTGCTATGGAGATCGCTTCCCGCAGCCGGGGCACACCCCGAATTGCCAACCGTTTTCTGCGCCGGGTACGGGACTTTGCCCAGATTATGGGTAACGGCGTGATCACCAAGGAAGCTGCGGATCTTGCCCTTTCCCGTCTGGAGGTGGATGCACTGGGTCTGGATGCTGTTGACCGCCGGATGCTCACCGCCATTATCCGTAACTACGGCGGCGGTCCGGTGGGTCTGGAAACACTGGCTGCCACCATTGGTGAAGAGGCGATCACTTTGGAAGATGTGTACGAGCCTTATCTGATGCAGCTTGGCTTTCTCTCGCGGACACCCAGAGGCCGCTGCGCCACCTCGCTGGCCTATGACCATCTGAACATTGTCCACAGTGGGCAGACACATTTTGATGTGTAGAGGATATTTTATTGTAAATATGCATAAATACCAAAATTTTGGAAATAAAAATTCATAAAGGATTGACAAAACATTCCCCGTTGTGTATAATCCGTCTTGTGGCGACACTGCCACTATTTTGACCCTGCGTTACTACCAGAACTTTTTGGGCTTTCACGGGGCATCATCTAACCGAAGAGAGGTAACATCCAATGTACGAAGACAAGACTTTAGTTTGCAAAGAGTGCGGCAACGAGTTCGTGTTCACCGCCGGTGAGCAGGAGTTCTACGCAGAGCGTGGCTTCCAGAACGAGCCCCAGCGCTGCAAGGCATGCCGTGACGCTCGCAAGAACAGCGCCCGTGGCCCCCGTGAGTTCTTCACTGCTACTTGCGCCCGTTGCGGCGGTGAGGCAAAGGTTCCCTTTGAGCCTAAGACCGACCGTCCCGTATACTGCAGCGAGTGCTTCGCTCAGATGCGCGCAGAAGGCTAATAAGCTTGTAAGCAATACAGCGCCGACCATCCGGTCGGCGCTGTTTGTTTCATTTTATTCATAAACTTGTCGATTTTTGTTTTCATTTTGGTTATGAGCTGTTCAAAAGGCTTTTGTATCATAATTTCGAAAGGGCGGTATTGCCGTGAACCGATCCTTTCATCTTTTCTACCTCTCTTTTCTTTTATCCCTTTGGCGACAGGGCGCATTGCTTAACTGCAATGCGCCCGAATTCTATATGAAAAGTTTCGGGGACGATGTGGGCATCGTCCCCTACGAGGGTGTCGAGAGATATTTGTAGGGGCGGATGCCCACATCCGCCCATTTTACAATTCGTCTGCGAAAGCAGACACATTCATTTTGCATTAAAAAATCCCCCAACCGGACGGTTGGGGGATTTTTACGGTTAATTACTTAGAGCCAGCGATCTGAGCAGCTACCTCAGCAGCGAAGTTCTCTTCCTTCTTCTCAATGCCTTCACCCTTGATGTAGTGAATAGCGCTCACAAACTTCACATTACCGCCCAGCTTCTTGGCAGCGTCGGCAATGTAGCCGGCAACATCGCCCTTATAGAGGTCGGAACGGACGAAGTCCTGCTGCAGCAGGCAGCTTTCCTTATAGAAAGCATTGATCTTACCGGCAGCGATCTTCTCCTTAACAGCAGCGGGCTTGCTTGCCATCTTGGGATCGTTGTCCATGAGAGCCACCTGAACAGCCAGCTCCTTGTCCACATCAGCCTGAGGAACCTGTGCCTTATCCCAGTACTTGGGGTTCATAGCAGCGATCTGCATAGCCACGTTCTTACCGATCTCGGTTGCGTCCACGTCAGCTTCCAGGTTGACCAGAACACCGTGGGTGCCGCCCATGTGGACGTAAGCAACGGAGGTACCGGTAGCGAAGCGGTCGAAACGGCGGATCTGCATATTCTCGCCGATGGACATAACCTTCTCCTGCAGGATCTCGGTGACGGTCAGGTCAGTGCCGGGATACTTGCAGTTCTTCAGAGCCTCCACATCAGCGGGGTTCTGAGTAGCAACGACCTCAGCCAGATTCTTGACCAGATCCAGGAAGGACTCGGTCTTAGCAGCGAAGTCGGTCTCGGAGTTAACCTCGATCACAACGCCCACGCCGTTGACGACGGTAGCGTAAGCAACGCCTTCAGCAGCGATGCGGTCAGCCTTCTTGGCAGCCTTGGCCAGGCCCTTCTCACGCAGCCAGTCGA
>JAFXCL010000005.1 GCA_017521485.1 Oscillospiraceae bacterium
ACCATACGCTCGCCGGTCTTAGAGAATGCAACCACAGAAGGGGTGGTTCGGCCGCCCTCAGCATTGGCAATGACGACAGGTTCGCCGCCTTCCAGAACTGCCACGCAGGAGTTGGTTGTACCCAAGTCAATTCCGATAATCTTACCCATAATATTTTCCTCCTAAATATATCAAAAAGTTTTTACAATATTAATGGACAATGGATAATGGACAATTGACAATTATGGTATTGCCTTCGGCAATGATTTTAATAAATCTGCAAAGCAGATACCTTCATTGTCCATTGTCAATTTTCAATTGTCAATTCAGTTTGCGACGATGACCATAGCAAACCGCACAATTTTTTCACCCAGCTTAAAGCCCTTTTGGAAGACCTGGGTGATGGTATTTTCTTCCACGCCCGCTTCTTCCGTATGCATAACAGCATTGTGCAGATTGGGATCGAACACATCGCCGGGATTGCCGTAGATCTCTACGCCCAGACCGGTGAAAATATTCACAAGCTGGGTCATTGTCATTTCCACGCCCTTTTTGTAGGCCTCGTCCTCGGTGGGCTGGTTCAGTGCCCGCTCCAGATTGTCGTAAACCGGCAGGAGCTTTTCCACCGCATCGGCCTTGCCGTTTCCGTAGGACTGTTCTTTTTCCTTAATGGTACGCTTGCGGAAATTGTCATAATCTGCCGCCAGACGCAAGTAAGCATCGTGCTCGGCATTATACTTTTCTTCCCAGGGATCGGCGGCAGGAGCTTCCACCACTTCTTCCTGAATTTCTTCTACTGTTTCCTCTACAGGAGTCTCTTTTTCCTTTTTTGCCACGCCTTAATCCTCCTTGGCATCTTCCTGCGCCGCCGGCAGCTGGGGCTGCTCAGGCTTTGCAAACATCTTCGAAAGGCTCTCAGCAAAATAAGAAAGTCTTGCCGTGACCTTTGCGTAATCCATTCTGGTAGGGCCGACCACACCGATCATACCCTGCATACCGTCACCGATGTCGAACTTTGTCATAACCACCGATGTGTCCTTAAGCTCCTGCGCCACATTCTCAGGTCCAACCAGAACCTGTGTTCCGTTGGCATTTTGCATCACTGCAGGCAGGTTTGCCAGCGCATCCTCATCCAGCGAGGACATAATCCGCTGTGCCTTATCCACATCCCGGTATTCCGGCTGACCTAAAAGCCGCATTTGACCCGCAACCGCCATATTGGTACTTGCCTGTCGGCTCAGGGTTTCGGTGGTAAACTCCATCACAATGGGAACTAAGCTGGCTGCCGTACCGGCAGAAGCCATCACCCGCTCCAGAAGCTCCGGGGTAAATTCATCGGAAGACAAACCGGTCATTGCTGCATTAAGGACAGCGGTCAGGATCTTAAGATCTGCTTCTGTTACATTCACAGGCAGCTTGATAAGCTTGTTGAGCACCTGATCGTCAGAGAGCATAACCACTAAGATCACACTGCCCTGTCCGGCTAAGATCAGCTCAAAGCGACGGACCGTCGCCCCCGCCTGCCGGGATGCCACAGAGATCGCCGGCAGATCCGTTGCCTGAGAGACAAGCTTTGCCACCTTCTCCACCAGCTTATCCACCCGCTGCATCTTTTCCTCGATGGCGGTGTTGATGGACTTTGTTTCGTCCATGCTCAGCCGGTAATCTGCCATCAGCTCATCCACATACAGCCGGTAGCCTGCCGCAGAGGGAACACGGCCTGCACTGGTGTGGGGCTGCTCTAAGTAACCCATTGCCGTCAGATCTGCCATTTCATTACGAATGGTGGCAGAGGAATACTGCATATCCGGAAGTTCTGTAATGGCTTTTGAGCCCACCGGCTCTGCGGTGCGGATATAAAGATCCACCACGCTGCGCAGCACCTTCTTTTTCCGTTCTGTCAGTTCCATACGTTCCCTCCTTCTCGGTTTAGCACTCATTTTCCCTGAGTGCTAAGCACACTATACCAGAGAGTGCTAAAATTGTCAAGGGGTCGTTTTTGAATTATTCTTTAACATTTATATAAAAGTATCCGGAAATTGCATTTTCCCTCCTGTTATGTTATGATATACCCAGTGAGGTGAAGCTATTATGAAAAAATTGCTTTGTTTTTTATTAATCGCAGGTATGCTTCTTTCCCTGCAAATTTTCCCCACCGTTTTTGCGGATAATTACAGCGATCTGTGCCAGCTTCTGGTAGAAAGCTGCACAAACGGCACAGAGGTTGATATTTCTCAGTTTGGTCTGAATGAGGACTCTCTGGATGCTGCCTTTGTGGATGTGTGGTACGGCGGAAAGCTTCCGTGGAATGTATATAGTTACAACTATTCCATTACCTCCACCGGCGCGGTCACCTCCTTCGCACCAATTTATTATGACCGGACCGAATATGCCTACGATCTGTATGAACAAACTGTACAAGACATTATCGATCAGGTGATCGTAGAAAATATGACCCAATGGGAAATGGCGCTGGCTGTACATGACTATCTGATCGTAAACAGCTGTTACGATGAAACCTTACAGCGCAACACCAACTATGATCTGCTGGTAAACGGCACTGCGGTCTGCTCCGGCTATGCTATGGCTTATATGGACATTATGAACCGCTTGGGTATTGAATGTCGGTTTGTGGAAAGCCAGCCTATGCTCCATGCATGGAATCTGGTGAAGATCGACGGGTCGTGGTACCATGTGGATGTGACCCACGACGATCCCACCCCGGATGGCTATGGCTATGTATCCCACGAACGGTTCCTGAAAACCGATCAGGAAATGAAGGATCTGGGCTACTACGGCTGGGATCCAGACATTGCCTGCACCACCCAGCAGCCCTGGGATACAAACTGGGCAGATATGACTATTTTTACTGAGGATTCCATATACAGACGGGTAAAAGATGGCAACGATTACACCATTGAACGCCAACACAGAAGTCTTACCGGTCACAGTGAATATTTTTATACCATTGCTGCCCAGGCCCTGACTCTGGAAGAGGATGCCTACTACTATGAATCAAACGGACTTTCCCTGTCCGGCGGCAGGCTCTGGTTTTCCGGTGTAGACCGGGTATGGTCTATGCTGCCAGATGGTACAGATGTGCAAACTGTTTTCCGGTATGACACCCAAGAAAACGGAAAGTTTATTTACGGCAGTTTTGTTAAGGACGGTATGCTGTATCTGACCCTGTCAGACGGACAGTATCAGTTTTCTTCTCAGGTTGTGGCGCTGGAGGACAGTGCAGAGCATACCCATGAATACAAGAAAACCAAACTGGACGCTACCTGCACCCAAGCGGGCGGTGTCACCTATCTGTGCGCCTGCGGTGTGTGTTATGACGAAGAACCCACCCCCGCTCTGGGGCATACATACGAATCTTATATTACCCAGCCCGCCACCTGCCAGCAGGAGGGTGAAAAGACTTATCTATGCATCCGGTGCGATGACTGCTATACAGAGCCTTACGCAGATCCCTATGCCCACAGCGATGCGTCTGTTATTCTTACGGAAGCCACCTTCTGGAAAGCAGGTATAAAACAATCCACCTGCCGGATCTGCGGGCGGACCATGGAAGAGCCGGTTGACCGGCTGACGGTAGAGGATGTTACCGGGCTGAAGCCTTGGGTCTTGATATGCGGTGCGGTGCTGATTTTCAGCCTGCCCTTCCTGATCGTCACCGGTCGAAAGAACAAATGGTAATTACAAAGAGAATGTGCGTGTTGACTACTCGTCAACACGCACTTTTCTTAAAAAATCTCTTGTATCCGACAGATGCCATCTTCCAGCCGGTCCGGTCCGATGCCGATTTCTCCCAGCAGTGCTTCCTCGGAGCAGATCCCGTGGGGCACCGCCCAAGCGCCTGCATCTGTTCCGGGAGCAACCAAGCCTTTGTAGTTTGCTAAATTTTCTTTGGTGCTTTCCAGTATTTTTTCCACATCGGATTCTGAAAAGCGCCCTGTACCCCGCAAGTTTGCTACGGTAGAGAGTGTAGGCACCCAGACCGTTCCCATTTCCTCCATAGCCGCCAGGGCATCTGCATCCAGATACGCGCCGTGTTCCACGGACTCTACTCCAGCGCTTGCCGCCGCCTCCACCGTCCGGGCGCCGTTGGCGTGGACCATAACCGCCATCCCCTCCCCATGAGCGATGTGGATCAGCTGGCGGATCTCCCCATCCGGAAGTCCCGGCTCGGTCAGCACCCCAAATTGGTTGAAGTCCATAAGCCCGGAGATCATAATTTTGATAAAATCGCCGCCGGCTTCTTTTGTGCGGACAACCAGCCGGGTAAATTCTTTCAGAGTTTCATAGGCTGTGCCGATAAAGCCACCGTAATGGTCTTTTCGGTGCAGGGGTGACAGGGGTGTGCGGTAGGTAATGCCATATTCCGGAGCAAGCTCCCTTGCTTTTTTTCCAACACCCCAGCGGTCACCGCCGTCCCGCAGATAAGTATATCCCATTTCCTGATACCGGGAAAGTGCCTGCCGGATAAATGCTTCATCCGGTTTTTCGGTATGCCGGGCAATGGCATCTCGCCAGTTGTACCCATCCAGCACCATATGAATATGACAATCTGCTTTCATCCCAGCACCTCCTTGTGTTGACAGTATATCAAATCCAGAGAGGATAAGTCAAATTTCAGTTTGACAGTGCCTTCCCCCAGGGGAAGGCATTTGCCCGATAAACAGAAATTTGAAAATTTTAACCCCCTAGGGGGCTTACATCCTTGTTTTGGCAATGATATAATGCTTCCGGAAAGAGGGGTGCTACCTATTATGAAAATGACAAATGTGAAGAAACTGGTATTTACCGCCGTGTGCACAGCCCTGTGTGTGGTGCTGCCCATGGCGTTTCATTCCGTACAAAATGCAGGCATGATCTTCCTGCCCATGCACATTCCGGTGCTGCTGTGCGGACTGATGTGCGGCTGGCCCTTTGGCTTTATCTGCGGTCTGCTTGGCCCTGCCCTTTCCTGCCTGCTTACCAGTATGCCTCCTGTGGCGATGTTGCCCTCTATGATGGTGGAGTGCGCCGCCTACGGCTGTATCACCGGTCTGATGATGTGCTTTGTCCACACCAAAAATCCCACAATTGACTTGTATATCAGTATGCTCGTTGCAATGGTAGCCGGCCGGGTGTTTGCCGGATTTGCCAAGGCTTGGATCTTTACCCCCGGCACTGCACCCTTTGCCTGGGTCACCACCTCTCTGGTTGCGGGCATCCCCGGCATTGTAATTCAGCTGGTGCTGATCCCTCTAGTAGTGTACTCCCTGACAAAAGCAAAGCTGTTGCCGGAGCGATATCCTAAGGAGCATTCTCAATGAACAAACAGGATGTAATCCGTTTTTTTGATGAAAAGGCATCCGGCTGGGATGCAGATATGATCCGTTCCGACCGGATTATCAACACTATTTTAGACAACGCCCAAATTCAAGCAGGCGATTCGGTTCTGGATGTAGCCTGCGGCACAGGGGTCTTGTTTCCAGATTATGTAAACCGTGATGTCACAGATATTACTGCCATTGACATCTCCCCGGAAATGGTAAAGATCGCTCAAAGCAAATTCCCTCAGGTGCAAGTGCTTTGCGGAGATGTGGAACTGGCTGTATTTGACCGGAAATTTGACCGGATTATGGTCTACAACGCCTTCCCCCACTTCCCCGACCCGGAAAATCTTATCCGGGTGCTATCCGGACTATTAAATCCAGGCGGCACACTAACCGTTGCCTACGGTATGAGCCGGGCACACATTGATGCTCACCATAAAGGCAAGGCAAGCAAGGTATCCGTCGGCTTAATGCACGAGGATATGCTGGCGCAGATATTCGAAAAATATTTGACCGTAACTGTAAAAATATCCGACGACCAGATGTATCAGATCACCGGCGTAAGTAATTGAAAATTGAAAGTTGAAAATTGAAAATTTTGATAGGTGCGCATAGCGCACACATTCATTTTGCATTATGCATTTTGCACTTTGCATTAAAAAAGGGCGTGTTGCCAAGCAACACGCCCTTTGATTATTTACTTGCCGCAGAAGTCCTTTGCAACTTCCACAATGTGGTCGCTGGTAAGGCCGAACTGCTTTAATAGCTCCATAGCAGGGCCGGAGTGACCGAACTCGTCGTTAACACCGATCCGGCGCACGGGAGTGGGGCACTTTTCGCTCAGGACGCTGCACACAGCCTCGCCCAGACCGCCAATGATGGAGTGCTCCTCGCAGGTGATGATCTTGCCGCACTTCTTTGCTGCTTCCACGACCAGCTCCTCATCGATAGGCTTAATGGTAGCCATATTGATGATCATGGCGTTAATGCCCGTAGCAGCCAGCTCCTCGCCAGCCTTGATCGCCTCGTAGGTCAGCAGACCGTTGGCGATGATGGCAACATCGGTGCCGTCCTTCAGGATCTCACCCTTGCCTACCTGGAAATCATAGTCTTCACTGTGGAACACCGGAATTGCCAGTCTGCCGAAACGCAGATATACAGGGCCGTCCATCTCGTAAGCAGCCTTAACGGCAGCTCTTGCTTCCACATCGTCTGCGGGGCAGATGATGGTCATGCCGGGGATGGAACGCATCAGGGCAAAGTCCTCGCAGCACTGGTGGCTTGCGCCGTCCTCGCCCACGGAAATACCGCCGTGGGTGCCGCCGATCTTTACATTCAGGTGGGGGTAGCCGATGGAGTTGCGGACCTGTTCAAAAGCACGGCCTGCAGCAAACATTGCAAAGCTGGATGCGAAGGGAACAAGGCCCATAGTAGACATGCCCGCCGCCACACACATCATATTTGCCTCGGCGATGCCGCAGTCAAAGTGACGGTCGGGGAATTCCTTCTTGAAAACACCGGTCTTGGTAGCGGCGGCCAGGTCCGCATCCAGAACCACCAAATCATCGTGCTGCTTGCCCAGTTCGATCAGGGCTGCGCCGTAGCTGTCACGGGTTGCGATCTTCTTTACTTCTGCCATAATTACATCGCCTCCAATTCTGCAAGCTGTGCTCTCAGTTCAGCCATTGCTACTTCATACTCTTCGTCGTTGGGAGCCTTGCCGTGCCAGCCGCACTGATTTTCCATGTAGGATACGCCCTTGCCCTTAGTGGAAGTGATCACGATGGCAGAGGGAGCGCCCTTTGTTTCCTTAGCCTGATTGAAGGCTTTCTCGATGGCATCGAAGTCGTGGCCGTCGATTGCCTGAACCTTGAAGCCGAAGGCTGCCAACTTGTCCACAATGGGATAGGGGCTCATGACCTGGGCAACAGGTCCGTCGATCTGCAGGCCGTTGTTATCCACGATCACGCACAGATTGTCCAGCTTGTAGTGGGCAGCGGACATAAATGCTTCCCAAACCTGACCCTCTTCGATCTCGCCGTCACCCAGCAGGGAGTAGACCCGGTTTTCTTTGCCGGTGTGCTTGGCTGCCAGCGCCATACCTACGGCAACAGAGATGCCCTGACCCAGAGAGCCGGTGGACATATCCACGCCGGGCACCAGATTCATATTGGGGTGGCCCTGCAGGTAGCTGTCGATATGACGGAGGGTGGGCAGATCTTCTACAGGGAAGAAGCCACGCTCTGCCAGTGCAGCGTACAGGCCGGGTGCGGTATGACCCTTACTGAGTACAAAACGGTCACGGCCCTCCCACTTGGGGTTTTTGGGATCGATATTCATTTCCTTAAAATACAGATAGGTAAATATCTCCGCAGCGGAAAGGCTGCCGCCGGGGTGTCCTGCCTTTGCACCGTGGGTAGACTCGATCACACCCATACGGACCTTGCAGGCAGCGATTTTCAGTTGCTTAAGTTCACTGGCTGTCATAATGTTCCTCCTAGTGTTTTACTTCTTTGAATGGTCAGTGCCATAAAATACTACTATATTTTACCATTGATAATGGAATCTTGCAAGCCTTTTCCAACATTTCCCGGAAGGTTTTCTAAATATGTATCAAATTTCCGTTTGACGATGCCTTCCCCTGGGGGAAGGCATTTGCCCGATAAATAGAAATTTGACGTTTACGCGCAAAAATCCCCTGCCGGTTGGCAGGGGATTTGGTGTTTTGATTACTCAGCAGCAGCAACAGCAGTGATGTGGGTGTTAACGCCCTCATACCAGTACAGGAAGCCGGTGATGTCAACCACATCGCCTTCCTTCAGCTCACCAACAGCCTTGTAGACATCGGTGTCGGGATCGGTGAGATAGCGCTCCACGCAGAAGCTGTACTCGTCCTCGCCCTTGGCAACAGTGACATAAATGTCATCGCCGGGCTCGCCGTTCTTGTACTCGATCTTCTTAATGGTCAGACCCTTGAAGGAAACCAGCTTGTTCTGATGCTTGATCAGATCGTCGGTGCCCAGCAGGTCAGTCACATCCAGAGCCTCGGCAACGAAGGTGTCAGCGCCATCGACGAACTCGAAGGTAGCGTCCATGATCTCAACCTCACCTGCCCACTCGCCCTTATAGCCGGTGACACGGATCTTGGTTCCAGCAGTCAGCTTTGCAGCATCCTCTTCGGAGCAAGCCATCTCATAGATGAAGTATGCACCGTCAGCATCCTGTGCGTAAACAGTGATCTTATCTTCCCACCAGGACTGGGTAGCCTGCACATAAGCTTCAACCACAACAGCTGCTTCCAGCTCTGCAGCGGCATACTCTTCATAGGTCATAACTTCCACTTCGTCAGCAAGGGTGGAAGCATCAGGAGGAAGGGTGTCTTCCAGACCGAAGGTAGCATCCACAGTGGGCGCAGTAGTCGTTGCTTCGGTTGTCTCGTCGGTGTTAGCGCCACAGGCTGCGAAAGCCATCATCATACACAGCGCCAACAGGATTGCAAGAATTTTTTTCATTGTTCATTCTCCTTTTTAATCGTTGGGGTGGATAAACTTATGGTTTCAACAAAAGCTATTATACAGGAAAAAATCAAATAATCAATAGGTATTCTGATTTTTTTCTTTTTTTCTGCGGACAAATGTCGCTGCAGCATACACGCCCATCAGCATCCAGATGCCGGCTAGAGACCACAGCAGCACCTTAGAAGCCGTGGGCAGTGCGCCCAGACTTGCCTTTCCGGTCAGTCCTCCGCTGCCCCCCACCTGATCCAGCCGGTACAGGGAAGTCACATCGGAAAACAGCTTCTGCATATAAGCATCGTCTACCGTTTCGCCCCGGCGGGTGGCCTTTCTCACGTCTTCGATCATTTGTCCCGCAGCATCCCGGAGGGATGCAGAGCCGTTAAATACCGGGGTGACGAAGGTATTGTCCACATTGTCAAGGAGCAGCCCGGTTGCCTGAAGCTTGATATCATAATAAAAATCGTTATCCTCCCCACCCCTGCTCAGGTAATCCTGATACTGGGGGGTGTTCTGGGCTTTGGAGGTAACAGGCACATAGCCCTCCGTCTGGGAATAGGCGATCTGCACATCGTTTGTGATCATATACTGGGCAAAGAGCCAGCTTGCCAGCACCTCCTGCGGGTCTTCCTTATTGAACACGCACAGGGAAGGACCTTGAGAGATCATCTGGGGATTGTCCGTATTGTACTGGGGAACGGTCATGACCGCCGTTTCAAACTGCACCAGATTTTCTTCTGCAATGTCCACAAGGGGTGCATCGCTGCCCATCCAGGTAGCACCCGCGGTGGAGTCCACTGCAAAAATGCACTGGCCGGCATTTAAGAAATTGGCAGGATAGCCGATGCTTTTGAAGGTATTGAATGCACCGGTTGCCGCGCCGTTGCGCACATCCAGCAGAATTTCCTTTGTGGTATCGTTGAAGATCTGAATCTCTCCGTTTTGGCTGGCGTAGCCCGCATTTTGCTGGCGGAGCATCTGGATCATCATATTGTCCGTGGACTTATAGATGAAGGGGATCAGCACTTTTTGGCCGTTGACAAGGTAATTCCCGTTTTCGTCCTTCTCCATTGCCGCCTGAGAAACCTCCCATACGAAATCCCAGGTGAGGGTCTCCGGCAGGGTGTAGCCCAGCTTTTCCACAAAGGTCTTGTTTACATAACATGCCTCAGTGGAGCGCATATAGGGAATGGCATAGTGCTGTCCGTTCAAGACACACTCGCTTAAAAACTGGGGAATGATCTCATCCTGAGTCGGTCCGTCGAATAAGACTTCACTGCCACCCAGTCCGTACTTCTCGTGGGCAAACAGTCCATCCAGGGGCACAACCGTGTTTTCACCGGTCATATAAGTAGCAATGTGATCCGGGTAGGTAATACACACGTTGGGGGTCGTGCCGGTGGCAATGTTGGTAATCACATCGTTATAGATCTTTCCGTAATCGGTATACAGGCGCAGATTCACGGTAATGTTGGGATACAGCGCCTGAAAGTCTTCGATGGCCTGTTTGTAGATATTCACTTGTGTAATATTGGTATCGTTTTTTGCCCAGAAGGTGATCTCATACTGCCGGGCAGTATCGAAACTTTCCGGAACAGCGAAGGCTTCTGTTTTCTGGGCGCCGTGACAGCCGGTCAGACCCCACAGGACCGCCAGCACCAGTAAAAGGGCAAGAAGCTTTTGTTTCATCCCTTCATACCTCCTCTGGACACCCCTGCCATGATCTTCTTCCGGAAGATGAGAAACAGCACGATCAGCGGTACAGAAATCACAACCACCGCCGCCATCATGGCCGGGATGTTCTCTCTGCCCAAGCCGTTTTCCCGAATCTCCTGAATTCCGTTTGACACCAGAAAATAGGCTTCGTTATCGGTAACCAGTCTGGGCCATACGAAGCTGTTCCAGCATTCGATCACCTTTAGGATCGTAACCGTGATCAGGGTAGGCTTGCAAATGGGGATCATAACCTTCCACAGGTATTTGAAGTCGGAAGTGCCGTCCACCTTTGCGGCGTAATACAATTCGTCCGGAATCTGGGCGAAATTCTCTTTTAACAGATAGATGTAAAAGACGGATGCTACCGACGGCAGGATCAGACCCATAAAGGTATTGCGCAGGTCCAGCTCTGTGACCGTCATAAAGTTGGTGATCACAACCAGCTCACTGGGGATCATCATCAGTGCCAGAAATAAAGTAAAAGCAAGATTCTTTCCCTTAAAGTCCAGCCGGGCAAAGGAAAATGCCGCAAGGACTGTTACCACCAGCATAATGGCAGTGGTGGCAAGGGTGAAGATCAGGGTGTTTACCAGATAGTCCGCAAGGGGTACAGCGGTAAACACTTCCTTGTAATTTTCCAGCGTGGGGTTCAGGGTGTAAAGCTTGGGAATAAATTCTCCGTTATACGCCCCATAGCTTTTAACGGAGCTGAGGATCATCCAGTAGAAGGGAAAGAGCACCAGCACTGCCCAAAGGGTCAAAAAGGTATAGATGATAATGTTCCGGGCGATCCGCTTTCCCTTTGCGGCCCGCTCCAGATTCTGAAATTCCACTCTCTTTTCCATTTTGACACCTCAATGATAGTGGACATACTTCCGGCTGACAAGCAAGTTAATACAGGTGATCGTCAGCACGATAGAAAACAGGATGATCGCCGCCGCCGAAGCATAGGAGGGGTAGCCGCCGCTGTTTCCGTAAAGCATATCGTAAACATAGCCCACAATGGTATTCATACCGGCGGCGTTGAGATTTGTGCCAAACAGCGCCACCGCATCGGAATAGGCCTTGAAAGCGCCGATAAAGCCGGTAATGATCAGGTAGAACAGTGACGGAGAGATCATAGGCAGGGTGATCTTTGTGAACATCCGCAGGCGGGATGTGCCGTCTACCCTTGCAGCGTTGTAGTAGTCCTGATTCACCGATGCCAGCGCGCCGGTAAGGATCAGGATCTTAAAGGGCATAACCACCCAGACCGTATACACGCACAGCACCAGCATTTTTGCCCAGTAGGGTCCGTCGATAAAATCCACGGAACTGCCGCCAAACCAGCCGATGAGCATATTCACAAGGCTCAGTGTAAGCAGTCTTTTTGAAGAGGATCATAAACACCAGACCCACCGCCAGGGTGTTTGTCACATAGGGCAGGAAATAGACGGTCTGATACAAATTCCGCACAGGCTTAATCGAACTGAGTCCCACAGAGATCAAAAGGGCAATACCGGTGGAAAGAGGTACGGTCACCAGCACCAGGATCAGGGTGTTTTTCAGCGCCTGCAAAAAATAGGGATCGTGCAGGACATAATTATAGTTGTATGTGCCGATGCCAAAAAAGGTCTGGGATGCGGAATTGTAGCCCTCCTCGAAGGAGTAGACCAGCACATCGATCAGCGGGTACACCAAAAACGCGCCTAAGAACAAGACGGCAGGCAGTAAGTAAAGCCAGCCCTTCAGGTTTTGTTTTTTCATTCTTTTCTCCCCACTCAGCCTTCCACACCAACACGGACCTGTGTGTCTTTGGAGAACAAAAACACCTTGTTATTCTTAAGATTAAACCGCACCTGCGGCACTGTCACATCGATCTTATTTTCCGCACTGACAATGGCGCGGACAGCCGTATTCTCGCAGTCAGGATGGGTGCAGACCACCGTGATGTCTCTGCCCATAATCTCCACATTCTTAAGGTCACAGCAAAGCGCACCCTGCTTGTCGGGCACAAAGCCCTCAGGACGGATGCCCACAAAAACCTCCTGATCTCCCACACCGGGCACATCCAAAACGGCAGCATCCCCAATATAGAGCTTACCGTCCTTTACCCCGCCGGAGAACACATTGATAGGCGGTGTGCCAAGGAACTTTGCCACAAACAAATTGGCAGGCTCATCATAGACCTCCTGGGGCTTGCCGATCTGCTGCACCACGCCATCCTTCATCACCACGATGATATCGGAGATGCTCATTGCCTCCTCCTGATCGTGGGTAACAAACACAGTGGTAATGCCGGTTTCGGTCTGGATGCGTTTTAATTCCTCACGGGTCTGCAGGCGCAGCCGGGCATCCAGATTGGAAAGGGGCTCATCCAGCAGAAGCACCCGGGGCATTTTCACCAGCGCACGGGCAATCGCCACCCGCTGCTGCTGACCGCCGGACAGCTCATTGGGCTTCCGGTCCAAAAGTCCGTCGATCTGCACAAGCTTTGCCGCCTCCTGTGCTTTTTCGAGCATTTGCGCCTTTGACAGTTTGTCCTTGCCTTTCAGGTTCTGCAAAGGGAACAAAATGTTCTGCAGGACTGTCAGGTGGGGGTACAGGGCATAATTCTGGAACACCAGTCCCACGCCTCGGTTTTCCGCAGGCAGGTCTGTCACATCTTCTTCTCCAAAGAAAATACGCCCGCCGGTAGGTGTCAGCAGACCGGAAAGCAAATTCAACGTGGTGCTTTTTCCACAGCCGGAGGGGCCCAGCAGTCCAACAAGCTTGCCGTCGGGGATCTGGAAGGTAAAATGATCCACCGCCACCACCTCTTTGCCGGACTTTTTATCCCGGGCGGGGAAAACTTTCGTCAGATTTTGCAGAGTTACTTTCATAGTGCTATTCTCTTTTCTTTTGAATGATTGTCTTTATTATAAGTACTTTTGCACTGGTTTGCAAGGGGTTGTTTCGCGGTCATTGGTGCTTTCGCTGGAATCTTCCCCCTGGACTGTGTTTTTCCTTGACAAAGGGGCAAAAAAGTATTACTCTCAATACTATATATTGGGCGGAGATTATTCTTCCCCTGCTGTATGAACCGTTCTTTTTGTGGTTGCATACAATATTTTCGTCCTAAGGAGCAGCAAGTATGCGTGAAAGCGGCATATTGATGCATATTACCAGCCTGCCCGGCCCTTACGGGATCGGCACATTTGGAAAAAGTGCCTATGCCTTTGTGGATTTTCTGAAAAAAGCCGGCCAGCGCAAGTGGCAGATCCTGCCACTGACCCCAACAGGCTTTGGCGATTCTCCCTATCAGTCCTGCTCTGCCTTTGCAGGAAATCCTTATTTAATTGATCTACCCTCCCTTGTGCAGGAAGGTCTGCTGGATCAGCAGGTCCTTGACTGCATTTGCTGGAACCGCACGGAAGACCGGGTGGATTTCGGCTTGCAATACGAAAACCGCGCAAAGGTTTTGAAAATGGCATACAGCCGGTTTGAAGAAAACGAGGATTTTTGCCGGTTCTGCCGGGAAAACAGCAGCTGGCTTTCAGACTTTTCCCTCTTTCAGGCGCTAAAGGATGAAAACGGCGGCGCGCCTTGGTATCAGTGGGACAGTGCCTTAAAGCACCGGGACCCGGATGCTGTTTGGAGTGCCCGGCGGCGGCTGAAGGATGCCATCCGTTTTCACAGCTTTGTGCAGTATGTATTTGACAAACAGTGGCACGCCCTGCACAAATATGCCAATGAAAACGGCGTGCAGATCATTGGAGATGTTCCGATTTATGTGCCGCTGGATTCTGTGGATGTATGGAGCGCACCGGAATTATATCAGCTGGATAAACACTTAGACCCAGTTGCTGTGGCAGGCTGTCCTCCCGATGCATTTTCTCAGGACGGTCAGCTTTGGGGCAACCCCCTCTACCGCTGGGATGTCCACCGGCAGGACAAATATGGCTGGTGGATCCGCCGGATGCAAGCTGCTGCAAAGCGGTACGATTTGATACGGATCGATCATTTCCGGGGCTTTGAAAGCTACTGGTCTGTCCCCTACGGTGACACTACCGCCAGAAATGGTAAGTGGATAAAAGGACCGGGTCTGCACTTTATGCAGGCACTGAGAAAGGCACTGCCGGATGTGCAGATGATCGCCGAGGACCTGGGTGTGATCACACCGCCGGTAAAGCAGCTGCGGGATGAAGCCGGTCTTCCCGGCATGAAGGTACTGCAATTTGCCTTTGACCCCGATCACCCCTCGGATTATCTGCCCCACAACTGCACCCCCCACACAGTATGCTATACGGGAACCCACGACAATATGACCCTTTCCCAATGGCTCGAGTCGCTGCCGGCAAGAACCCTGCAATATGCAGCCCGGTATATGCACCTGACCGAGGACGAGGGCTATGTATGGGGCGTGATCCGTACCGCAATGTCTGCCCCCTCAAAGCTTTGTATTCTGCAAATGCAGGATGCACTGGAATTGGGCAGTGACGCAAGAATGAACTTCCCCGGCACACAGTCAGGCCAAAACTGGACCTGGCGGGCAGACGGCGGCTTTATGACCGATGCCCTTGCCGAGAAAATAAGAAGCCTGACAGCCCTTTATGACCGTCTGGCAAATACAGGAAATGGAGTTTGATTATGGAATATAATTGTCTGAATATCCTTAAGTGGACCGAGGCACAGCTGAAGTACACTTACGATGTATCCCTGCAGGAGGCTACCCCCCAGCAGCTGCACGAAGCACTGGGTCAATCGGTGATGATGGCCATTGCAGACAACTGGAGCGGCTCTAAGCAAGCCCGTCTGCACAAGCGGAAGGCTTATTATATCTCTGCCGAGTACCTGATCGGACGGCTGGTGTATTCCAACCTCTATAATCTGGGCATTCTCGATGAGATGAAGCAGCTGTTTGCAGAGCAGGGTGTAGACCTTGCGGTTCTGGAAGATATTGAGGACGCTGCACTGGGCAACGGCGGTCTGGGCAGACTGGCTGCCTGCTTCTTAGATTCCGCTGCCAGCTGCAACATTCCCCTGTCCGGCTACGGCCTGCGGTATAAGTTCGGTCTCTTTAAGCAGAGCTTTGACGAACACGGCAGTCAGCGGGAAATGGCAGATGACTGGTCCAAGTACGGCGATCCCTGGTCCTTCCGTCGGTATAATCACACTGTAAAGGTGAAATTCCCGGACCATACTGTGCTTGCCGTTCCCTATGATGTTCCGGTGATCGGCTATGGCACAAACAACATCGGCACCCTCCGTCTGTGGCAGTGTGAGGCAGAAGAAGAACTGGATTTTAACGCCTTTAACGATCAGGATTACCTGCGCGCTCTGACCCAGAAGAACAAGGCAGAGGATATCACCCGTGTTCTGTACCCCAACGATTCCACTTGGGAGGGCAAGCGCCTGCGTATTAAGCAGCAGTATGTGCTGTCCTCTGCTTCCCTGCAGGATATGCTGCGGGTATATAAGTCTATCCACGGCAACGACCTGACCCACTTTGCCGACTACTGCGCAGTGCAGCTCAACGATACCCACCCGGCAATGTCCATTCCGGAGCTGATCCGCCTGCTGATGGCAGAGGGTATGGACTTCGGCCATGCATTTGAAATTGCCCGCAAGACCTTCTCCTACACCAACCACACCGTTATGGGTGAGGCACTGGAAAAGTGGCCGCTGGATCTGCTGGGCAGCGTTGTTCCGGAGATCGTGGATATTATTTGGCGGATCGATGAGAAGCTGAAAAGCGAGCATCCCAACCTGTTTATTATCCGGGATAATACCGCTCATATGGCAAACCTGAGTGTTTATGTGGGAAGTTATGTAAACGGCGTTGCGGAGATCCACTCCCAGATTTTGAAGGATGACTGCTTTAAGGATTGGTATCAGGCATTCCCGGACCGCTTCCAGAACAAGACCAACGGTGTGACCCCCCGCCGCTGGATGGGTCTGTGCAACCCCGAGCTGACTCAGATGATCAAGTATCGGGTAGGCGGCGATTTCCTGAAAGACCTGGATAAGCTGCAAAAGCTCAAGCCCATGATCGACGAAGATATGATCCGTCAGTTCAACACCATCAAGCGCCAGAAAAAGGAGCAACTTTGCAAGGTGATTGCCAAGACGGAGGGCATCCGGTTAAATCCTGACTTCCTGTTTGATGTGCAGGTCAAGCGGCTGCACGAGTATAAGCGCCAGCTTCTCAATGCCCTGAGCATTATGGACATTTACTTCCGCTTGAAGGAGGGTGCATTGCCCAACTTCCAGCCCACAGTCTATCTGTTCGGCGCAAAATCCGCTCCCGGCTACGCCCGGGCTAAGGCAATTATCCGCTATATCAACCGGATCGCAAATCTCATTAACAACGACCCGGATATGCAGGATAAGCTGAAGGTGGTATTTGTTCAGAACTACAACTGCTCCTATGCTGAGCATATTATCCCCGCGGCAGATATTTCCGAGCAGATCTCCCCTGCCGGCACAGAGGCTTCCGGCACAGGCAATATGAAGCTGATGTTAAACGGCGCTGTGACCTTAGGTACGCTGGACGGTGCCAATGTGGAGATCGTCAAGGAAGCCGGTATGGAAAACAACTATATCTTCGGTGCTACCGTGGAGCAGATCACCGCCAGCCGAGATTCCTATAACCCCCGCTGGATCTACGATCACAACGATCGCCTGCACCGGGCAATCGACACCCTGGTGGACGGCACTGTTCCCACAGACAACGATCTGCGGGATCTGTACCACGCACTGCTGGACGGCACTTCCTGGCACAGAGCGGACCACTATTTCCTGCTGATGGACTACGAGTCCTATGTGGATGCAAAGCTCCGGGCAAACCAGGACTATGCAGACCGGCTGAATTTCGGCAGAAAATGTCTGATGAATGTGGCAAGCGGCGGAAAGTTCTCCTCCGACCGGACCATCCGGCAGTACGCTGAAGAGATCTGGCACATTGAGCCGACACAATTTTAAGAAATTGGGCGCGTTGCAAATGCAACGCGCCCTTATTTTATTCTAAAATCATCTGTCCGAAGTGGGCAGGCTGGTGGAAGCTGGGTTCGGGGACATCTACAAAATTCCAAGAGATAAAGTGCGGCTTAACGGTCTTGTCGCCGCATTTATAGGAGTTGGCATAGATGGTCATTCCAGACTGAAGATGGTAGCCGGGGAAGAATATCCGGATGAGAGAGGTGGGAATTTTATAAAACACTTCCCAGCCGTCTTCTGTATAATTCCACCTTTTTTCCAGGAAATCATCCTCCCCCTCCGGCGCAAGGCGCACAAAATCCTCCGCATCATAGCCAAAGCCGATAAACATCTGGCCGTTGGGGTTGATCTCCAGATTAAAATAGCGCATATCCTCTGCCACCGGACGGAAGAAAAACTCCATACAGCTATCCTCGCACACCATACTAAGGGGCGCAGTCAGCTCTGCCCGGATATCCTTCTCCCAAGCCCGAAGATGAACATAGATCCCCTCTTCATCGTAGCAGATCTGGCTTTTCATTTGAATGTCCAGCCTTTCACACCACTGGTAGTTGTCCACATCCAGTGCTTTTATCTTGCTCCAATCCGGTGTGCCGGAAACCTTTGTGATGGTATAAGTTCTCATAATCTGCCTCCTTTGATTTAAGAACATTATACTTTCCTTTTCCGGATTTGTAAAGGTCATATCCCGGCTGCATCCAGACGGACGGTCACTACGGTGGCATCGTCCTCGCCCCCCAGCTGACTGCCGGTAAGCAGACGGGCTGCCAGTTCTCCCGGAGGCAGGTCTGCCCCACTGACACAGCAGCGCAAGGCTTCCTCCTCTCCCACACCGTCGCTGACCAAAAACAGGGTCTGCCCCCGGCGCAAAGACACCCGATAACAACTTTCTACACAGTCGGTCACCGACAGACCGGGAGGCGGTCCGGCAGTTCCGATCCGCTCTGCCCCGGTTTTGCTCACAAGATACGATGGAGCTGCACCCCATTTATAAAGGGCGGCTTCTCCGCTGTCTAACTGCAGCTCCGCCAGATCCACGGTCACTGCCCCTGCCCGTTCCCGGAGGGCACACAGGCTGTTCAGACTGCGCAGGGCGTGTTCTGCAGGATAACCGGCAGATAAGAGCCTGCGCAGTATAGACGCCGCGGTTTTTCCCTCCTGCACTGCCCCCAGTCCAGTTCCCATACCGTCGCACAAAAGCACATAATACCGGGCGGCAGTTCCCGCGAAGCGGGTAAAGCGGTCGCCGTTATCCTGCTCCGGGCGGTTGCCGTAGACCCGGATCTGGGGCGTATAGCAAATACCCCGCCCCGACCGATGCCTGGGAAGCTGATCTGCCAGCTCCTGCAAATACTCCGACAAAAACTGGTACTGCTGAATCACCGCCGCCCGGTATTCCCGCTGCCGTTCCCGGTCTGCCCGGATGGAACGCAGCTGCTCCTGACTGCGATGGAGTTCCGCCAGAAACCGGCCGCTTTTGCGGCAGTTGATGGGTATCTCCTCTACAGACAGCAGGGGCTTATGGAGGATCAGTCCCGGCAGCTGGGCGATCCGTTTTGTGTCCTTGCAGCTTTTCCGGCAGGGACAGCTTCCACACGCCCGTTCTGCTGCCCTTGCTACCAGCGCACTCTCATCCACCGGCACGATAGGAACTTCCAGCAAAAGCTGCTGGGTCTGGGCAAGGACACCGGATGCCATTTCCAACCGCACCTGTGCCGCACCGGTCTCCCCCTGACGGTGGACCGCTTTTCCGGACGCTGGCAAAAATCCGCCGATGATCCCTCCCAGCAGCAGTCCCGGCAAGGGCATTAGATCAAACTTCCCCCACAGCGCCATCAGGGCTGTATACAAAAAGCCCGGGGCGAGTCTTAATAAAATGGGATTTTTCCGGGGCAGCAGCCTGGTAAAATAGGAAAGGGTCATAACCGCAGTCATTGGGATTTGGGTCACCTGAGAAAGATCCAAGGCAAGTCCTGCCAATGCCGCCGCGGGAAATGCTCCGGAAACTGCAAGAATACCTGCCCCTACAAATCCCAATCCCAAATACGGGATCGGCACGATCTGCGCCAGCGCCAGTATCCCTACGCCGTATGTAAGCCACTCTAAAATAGGATTTCTGCCCTTTCGAACCTCCTGAAACAGCCACCCTGTCCCTGCTGCTGTTCCCACCCGGAGAAGATAGATGGCAACCGGACTTGCATCCATTTTCAGCCACTGAAACAGCACACCGGAGCAGGCAACGATCAGCGCTGCCACCGCAGGCATCAAAAGGGGCGTTTGGCGGGTCAGAAGCCTGTCCCCCATCAAAAGCGCCACCGAAACTCCAACTGCCAGCCACACAAGCGCCTGATAGCCGGCACTGCCCCAGAACAGCAGATAGCCGGCACAGCCGCCCAGGGCTGCCAGCACCGCAAGCCATCCGGAGCATGTGCATACAAATCCCAGTGCCAAGGGCATCAGGCTGTTTCCCAGACTGGCGGCGCTGAGGCAAAAGCCTGCAAGCAAATGCCCTGCCGCCCTTGCCGCGCCGTGTATTCTGGGGTCTACCGCCCACCGGCGCAGAACATGATTGCCTCTGCGCACATAGGACTGGATGGAAATCATAATTATCACAACCTTTTGAGTTTTTGCCTCTATTGTAACAAGTTCTCCGGAATTATTTTGTCGGAAGAAGAAAGATTCTTGCCAATATACTTCAATCCGTGTATAATAAGTAAAAATGATCCTTGGAGGACGCTATGGGCATTGAATACGAACGGAAGTTCCGGGCAACAGACGCGGTTTTAGAAGAAATACGCAAGGCTTTCCCTGAAGCAGAACAGGTGATTTCCATGGAAACCACCTATTACGATGCCCCGGACAAGGCGCTGTCTTCAAGATGGTACACCCTGCGCCGCCGGATGGAAAATGAAAATTCTGTCTGCACCCTGAAAGCACCGATCTCCGATCGTGGACGAGGCGAATGGGAGGTCTTGTGTGACGATATCGAAGCCGCTATCCCAGAATTATGTAAACTCGGTGCGCCCCAAAATCTGATTTTACTCACCGCCCGAGGTATTCGTCCGGTGTGCGGCGCGAAATTCACCCGGATTGCAAAGACCCTCTCCTTTGCCGATTGCACCTTGGAGCTGGCACTGGACAAGGGCATTTTATTCGGCGGTGGCAAGGAACAGCCCTTGTGCGAAGTGGAAGTAGAATTAAAAGAGGGCACACCGGAATCTTGCGACGCCTTTGCCAAGCTGCTTTCTGTCCGCTTTGGACTCGTGCAGGAACAAAAAAGTAAATTCCGCCGGGCGCTGGCGTTATATGAGGAAACATAACTATGGCTCAGTTAGATGCATTGTTTGATAAATATGACCGGCTGGTGCTTTTCGACACAGAAACCACCGGTCTAGCCTACAGCCGGGATGAAATCATTGAATTTGCGGCAGTGGTGCTGGAACGGCAGAACGGTCAAATCACTGTGGTGGAGGAATACGATCAGCTGATCGCCCTGACACCGGGAAACACCGTTCCCCCTATGATCGAAAAGCTTACCGGCATTACCACCGAAGACCTCCTTGCGCGAGGGATTCCCAAAACACAGGTGTGCAGTGATATTGCTCGGATGTTTGCAGGAAACACCTTGATGCTTGCTTACAACGCCCACTTTGATCTGAGCTTTTTGTTCTATCTGCTCTTGCGAGACGGCGACCCCACAGTGCTCAAGGGCAAGGACAAGCTGGATCTGCTGACAGTCTACAAGGACCGCCACAGCTATCCCCACAAGCTTTGCAACGCCATTGAGGTTTACGGCCTTTCCGGAAAGGTTGTCAACTCCCACCGGGCAGTGGATGATGTGCTGGCAACGGTAGAGGTTATGAAAGCAATGGAAGATGAGCGGGATGATCTTCTGAATTATGTAAACCTATTTGGTTACAATCCCAAATACGGTGTGGAGGGCAAGCCCATCGGCTCGGTTACATACAAGCCCCAGCGCTTTGATCCCACCGCACCTCTATATGAAATATAATTAATTGCATTTATTATCATACTTTCTCTCCGGCGAGAAAGTATGCAAAGAGCCGCCGAGGACCTCCCGTATGGTCCTCGGACTCCCCAGACGGCCTAAGGGGAAAGCGGACTGGATTTGCATTATCCAACATTTCTTTCGCTTTCCCCTTAGGAATCCCCTTGAAGGATTTGCAAATAACGGTTGTAGAAAGACTATACCCATATTTATACATCGACGACATAAGAAACGATTGGAGATATTTTTATGTATAACGAAAAAGCGTATGCCCTTGGGGCAAATCGATCCTGCATCCGGGATCTGTTTGAGTACGGTCAGCAGAGAGCCGCCATTGTAGGAAAAGAAAATGTATACGACTATTCTCTGGGCAATCCCAGTATCCCCTCTCCGGCAGCGGTCAACGATGCCATCCGTGCCATTTTGTCCGATACGGATTCTCTGGCTGTTCACGGCTATACCTCTGCAGTGGGCGACCTGCAGACCCGTCAGGCAATTGCCGACGATCTAAACAGCCGCTACAACGCCGGCGTTCTGCCCCAGGAGCTGTTCATCGGCTGCGGTGCTGCACCGGAGCTGTGCGCTGTCTTTAAGACACTGGCTGTGCCCGGCGCAGAATTTCTGGTAATCGCGCCTTTCTTCCCGGAGTACCGCCCGTGGGTGGAGGAAACCGGTGCGACCTTGAGGGTCGTTCCTGCGGATATTCCCAATTTCCAGATCGATCTAAACGCAGTGGAGCAGATGCTCACCCCCAACACCTGCGCCCTGATTCTCAACTCCCCCAATAACCCCTCCGGCACAGTCTACACCGCCCACACCTTGACCGCTCTGGCTGATCTTCTGACAAAAAAGAGCGAGGAATACGGTCACCCCATTTACATTGTGGCAGATGAGCCTTACCGGGAGCTGGCTTATGACGGTGTGGAAGTTCCCTTTATCCCCACTATCTACAAAAATACAATTGTGTGCTATTCCTACTCCAAATCCCTCTCTCTGCCCGGTGAGCGCATTGGCTATGTGTATGTTCCCGGCGGTGCAACGGACAGCGCTGCGCTGTATGCCGCCATTGCCGGTGCAGCAAGAGCACTGGGGCACGTTTGCGCCCCCTCCCTGTGGCAGAAGGTAATCGCCCGGTGCGCCGGTCTGCGTCCCGATTTAGAAGCTTACGACCGCAACCGCAAGGCCTTATATGAAGGACTTCTGGCAGCGGGCTATGAGACTGCCAAGCCTGACGGTGCATTTTATCTGTTTGTAAAAGCACCCGGCGGGGACGCCGTTGCTTTCTCGGAAAAGGCAAAGAAAAAGGATCTTTTGCTTGTGCCTGGCGATGGCTTTGGCTGCCCCGGCTACTTCCGGGTGTGCTACTGCGTTAGCTTCGAAATGATCCAAAAGAGCCTGCCTGTATTTGCTTCTTTAATTCAGGACTTGTAAACACCGCCAAAATGTGGTAAACTAAATCGGTTTTTGAATTAGGATATTTGCAGGCAACAAGCCTTGGAGGAATATTATGTCAACCTTAATGGAAGAAATCAGCCGTCGCCGGACCTTTGCGATCATCTCCCACCCGGACGCCGGTAAAACCACTTTAACCGAAAAATTCCTGCTCTACGGCGGTGCGATCGCCCAGGCAGGTGTTGTCAAAGGCAAGAAAAATTCCCGCGCCGCCACCTCCGACTGGATGGAGATCGAAAAACAGCGTGGTATTTCCGTCACCTCTTCTGTGATGCAGTTCCAGTACGGCGGTTTCTGCATTAATATTCTGGACACCCCCGGTCACCAGGACTTTTCCGAGGATACCTACCGCACCCTGATGGCGGCAGACTCTGCGGTGATGGTGATTGACGGTGCAAAGGGTGTTGAGCCCCAGACCCGGAAGCTGTTTAAGGTGTGCGCCATGCGGCACATCCCCATTTTCACATTCATCAATAAAATGGACCGGGAGACTCAGGATCCCTTTGATCTTCTGGACGAAGTGGAGCGGGAGCTGGGCATTGAGACTTATGCTATGAACTGGCCCATTGGCTCCGGTAAGGATTTTCAGGGCGTGTACGACCGGGAGAACAGTCAGCTTCTGTTCTTCTCCGGTGTAAACGGCAAGGCAAAGGCAGACAAGCTGGCAGTAGATCTTTACGATCCTCAGGTTGCCCAGCTTCTGGACTCTGAGACGAAGGCGCAGCAGCTGATCGACGATGTGGAGCTTCTGTCTGCCGGTCGGGAAATGGATCTGGAGGCAGTGCGCTGCGGACAGCTCAGCCCGGTGTTCTTCGGCTCTGCCCTGACAAACTTTGGCATTGAGCCCTTCCTGGAAGCCTTTTTGAAGCTGACACCCCCGCCCCTGTCTCGCACCGCGGATACCGGTCTTGTGGACGCATTCAGCCCGGATTTCTCTGCTTTCGTGTTTAAAATTCAGGCGAATATGAATAAGGCACACCGGGATCGCCTTGCCTTTATGCGGATTTGCTCCGGCAAGTTCCAGCGGGATACAGAATATTACCATATGCAGGGCGGCAGAAAAATGCGCCTTTCCCAGCCCCAGCAGCTGATGGCAGCAGAGCGGGAAATTGTGGATGAGGCATATGCCGGCGACGTGATCGGTGTGTTTGATCCGGGCATTTTCTCTATCGGTGACACCATCACTGTTCCCGGCAAGAAATTCCTGTACTCCGGCATCCCCACCTTTGCCCCGGAGCATTTCTGCCGGGTGTCTGCCAAGGACTCTATGAAGCGTAAGCAGTTTGTGAAGGGTACAGAGCAGATCGCACAGGAAGGTGCAATTCAGATCTTCAAAGTGCCCAATTCCGGTATGGAAGAAGTGATCGTAGGCGTTGTGGGTACACTGCAATTCGATGTATTCCAGTATCGTATGAAAAACGAGTACGGCGTGGATCTGCGGATGGATATGCTCCCCTACGAGGAGATCCGTCTGATCGAGCACTACCCCGGCGACCTTAGTGACCTGAATTTAGGCTCGGATGCAGAGCTGCTGGAGGATTACCGTGGCAGAAGCCTGCTGGTGTTTTCTAGCTACTGGGCAATTGACTTTACCGTAAAGCGCAACCCTGGCCTGGAGCTGAAGGAAATCGTCGTTGCAGAAGGATAATATAAAGCGGCATCTGCGGATGCCGCTTTTTAAATGCAAAATGCAAAGTGCAAAATGTAAAATGTCGGTATTTCCTTCGGTAATGGATACCAAAGGGACAATGTACCTCAATCGTCCCCTACGCGTTGTGTCGATAGCGTTCGTAGGGGCGGATGCCTACATCCGCCCGCATTATAATCCGTCCGCATTAGCGGACACATTCATTTTGCATTTTGCACTTTGCATTTTGCATTAAAAAGACGCGTTCGTATGAACGCGTCTTTTTCTATTATTCCAATTCAAATGCGCCGGTGTAGAGCTGATAGTATGTGCCCTTTTGGGCGATCAGGTCTTCGTGGGTACCACGCTCGATGATATGGCCGTGGTCCAGCACCATAATGCAATCGGAGTTCCGGACTGTGCTCAGCCGGTGGGCGATCACAAAGGTGGTCCGTCCATTCATCAGGGCGTCCATACCCTTTTGCACCAGTGCCTCCGTTCGGCTGTCGATAGAGGAGGTGGCTTCGTCCAGGATCATCACCGGTGGATCTGCCACCGCCGCTCTGGCAATGGCGATCAGCTGGCGCTGACCCTGAGAAAGCTGTGCGCCGTTTCCGGTGAGCATGGTGTTGTAGCCCTCCGGCAGGCGGGTGATAAAGTCGTGGGCATTGGCTGTTTTTGCCGCGGCGATACACTCTTCGTCGGTGGCATCCAGCCTGCCGTAGCGGATGTTATCCATCACCGTTCCGGTGAACAGGTTGGTATCCTGCAGCACTACGCCCAGTGACCGCCGCAGATCCGGCTTGCAGATCTTATTGATATTGATGCCGTCATAGCGCACCTTGCCGTCGGCAATGTCATAAAAGCGGTTGATGAGGTTTGTGATGGTGGTCTTGCCCGCACCGGTTGCGCCTACAAAAGCGATCTTCTGACCCGGGTGGGCATAAAGCGTCACATCGTACAGCACCTGTTTTTCCGGCACATAGCCAAAGTCCACACGGTCCATTGTGATGTCGCCCTTAAGCTCGGTGTAGGTAAGCGTTCCGTCCTGATGGGGGTGCTTCCACGCCCAGTGGCCGGTGCGCTCTTTGCTTTCTGTAATCGTACCGTCCTGACTGATCCTTGCATTGACAAGAGTCACATAGCCGTTGTCCTGCTCCTCTTCCTCGTCCATTAATTCAAAGATCCGCTCCGCACCTGCCAGTGCCATTACAATGGCGTTGATCTGGTTGGATATCTGAGAAATGGGCTGATTGAAGGTTCTGGACAGAACCAGGAAGGTAATCAGGCTGCCCAGGGAAATCAGGTTTCCTTCCGATGCCACGGCGATCAGGCCGCCTACGATGGCTAAGATCGCATACTGGATATACCCTAAGTTATTGTTCACCGGGCCCATCAGATTGGTGTAAGCACCGGCACGGAAGGCATTGGACCGAAGTCTTTCGTTCAGGCTGTCAAATTCCTGCTTGGAGATCTCCTCCCGGTTAAACACCTTCACAACTCTTTGTCCGTGGATCATTTCCTCCACATAGCCGTTGACCGCGCCCAGTGACCGCTGCTGGCCGATAAAGAAGCCTGCGGACTTACCCACCACCAGCTTTGTCACCATAAAGATGCCGCTGACTGTCAGGATCATCACGCCGGTAAGGATGGGAGAGGTAATAATCATGGTCACAAATACCACGATCAGGGTAGCTGCTGAAGAAACGGTCTGGGGAATAGACTGGGAGATCATCTGCCGCAGGGTATCGATATCACTGGTGTAGCGGCTCATCAGGTCTCCCACCTGATGGGTATCGAAATACCGGATGGGCAGCTTCTGCATATGGGTAAACATCTGGTCGCGGATGGTCTTTTGCGTACCCTGACCTACCTTAACCATTAGCACGTTATACAAAAATACAGAAACAACGCCCAGAAGATATACGCCTGCCATCAGACATAAAAATCCGATCAGGTTTACATTTTCGCCCCGGAGCATAGGGGTCACATAATCGTCTACCAGTGTTCCCAAAGAGGCAGAGCTGACTGCCTGGGCCACGGAGCTTAGGAGGATGCACAAAACCACCAGAATCAGTCTTACCTTATACTTTCCCATATAGCTTAATAGCCGGGAAACGGTTTTTTTGGGGTTCTTCGCCTTACGGCCGTCGCCCATCATTCTTGCAGGAGGCATTATTCATCCCCTCCTTTCGTCTGAGAGTCATAGACCTCCCGGTAAATAGCGGAGGCTTCCAAAAGCTCATCGTGCTTGCCAGCCGCGGCAATCTTGCCGCCGTCCATTACAATGATCAGGTCCGCTTCCTGAACAGATGCCACCCGCTGAGCAATAATCAGCTTTGTGGTGTTCGGAATTTCCTCGGCAAAGGCCTTGCGGATCAACGCGTCTGTATGGGTATCCACCGCGGAGGTGGAATCGTCCAAAATCAGGATCTTAGGCTTTTTTAGGAGTGCTCTTGCAATACAGATCCGCTGCTTCTGACCGCCGGACACATTGGTGCCGCCCTGCTCAATTTTTGTATCGTAGCCATCGGGGAAAGAAGTGATGAAATCGTGGGCGCAAGCCAGACGGCAAGCGTGTTCCATTTCCTCATCGGTTGCGTTCGGATTGCCCCAGCGCAGGTTTTCCTTGATCGTGCCGGAGAACAGTACATTTTTTTGCAGAACCATAGAAACCGCATCCCGGAGGGTATGGATGTCGTAATCCCGTACATCCACGCCGCCCACCTTCACGCTGCCCTCGGTGGCATCATACAGCCGGGGGATCAACTGAACCAGTGTGGACTTGGAAGCGCCTGTTCCGCCCAGAATGCCCACAGTCATACCGGGGGCAATATGCAGATCGATCCCTTCCAAGGCATTGCGGTCGGCAGTTTTGGAATAACGGAAGGACACATTTTCAAAATCGATCCCGCCGTGGGCAACCTCCATCACAGGCTCCGGAGGGTTATCCAGCTCCGGTGTTTCTGCCAGAACTTCAGAAGTACGGCGAATGGGTGCTTGAGACATGATCAGCATCACGAAGAACATAGACAGCATCATCAGGCTGCCCAGAATCTGGGTTGTATAGGTAAACATAGCCGTCAGGCCGCCGGTGGTAAGTCCTCCGGGAACTGCGCCGTTGCCGGAACTGACAACCATATTTGCACCAAAGTAAGAGATCACCAGAATACAGATATACACCGCGCTCTGCATCAAGGGGCTGTTAAAGGCAATGATTTTTTCTGCCCGGACAAAATCTTTATAGATGCTGTCGGAGGTAGACGTGAACTTCTCGGTCTCCTTTTGCTCCCGGACAAAGGATTTTACCACCCGGATGCCGTGTAAGTTTTCCTGCACCACATTGTTGAGCTTATCGTAGGTCTTGAACACACGCACAAATGTGCCATGAACAATCCGGGAAATAAATAGCAGACCAAAGGCGAGCAAAGGCAGCACCACACAGTAAACGATGCACAGTCTGGGACTGATCTTCCAAGCGTTGAAGGTTGCCAAGATCAGCATCATAGGGCAGCGAACTGCCATACGGATACACATCTGGAACCCCATCTGGATCATTGCCACATCGCTGGTTAGTCTTGTGACAATGGAGGATGTGGAAAATTTATCGATGTTGGCAAAGTCAAAGGTCTGGACCTTATAGTACATATCGTGGCGCAGATTCCGGGAAAAACCTGTGGCAGCATAGGCTGCAGCCACTGCCGAGCCTATACCGAAGGTCAGAGAACACAGGGCATACAGCACCAGAATCAGTCCATAATGGACCACCGCCTGCATATTTCCCGGCTCAACGCCCAAGTCCACAATATTACTGAGCACGCCGGGGATCTTTGTTTCCATATAGACCTCACCGATCATGGCAAGGGGGCTTAGCAAGGTCGCCCATTTATATTCCCGGATACACCGGATAAACCGTCTTATCATTACGACTTCTCCTTTTATAGGCAATATACATTATATTAAAGAATATTTTAGCACATTCATTTCTCTATGGCAACAGAGCATAAAAAAGTTTACAATTAAAAATCCGTCTGCGTAGCAGACACATTCATTTTGCATTTTGCACTTTGCATTTTGCATTAAAAAAGCGGCATCTGCTCAGCAGATGCCGCTTTGGTATGTATGGAATTAAGCTTCCAGATTGATGCCGGTCTCCTTGCCGAAGACGTGGCAGTTGTTGCCGCCAAAGTCGAACTTGATCTCGGTGCCCATAGACAGAGCCATCACTTCGTCGTGAGTCATGTTCATGGTGTTAACAACAATGATCACATCCTGACCCACTGCGTTTGTGTGCAGATGGACAGAAGAGCCCATCATTTCGCTAACTTCGATGGTACCGGTTACGCCGGTATTTTCCAGAGTGATATGCTCAGGACGGACGCCCAGAGTGATCTCCTGCTCCTCAACATTGTTAGCAGAGAGCTTCTCCTGCTTGTCGTCGGACAGGACAACCGTGTGACCGCCCAGCTCAACAGCGTACTTGCCGTCAGCTTTGATGAGCTTAGCAGCGAAGAAGTTCATCTGAGGTGCGCCAATGAAGCCTGCAACAAACAGGTTGTAGGGATGATGGAACACTTCCTGAGGAGTGCCGATCTGCTGAATGAAGCCGTCCTTCATGATAACGATACGGTCGCCCAGAGTCATAGCCTCGGTCTGGTCGTGGGTAACGTAGATGAAGGTGGTGTCAATACGGCTGCGGAGCTTGATGATCTCAGCACGCATCTGGTTACGCAGCTTTGCGTCCAGGTTGGAGAGGGGCTCGTCCATCAGCATGACCTTGGGGTCACGGACGATTGCACGGCCGATGGCAACACGCTGACGCTGACCGCCGGACAGAGCCTTGGGCTTACGGTCCAGGTACTGGGTGATGTCCAGGATCGCAGCAGCTTCGCGAACCTTGCGGTCCAGCTCATCCTTGGGAGTATGACGCAGCTTCAGAGCGAAAGCCAGGTTATCATAAACCGTCATGTGAGGATACAGAGCGTAGTTCTGGAAGACCATTGCGATATCGCGATCCTTGGGAGCCACATCGTTAACCAGCTTGTCGCCGATGTACAGCTGACCCTCGGAAATCTCTTCCAGACCGGCGATCATACGCAGAGTGGTGGACTTGCCGCAGCCAGAAGGACCGACCAGAACGATGAATTCCTTGTCGGCGATCTCCAGGTTGAACTCCTGGACAGCTACGACGCCCTGCTCAGTGATCTGCAGATTGGCCTTTTCCTTGCCGTCATCTACAGGCTGATTCTTCTGCTTCTTAGCCTTCTTCTTTTTCTTTTCCTCATCGGGCAGGTAGGGGTAGATCTTCTTGATGCTTTGCATGGATACACTTGCCATACGTTTACGACTCTAAGCATACCGACTCCTCGCATATGCTCTCACCGCCGCCGGGTAAAACAGCGCGCGGCATTACGACAGGTCTCCACACTGCCGTACCGTGAGTCTACGGTGTTAATTTCCTCCTTTTTTTTACACGAAGCCGCTATTTTGTGGAGTAGCAGACCCCATGCTGGGATGCTATAATAATACCACAAGTTGCAAATATTTCCAACTGTTATTTTATACAGTTTTCTGTCCCTGGTTTTGTATATTATAACAGCATTTTACCGAATAAAAAAGCTGCCGTCCCGGGGACATTCCAATGTGCTGCCGTAGTAGGCTTTCATTGCGTCTGCAAGGTATGCCCCATCCTTTGCACCGGCAGTTTCCCACGCAGAATGCATTGCCAGCTGGGCAAGACCGATATCTGCTGTGGGCACAGAGATCTGCGTCAAGGAGATGCGGCCCAGTGTGCCGCCACCGAGCAGATCTGCCCGGTTATAGAAGGTCTGTACCGGCACATCTGCCTTGCTACACACCTTGCGGAATACCGCTGCCGCCGCACCGTCTGTGGCATAGCGCTGGGAGGCATTAAACTTGATCACCACGCCGCCGTTCATCACCGGGGCGTTTGTTCCGTCCGCATACTCCGGATGATTGGGATGAACTGCATGGGCATTATCTGCAGAAACCATAAAGGACTGGCTCAGCAGCTGCTCCAGATCCACATTCAGACTGCCGCAGATCCGCTCGAGCACGCTGGGCAGCAGACAGGCTGCCGCGCCCTGCGGGGAATTGGAGCCCACTTCCTCACTGTCGAACACACACAGCACCGGAATCGCACTGCTTTCCTCCGCATCCAAAAAGCCCTTTGTGCAGCAGAAAGCACACTGCAGATCATCCAGCCCGGCAGCGGAAATATATTCTTCCTCCACGCCCCAGACAGAGGCATTCTGCCGCAGATACAAATACAGGTCGTGGCCTAAGATCTTGCCGCCGGCTGCTTCCTCCAGAATCGCATCCAGCCGTCCGGCAGCCTGCTGGCCGCCCACCAAGGGCAAGGTGTCCACCGCCACATTCCATGCCACGCCATCGTTACACTTACGGTTCATATGAATCGCCACATTGGGAATCACCAGCAGATCCCGGTCAATATCCACCAAACGGCTCTCTACGCCTTCCTCTGTCTCCACCAGTACCCGTCCTGCAATAGATAAGGGTCTGTCCAGCCAGGTGGAGAGGATCATACCGCCATAGGGCTCTGTGGCAAGGCGGGTATATTTCCCGGTCAGCTCCCAATTTTCCTTTACCTTAAAGGTAGGGCGGTCACAATGGCTGGCGCTCATCATAAACCCGGTAGGCTTGCCCATAGGAATCCGGAACGCAACCACAGCGCTGCCGCTGCGGGTCAGGTAATATTTTCCGCCGGGTGCAAGTTCCCACTTTTCGCCCTCGCTAAGCTTTTCATAGCCGGCACTTATCAGCATTTCCTCCAGCGCTGCTGCTGCGTGGTAAACGCTGTGGCTGATATCCAAAAATTCTTTGAGTTGATTGATCATACTATACGCTCCCTTTTATGGGTTTTGTTTATCTATTGTAGCCCATTTTTTCGCACCAGTCAACCGAAGTTCGAAAAAGTTATCCACAAGTCGAATTTTGTCAAAATGTTTGTTATTCTCTTGTTTTTGTGGAAAAATGTCTGATTTTGTCGAGCGATTGTTCTTGTTTTTCCTTGCAAAAGCGCCCGCATTATGCTAAATTATATTTGTCGCAACAAGGCAAGTCATTTTGATGCCGAAAATCAGGGGAATTTATCTTCAACCTTAAAATAGTCAGGAGAGGAAGTTATGGACAAGCAAACCACCGTAATCATCGCAGACAACTCAGAAGAATTTTGTAGCACACTGTCAGACAGCCTGCAGCGGTCCGAGGGTTTTCAGATATTGGGAACCGCCAACGATGGAGAACAGGCCGTTCGGATCGTCACCGAACGAAAGCCGGATATTCTTGTATTGGATATGATGCTGGCAAAAAAGGACGGGATCAGCGTCCTCAAAGCAATTGCCGGTCTCCAGCCGCGGCCCGTTGTGCTGGCTACATCCGGATTTATCACCGACTATGTGGCATCCGCTGCCGCTAACCTGGGCGTTCGGTATCTGATGCTCAAGCCCTGTGATATGACTGCACTGGTAGAACGGCTGGAGGAGATCCGCGGCGGGGAGAGTCAGCGGAAAACCTTGGGTCGCAGCAACAGTCAGCCAAACATCGAAACACTGGTTACAAACATCATTCATGAAATCGGTGTTCCCGCCCACATCAAGGGCTATCAATATTTGCGGGAAGCGATTATCATCGCCGTAGAGGATATGGATGTGATCAACGCAATTACAAAAATTCTCTATCCACAGGTGGCAAAAACCTTCCAGACCACACCCAGCCGTGTGGAAAGAGCAATCCGCCACGCAATTGAGGTCGCCTGGGATCGGGGTGATCTGGATACACTGCAAAGATTTTTCGGTTACACAGTATCAAATACAAAGGGTAAACCTACAAACAGTGAGTTCATCGCCCTGATCGCCGACAAGCTTCAGCTCCAGCTGAAAGCCGCCGGAGCCGCAAATTTCTGATCCCACTATATTACAAAAGTGGCTTGAGTCGTTTGACTCAAGCCACTCTCGTTTTTGATTCGCCAAATCTTACCAATGGATCTGAAGCAACCTTACTTAGAAGGATTTTTTCTTCCACAGAAACAAGCCGGTGATCAGGCCAGCAGCAATGGAAACTACAGCCACAACCCATATAAGTGTGGAGCCGTCGGGCTTTGAATTCACTTCTCCATCTTCTTCGTCAAATGTATCCGATGCTTCCGTTTCGGTCTCTTCCGGATCAGCTTCGCCGCTAGTCACTTCGGTGGGATTCGTTTCCGTTGGTTCTGTCTCAACCGGTTCTGTTTCAACAGGTAGTGTATCCACAGGTTCTATTTCAGCAAGCTTTGTGTCCACAGGTTCTGTTTTGGCAGGCTTTGTGTCCACAGGTTCTGTTTCAGCAGGTCCGATTTCAGCAGGTTCTGTTTCAGCAGGTCCGATTTCAGCAGGTTCTGTTCCATTTGGTTGGTTTTTAGATTCTACAGTGCCTCTATAATAGCCACATTCTATACAATGCGTTCCATCGGGATAAATATATATGTGAAAATGTCCACTATCTTTTAGCCTGCAGACAGTGCAAGCGACGTAATTGCCTGTAGCATTCCACGTCCAACTATGTGGCTCACTCATCGTTCTTCCGCAAGTACAGGACAAAACATGCCCTTTGTTAGATTGTGCGCCGTTATATGTCCACTGATGTTCACAGGGTCGTTCCCTGCCACAAACAGTGCATTTATCATCGCTTCCATAGGTATGATCCTCTGTACCAATTGTACTGCAAGACGTGCATTTCATTTCGTGGCCAGAATCATAGGTTGCTCCTCCAACATACTGCATAACATGTGTATGTGTTTCGTAACCGCAGACAGTGCAGACGCCCTCTCTCATACGATGGGTAACTGTTTCAGACTCACCACAACCGGTACAGACGACCGTATGAAATTGTAAGTCGGCTTCTATACGCTGCCATTTATGTGTATGGAAATAATTGCCGCAGACAATGCAGATTTCTTCACTGTTAAAGGTATGGGGTTCGTCTTGTGTTTCATTGCAAGTAGTGCAAAACAGATAATGCCTATCCTTTTTAGCACTCAATGTTGTCCAGGTATGTACGTGTTCAGTTGTGCGCTCTGTTTCAGTAGCGAGTGCGGGCGTCACCATACTCAAAATCATGATAATCAGTAACACAGCACTGATAAACAGTTTCGTTCGATTCTGCATTTCATTTCCTCCTTATGTTGATATATGTATATACTACAATATTATTGTACTATGATCACTGCACCTCGTCAACAATAAGACAAGAAATCAGGCTTTTATAGGAATTTTGCTATTCTTTCTCTTATAGCTGTGAGGACCGTTGCGGTCATTAGCTCTGCGCAGAAGGTTGCATTTCTCCCTTACAATGGTTATAATTATATAAAACCGCAAAAGAGGTAATGCATATGATTTTAAAAACCGTAGACGACTCCCGGGCAGAAACCGTCCATATTGTGCGCCCCAATCATCTCAACGCTGCAAACCGGCTTTTCGGCGGCGTTTTGATGCAGTGGATCGACGAAGTGGCAGGTATCGTTGCAAAAAGACACTCCAACTGCAAGGTCACCACCGTAGCAGTAGACAACCTGACCTTTCTCCACGGTGCTTATCAAAACGATATGATCGTCATTAAGGGAAAGCTGACCTGGGTAGGCTCTACTTCTATGGAAATATGCGTGGACACCTATGTGGAAACTCTGGACGGACAACGTATGCGGATCAACAATGCCCACTTTATAATGGTAGCATTGGATGAAAACGACAAGCCTGTACAGGTGCCCCGGCTGACCCTCCAGACCGAGGACGAGCAACTGGCTTGGGCGCACGGAGAGGAACGCCGCCGCATCCGGATCCAGCGCAAAAAAGACAACCTGGACGGAATATAACAAAGGAATATCAAGAAATTACACGCGAAAATGGATTCTATATCCATTTTCGCGATTTTCTTTGTGATTTTAGCATTGACAGTCAGGTCAAATCGCACTATAATTATTTTAGCGAAATGGGCAATTTATGTTCCCATACATTATCATTAGACCTGATAGGGTCAGGAGGTAAAAAAATGGATGTTTTAACCAGATTGGCAAACTCCATCGTTGTCCCCGTTGTGGTTCTGGACAAGGTTGAGGATGCTGTTCCCACCGCAAAGGCTATGGCTGCCGGCGGCGTGGACACTATGGAGATCACCTTCCGCACCGCTTGCGCTCCCGAGGCGATCAAGGCTGTTGCTGAGAACTGCCCCGAGGTTCTGGTGGGTGCCGGTACGATTGTAAATCTGGAGCAGTGCAAGCTGGCTGTGGAGATGGGCGCTAAGTTCATCGTTTCCCCCGGTTTCAGCGATGAAGTGGTTGGCTGGTGTGTGGAAAACGGTATTCCCGTTGCTCCCGGCTGTGTCACCCCCACTGAAATCATGGCTGCGCTGAAGCATGGCCTGAAGATGGTCAAGTTCTTCCCCGCCAATGTTTACGGCGGTCTGAACGCAATGAAGAACCTGTCTGCTCCCTTTGTGGGTCTGAAGTTCCTGCCCACCGGCGGTGTCAACTCCGGCAATATCAAGGAGTATGTGGACGCTCCCTTCATCCACGCCGTTGGCGGAAGCTGGGTCTGCCCCAAGGCGGACATTGCTGCCGGCAACTGGGATAAAATCACAAATCTGTGCCTGGAGGCCCGTAAGGCTGCCAAGGGCGAATAATATAATACTGAAAGGAATTTTAAATTATGGCAAAGATTATTACTTTCGGCGAGCTGATGCTCCGGTTGCAGCCCTATAACTACGAGCGTTTCGTACAGTGCGATCACGTGGAGTTCACCTTCGGCGGCGGCGAAGCAAACGTTGCTGTTTCTCTGGCTAACTACGGTATGGACGTTGCTTATGTCACCAAGCTGCCTGCTCATGCAATCGGTCAGGCTGCTGTCAACTCCCTGCGCCGCTACGGCGTAGACACCTCCCTGATCGTCCGTGGCGGCGACCGTGTAGGTATCTACTTCAACGAGAAGGGTGCTTCCCAGCGTGGCAGCGTCTGCATCTACGACCGTGCTCACTCTGCAATTCAGCAGGCTACCGCCGCTGACTTCGATTGGGACAAGATTTTCGATGGCGCCGAGTGGTTCCATTTCACCGGCATCACTCCGGCACTGGGCGAAAATGTCGTTGAGATCTGCAAGGAAGCCTGTAAGGCTGCCAAGGCCCGCGGCATCAAGATCTCCTGTGACTTGAACTACCGCGGCAAGCTGTGGACCCGCGATCAGGCCCGGGCTGCTATGACTGAGCTGTGTCAGTATGTTGACGTGTGCATCTCCAACGAAGAGGATGCCAAGGACGTATTCGGCATTGAAGCGGAAGCTACCGACATCTACGGTGGCAGCCTGAACCACGAAGGCTACAAGTCCGTTGCTAAGCAGCTGGCTGATAAGTTCGGCTTTGAGATGGTTGCGATCACCCTGCGTGAGAGCCACTCCGCATTTGACAACGGCTGGAGCGCAATGCTGTATAACGTTGCCAAGGACGAGTACTGCTTCTCCAAGAAATATGACCTGCACATCATCGACCGCGTTGGCGGCGGTGACTCCTTCGGCGGCGGCTTGATCTACTCCCTGATGAACGGTAAGGACACCCAGGCAGCTGTTGAGTTCGCTGTTGCTGCATCCGCTCTGAAGCACTCCATTGAGGGCGACTACAACATGGTTACTGTGGCTGAAGTTGAGAAGCTGGCTGGCGGCGACGGTTCCGGCCGTATCCAGAGATAAGAGGTTGCTATGGAAGATAAGGAGCTCCTGCAGGAGGAAGAATCCTCCCTGCTGACCCTGACTGACGAAAACGGCGTGGAAACAGAATTTGAGTTTCTAGACTGCATTGTTTACAATGAGGTTGAGTATCTGGTTTTGATCCCCGCCCAAGAAGATGCCAATGAGATCGTGATCCTGGAAGTCCAGAGTGTGGACGAGGAAAACGAAAACTATGTAGCAATCGACGATGAGAATATTCTCAACGCAGTCTACGACATCTTCAAAGAGCGTTATAAAGACGTTCTGACCTTCGAGGACTAAGCAAAAAGGGCGTGCCGCCGGCACGCCCTTTTTAATGCAAAATGCAAAGTGCATAATGCAAAATGATTTTATTGTGACGATATAGGACTTAGGTCTATAACCTGACCCACTGCAAGTGGTTTACCGCTTGACAGGGTGGCTACGCCACGTGGACGATAAGGACTCGCAAATTAAGGTGTCGCGCCGTCAAGCCGTCGCGACCAACAGTCCACCGGACTGTTGTGATTTACATTATTCGAGTCCTTATCTTCCGAGACCAAAAAGAAACCACACCTTTTGGTGTGGTTTCTTTTTGGTGGACGATATAGGACTCGAACCTATGACCTTCCGCACGTCAAGCGGATGCTCTAGCCAGCTGAGCTAATCGTCCAAAGGCGAGTGTCATTATAGCAAAGGGACTGTTGCTTGTCAAGCCTTTTTTCAAAATAAAGTGAAATTCCATCAAAACCGTAGGGGTGATTGGCGAATCGCCCGCATCCATGTGATTGTATGCCAAAGTTTTAGGGACGATGTAGGCATCGTCCCCTACACACAGGGAACGACCTTAATCGTAGGGGCGGATGCCCACATCCGCCCGTTGCAAGATTGGGAAAACACAATATAAAAAATCAAATCGGTGTGAATACAAACCTCTGAATGATTCCGTCACAAGTGGCATAGACCGTAGCGGAACCGTCTGCCCCCTGTTCGCAGGATACATTCTCTGCTTTTCCTTTTAAGTACATCCGGACATAGCTTTCAGGATCATCGGTCTCCACTTCCTCAAAAAAGATATCCCGCATCTGGTTGTTGGGGCATAAATTTTTAATTTCCCATACCATTTCGTATTCCATATCCCATCCTCCTTTTGAATATATTATACTACACTTATCCGCTACTGCAAACTATTTTTCCCTTGCGTAGGGCGGGGCTTGCTCCCGCCCTACATAGCCAAAATCTCTTTTGTTTTCCAAAGAATATCTTGACAAATCCTGTCCTTTTTTGGATAATTAGGTTGTTTCTGCAAAGGAAGTGAGAACAACGAATCATTTACACTTACACCGGGGATTTGGCAGCTTTGTGAAGAAAAACGCAGTGATGGTGATAGCCATGATCGCCGCAATCATCACCTGCTTTTTTGTACCCCCGGACAAGGCTTATCTTGCCTATTTTGATGTAAAGACACTGACCTGTCTATTTTGCGTGCTGGCGGTAGTCTGCGCCCTGAAAAACATCAATTTCTTTTATATTCTGGCGAAAAAGCTCATACAGGTATTTGGTAATGCCCGGATTTGTATTCTTGCATTGGTATACATTACATTCATCGGCTCTATGCTCATTGCCAACGATATGGCACTATTAACGTTTCTGCCCCTGGGTACTTATGTAATGGTCACCACCGGCAAAAATAAGTATATGGCATTTACCTTTATTATGCAGAATATTGCGGCAAACCTAGGCGGTATGCTCACCCCCTTTGGCAACCCCCAGAACCTTTACCTGTACACCAAGTTTCAGATCCCCACTGTGGAATTTATGGGAATTATGGCAGCGCCCTTTATCTTGGCGATCGGGCTCATTACCCTGTGCTGTATCCTCTTTGTAAAGCCGGAGCCCTTCGAGCTGAAGGACGAAAAAGTCTCCCTGCCGGTAGGACGTTCTATTGTGTATCTACTACTGTTTCTGTTGGCGATCGCCATTGTTTTCCGGGGGATTCCCTACGGAGTAGGTCTGATCGTCATTCCTTTTGTTTTGCTGTTTATGGACCGGAAAGCGCTGAAAATGGTGGACTATCCCCTGCTGCTGACCTTCGTATTTTTCTTTGTGTTTTCCGGAAATATGGCACGGATCGAAGGGGTGCGGCGGCTTTTCTCTTTCCTTTTGGAGAAAAACACCTTGCTGTTCTCTGTGCTGTCCTGTCAGGTCATCAGCAATGTGCCCTCGGCAATATTGCTCTCCCAATTTACAGAAAACTACAAGCACCTTTTGCTGGGCGTGAACATCGGTGGCGTGGGCACACTGATCGCATCTCTTGCCAGCCTGATCACCTACCGGGAGTACAGCAAACAGAATACAGGCAAGACCGGCCCTTACATTTTGCTTTTCTCCGCCTTTAATTTTGCTTTTCTGATTATAATGGCGGCCTTTAGCCTGCTCTTTCAATAAATATTATCACTGGGAGGGATTTTTATGGAACTGTGGACAGCGGAACACGCAAAAACGCTCCTGCCTGCCCTGGCAGTTATGCTGGTGCTTGCGTGGGTGCTCCAGCGGGTGATTGGAAATAAATCTCACAAGATTCGCATGATCCCCATTCAGGTGATCGCCTGTCTTTTGCTGCTGTTGGAGCTGGGCAAGCAGGCAGTGTCTCTGGCACATGGGTACGATCTGTACCACCTGCCCTTTCACTTCTGCTCTCTGTTTATTTTTATGCTGCCGCTGATGGCATTCTACAAAGGAAAACACAAGCAGACCGTTTATGCCATTACTGCTTCCCTGTGTATGGCAGTGTGTGCGCTGATGCTGATCTACCCTGCCCTCATTTACAGCGATGGCAACATCCGGGAGTTTTTTACCAATTACATATCTTTCCACACCGTCGCATTTCACAATCTGGTGATGCTCTCAGCGATCTTGATCCCGGTGCTGAAATTACACGAACCTGCCAAAAAGGGAGAGCATAAAGCTATTGTTTTGTTTATGCTGGGCTTCTGCACGGTTTCTGCTGTGATGGCACAGCTGCTGAAAACCAATTTCAATAACTTCTACCGCTGTAATATCCCGCCGCTGGAGACTGTCCGTCAGATCGTGGAAACCGCCTGGGGCAGTGTACCGGCAATGCTTCTGTATGTATTGATCGTAACGATTCTGGATATTTTATTTGTCCTGGGCTCCTATCGGCTGTACCTTCTGGTGCGGCGTATCAGTCAGAAAGAAAAAGCATATACCAAATATTTGTAGGGGCGATTCACGAATCGCCCGCGGGCGGTCATTGACCGCCCCTACATCCTCAAAAATGCATAGTTTTAGGGCGCGTTGCTGTTGCAACGCGCCCTTTCTGTTCGCTCAAGGATTCAAAGTGACGGTTTCCTTTGCAAGATCATCTGCCAGCAGGTCGTTGCTGTCATATGCGCGGATCGTAAGTTCAATGGTTTGAATCTCTGTGATCCCATTTTCTTCCAAGGTGGTATCACTCCAAGATATAGAACTAAAGGCACATTTCCCCGTATCCACTTCATTGGCAAAGAATGGATCTGCCATAAAGCCATTAACAGAAACATCTTCCACAGTAAACATAACCGTTTTGTCCGTTTTGTTTACGAAGAACACCTTTGCCGTATAGCCCCAAAGGTCATCTTCTTCATAACCAGTCACAATGGCGGTTACATTTTCATTATCGATCAGGACAGTGTCTGTATCCTGAGTGGTTCTGACAAAGGTCTTTGCATTTTCTTCTCCGTAGGGATAAATGTGCACTGTCTGCTCAGCCACCGGATCTGCCATCCAATCGTTGGAGTCATAGACCCAGAAATTCAGTTCAATATCTGTATAATTTCCAATAGCCTCTGGAACAGCACTGTCCAGCCAAGAAATATGCTCATTTGCTTTCTTTCCGGGTGCAACTTCAGCAGCAAACAGAGGGTCAGCCATTACCCCATTAATAGAAGCGGATTTTACAGAGAACATATAGGTCTTATCTGCAGATTTATTTTCCAGATAGGCATTGAGTGTATAGCCGAAGAGAGCATCCTCGTCAATGGATGTGATCTTAATGGTGCATTGATCGTTATCCACAACTGTCACTTCTTCAAAAGAAATTTCCCCTGCCTGTGTTTGTGCAGGCAAAGTGGTTTCGCTGGGCGCAGCGGTTGCGCCGCTACCGCTGTTTCCGGTAGGTGCAGGGGGTGTTGCACTGCAGGCTGCGAAAGAGAACAGCAGTACAATTGCCAATATGGTTGCAGTAATTCTTTTCATTTTCATATCTCCTTTTAGAATTAATTATAACCGCGTGGTTATACTTCTCTGTGATTATACATTCTTCGTGGTACGATGTCAACACCAAACGGTTATGAAAGAAGGTCGTCTGTGTGGACAATTACTACCCCAGATTGAAAGATCTTCGGGAAGATCACGATCTTTCTCAACAGGAAGTTTCCGATTATCTTGGTATGAAACAACCCCAGTACAGCCGCTACGAGCGGGGATTACGGGATGTGCCAACAGATGTTCTGATCCGTCTTGCCCGGTTATACAAAACCTCCACGGACTATATTTTAGGCCTGACAAACAATTCTAAACCTCATTATCAATAAAAAGAGGCTGTAAAATAACGTGTATATAAATTCATAAGAAACGGCGGGAGCAAGCCCCCGCCCTACAAAGGTGTACGATTGCACTGCGTAGGGCGGGGGCTTGCTCCCGCCGCAAAACAGGCTTTATAAATCTGCAAAGAATAATTATGCGTTTCTTTACTGCCCATTCTTTATTCACTTCATCCCTTGAAACTGCCGGGAAGGAGGTGTATAATGTGGTTATTGCTGAAAAGGAGTATACTATGAATAAAAAAGTTCTTTGGATCACCCAAACGGCAGCTATGCTTGCCCTTTTGGTGGCGCTGCAGGCACTGACAAAACCCTTTGGTCAGTATGTCACCGGCTCTTGTGTCAACGGTGTACTGGCAATCACCGCACTGGTTGTAGGTATGAGCGGCGGGATTACTGTGGCGCTGATCAGTCCTGTGTGTGCATTTTTGCTTGGCATCGCCCCCAACTTTGTAACGGTTCTTCCCATTATGGCAGGCAATGTGTGCTTTGTGGTACTGCTGCGGCTGATCGCCGGCAGCAACGGCAGACCCATCTGGCGGCAGCCGGTGGCACTGGTGGCAGCGGCAAGTGCAAAATTTGCCGTGCTGTATTTCCTGGTCGTTAAAGTGATCTGCGGTGTTGCTTCCGGGGCATTGCTGGGGCAGAAGCTCGGTTCTATCGTGGTGCTTGCACCCCCCATGCTGCAGAAGCTGCCTGCTATGTTCACATTCCCCCAGCTGTTTACTGCTCTTATCGGCGGCGGTGTCGCCCTGCTGATTACACCTGTCCTCCGTAGAGCGCTACGCAAATAAGCTTACAATCTGCGCCCAAACGAAAAAAACTTAGGAATTCCTACTATTTCTCCCACATTTTTCGTTGACTTTGCCGCCCAAAAGTGTTATGCTATCGGAAATAGCATTATTCATCAACGCAATGACGAAAACCAGTACGCGCCCTGTTCTTTTCCAGAGAGTTGCCGTTTGGTGCAAGGCAACAAAAGATGAGCGCCGAATTCCTTTCCGAGCGGCTTTGCTGAAAAGATCAGTAGGCGAAGACGGGTACGCCCGATACAGCGTTACGGTCTGTTAGGACCGGTTGAGGCTGCGAAAGCAGCAAACTGAGGTGGTACCACGGGATATTACTCGTCCTCTGCATTTTTTGCAGAGGGCTTTTTTCATACTAAAGGAGTTGTAAATTATATATGGTTATCACAGATTATCTGGAACGAAATGCCCGGCTTTACAGTGCAGAAACGGCACTGGTGGAGATCAACCCCTCCGAGGAGCGGGATAATGCCGTCACCTGGCGGGATTTTAACCTGATCGAAAACGCCAACCCCGACGCACCCTATCGCCGGGATATGAGCTGGAAGGATTTTGACCGGCGGGCAAACCGCTTTGCCAATCTGCTTCTCAGCCGTGGCCTGAAGAAGGGCACTAAGGTCGCCATTTTGCTGATGAACTGCTTAGAATGGCTTCCCATTTACTTTGGTATTCTTAAGGCCGGCTGTATCGCTGTGCCTATGAACTTCCGCTACGCCTCCGATGAGATCGAGTACTGTCTGGACCTGGCAGATGTGGATGTGCTGGTATTCGGACCGGAATTTGTCAGCCGGATCGATGCCATCGAACATAAGCTAGGCTTTTTGAAAATGATGTTCTTCGTGGGCAGAAACTGCCCCGAATACGCAGAGGACTGTATGCGGCTGATCGGCTTCTGTTCCTCCAGCGCACCTCCGGTGGCGCTGACAGAGGACGACCACGCAGCCATCTACTTCTCCTCCGGTACTACCGGCTTCCCCAAGGCAATTTTGCACGATCACCGCTCCTTAAACTGCGCCTGTATGGTGGAGCAGAACCACCACGGCCAGACCCGGCAGGACACCTTCCTGTGCATCCCGCCTCTGTACCACACCGGCGCAAAAATGCACTGGTTCGGCTCTCTGCTGTCCGGCAGTAAGGCTGTGCTTCTGCGGGGCGTAAAGCCCGAGTGGATATTGCGGGCAGTGACCGAAGAAAAATGCACCATTGTCTGGCTGCTTGTGCCCTGGGCGCAGGATCTATTAGATGCAGTAGAGTCCGGACGGATTAACCTTAATGACTATTATCTGGATCAGTGGCGGCTGATGCACATTGGCGCTCAGCCTGTTCCTCCCAGCCTCATTCGCCGCTGGATGGAGCTGTTCCCCCATCACCAGTACGATACCAACTACGGCCTTTCCGAATCCATCGGACCGGGCTGTGTCCATCTTGGCGTGGAAAACACCCACAAGGTGGGCGCTATTGGCAAGCCCGGTTATCTGTGGGAAACCAAGATCATCGATGAGACCGGCAACGAGGTTCCCCAGGGCGAAGTGGGCGAGCTGGCGGTCCGGGGTCCCGGCGTGATGCTTTGCTACTACAAAAACCCCGAAGCCACCAACGAAGTCCTGAAGGGCGACTGGCTCTGGACCGGCGATATGGCTCGTATGGACGAAGACGGCTTCATCTATCTGGTTGACCGGAAAAAGGATGTGGTCATCTCCGGCGGCGAAAACCTGTATCCTGTCCAGATCGAGGACTTCCTCCGGGGCTTTGACAAGATCAAGGATGTGGCAGTCATCGGTCTGCCTGACCCCCGTCTGGGTGAGATCGCTGCCGCGATTATTGAAGTGAAAGAGGGCGTTACCTGCACCGAGGCAGAAATTAACGAATTCTGCGCCTCTATGCCCCGGTACAAGCGTCCCAGAAAGATTATTTTCGACAAGATTCCCAGAAATCCCACCGGCAAGATCGAAAAGCCGGTGCTCCGGGAAAAATACTGTCATGGCCGTCTGGTGGAAAGCCAGATTACCGGTTAAGCTGCAACTGTTTTTTACATAATAGAAAGACTGTGATTACTTTGGATTTACTTATCAAGCTTCCAATGCTCATAATTTTCTTTGGCATTATGATCGGCATTGGAATATACTGCAAAAAACATTCTACCAATGTGGATGGCTTTGTGCTGGGCGGCCGCAGTGTCGGCCCGTGGCTGACTGCCTTTGCCTACGGCACATCCTATTTCTCTGCCGTTGTATTTGTAGGCTATGCAGGCCAGTTTGGCTGGAAATACGGCATTGCCGCCACTTGGGCAGGCATCGGCAACGCCCTGATCGGCTCGCTGATGGCTTGGGCGATCTTAGGCCGCCGCACCCGGGTGATGACCCAGCACTTAGACAGCGCTACTATGCCCCAGTTCTTTAGTAAGCGCTTTGACAGCAACGGATTAAAGCTTGCCGCCTCTGCAATCATCTTTATCTTCTTAATCCCCTACACTGCTTCCCTGTATAACGGTCTGAGCCGTCTGTTCGGTATGGCATTTAATATCGACTATGGGGTCTGTGTGATCGTTATGGCAATCATCACTGCCATCTATGTGATCGCCGGCGGCTATATGGCCACTGCTATCAACGACTTTATTCAGGGTCTAATTATGATCGTGGGTATTATTGCGGTGATTGCTGCTGTGCTGAAGGGTCAGGGCGGCTTTATGGAAGCACTAAGCCGGTTAGGACAGGTTTCCGATCCGGAGGTTTCCAATATCCCCGGCGTATTCAACTCCTTCCTGGGTCCCGACCCCAAAAACTTATTGGGTGTGGTGATCCTCACCTCTCTTGGCACTTGGGGACTTCCCCAGATGGTGCAGAAGTTCTATGCTATCAAAAGTGAAAAGGCGATCAACAAGGGAATGATCATTTCCACTGTGTTTGCCTTGATCGTGGCTGGGGGCTGTTATTTCTTAGGCGGCTTCGGTCGGCTGTTCTCGAGCCGGGTGGATGTGGCTACAGAAGGCTTTGATGCTATTATCCCCGTAATGCTTTCTGACCTGTCTCCGTTTCTCATTTCCGTGGTAGTCATTTTAGTGCTGTCTGCCTCTATGTCTACCCTGTCCTCTCTGGTGCTGACCTCCAGCTCCACCCTGACACTGGATTTCATTAAAGGAAATCTGGTAAAGAAAATGGATGAAAAGCGCCAGCTTCTGACGATCCGTTTGCTGATCGTTGTGTTTATTCTCATTTCCGTTGTGCTGGCACTGATCCAGTACAATTCCAGTGTGACTTTTATTGCTCAGCTGATGGGCATTTCCTGGGGTGCGCTGGCAGGTGCGTTCCTCGCCCCGTTCCTTTATGGTCTTTACTGGAAGAAAACCACGAAAGCCGCTGTGTGGGTAAGTTTCCTGTTCTCTACAGTGGTTATGCTGTGTAATATTTTCTTCCCCCAATACTTCCCAGCCCTTTTGCGGACGCCCATCAATGCCGGTGTTTTCTGTATGCTAGCTGGACTGATCTTAGTTCCCGCGGTCAGTCTCTTTACAAAGAAACCCGATGGGGCGCATATCCAGCAGGTGTTCTCCTGCTATGACCGCACCGTAACCGTATCCGTAACCGATTCTATTGGTGAATCCAAGGAGGTATAAAGAATATGAAAACACTGATGCTTGGCAACGAAGCCGTTGCCAGAGGTCTTTTTGAAGCCGGCTGCAGCTTTATTTCCAGCTACCCCGGCACCCCCAGCACAGAGATCACCGAATGTGCTGCCCTCTATAAGGAAATGTACGCCGAGTGGGCGCCCAACGAAAAGGTAGCTATGGAAGCCGCTTTCGGCGCAAGCTTAGCCGGTAAGCGCAGCTTCTGTGCCATGAAGCACGTAGGTCTGAATGTGGCTGCCGACCCCCTGTTTACCATCGGTTATACCGGCGTGAACGGTGGTATGGTGATCGGTGTTGCAGACGATGCAGGTATGCACTCCTCTCAAAACGAGCAGGACTCCCGCCACTATGCCCGGGCATCCAAGATCCCCATGCTGGAGCCCTCTGATTCTGCGGAAGCCCTGGCATTTACCAAGCTGGCTTATGACCTGTCTGAGGAGTTTGACACCCCGGTGTTTATCAAGATGTGTACCCGGGTTGCCCACTCTCAGAGCATTGTAGAGCCGTCAAGCCGGATCGAGGTCAGTAAGACATACGAAAAGACCCCCCAGAAGTACATTATGATGCCCGGCAACGCAAAGCTCCGCCATCCCATTGTGGAAGCGCGCACCCGCAAGCTGATCGCTTGGGCAGAAACCTGTGAAATCAACCGCGTTGAAGCGGGTGCTGACCGCTCTATGGGTATCATCACCTCCTCCACCTCCTATCAGTATGTGAAGGAAGTGTGCGGTGACAAATATCCCGTTTTGAAGCTGGGTATGATCTGGCCTCTACCGGAAAAGAAGATCATCGACTTTGCAAAGAGTGTGGACACTCTGGTGATCGTGGAGGAGCTGGACAGCTTTATCGAAAACCACTGCCGCCAGTTAGGTCTTGATTGCATCGGCAAGGAGAAGTTCTCCTGCATTGGCGAATTTTCTCAGAATTTGGTTGCAGAAAAGCTGGGTGTGGATACCGTTGCCGGCACAAAGCTGGATGCTGCCATCCCGCCTCGTCCTCCTGTGATGTGTGCAGGCTGCCCCCACAGAGGCCTGTTCTACACTCTGGCAAAGAATAAGGTGACTGCTTTGGGCGATATTGGCTGTTATACCTTGGGCGCTGTGCCTCCCCTGGCGGCTCTGGACACCACCATTTGTATGGGCGCGTCCATTTCCGGTCTTCACGGCTTTACCAAGGCTGGCGGTGCGGATGAAAAGAAAGCAGTTGCCGTCATTGGCGACTCCACCTTTATGCACTCCGGTATGACCGGTCTTGTGAATATGGCTTACAACGAGTCTAATGGCACGGTCATCATTGTAGACAACTCCATTACCGGTATGACCGGTCATCAGCAGAACCCCACCACTGGCTTCAATCTGAAAGGCGACCCCTGCACCAAGATCGATCTGGAATCCTTCTGCCGGGCAATCGGCATCCGCCGTGTCCGTGTGGTCGATCCTTACGACCTGAAGCAGTGTGACGAGGCGATCAAGGAAGAAACCGCGGCTGATGAGCCTTCTGTAATTATCTCCCGCCGTCCCTGTGCTCTCTTAAAATATGTTAAGCACAAAAAGCCCATTATCGCCGACCCCAATAAGTGCGTTGGCTGTAAGGCTTGTATGAAGATCGGCTGCCCTGCGATCAGCATCTCCGGTGGCAAGGCAACCATCGACAACACCCTCTGCACCGGCTGCGGTGTCTGCGCTCAGCTGTGTAAGCTGGATGCGCTGCAGGCAGCAAAGGAGGTATAAAAGATGAAAACACAGAATATTATGATCGTTGGCGTTGGTGGTCAGGGAAGCTTGCTTGCCTCTAAGCTGCTGGGCCGTATGCTGCTGCAAAAGGGCTATGACATCAAGGTCTCCGAGGTTCACGGTATGAGCCAGCGGGGCGGCAGTGTGGTTACTTATGTTCGCTTCGGTGACAAGGTCTACTCCCCCGTGATCGACAAGGGCGAGGCGGATTTCATTGTTTCCTTTGAGCTTCTGGAAGCTGCCCGCTGGACAGAGTACTTAAAGCCCGGCGGCAAGATCGTTGTAAACACCCAGCAGATCTCTCCTATGCCGGTCATTACCGGTGCGGCGGAGTATCCCCAGGGTCTTGCAGAGCAAATGAAGTCTGCCGGACTTAACGTAGATGCTTTCGATGCACTGGCACTGGCTCAGCAGGCCGGTTCTTCCAAGGCAGTAAACATCGTGCTGATGGGTCACCTGTCCAAGAACTTCGACTTTACCGAGGAAGAGTGGATGGATGCTATCGAAAAGAGTGTTCCCGCCAAATTCCTAGAGCTGAACAAAACCGCATTCCGCCTTGGCCGCAATGCCTAAAAAGGAGGCTATGACAAATGGCTAAGTATTATCAACCGGAAATTGAAACTGCTTCCCGGGAGCAGATCAAAGCCTGGCAGGACGAGCGTCTTGTCAAGCAGGTACAGCACGTGTGGGACAATGTTCCCTACTATCGCAAAAAAATGGAAGAAAAGGGTCTGACCCCTGCAGACATTCAGGGCACGGCAGACCTGCATAAGCTCCCCTTCCTGACAAAGGACGATCTTCGGGAAGCTTATCCCTACGGTCTGCTGGGCACACCCCTAAATGACTGTGTCCGTATCCACTCCACCTCCGGCACCACCGGCAAGCGGGTCGTAGCCTTCTACACCCAGCACGATGTGGACCTGTGGGAGGACTGCTGCGCCCGTGCCATTATGGCAGTGGGCGGCGACAAAGAGGATGTGTGCCATGTGGCTTATGGCTACGGTCTGTTCACTGGCGGTGCAGGTCTTCACGGCGGCTCTCACAAGGTAGGTTGTATGACCCTGCCTATGTCCTCCGGCAGCACCGATCGGCAGCTCCAGTTTATGACCGATCTTGGCTCTACTATCCTCTGCTGCACCCCCTCTTATGCCGCTTACCTGTCTGAGAGTATCCACGAGCGGGGTCTGCGGGATCAGATCAAGCTGAAGGCCGGTATTTTTGGCGCAGAGGCTTGGAGTCAGAAGATGCGGGAGGATATTGAAAAGGGCCTGGGTATCAAGGCTTACGACATTTACGGTCTGACGGAGATCTCCGGCCCCGGTGTATCCTTCGAGTGTGAGGCTCAGACCGGCATGCACATCAACGAGGACCACTTCATTGCCGAGATCATCGATCCGGAAACGGAAGAAGTGCTCCCCATTGGTTCTAAGGGCGAGCTGGTATTTACCTGCATCACCAAGGAAGCCTTCCCCCTGCTCCGTTACCGTACCCGGGATATCTGTATTCTCAGCGACGAGCCCTGTCCCTGCGGCAGAACCCATATCAAGATGAGTAAGCCCATGGGCCGCAGCGACGATATGCTGATCGTCAAGGGCGTCAATGTGTTCCCCTCTCAAATCGAAACTGTCCTTCTGGAACAGGGCTATCCTGCCAACTATCAGATCATCGTGGACCGGGTCAACCACTCTGACACTTTGGAGGTCATGGTGGAAATGACCCCGGAGAACTTCTCCGACTCTTTGGCCAAGGTCACCTCTATGGAAAAGAACCTTGTGGACGCTCTGAAAGCCATGCTGGGTATCTACGCCAAGGTCCGGCTGGTTGCGCCTAAGACCATTGCCCGCAGCGAGGGCAAGGCGGTCCGTATCATCGACAAGCGCAAGATTTAAGGAGGAAACGAAATGGTACATCAAATTTCTGTATTTCTGGAAAACCGTGCCGGTCAGCTTGCTGAGATCACCGGCATTCTGGCAGATAACAACATTGACCTGCGTGCCATCTCCATTGCGGAAACCTCAGACTACGGTATACTCCGTATGATCGTGGACGATGCAGAGAAAACCACCAATATCTTACTGCAAGGCGGCTACATTCTCTCTATGACCCCAGTGCTGGTGATCGCCGTACCGGATCAGCCCGGCGGACTTGTGCCGGTTCTGTCTACGCTGGCAGAGGGCAGCATCGACATTGAGTATATGTACTCCCTGTTTTTGCATACGGACGGGAAGGCATATATGGTGTTCCGTGTCCCGGAGGAAGAAAAATTCGTTGCCTTGCTGGCAACCCACGGCATTACTCCCTGCACCGCCGAAGAACTGGGTTTAGGTTAATACAAAAAGCGCGTGTTGCCCTCTGGCAACGCGCGCTTTTTTCGGAAGGGGCAATACCCCTCCCCTACAAATCAAAATGGTTGTCGCGAGCATCTGCTTGGGAGATTGCCACGTCGCTTCGCTCCTCGCAATGACACGGAAAAAACTTTCCTATACGGCAGGGGACAGCCGTTATTTTGCATTTTTCGGGACGCCGGGACGGTGTCCCCTACAATTAAGATCCGTCTGCGCAGCAGACACATTCATTTTGCATTTTGCACTTTGCATTTTACATTCCGGGAGAGGCACTGCCCGCAAGAAAAGGGCGTGTTGCAAAATAACTGCAACACGCCCTAAAACTATGGAATGTCTACATCCTGCGGATGTAGGGGCGTTCACTGAACGCCCGCGGGCGATTAATAATCGCCCCTACAGATTCTTTTAGGCCTTGCCGGCGCAGCCGAGAACATTCACCAGCTTGTGGCGAACCAGTTCCTTGATGTTGGCACGGGCGGGCTTCAGGTACTCACGGGGGTCAAACTTACTCGGCTCATCGTTGAAGAACTTACGGATGGTGCCGGTCATAGCCAGACGCAGGTCGGAGTCGATGTTGATCTTACAGACGGACAGGGCGGCTGCCTTACGCAGCTGCTCCTCGGGAACGCCGATGGCATTGGGCATCTTGCCGCCGTTGGCGTTGACCATCTTCACATAGTCCTGGGGAACGGAAGAAGAACCGTGCAGAACAATGGGGAAGCCGGGCAGACGGCGGGTAACCTCTTCCAAAACGTCGAAACGCAGAGCGGGAGGAACCAGAATGCCCTGCTCGTTGACAGTGCACTGCTCGGGAGTAAACTTATATGCGCCGTGGCTGGTGCCGATGGCGATTGCCAGGGAGTCACAGCCGGTCTTAGCAACAAATTCCTCCACCTCTTCAGGGCGGGTGTAGGAAGCAGCCTCTGCAGAGACATTCACTTCGTCCTCGATGCCAGCCAGGCTGCCCAGCTCAGCTTCTACCACAACACCGTGGTCGTGGGCGTACTCAACCACCTTGCGGGTGATCTCGATGTTCTCCTCGAAGGACTTGGAGGAAGCGTCGATCATAACAGAAGTAAAGCCGCCGTCGATGCAGGACTTACAGGTCTCGAAGCTGTCGCCGTGGTCCAGGTGCAGCGCCACAGGAATGTCCGGGCACTCCAGAACAGCAGCTTCCACCAGCTTCACAAGATAAGTATGGTTTGCATAAGCGCGGGCACCCTTGGAAACCTGCAGGATCACGGGGGCATTTTCCTCGCGGCAAGCCTCGGTGATTGCCTGAACGATCTCCATATTGTTCACATTGAAAGCGCCGATGGCATAACCGCCGTCGTAAGCCTTCTTAAACATTTCGGTTGTTGTAACAAGAGCCATTTTTATCGTTCCTTTCTTAATAAAGCGGATCATACCGCCAATATTTCCGTATTTTATTATACCATATAATTTCCTGTTTTCAATAATTTTTTTCAATTTGTACTTGCTGAGAACTCCAAATGTATTCCATTTTCTTTCCAAAAATATATGGAAAATCACAATTTACCCTTGCCATCAAATAAACTATAATGTATATTGTATATGTTTATGAAAATACATTACCTAAGGAGTGTTTTATAATGAAACTGTCCCCCCTACAGATCGCAAGATACCAGTATACCCCTAAGCTGCCGAGTATGCTCAGAAACGGCATCGGCGAGATCTGCGTAAAAAATGGCAGCGCAACTGAGAGTGTTGCCGACCAGGAGAAGATCCATGCACTGTTCCCCAACACCTATGGTAAGAACGAAATCACCTTCCAGAAGGGTCAAAACACCAGCACCCCGAAAAAGCAGGCGGTGGGTGTGATCCTGTCCGGCGGTCAGGCTCCCGGCGGTCACAATGTGATCTGCGGCTTATATGATGCACTGAAAGCTACCAACAAGGACAATGTCCTCTACGGCTTTAAGGGCGGTCCCAGCGGTCTGCTGGACGATGACTATATTGTTTTTGATGACGCATACATCGATCAGTACCGCAATACCGGCGGATTTGACATTATCGGCTCCGGCAGAACCAAGCTGGAGACACAGGAGCAGTTTGCCATTGTTGCCGAGACCTGCAAGAAGCACAGCATCAATGCACTGGTGATCATCGGCGGCGACGATTCCAACACCAATGCCGCCGTTCTTGCGGAGTACTTTGCCGCCCAGAACGCCGGTATTCAGGTGATCGGCTGTCCCAAGACCATTGACGGCGACCTGAAAAATGAGGATATTGAGTGTTCCTTCGGCTTCGACACTGCCACAAAGACTTATGCCGAGATCGTGGGCAATATCCAGCGAGATGCCAACTCTGCTAAAAAGTACTGGCACTTTGTAAAGGTTATGGGCCGTTCCGCCTCCCATGTGGCACTGGAAACCGCCCTGCAGACCCAGCCCAACATCTGCCTGATCGGCGAAGAAGTAGCTGAAAAGAAGCTTTCTCTTGCACAGCTGTCCGATTACATTGCCGACAGCGTTGCCGCCCGTGCAGCCAAAGGCTGGAACTTTGGTGTTGCCATTATCCCTGAGGGCATTGTGGAATTCATTCCCGAGTTCTCTATGCTGATCGCCCAGATCAACGAGCTGCTGGCAGGGGCAAAGGCTGACGCGTTCAATGCACTCCCCACTTGGGAAGAAAAGTATGCCTTTATTGAGGCTGGATTGACCCAGGAGGCTATGGCTGTATTTGCCCTGCTGCCTCAGGCTATCCAGCAGCAGCTGTTTTTGGAGCGTGACCCCCACGGCAATGTGCAGGTTTCCCTGATCGAGTCTGAGAAGCTCCTTTCCGAGCTGGTAAAGGAAAATCTTAAAAAGCGCAAGGTAGCCGGCACATATAACGGCAAGTTTTCACCCCTGCATCACTTCTTAGGCTACGAGGGCCGCTGCGCATTCCCCTCCAATTTTGATGCTGACTACTGCTACAGCCTCGGCTACAACGCCTTTATGCTCATCCAGTATGGCTACACCGGTTACCTTTCTAAGGTCTCCAACCTCTCTAAGCCTGCTGAGCAGTGGATCGCCGGCGGTATGCCCATCACCAAGATGATGAACATCGAGCGCCGTCACGGTGCGGATAAGCCTGTGATCCGCAAGGCACTGGTGGAGCTGGAGGGTAAGCCCTTCAAGTTCTTCGAGGCAAACCGGGAAAAGTGGGCTATTGATACCTGCTATGTCTACCCCGGCGCGATCCAGTACTGGGGCCCTGCAGAGGTCTGCGACCAGACCACCATCACCCTTGCTCTGGAGCAGAACTAATTGCATACAAAGAACCCCGAGTACAACTCGGGGTTCTTTTATTGTTCTTTCTTTTCCGGGAGCTTGCTGCGACGGCGGCGGCGGGAAGAAGAGGAGGAAGAACGGTATGGATTTTCTGGTTCTGCCTTTTCCGCCCGGCGGGCATAGGCCTGGGCCGCCTCGGAGGTAGCTTCGTATGTGAGTCTGCTGACACGCACTGTACCTGCCGGCTGGTCGGAAAGACGCACCCGGATCAGGAATTTTCCGTGCTCCGGACAGGTGGCAAGGTCCATATACCGTCTACCTGGTTGGGCAAACCAGCGGGAACCCAGCATCTGCCGACCGCAGGTGGGACACAGGTTTTCCTTTCCGGACATGGCAGCCAGCGCCGCCCGCTTGTCTGCATAATCGTAAAAGACCTTCCGGCTGATACAGCCGGGAAGCTCTGCCCCGTGGAAGCCGTCCACATGTTCTTTCAGCGCCTTTTCGTACTCCGCTGTTCCCTTTTTCAGATCCAGCCGGGCGCAGATCAGCGCTGTGTGGTAAGCGTCGCCCAAGGCATCGTGGGCAGGGCGGCTGGGTTCGATCCCAAAAACCTCCATTGCGGTTTTCAGTGCTTTCTGGGAATTGGAGCCGTCGGTCTGGGCATTGAAGATCATCTGGGCATTGTACCACCGGCTGACCCAGTTATCCTCCATACCGTAAAGCTGCAAATTCTCCCGCAGGATGGTAATGTCGTCAAAGCCCCAGGTCAGGAAAATCACATCCTCACCGCACCACTGGCGAAAACGCTTCATAGCATCGACCATGCCCACGCCCTCATCCCGGAGCTGGGCCTCTTTGATGCCGGTAAGCTTACCCACTCTGCGGTTTAACCGCTTATAATATTTCGGTTTTACCAGCACCTGAAATTCATCCGCCACCGTCCGGTCCTCCCGCAGGCGAACCGCACCAAGCTGAATGATCTCGCCGCGGATCTGCACCGGCAGTACCTTCCGGGAGGAAGGAGAACCGGGCCAGGGCTGATTCCATTCCATATCCAATACGATATAATCCATTCCTACAACCTCAGTGTTCTTGATTCTTTGTGCTATCATATCATACAGGGCCGGGTTCTGTAAACACCCAGTTATAAACTTTTCATCATCCCCCCGCTATCTGGTCTTATTGTTTATATCAAAATTGGCACTATCTTTATTACCAGAATATGCTATAATAGGGCCACATAAGGAGGGATCTTCAATGAACAAGCGTAAGTTAATACAAGCCGTGTCCGGTTTTCTTCTGGGGCTGCTGGGTGTGATCCTGGTGTGTCTGACCAGAGCCAACGCCATCGCCCAGGATGCGCCATTGGGCAGCAAGCTTCTCTTTATTTTGGGCCTGCTTGGGATTCTGCTGGGCGTGCTGATTCTGGCTGTCGGTCTCCTTTCCGGCCGCAGGCAAACGGATATCCGGACTGTGACTATGTCTGCAATGTTTGCCGCGCTGTGCTATGTGGGCTTTGCATTTTTCCAGATCAAGATCCCCGTGGGCGACAGTGCCACTTCCTTCCATCTGGGCAATGTGTTCTGCGTGCTGGCATCCTTGTGTATTGGTCCTCTGTGGGGTGGACTGGCCGGTGCGGTTGGAATGAGCATCGGTGACCTGTTTGACCCGGTGTACATCACCTCTGCCCCCAAGACCTTCCTGCTGAAGCTGTGCATTGGACTGCTCAGCGGACTGGTAGCTCACAAGCTGTTCCGGATCAGCCAGGACCGGGAGCGGAAGGTACCTCTGGCTGTCGCTACCGTGTTGAGCTGTTCCGCCGGTATGGCTTTCAACATAGTCGCCGACCCATTGGTAGGCTACCTCTATAAGATGTATGTACTGGGCATCCCGCAGGATGCTGCTACCATTCTTGCCAAAATAGCAGCTGTAACCACATCTGTAAATGCTGTGATCGCTGTAATTGCTGCATCGATCTTCTATCTGGCTCTCCGCCCAATCCTGAAGCGTTCTCAGCTGCTGCCGAAATTATAAGGGCAAAAATCTATATGCGATAAAAATGCCGCATTGCGAACACGCAATGCGGCATAATTTATTAGGGTTCGGGTTATTCGGCTGTTTCTCCGATTATGGTGCGGCAGTTTACATAATATTCCTTTTCCACAGCTTCCATATTGATCAAAGCTTGTGCTGCGGAAAGAACCTGCTGTGCCAGACCGTCCAGATCATACAGAACCGTTCCGGTCATAGAATCTGTTTGCAGTTTTTCCTCTGCGCCCACGCCTGCCAGGAGGTAATCTCTGCCAATCTGCCAGCCGCCGGATCTGACTGCTTCCAGCGCACCCAATGTGAGTGCCTCATTGCCGCAAAGGATCACCTCAACATCTTTGCCGTACTGGGAAAGTGCCTTTGCGCACCGCATCCGGCCGCTATCTTCTGTCCAGTCGCCCCAGCTTGTGCTGATCTGATCTACCACCAGACCCTCTCCTACCAGCGCACCGATGCTGTCCTGGGCATGGTTCTGTGCAATCACATCCTCCTCCGGACCGCTGATTACCAGACAGGATACCTGTCCGTCCTCGTTCAGGTCGCCCCGGTTTTCTGCCTGCAGAATAATTTTTCCCTGCAGACTGCCCAGCTGATCTTCCATGCTGCCTACATAACTGAGTCTGTTCCACATCCCCAGCGCATTTTCCGGTTTGTTCCCAATAAACACAGCGGGAACATTTTTTCCCATAAGGATACTTACTGTTTCTTCCACCGCATCCCCGATCACCGGCTCGATCACCAGCAGTACAGCGTCCTCATCGATGAGGGTTTTGATCTGCTCTGTCTGCCGGGTCTGATCGTTTCCAGCATCGTAGATGCTCACTTCGTACCCTGCCTCTGTCAGACTCTCTTGCAGCTTTTGACCGTATTCCGGAGCTTCTTCATACTGACGCAGACACAGTCCGATCCGTGGAAGCCTTCCCTGCTTCTCCTGGCAGGAGCTAAGGCACACCACCAGCACTATAATAAGCATAAGTGCCACCGCGCCTATCAGCATCCACAGTTTCTTCTTATCCACAAGCATTCCCCTTTTAGCTTAGTTGGTTTTCATAGGAATTTACATCCCCGGTTTCACCCACGGAGAAGTAAACATCCAGAATTTCTTTTGCCACAGTACCCAAGGTATAGCCGTGACCGCCCTTTTCCACATATATCGCAATGGCAATCTGGGGGTCATCCAAAGGCGCATAGCAGACAAATGCCGCATTATCCGATGTGTTGGGAATACCGGTCTGTGCCGTACCGGTCTTTGCGCCGACTGTGATGGGGTAGTTCCGGAAGGTATCAATTGCCGTACCGCCAGGCTCGTGTGCCACCAAATACATACCGTGCTTCACAGTATTGTATGCCTCGTCGGACATTTCCAGATTGGATACCAGTGTAGGCTCATTTTTCAGGTGCAGACTCCGGTAATCGGAGGACACCACACGGCTCATAAAGGTTGCCTTGTAGCGTCTGCCCTGATTGGCAAGGGTAGCGGTATAAACACAAAGCTGCATGGGTGTAAACCGGTTATCGGACTGGCCGATAGCCGCCAGGATCTGGTCTGCTTTATACCAGCCGGAACGGTCACCTTTGTACAGCTTTTCCTTCGTTTCCGCGTTTGCCCGCTGTCCGGTGGACTCGTACAGCTCAACACCTGTGGGCTCGCCCAGACCAAGCATTTTCGCCGTGTTGTCCATTGCTGTCAGGCCAATGGTATCGCCCAGCACATAGAAGAAGTAGTTACAGGATTTCTGGAGCGCCACCGCTGCATCGATCGTTCCGTGGGTGCCGCCGTGGGAAGAGTATGCCAGACAGGACGCCTCAAAGCCATCGTACTTTCTGAATTTACCCTGGTCTGTGATAGTGGTCTCGGAATTAATGACACCGCTGTCGATCGCCGCCACCACCATAGACATTTTATAGGTAGAACCGGGGGGATATGTGCCCATAAGTGCCCGGTTATAGAGGGGCTTTTCCTCATTTTCCGCCAGCTGGGTATAGTCCTGGAAGAACCTAGAAAGATCATAGCTTGGATAGCTTCCGCACACGAGGACCTGACCGGTCTTCACATTTGTGGCAACCACTGCACCGCCGCTGGCATCCGAGCCGTCGCCTTCTGCTGCGCGCAGATCCTCGATCACCTTTTTGAGTGCATCCTCACCTGCCCGCTGGAGGGCAATATCGATGGAAACCTCCACATTGGCACCCGCCTGAGGCTCTGTAATATACCGGGAGGAGATCAGCGTGCCGTCGGTGGCAACCGTATCTTCCCGCCAGCCGTCAACGCCGTGGAGGTATTCTTCATATGCTTCCTCCAAGCCGTCCTGACCCACCTCGGCATCCATTTCATAGCCGTCGATATTCTTATAGTATTCCCACTGCTGGGGATTCATTGCACCTACATAGCCCAAAATATGGGCAGCGTAGGCTGTATTATATTCACGGACTGTGGAGGCTTCCACGTTCAGTCCGGGAATGTTCAGCTCCATGATCACCGACAAATCTTCGTCGCTGGCATCGGTAAGAAACACATAGTTAGCAAGTGTTCCCACGCACTGCCGCAGATCCAGCTCATACCGAAGGCCCATCACCCGCCGTGCTTCGTCATCGGTCCATTCCGGGGGGATCTTGTACTTATCCCGAAGCTTTTCCACAAGCAGTGGTGCAGTGATATCGGAATCCAGTCCGCCCTTATATTCCAGATAGGTCTGGAAATACCCCTGCCAGTCAGTGTTATACTCGCTGAGGGTATAGGTAAAGGGCCGCTCCTGAGAAATGGGAAAGCGTTCCGTATAGGTGATACCCTGACTGTCGCAAAGCTTGATTAGGTTGTACAGATAGTTGTTTGTTCCCGAGGCAGACAGCAGCACATAATGATTGATCACCAGATCATAGCTTGCCCGGTTGCTCACAAGAACATTACCGTTTTTGTCCAGAATATCACCCCGGGCGGCTTTGACCCGGGTATAGGTGGTGAATGTAGAGGTATTATCCGTATTGCCGCCTGTTTGTATGATCTGAATGTCATAGATCTTAAAGGCAAAGAAGCTCAGCACCAAAGCCACGGCAAGAAGCAGGATCAGTGCCCGCCGTCGGGTTATTCTTTCCATACTTCACCTCCAAGGGAACGGATGGATACCGCAATGGGATACAGGATCGGTGCAGCTACACCGGAAAGAAGCGCCGTAATGCAAAAGCCCACCACTCTGTCCGGAGTAGTAAGGCCCAGAAAAAGACCCATCACAAACACTGTCAGTTCGTATGCCAGCAGCCCTACGCCTGTGCAGAGCATGACCGAGGAAAAGTCCTTTTGCAGGTATGCCTGCCGGAATACGCAAATCACTACCGCCAGCACCACCAGCAAAACCATTGCATAAGCGCCGGGGGCAGTGCCGGAAAATAGGTATACAAGGGACGCCACCAGTGCAAATACACTGCCGGTGTGGATACCCTCTAACATACAGATCAGAAAAATGCCGCAAGGCACAAGCTCTGTGGATGCGCCTAAAATCCGCATACGGCAGAAAACCACATCCTGTAAAATGCTCAAAACCAGCAAAACAGCACCGTATAAGCACCATTTGAGCAGGGAGCGCCGCTGCTTCTGGGTCAGATACAGCTTACTTAAGAAACCGGACCGGGGTTTATCCGGCCGGAATTCATACTTTTTCCCCATTTCATCACCCCGCGTTGTATTCGGTGATGATAAACACCTGCTCAAGGCTGCCAATATCTGTGGCAGGCTGCAAAAGTGCATACTTGGCAACGCCCGTATCGTCAAAGCCTGCGTCCACCACATAGCCTAAGATCAGGTTTCTGGGATAGACCGTCGAACCGGTGGTAACCACCTGATCGTTGTTGCGGATGACCGCAGAGCTGGGCAGGTAATCCATACGCAGCAGACCCTCCAGACCGGTGGAATAGCCGCCCTGAACCATACCATTATAACCGGAAGCGGCAATGGTGGCGCTGATTTCCAGAGAGGAATCCAGCACAGTCTTGACTACCGCATAGTTTCTGCCCACTTCGCTCACAAGACCCACCAGCTCGCCGTTGGCAGTCACCGCACACATACCTTCCGCAATGCCTACATTGCTGCCCCGGTTGATGGTAAAGGTGCTGGTCCAGTCGTTACTGCTCCAGGAGATGATATAGCCGTCTGCCAGTTTGTAGTCCTCGTTGGCATTTGTCAGCTCCAGCATAGTGCGCAGCCGTTCATTTTCTCTGGCAATGGAGTCTGCCTGGCGGGCTTCATCCTCGATCCGGGCAAGACGCTCTTTAAGTTCTTCATTCTCCGCCTGCAGCGCTTCATACCGGAACATATAGTCATAAAGCTGCTCTGCCCGGTCCGTCAGCTGACTAAAGCCCGAGCGAATGGGGGTCAGGATGCCTTTTACAAACATATCCGGAAGGCTCAGTCCGGTCAGACTGCCCACCACGGTCAAGATAGCCGCCAGCAGCACAGCCGTTATCAGAACGACCTTTACGCGGGTGGTAAAAAAGTGTCTCATCCTACTTCCTCCGTAATCTCCTTGAGAATCTGGCTCAGCCGGCAGACCGGCAAGCCCATCACATTGTAATAATCTCCGTTCATTTTCTCCGCAAACAACGCCCCGCCGCCCTGAATTCCGTAGCTGCCAGCCTTGTCCATAGGCTCGCCGGTGCGGATATAATCCCAAATTTCCTGTTGGGAAAGGGGTCTGAAATGAATGTCCGTCACCTCGGTGCCGGTGATGCACCGATCTCCCCGCAGCACAGTCATTCCGGTCATCACCTGATGATCCCTGCCGGACAGCAGGCTCAGCATCCGATAGGCATCGCCCTCATCTGCCGGCTTTCCCAGCACTTGTCCACAGCAGACCACAATGGTGTCCGCAGCGATCACCACATCCTCCGGTTCGCGCTCTACTGCCTGTGCTTTCAGGCGGCTGACCCGCGCCACCTCATCGTAAGGGGGTTTTTGGGGGTCCATTGTTTCGTCAATGTCCGCAACCCGGATAATAAAGGGTCTATGGAACAGTCCCATCAGCTCTTTCCGCCGGGGCGATTGTGACGCTAGAATCCATTGCATTGTTTATTCCAATCCTCTCAGGTACAGACCGCGGGTGCAGGCACCGGGATCAAAGGGTACAGGATTTTGGACGCAGGACAGAACCTGATCCACTTCCTTGGGGTTTTCCGTGGTAAAATACAGCCGGGTCGCCCACAGTCCCAGACGGGCAAGATCATCCTGCCGGTCCAACCAGTTGAGCTTTTTGCCGTTAAGCAGAACGCTTCGGCAGGTATTGCCATCCCGGATCACCGGAAATTCCGCGCCGGTCTTGTCCATCAGCTTCGTCGGCTGTAAATGGCAGGTGCAGCTGCCGGTACGACCCTTGCACAGACAGTTTTCCGTAACCATCAAAGGCAGCCGTCCGTAGGCAAAAATTTCACAGGGCACTGCCTTGCTCACATCCCGCATCTGGGGCAGGGTCATTTCAAAGCTCAGGCAGGCAGATTTCATTTCCAGCTCTCTTGCTGTGTTAACGGCTGCGGAGTTGTACAAATTCAGGCCAAAGTCTCCCCTTGCCTGTAAGCCGCACTCCCGCACCGGGATCAAAAGTCCCAGATTGCCCACCAGTGCCTCCCGGACACCCAGTGCCCGGACTGCCTTCATATCGGCACACAGGCGGGACAGCTCTCCGTCGTGGACGATCCGGGGCAGAACCGCACAGACCGTCACCTTTTTGCACAGGCTTTCACACCAGGCAGGATCTTCTGTCAGTAAATGAATAGGTACATACAGCACCTCCGGTGCCATTTTCAAAAGACGGCCTGTGACCTGCTGCCGGCTGGTGATCTGTACAGTCAGTGCCGGGCGTGTCCTGCTGCCGGAGAATACTTTTACCTTTTGGGGGCGGCTGAGCCGGGGGATCTCCCGGCGTGCCCGCTGGGCAGTGAGTAAATTCAGGGCATCCCGCCGCAGGGCATTGATTGCCGCGGCAGAAAGGGTATAGCCGGGGGTAATCTCCGACCTTACCTCTGCGCAGCGGTAAGGCGTTCCGCCGGTCTTACTCAGGCGGTTTTCCAGCTCCTCACGGCTCAGGTCCAACGTGCGTGCCTGTTCCGGCTTCGGACCGTTCAGGGTGCAGACACGACCCTCCGGGTCTGTGACCGTCAAGGTCGTTCCCTCCGGATGGACGGTGCAGTAAAAACGCACCGGCACCAAGCCGTTTTCCGCTGCCTCGTATGTCTGGCGAACGGCTTTGAGCCACTTTTGGTCCTCTTTGGTGTCCTGACGGATGCCAAACATCTCCGAACCGGTCTTTCCGGTATAATAGCCGTCGGTAAAGCCCTGACGGTTAAAGGCGGTATGAAGCTGCGCCATCATTGCCTTTGTGACATGGCCTGTGTCCAGCGCCTGCCGGTAGACTCCGGTGACTGCCGCCACATACTCCGGCCGTTTCATCCGACCCTCCAGCTTCACAGAGGCAACGCCCATTGCCTCCAGGTCCTTCACATCCTGCACAAGGCAGTTGTCCTTCAGGCTCAGGGGGTAGCTGTTCTGCCAGCGTCCGTAGCCATAGCTTTGGCGGCAAGGCTGGGCGCAGCGGCCACGGTTTCCGGAGCGGCCACCAATGGCAGCAGACAAATAGCACTGTCCGGAATAGCACATACACAGTGCGCCGTGGGCAAACACTTCAATCTCAATGGGGGAATTCTGGCAAATGTACCGGATCTCATCCCGGCTCAGCTCCCGGCTGAGCACCACCCGGCTAAGACCCCAGGCGGCGCACAGCTGCACACCGGGCAGACTATGGACGGTCATCTGGGTAGAGCCGTGAAGGGGGATGTGGGGGGCGATCTGCTTACAAAGTCGGATCACACCCAGATCCTGCACAATAAAGGCGTCCACACCACACATTGCGGCGTGACGGATCAGGGCGGCGGCATCTGCCGTTTCTTTGTCGGAAACCAGTGTATTTAAGGTCAAATGGACCTGAACAGACCGGATATGGCAGTACTTGACCGCCTCTTCAAGGGCTTGGGGTGTAAAGTTTTTTGCACTCTGCCGGGCATTGAACTGCCCGCAGCCAAGATAAACCGCATTGGCGCCGTTTTGCACTGCGGCGCGCAGGGCCTCCATAGACCCCGCCGGTGCTAAAAGTTCCAGCATAATATTTCTCTCCAAGCATAGTTAGAACATTATATATAGGTACATACATTATAGCACAAACAATTCCTAACTTCTACCCTGCTTTGTATAAAATTAAGAATTTTTTCAAAACCAACTTTGCCGGCAAAGGGCAAGGGGATACAAAATTTAACGCAATAACAACTTATGGCGGGGGCAAGCCCCCGCCGTTGCTTTCGATATTTATTTTTAATAAAACAGCAGGGAATACCAAGTGACTATATTGCCGCCGTACTGAAATTCCAGTCCGTTTTCTTCCAGCACCGGGATCAGGTTAATGCCATGGCTTTCCACACAGGGATGCATCTTCCCGGGCATCCGGCAAGGCAGACCGTCTAAGTACGCACAACGCGCACACACTGCGCAAGCCTCTGTGGACAAAATATACGGCTGTATCCCCTGTTCTCTCATAAGATCCCGCACCTGATTTGTGATTTTCTCGTGGTCCGGGCGGGTGGCCAGGGTCTCGTGAATATCCGTAATATCCGCTACCTCGGTGATGGTTCCGATCAGCAGGCAATTATTATAGCTTTTGCACTTTTTCTCACATTCCTCCACTTCCCCCACTGCCGGCGGGCACGCCCAGGTCTTGCCGTACATTGGACATTCCGTTTTGCAAATGTGACGGATGCGTTGGGAAAATTCCAGTGCGTTGGGATCAATAAAGGCGTATGCAAACAAAGGAAGCTCCGCCAGCGCCTGCTCCAGTTTTTCCCTGTCTATCATTTCAGCTCCTCCAAAATCCGGCTGCAGCCTTCAACCACATCTTCCCAGGTCTGGGTAAAATCCCCTGTATACCAGGGGTCTGCCACATCCCGGTCCAAAAAGGGGATAAAGCAATTCTCACCGGGGAACATCCGCTCCAGATACCGGGCATTCCGCGTATCCATATAGTAGATCCGGTCATAGATTTTCAGGTCTGCCCGGGTGATCTGCCGGGCGTGGTGACCGTCACAGGAAATGCCGTGGCTTGCAAGCTCCCGCCGGGCAGGCGGGTACACCGGATTTCCCAGTTCTTCCCGGCTTACCGCCGCAGAGGCGATCTGTACCCGGTCAGTAAGACCCGCCTTCTTCACCATATCCTTCATTACAAACTCTGCCATAGGACTTCTGCAAATATTCCCCCAGCAGAGAAATAAAATCTTTGTCATAATCCATCCTCACAAAAAGCAATCTCCAATAATTATGCGTATTATATCACAGCTTACAGCGGGAGTAAACCCCCGCCCTACAAAGGTGTATCGTAGGACAGGGGTTTATCTGTTTTATAGCATTGCCTGATAGGCATCGTAGCCAAAGAGCAGGTGGTCTTTGCTGTGGCAGTCGGAAGAAAAGATAACCCTCTTGCCTGCTTTGCGCCACTTATCCAGAATATCCCGTGCCGGATAGGGCGCGGTGGTATAGCCCCGGGAAATAGCGCCGGTGTTTATTTCCAGCACTGCCGGGGCATCCAGCAGTGCCTCCAGCGCCTTATGCGCCGCCGCCTGATAGCGGGGGTGGTTGGTGTCAAACAAGTCGCCTGCCTGATTGAACTTGGTGACTAAGTCAAAGTGTCCGATGATCTGACACCCGGTTTTCCGGTACACATCCGCTACAGCTTCATAGTAATCCTCAATGAAGCTGTAAAAATCCCCGCCATAGAACCGGTTCACATTTTCGATCTGGCGTTCCTTGCTGGCATCCACCGACAAATACACGCCGTCCTTTTTTACGAAATGGACAGAGCCGATCACATAGTCATACCCCTCGGTAGGTTCTTCGGAGTAATAATCCTGCTCAATTCCCAGAAGGATCTTAATACTTCCTGTGTATTTTTTCTGCAACTGTCTGACCGCAGAAATATACGCCCGGGTGTTTTCCTTTGACATAGAGTAGCTGTCACATTCCGTATAAGAATGGCCGGAAAAGCCGATCTCCGGACAACCCAGACGGATAGCCTCCAGCACCATTTCCTCCGGGGTGTGCTTGCCATCGCAAAAGCTGGTGTGGGTGTGGTAGTTGGAGGGGATCATTTTGTCATCTTCTCCTGCTTGACCTTGTGGTCGATAATGTGCCGGGAGGCAAGCTCCTTGTGCACATCCTCCACGGTGATGCCCATTTGCACCATCAGCACCATTGCATGATAGGCAAGGTCTGCCAGCTCATAGACCGTTTCCTTCTTGTCATCTGCCTTGCCGGCAATAATGACCTCTGTGCACTCCTCGCCCACCTTTTTCAGGATCTTATCGATACCCTTTTCAAAAAGGTAGGTGGTGTACGAGCCTTCCGGGCGGTTTTCATTTCTGCCAACAAGCATATCATAAAGCCCTTGCAGGCTAAATTCCTGCTTATCTTCACTTTCCCACACCGGGTTTGTAAAGCAGGAATCTGTGCCTTTGTGGCAGGCAGGACCGTCCTTTTCCACCATTACCACCAGTGCGTCCTTATCGCAGTCAGCGGTAATGGACACAATGTGCTGGTAGTTGCCGCTGGTCTCTCCCTTGAGCCACAGTGACTTCCGGGAACGGCTATAGAAGCAGGTCAGTCCCTTTTCCATAGAAACCTGCAGGCTTTCTTTATTCATATACGCAACGGTCAGTACCTTTTTGGTGATGGCATCCACCACCACTGCGGGGATCAGACCTTTTTCGTCAAATTTCAGTTCATCAATGGAAAGCATATTATAACCTCACAATAATATCGTTGTTTCTAAGTTCTTGTTTCAGGTCAGGGATTCTTATCTGCCCGAAGTGGAATACGGACGCTGCCAAGGCTGCATCGATGGTGGGAATGGCATGGAACAAATCTGTGAAATGCTGCACGCTGCCTGCACCGCCGGAGGCGATCACCGGCACATTCACCGCATCGCACACGGCTTTTAGCATTGGGGTGTCAAAGCCCTGCTTCACACCGTCGGTGTCAATGGAATTGACGACCACCTCGCCTGCGCCCAGTGCCACGCCTTTCTTGATCCAGGAGATTGCCTCCATACCCGTATCCTCTCTGCCGCCCTTGGCAAAGACACGGAAGCTTCCGTCCACCCGCTTCACATCTACCGACAGCACCACGCACTGACTGCCGTATTTTTGTGCTGCATCGTAAATCAGCTGGGGGTTGCGGATCGCACCGGAATTGACGCTGACCTTGTCCGCACCGCATTTTAACACCCGGTCAAAATCCTCTACTGTGTTAATGCCGCCGCCCACCGTCAGGGGAATAAAGATCTGGGATGCCACCTGACGCAAAACATCGGTAAACAGCTGCCGCCCCTCGGAAGACGCGGTAATGTCATAAAACACCAGCTCGTCGGCGCCGTTATCTGAGTAAAACTTCGCCAATTCAATGGGTGAGGACACATCCGCAAGGCCCTGAAAGTTTGTACCTTTCACAACCCTGCCGTTTTTAATATCCAGACAGGGAATGATCCGTTTTGTAATCATTTCGCCACCTCCAGTGCCTCTTTTAAGTCAATTGCTCCGGTATAGTAGGCTTTTCCGATGATCGCACCGTAGATATCCATTTGCCGCAGCTGCCGGATATCGTCTATGGTGGACACACCCCCGGAGGCGGTAATATCCAGCTGGAATTTTTGGGAAAGCTGCCGGTAGAGTGCAAGGTTTGTGCCCTGCATTGCCCCGTCCTTGGAAATATCGGTGCAAATAATATTTTTCACGCCGATTGCTTCCATTTTCTGCAGGAAATTTTCCAGTGTCACCGCGGAGGTTTCCAGCCAGCCTTTGATGGCAATATAGCCGTCCTTTACATCTGCGCCCACGGCGATTTTGTCGCCGTATTTTTCTGCCGCTGCCCGCAAAAATGCCTCGTCGTTCACTGCAGCCGTGCCTAAAATCACCCGGGAAACACCAGCATTTAAGTAGCGCGCCACCGTTTCCATACTGCGGATACCGCCACCGATCTCCACAAACAAGCCAGTTTCCTTGGCTACCTGTTCCACAACACAAATGTTGGGAGTCGTGCCGTCCTTTGCCCCCTCTAAGTCTACCATATGGATATGGGTACAGCCTTTTGCTTCAAAATCCCGGGCAATTTCTATAGGATTTTCGCTGTAAACGGTCATATTGGCATAGTCGCCCTTATAAAGTCGCACCGCCTTTTTTTCATATAAATCGATTGCCGGAAACAGGATCATACGGTTTCCTCACTTTCGCAAAAGGCACGCAGGATGCTAAGACCCACTTCCCCGCTTTTTTCCGGGTGGAACTGACAGCCCATCACATTTCCCTGCTGGACTGCCGCCGTGACATCTTTGCCGTACTCAGCAGTAGCGATCACACTCCCAGCACTGGGGTCTACATAGAAGCTATGGACAAAGTAGACACAGTCTCCCTCTTTTATGTAGCGCAAAAGCTTACTTTCCTTTGTGAATTTCAGGGCGTTCCAGCCGATGTGGGGGATCTTCAATTCCGCCGGGATCGTACCCTCCATGGGAATCACACTGCCTTTTAGCAGTCCCAAACCGATATGCTCGCCGAATTCATAGCTTTTCTCAAATAATAGCTGCATACCAAGGCAAATGCCCATGATCTCCTTTCCCTGGGATGCCTGCTCTTTAACGAGCACATCCAGTCCGGAAGCCTGTAATTTTTTTGCCGCGTCCGCAAACGCGCCCACACCGGGCAGGATCAGCTTTTCTGCCTGTTCGATCACATCCGGGTGGGAGGTAACTACCGCATCTGCGCCGATCCGCTCCAAAGAGGAGCAAAGGGAAAACAAATTTCCCACGCCGTAGTCAATGATCGCGATCATCCTAAGATCCCCTTTGTAGACGGAATTTCATTTGCAAATGCCTGGTCAATGGCAACTGCCTTTTTAAGACTTCTGGCAACGGATTTGAAAGCACCCTCAATAATGTGGTGAGAGTTGCTGCCGCACAGCTGGCGCAGGTGGAGGGTAATGCCTGCATCTCTTGCAAAAGCAATGAAAAACTCCTGACACAGCTCTGTGTCAAAATCCCCCACCTTTTCGGTGGGAATTTCCAAGGCGTAATAGCAGCTGCCCCTGCCGGAAATATCCACAGCAGTCAAAATCAGACTTTCATCCATCGCCAGGGTGGTATCGCCGTAGCGGATAATGCCCTTTTTGTCGCCTAATGCCTCTGCAAAGGCTTTGCCCAAACAAATGCCGATGTCCTCTACGGTGTGGTGGTAATCCACATCGGTATCCCCCTTGCAGGTAACCGTCAGGTCAAAGCGGCCGTGTTTTGCAAATAGGGTGAGCATATGGTCCAGAAATCCGCAGCCGGTGCGGCAGTCGGATGCCCCTGTGCCGTCTAAATTCAGTGTCAGGGAAATAGCTGTCTCCCCGGTGGTTCTATCAATTTGGGCTGTTCTCATTGTTGTTCCTCCAAAATCTCTGTTATGGTTTTCACCAATGTCTCCATTTGTGCTTTTGTGCCGATGGTGATGCGGCTAAACTGGGCGATCCGCGCCTTTGTAAAGTGCCGCACCAGCACGCCCCGCTTCTTCAGCTCCCCATACAGCTTTCCGCCGTCGATCCGATCTGACTTGGCAAAGACGAAGTTTGCCTTGGAGGGAAGCACTGTAAAGCCAAGCGCCTCCAACTGCTCGGTTGTCCACTGTCGGTTTTCCATAATGGTCTTGGCGTTTTCCATATAATAGCTGTTTTCTTCCAGTGCCGCAACCCCGGCAAACTCTGTCATCCGGTTCACATTATAGGGGTTTGTAGAATAGCGGATGGTGTTCAGGTCAGCGATCAGCTTTTCATTGCCGATGGCAAAGCCCAGCCGGGCGCCAGCCATAGACCTGGATTTGGAGAAGGTCTGCACCACCAGCAGATTTTCATAGGTATCTACCAAAGATACCGCGCTTTCTCCGCCGAAGTCCACGTAGGCTTCGTCGATGATCACCACATTGTCAGGGTTACCCTTTACGATTGCCTCGATGCTTGACAGAGGCAGGCACAGACCGGTGGGTGCGTTGGGATTGGCGATCACAACGGTCTTTCCAATGCCCACATAATCCTGCACATCAATGGAAAAATCCGCTTTCAAAGGAATTTCGGTGTAGGGAATGTGATTGAGCTGGGCAAACACCGGATAAAAGCCGTAGGTAATGTCCGGAAAGGCAAGATCATCTCCAAATGCCATAAAGGCGAAGTTGAGCACCTCGTCTGAGCCGTTGGACACGATCACCTGTTCCGGCTTTACGCCGTAAACCTCTGCAAGCTTCCCCCGCAAAGCGGTGCTCTCCGGGTCGGAATACAGCTGCAGCTTGCCGCACTGCTCCGTTACCGCCGCCAAAACGCCGGCAGATGGCCCAAAGGGAGATTCATTGGTATTGAGTTTTACATACTGCATATCCCGGGGCTGTTCGCCAGGGGTGTATGGGGTAAGCCGGGTGTATTTTTCTGAAAAAAATCTGCTCATTTTTGATCCTCGAAACGAATCGTGGCACTTTTTGCGTGGGCATCCAAGCCCTCCTTGTGGGCAAAGAACGCGATCTGATCCGCCACTTTCCCAAGTGCCGCTTCCGTATAGTAAGTAAACTGGGTCTTCTTCACAAAATCGTCCACGGACAAGGGGGAAGAGAACCGGGCTGTTCCGCTGGTGGGCAGGGTGTGGTTCGGTCCGGCAAAATAATCCCCCAAGGCCTCCGGGCAGTACTTGCCCATAAAGATAGAACCGGCGTGTTTTACCTTGTCCAAATAGTCAAAGGGGTTGTCCACACACAGCTCCAGATGCTCCGGTGCGATCTGGTTGGCAATGTCGATTGCCAACATCAGGTTGTCTTCTGCCACAATGATTTTACCATTTTTGTCAATAGACGCCCGGGCAATTTCTGCTCTGGGCAAAAGCGGAATTTGCTTTTCCAGCTCCGCACTTACTTCCTCGGCAAAGGCGCGGCTGTCGGTCACCAGTACCGCACTTGCCATTTTGTCGTGCTCCGCCTGAGAAAGAAGGTCTGCCGCCACAAAACGGGGGTTGGCTGTAGAATCCGCCACCACCAATATCTCGCTGGGGCCTGCGATCATATCGATAGACACCTTGCCGAACACCTGCTTTTTGGCTTCTGCCACATAGGCATTGCCGGGACCTACGATCTTATCCACCTTGGGGATACTTTCCGTACCGTAAGCCAGTGCCGCCACTGCCTGTGCGCCGCCTACCTTAAAGATCCGGTCCACACCCGCAATTTTCGCAGCCGCCAAAATCACGGAACTGACCTTGCCGTCCTTGCCGGGAGGTGTCACCATTACGATCTGGGCGCAGCCTGCGATCTTTGCGGGAATGGAGTCCATCAGCACCGTAGAGGGGTAGGACGCCGTACCGCCGGGCACATATAAGCCCACCTTTTCAATGGGGGTCACCTTCTGTCCGATCACCACGCCGTCCTTTTCATTGAGGATAAAGCTGTTTCGCACCTGCTTTTCGTGGTAGGCACGGATATTGGCAGCCGCCTGGCGTAAAATTTCCAGAAATTCCGGTTCTACGGAAGAAAAGGCTTCCTCGATCTCCTCCCCGGTCACCTCCAAGGCGCTTAGCTGCACCTTATCGAACTGGGCAGCATAATCATAGAGGGCGCGGTCGCCCTTTTCCACCACGGTTGCAATGATCTTCGCGACCGCGCCCTCTACATTAGCGGAAATATTCTCCCGGGCAAAAATCTCTTCATTGCTTACTTGCCCGTAGTTGTAAATCTTAATCACAGTTGTTCACCTGGTTTCTGATGCTGCACAGAATATCCTCCATCTGCGCGCCTTTAAATTGGAAGCTTGCCTTATTGGCAATCAGTCTTGCGCTGATGGGCAGAATAGTCTGCATCACCGCAAGGTTGTTTTCTTTCAGGGTCGTGCCGGTTTCCACAATGTCCACGATCACATCGGAAAGTCCCAAAATGGGGGCAAGCTCGATAGAGCCGTTGAGCTTAATTATATCGATCTGCCGACCGATGCCTGCATAGTAAGTGGCAGCGATGTTTGTAAATTTGGTGGCAACACGGAGTGTGCGGTTTTCATTGTCCCGAAAATCTGCCGGGGCAGCCACTGCCATACGGCATTTGCCCAGCTCCAGATCTAAAAGCTCATACACATCCGGTTCGTACTCCAGCAAGATATCCTTGCCGGCAACGCCAATGTCTGCCGCGCCCCGCTCCACATAGATAGCAACATCCGAGGGCTTGACCCAGAAGTAGCGAACCTGCTTTTCCGGGTTCTCGAAGATCAGCTTCCGGTTGTTTTCCTTAATAGAGGGGCACTCAAAGCCTGCTTTTTCAAACATGGCGTATACTTTTTCACCTAGTCTGCCCTTGGGCAGTGCAACATTTAGCATAATGCACCCTCCTTGTTAAGCTTCAAAAGCTGGCGGTAGCGAAGCTTTTGGGGAATTGCCTTCTGGGTGCTGACGGTCTTTCCCTGACTTGTCAGCTCTGTAACCGCCTTTGCCAGCGCCATTTTGTCGGTGTCAGCATCGTACAGCAGCAGCACATCCACATCAAACGGTGCGTCCTCTGCCGGCAGCTGTTCCAAAAGGTCCAGATACACCGCAAAGCCAACCGCCCCTGCCCGGCGCTCCAGCTTCTGCATCAGCTTATCGTACTGACCGCCGGCTAAAACACTTTCGCAAATGCCGCTTAAAAAGCCCTGGAACACAATGCCGTTGTAGTAGTTCATATTATTCACTGCGGAAAAATCGAAAATGATCTTATCCGCCCAAGGCAGCTGATCGAGAAGATCGGATAAGGCTTGCAGTTCCTGCAATGCCTCCTGTCCGCAAGTTAAGGCTTCTAAGTGCTTTAGCACCTTGCTGCGTGTGCCGTAAGCACCCATCAAAAGCATCAGCTGGGTATCCTCCACGGCGTACTGCTGGCAGATCCGGGAAAGATCGTGGGGATTCTTACTCTTCATACAGTCCATGACCTTTTGCCGGAAGCTTTGGTCCGGGCAGATCTTGTCCAGCACTGCGGAGAGTATTCCCAGATGGGAGATCTGGAGCACAAAATCACTGGAGATCAGGGCAAGGCTCTGGGCAGCCAGAGAAAGGGTCTCGAAAATATCATACAGGTCAATGTCACCAATGCACTCCAGGCCTGCCTGCATAATCTCTTTAAACTTACGGGTATTCTCAGAGACCCGGTACACATTTTCATTATAATAGACCTTTTGCTTGCAGCCGGGGGCATCCTCGCCGTTTTTAATGATGGAAAGGGTCACATCCGGCTTTAAGGCAAGGAGCTTTCCGTTGGTGTCGTTAAAGGTAATGATCCGGTCGCTCACTAGAAAATCTTTATTTTGAATATAGTATTCATAAGGCTCAAATTTGCTCATTTTGTAGGGCGAATAGCCATACTGCCGGTACAGCGCCCGCAGAGCAAAAACCGCCTTTTCTTCATTTTTTAAGATCTTGGTATCAAGCATCGTCTTTTAATCTCCCAATCACATTCTTGTAGCCACCTGCGCCGTACTCATAAGCACGGCTGACACGGCTGATGGTTGCCGTGCTTGCGCCGGTCTCCTTACAAATCGCTGTATAACTGATGCCCTGGCTGAGCATTTGCGCAACTTGAAGTCTTTGGGAAAGATCCTGAACCTCCTTAATGGTGCAGATATCCTCTAAAAATGCATAGCATTCCTCTTTTGTCTTTAAGGAGAGAATTGCCTTGCACAGCTCATCTGTGCTTTTTGTATACCAGTTTTGCATACAATAACCCCTTTATAGCGCTTTCACGCTTTAGTGTGATAAAATGTATTATATATTATTTATAAGGAATGTCAATAGGGATTTTGCCTGATTTTCAAAAGTATTTGCGCCTTGCTTTTCACATACCTGTGATATATAATTGTGGTAAACAACTAAGGATGATAAAAATGAATGTTTTTTTGAGACAATGCACTCCGGAAGATCTGTCTGAACTTCGGAAAATCTCCATAGACACCTATTTTGAGACTTTTGAAAAGTTCAATTCCAAGGAAAATATGGATGCCTATCTGGAAAGTGCTTTCAATCTGCCGAAACTCCGGAAAGAATTAAGCGACCCCCATTCCCAGTTTTATTTTCTTTCCTGTGACGGGGTTCTTGCAGGCTACCTTAAAATAAACGAAGGGCCTTCCCAGACGGAAATTCACGACGAAAAGTCTTTGGAAATTGAACGGTTTTATATTCTTTCTGCCTTTCAGGGCGGGGGTATGGGTCAGTTTCTGATGGATCAGGCACTTTCCATAGCCATTGCCCGGAAAAAGGATTATGTATGGCTAGGGGTTTGGGAGCATAACGAAAAAGCAAAGCGGTTTTATAAAAAGAACGGCTTTTTCAGAATCGGTGCCCACAGCTTTGTAATGGGCGATGATGACCAAACAGACTTTGTTCTGCGGAAGGATTTGACACCGTAAATCAGCGGTGATATAATATTTTATATGATAAAAAAAGGAGCGAATGATTATGCGTTTTATTCCCAACATCAAGTATAACGAGTTGGAAAACAGCTTTTTGGACCTGTATCTGCCTGACGGTGCGTGCAAGGACCTAATCATCTGGTATCACGGTGGCGGCTTTGTGAATCTGGACCGCACCAAGATCGCCTTTGCAGAAGATCTGACCAAGGCCGGTGTGGGTGTTGCCTCTGTGGAGTACAGAATGTATACCCACGGCGCAAAGTTCCCGGATTTTATCGTGGACGGCGCAAATGCAGTAAAATTCCTCCAGGATAATATTCACACCTACGCAAATGTGGAGCGGATCTTCATTTCCGGTCAGTCCGCTGGTGCTTACCTGACACTGATGCTGGCTTTCGATCAGCACTATCTGAAAGATGCCGGTGTTGACCCCATGAGCATTGCCGGCTTCCTGTCTGACAGTGCCCAGACCACCACCCACTTCAACGTTCTCAAGCGGGATCGGGATACCAATGGCAGTCTGGAACGGATCGACGATGCCGCTCCTTTGTATTATGTAAACCCAGATCTGAAGCTCAACAGCCTGCTTCTGATCTACTACACCAATGATGTCAAGTGCCGTCCGGAGCAAAACAAGCTCCTGTACGCAAGCATCTGCAAGCTCTGCCCGGATATTAAGGTAGAGCTGGTGGAGCTGCCCGGCAAGCACACCAACGGCTCTGAGCACCGCAACGAGCAGGGTACATTCGACTATAACGACACAGTTCTGAAATTTATCAACAGTCTGTAATATAAAAAATCACCGAAATACACAGTATTCCGGTGATTTTATTATTTATCAATCAAAAAAGCCTCAAACTGTAGGGGGCGTCGCCTCGACGCCCCGCCCCGGAATTACCAAGGTTTCAAACGGGACGCAGTTCGCGGCGTCCCCTACAACAAGCGCACCAACAAATAGAAATTCATCTTCTCTCTGCAAAACTTTTTCCCACCATTGCATATTTTTTACCCCAGTGGCAAACAATACCTCCGTAAATTAAATGTAGGAGGTTTTTACAAATGTTCCCTAAGCGCTTTTTATGTGTACTTTTCACGCTGTGCTGCCTTTTCTGCCTATGCGGCAGTGTGACAGCCGCAGAAGTGGACAGCGACAGTGTTTACTGTTTTACTTCTTCTGATTTTTCCCAGGCTGAAGATCCGCTTCTGGGTATCTGCATTACGCAGCTGCCGGAGGTGAACACCGGTACGGTCATGCTGGGCAGCCGGGTCTTGCAAAAGGGAGATATCCTTACTGCCGATCAGGTAGCACAGATGACCTTCTCCCCCCTGAGCACCGAAGAGGATCAGCAGGCCCAGATCACCTACCTGCCCATTTATGCAAACCGGGTGGAGCGCTCTGCCACCACTGCCCTGTCTATCCGGGGTAAGAAGGATGAAGCGCCGGTTGCCACCGACTCTTCTGTAGAAACCTATAAGAACATTCCCAACGAAGGCTCTTTGAAGGTTTCCGATCCGGAGGGTAAGGAACTGACCTACACCCTGATCCGTGCACCTAAGCGGGGCGAAGTGACACTGCGGGAGGACGGCTCTTTTGTTTACACCCCGAAAAAGAATAAGGTAGGTGTAGATTCCTTCACCTACACCGCCGCAGACCCTGCGGGGAATGTTTCCCGGGAAGCGACCGTGACTGTCCAGATCCTCAAGCCCACAAATCCCACCCAGTACACGGACACTGTGGGTCTTGACTGCCGGTTTGAGGCAGAATGGCTGCGCAATACCGGTCTTTTCGAGGGGGAAAAGGTTAGTAATCTGACCTGCTTTTTCCCGGATAAGGCGGTAAACCGGGGTCAGTTTCTGGCAATGACGGTACAAGCTTTGGATATTCCCACCGAGGATGTGAGCGCTCAGAGTCTGCCGGAGAGCACACCCCTGTGGCTTCAGCCTTATCTGGCGGCAGCCCTCCGTTCCGGTCTGACCGCCGGTCTGCCGGATGCAGAAACCTTTGATGCAGACAGCTCCATCACCGGCGCAGAGGCTGCAGTGATCCTCCAAAACGCATTGGATCTGACCGTTTCTCAGCAGACCCTTGCTGCCTATGAAGAACTGGCAGAGGATATTCCCGCCTGGGCAGCAGGTGCACTGACTGTTTTGCAGGAAAATGGTATCTCTTTGGATGCAAATGCCTCTCTGACCCGCGCCGATGCGGCAAATGTGCTGTATCAGGTTAGTCTTCTGGCGGTCAATGCCCCCGGCACAGCGGTATTTCGTATGCAATAATCCTACCGGCGACCTTACCTTGTGTGAGGTCGCTATTTTTTATGATTTTTATCCTGTTCCCTATTGACAAAAGACACAAGATGTGGCAATATATTGTGTAGACGCCCACTCTCAGCTACAATATATTGTGGCTGGCGTAAATATGATTCTGACAGAAAGACAGGTAAGTACTTATGATTCAAAGCATTATCAAGCGCGATGGCCGTGTGGTTTTGTACGATCAGAACAAGATCGCCGGTGCAATTCTGAAAGCACTGGAAGCCTCCGGCGAGGGCAACGCCGCCGATGCCGCCCGGGTTGCCAACGATGTCCAGCGGGAGCTGGAGGGAAATTTCCCCTCTGAAGCCCCCAACATTGAAGCCATTCAGGACGCCGTAGAACGCCAGCTGATGAACCATGGCTTCTCCGCCGCCGCCAAGGCATACATCCTGTACCGCGCCAACCGTACCCGCGCCAGAGAGGCAAACACCTCCCTGATGAAGACCATCGATGAGATCACCAACATCGACGCCCGCATCAGCGATATGAAGCGGGATAACGCCAACATCGACGGCAACACCGCCATGGGCTCTATGCTCCAGATCGGCGCTGCCGGTGCAAAGGCATACAACGAAATGTATCTGCTCCGCCCCGAGCATGCCAAGGCATACCGGGAGGGCGATATCCATATTCATGACTTCGATTTCTACTCCCTGACAACCACCTGCTGCCAGACGGACATCATTAAGCTGTTTAAGGGCGGCTTCTCAACCGGTCACGGCTATCTCCGTGAGCCCCAGAGCATCCAGAGCTATGCCGCACTGGCTGCTATCGCTATCCAATCCAACCAGAACGACCAGCACGGCGGTCAGTCCATCCCCAACTTTGATTACGGTATGGCAATGGGTGTTGCAAAAACCTTCCGCAAGGCTTACATCCGCCGACTGAAGGAAGCGCTGGAAGACCTGCTGGATCTGGAGGATGAGCAGGAGAGCATTTCCGCACTGGTTGCTGCTGCCGAGGAAGCCTGCGGCACAACTGCCCGGCTGGAAAACACCCCCGACTTCGACCGGACCGTTGCTGTGAAGCTGACTGAAAAGTATGCACTGACCCAGGATCAGGCTGCTGCCCTCATCTCCCGCTCCAGAAAGCGTGCATGGCAGAAGACTGATCGGGATACCAAGCAGGCAATGGAGGGCTTTGTCCACAATTTGAACACTATGCACTCCCGTGCGGGTGCGCAGACCCCCTTCTCCTCCATTAACTACGGTACAGATACCTCCCCCGAGGGCCGTATGGTCATCCGCAATGTGCTGCTGGCACTGGATGCAGGCTTAGGTCACGGTGAGACCTGTATCTTCCCCATCCATATTTTCAAGGTCAAGGAAGGCGTCAACTACAACGAGACCGATCCCAACTACGATCTGTTCCGCTTAAGCTGCAAGGTCAGCGCCCGCCGTCTGTTCCCCAACTACACCTTCTTGGACAGCCCCTTCAACCTGCAGTACTATGTGCCCGGCCGCCCGGAGACAGAAGTTGCTACTATGGGCTGCCGTACCCGCGTGATGGGCAACGTCTACGATCCCTCCCGTGAGATTGCCTACGGCAGAGGTAACCTGTCCTTCACCTCCATCAACCTGCCCAGAATTGCCATCGAAGCAAAGGGCGATGAAAAGGTATTCTACGAAAAGCTGGAGGCTATGCTGGAATTAGTTGCGCAGCAGCTGTTGGACCGCTTCGAAATTCAGGCAAGCAAGCACATCTACAACTATCCCTTCCTGATGGGTCAGGGCGTATGGCTGGACTCCGAAAAGCTGGGTAACAACGACGACCTGCGGGAAGTGCTGAAGCACGGCACTCTGTCCATCGGCTTTATCGGCCTGGCAGAAACCTTGACCTCCCTCTACGGCAAGCATCACGGCTGCGCCGAAGAGATCCAGAACAAGGGTCTGGAGATCCTGGGCTTTATGCGTAAGTTCTGCGATGCTAAGTCCCAGGAGCTGAAGATGAACTTCTCCCTGCTGGGCACACCGGCTGAGGGCCTGTCCGGCCGCTTCATCCGTATGGATAAGAAGCGCTACGGCACGATCCCCGGTGTTACCGACCGTGAGTACTACACCAACTCCTTCCACATCCCTGTCTGGTACGACATTTCCGTGTACGACAAGATCCGTCTGGAAGCTCCCTACCACGCCCTGTGTAACGCAGGTCACATCAGCTATGTGGAGCTGGACGGCGACACCGCCCACAATGTGGAAGCATTCGAGGCTGTTGTCCGCTGCATGCACGACTGCGGCATCGGCTACGGCTCTATCAACCACCCGGTGGACCGTGACCCGGTTTGCGGCTATGTTGGCATCATCGGTGATGTATGTCCCCGCTGCGGCCGTCACGAGGGCGAGGAAATTGATCCTGCCCGTGTAGACGAACTGAGAAGAAAGTATCCCCAGATGCCCGCATTTCAGGGTATCGAGTAAACATTTTTGAACAAGGAGGAATTTATTATGACTATTAAATCTAACAACGAGAAGATGGGCCAGGGCGTTGGCTTCGAGCGTATCCGCCGGATCACCGGTTATTTGGTCGGCACTATGGACAAGTGGAACGATGCTAAGCGCGCGGAGGAGCGGGATCGCGTGAAGCACTCTATGAGCAAGAATGCTTGATCTATCTGGCATTGTAACAGACAGTATCGTGGATGGCCCGGGCATCCGCACCACTATCTTCAGTCAGGGCTGTCCCCATCACTGTGAAGGCTGCCATAATCCGGAAACTTGGGAATTCGGCACCGGCACGCAAATGGAGGAAGAAAGACTTCTGCAAATCGTGGAGGAAAATCCCCTCTGCCGTGGTGTGACCTTCTCCGGCGGCGAACCCTTTGCCCAGGCTGAGGGTTTTGCAAAGCTGGCTAGGCTCTTAAAGGAAAAAGGCTACGAGGTGGCGTCCTATTCAGGCTATACCTTCGAGCAGTTACTTTCCGGCAGCGATGCCCAGCGGGAATTGCTGGCGAGTATCGATATTCTCATCGACGGACCTTTCCTTCTAAGCGAGCGTTCTTTGGAGCTTTCCTTCCGGGGCAGTAAAAACCAGCGCATACTGGATGTCCCCGCATCCTTAGCGGCCGGCAAGGCAGTGGAAACCACCCAGGTTCGCTGGCAGGGCGAATCTTAATACAATAAGACAGAGCCTGTTGCGGTTTCGCAACAGGCTCGTTTTGGTTCTATTATCGGTCTTCCCGGAAGTAGTTCAGACCAAGAGATGCGGGAAGTCCACTGCTTTTCTTTTGCCGTATAGAGGAGCCGACCAGAACGATGGCAGTGATAATAAAGGGAAGTGCCTGATAAAGCTGGGTAGGTACTTTTGCCATCCAGCCAAGAAGTCCCGGGAATGCTGCTGCCAGAGAAGTTCCGGATACCCGCAGGGTGTTGAAGAAGCCAAACACAAAAGTTCCCAAAATCGCAAGCAGGGGACTCCAGTTCGCAAAAATGACCAGTGCAACGGCGATCCAGCCGTAGCCGTTGATCCAACAGCTGCTGATGAAAGATCCGGACATATTAAGGCCCATATAGTAGCCGCCGATACCCATAATGCCGCAGCCTAAGCAGATGTGCAAATATTTCATCCGGCGGACATTGATGCCTACAGAGTCTGCGGCACCGGGGTTTTCACCAATGGCACGAAGCCGGAGACCGGGGGCTGTATGATTCAAATACAGCCACACAGCAATGGCAATCACGAAACCCAGATATACCAGAATGTTGTGATTAAACAGTCCGTGACCCAACACGGGTATTTTGGAAAGACCGGGGATGGGAATGTTGGCAAACCCGTTCTGAATGTTGGAATAATTGCTCATTACAGGCCAGTTGGTGGCTTTCAGACCGTTGCCCACAAAGAAGTAGATACCAAGGCCGAAAGTGGTCAGTGTCAGACCGGTAATGTTCTGATTTGCCTGCAGGGTTACAGTCAGCATGGCAAACAGCAGTCCGCACAAAGCACCCGCAAGGAAGGCTACCAGAATACCCACGCCCAGACTGTTGGCAAAGCAGCCGAAAATATATCCAAAGATAGCGCCTACAGCCATAATGCCCTCAACGCCTAAGTTCAGGCTGCCGGATTTTTCTACAATAATTTCGCCTACAGTTCCATAGAGCAAAGGGATATTATATACCAAAATATTGTGCAGAAAGGTGGTTAAAATACCAAGCTTATTCATCTTTATTGCCTCCCTTCCGGACGATAACCACCCGGAAACGGGTGAAGAAATCAGCAGCAAGGACCAGGAACAAAATTGCACCCTGCAGCATATTGGCAAAGCTGGAATCCACTTTTGAGAAAGTGGCAGCAGCAACGGTAGAACCGTAATGCAGTACAGAGATCAAAGCAGATACCGCAAATATTACAGCCGTGTTCAGCTGCGCCAGCCAAGCGACAATAATACCTGTCCAGCCTACATCATCCGTAATGGCAGTGGACAAGATTCCCGCAGTGCCAACTTTGAAAGCAGCAGCCAGACCAATCAGGCAGGCAGACAGAAACACGGTCCGCAGAACAATGCGGTTTACCTTCATACCGGCATAGCGGGCAGTTCCGGCACTGTCACCCACAACTGCAATTTCATAGCCATGCTTTGTGCGCTTCAGGTACAGATATACCAGTGCGCCGATCAGGAATGTAAGAATGACAGTGATATTCAGCTCAAATTTTCCGCCCAGGGGAATGGTGGGAAAGCTGACAAAATCAGAAAAGCTGGCAAACACAGGGCGCACAGAATCATCGGAAAGGAAAAAGTTCCAGTCGGCTTTGGTTTCGCCCAGGAAGAACAGTAAATACAGTGCCACATAATTGAGCATCAGCGTCATCAGTGTCTCATTCGTGCCGAATTTTACTTTCAGCGCAGCAACCAACAGACCAAACAGACCTGCCGCCAGCATCGCTGCCACACACATCAAAATCAAAGTGAGCGCCTGGGGAAGTACAGGACCAAGCTTTAAAGCAACGAATGCAGCGCAAATGGCACCCATAATAAACTGACCCTCACCGCCAATGTTCCAGAAACGCATTTTAAATGCCAGGGAAAGGGCAACAGAGGTGAGCACCAGAGGAACAAAATCCCTCAGATAGTTTATGAAGACCTTATAAGCGATTTTATTGCCGACGGTACCCATGGTGAACATCCGCGTATAGTATGCCAAAGGGTCTACATCCAGTGTCAGAAGCACAACAGCACCCAGAAGCAGGGCTGCTACAACGGCGATCAAATAGAAGCAACACCGTTTCAACAAAGGACAGTTGTCCCGTTTCACAATATGAATTCCCATTCTTACGCCTCCTCTTCCCGGGGATCTTCACAAAACCGCGTATCTTTTGCGATACCGGCAGGCTTGTCCTGGTATTTGTCGGTCAGATCCAGCGCACCGGTCATCATCAGGCCTAGCTCTTCCTTTGTGGTCTTGTGGGCGTGGACAACACCCATAAGCCTGCCGTGACACAGAACCATAATCTTATCACACAGTGCCATCATAACATCCAGATCTTCACCCACAAACAAAATACCCACACCTGCTTGTTTTTGCTGATTTAGGATATTGTAAATTGTGTAAGAGGAGTTAATATCCAGACCGCGGACCGGGTATGCAGTAACAATTACATTCGGGCCTGCTTTGATCTCGCGACCCAGCAGAACCTTCTGCACGTTGCCGCCGGACAGACGGCGAACAGGGGTTTCTGCAGAGGGAGTTACCACTTCCAAATCGGCGATCACCTGTTCTGCATCTCTGCGGCCTAATTTCCGATCTACAAAAGGACCTTTGGTATCACCGTAGTTTTTCAGGAGCATATTATCAGTAATCGACAAAGAGGGCGCAAGACCCATACCCAAACGGTCTTCCGGGATAAAGGACATAGAAATACCCTTTTCCAGAATCTTCTTGGGAGAAAGGCCAACAATGTTGTCGCCCTGATGGATCATTTGGCCTTTTTCGATGGGACGCAGACCGGCGATGGCTTCGCAGAGCTCTTTTTGGCCGCAGCCGGCAATACCGGCAACACCCAGAATTTCACCGCCGCGAATATAGAAGTTCACACCGTCGATCGCCAAAGCGCCTTCGTCGCTGCGGATAGAAATATCCCGCACTTCCAACAGCGGTCGGGTTTTTTCTACAGTGGGACGGTCGATATTCAAATCGATTTTACGGCCTACCATCCATTCAGTCAACGCCTGCTCGTTGGTTTCATTTGTATTAACGGTGGTGATATATTCGCCCTTACGGAGGATTGCGACCCGATCGGAAATGTCCATAACCTCGTTAAGCTTATGGGTAATGATAATAATAGAGTGCCCGTCTTCCTTCATACGGCGCAAAACACCGAAGAGCTTCTGGATTTCCTGCACGGTCAAAACCGCAGTAGGCTCATCGAGAATAATGACCTTTGCACCGTAATACAGAACTTTGATGATCTCCAGAGTCTGTTTTTCGGAAACGGACATATTATAGACTTTTTTCTTAGGGTCGATCTCAAAGCCGAACTTCTTAACGATTTCTTCGATCTGGCCATATCGGTCTTTCTTCAGAAGCAGACCGGGCTTTTCTTTGCCCATCCAGATATTATCTGCAGCGGAAAACACATCTACCAGCTTAAAATGCTGATGGACCATACCGATTCCTAATTTTTTGGAATCCTCCGGAGAGTTGATGGTGACCGGTTTCCCATCTACATAAATACTGCCGCTATCCGGCTTGTAAATGCCGGATAGCATATTCATCAGGGTGGTTTTACCGGAGCCGTTTTCACCCAGAATAGCCAGAATTTCACCGGGCTTCACATTCAGATCAATATGGTTATTTGCTACCACACTGCCGAAGGTTTTGGTGACGCCCTGCATTTGAATTGCATAATACTCATGCATGGAGAGTTTCTCCTCTCTTTTTATAAAGATACAAAATAAAAAGTAATTGTTGATTACTTTCTATGTTCTGTCTTTATAAAAGTATAAAGTAAAACCGGGTCGGCCGGTTGGGGCCGACCCGGTAAACATTCGGGATTTTAGATTACTTTTCGTTAACGCCTTCAACCAGGTAGTTCATAGTGCCGGTGATCACACCGTCTTCCACGGAAGCACCGCCGGCAGCAACGATCTCGTTGCCTGCGTTGTCCACCAGAGGCGCATCAACCTTCTCGATGGTGGCAACACCGTCAGCAACAGTGATGTTGAGCTTAACGCCGGAGAATACATCCCACTGGCCGGAGATGATCAGCTCCTTGACCTGCTTAATAGCATCTTCAGTGCCAGCAGCGCAGTTCTTGCTCAGGGGAGATACATCCACAAAGCCTTCCTTCAGACCGCCGTAGTAAGCGGAACTACCCATAGTGGATACGAACTTGGAAGCATCTTCACAGTCCATAGCGGCCTGGATAGCAGTACGGTAGTAAACATTCCAGTTCCAGATGGCAGCAGTCAGGTGCGCCTCGGGGGCATCTGCAGTCATATCGGAATTGTAGCCACAGCCATATACGCCGGCATTCTGCGCAGCGATCTGGGGCTGAGCAGAGTCGCAGTGCTGGGAAATAACACCACAGTTATAGGACTCGATCAGTTCCTTAGCAAAAGCAGATTCATTGACTTCGTCTGCCCATGCACCCAGGTTCTTAACATAGACCTGTGCATCGGGGTTGACAGCCTGCACACCAAGGGCAAAGCCGTTGATACCGGAAGCGGTCTCGGCGTAAGCAGTGGTGTAAGCAGCAACATAACCAACATTATTGTTGCCGGTTTCCAGAGACTTCAGACCTGCTGCGATACCGGCCAGATAACGGGCCTGGTAAGCACGGCCAAAGTAGTTGTTGAAGTTGGTGTCGTTGGACTTGTAGCCGGTGCCGTGGGAGAAAATAACTTCAGGATATTCCTTGGAAGCTTCTTCCATTGCATCGATATAACCAAAGGAAATACCGAAAATGATGTCAGCGCCTTCGCCAACCAGGTTGTCGATGGCAGCCAGAACAGCTTCCTTGTCTTCGGGAACTTCATCCTGAATAACAAGCTGAGTCTCAACATCCAGATTCAGTTCTTTCATAGCGGTAACGATGCCGTTGTGGTGTGCGTAGGTGTAACCGGCAGTGTCGTTCTTGCTGTTGATGTAGACAGCGCCGATCTTGAAGTCGTCAGCGGCTTCGCCTTCGTTCTGGCCACAGGCGCACAGACCCAGAACCAGGACCATTGCCAGAACAAGTGCAAGGATCTTTTTCATTTGTGGGTTCCTCCTAAAATAAAAAATGGTAAATCAGAATTGATTGTCAGATATAGGCGACAAATATCCTGATTTTACGAGAAAAACATATCACAATCCATAAAAAATGTCAAGCAAATCACCTGTTGCAGGGCAGAAAAAACGAAATATTATTCTTTTTTGAAATTCCTTGTTGTCAAATCGAAAATACAGATGTATAATATAGCAAATAATGACCTAGAAAGGACTGTAACCGTAATGATCGATCAAAATCTGGTTCTGAAAGATAAGGAAGCGGTCAAGCGCTCCATTGCCCGGAAGGGTTACGATGTGGGAAATATCGATAAGCTGGAGGAAGCCCTCATTGCAATGAAGAAGGCTAAGACCGAGCTGGACGAGCTGCGGGCTAAGCGAAATGCCTGGAACAAGGACCGCAATATTTCTGTAGATGACAAGCGCGCCCTCCGGGATGAGATCGCTGAGAAGGAAAAGGCTCTGGGCGAATTAGAGGATGCCTGCAAGGAGTTGCTGTGGGATATTCCCAACTTCCCCGATGAGGATGCCCCCGAGGGCAAGGACGAAAATGACAATGTGGTGGTTCAGGAGTGCACCGATTACTATAAGAGCCCTGTGGAAGAGCATAAGCCCCACTGGGAGCTGGGTAAGGAACTGGGCATTCTGGATAACGAAGCAGCCAGCAAGATCTCCGGTGCGATGTTTGCTCTCTATAAGGGCAAGGGCTCTCAGCTCCTGCGTGCACTGGTGTCCTACGGTCTGAAGCTCCACGGCGAGAAGTATCTGGAGGTTACCCCTCCCCATATGGTTTCTTCCCAGACATTGATGTATACCGGCCACCTGCCCAAGTTCAGCGCAGAGCAGTATAAGGCATCTTTGGATGATCTTTGGCTGATCCCCACAGCAGAAGTTCCTCTGACCGGCTGCTTCGCCAACGAAACCTTCAAGGCTGGTGAGCTGCCCCAGTACCGCTGTGGCTATACCGTCTGCTTCCGTAGAGAAGCCGGCAGCGCCGGTAAGGATACCCGCGGACTGCAGAGAGTGCACGAGTTCCATAAGGTTGAGCTGGTAAAGGTTTGCGAGCCGCAGATGAAGGACAAGGAGCTATCTGATCTGCTAGCTGACTGCCTGAAGATTATTCAGGACCTGAAGCTGCAGTACCGTGTGGTGGATCTTTGCACCGGCGATATGGGCGATAAGTACGGCCGCTGCTATGATATCGAGGTTTATGCCCCCGGCGCAAAGCGCTGGCTGGAGGTTTCCTCTGTGGGTCACTTCTCCGACTATCAGGCAAGACGGGCAAACATCAAGTATATCACCGCCGAGGGCAAGCGGGAGGTTGCCTACACCCTCAACGGTTCCGGCATCGCCACTCCCAGAGTGCTGGCTGCGATCATCGAGACCTATCAGCAGCCTGACGGCTCTGTGATCGTTCCCGAGGTCCTGCGTCCCTATCTGGGCTGCGATGTGATCCGCTAATCTGAATATTTACGGAGCTGTCTTACCGAATAAAGTGAGACAGCTCCTGTTTTGTTTACCCAACAAATTTCTATTTGACGGGCTGTAGGGGCGATTCACGAATCGCCCGCGGGTCATTCACGAATGACCCCTACGGTTTGTTGGCGTGTTAAAAAACACACCAACAAATTGAAATTTGCCAGCTTCCAATAGTAACCCTAGACAAAGAAGGCTTTCCGTATTATAATTAATTAATACGATCACAGAAAGGACGGTATATTGTATGAATTGGGAATATTTGCGCGCTGACGAATTTGGCAAAGCCATTGAGGTCTCCAAGGGCGTTTGTGTACTGCCCCTGGGGTGTCTGGAAAAGCATGGTCCCCATCTGCCTGTGGGCTGCGACTCTCTAAAGGCCAAGGGTCTGGCAGAAGAAGCTGCAGCACTGGAAGAGGTTATGGTGTTCCCCTCCGGTATGTGGCTGGGTGAGGAGTGCGTAAACAAGTCCGTCCAGAACCCCTGGGAGAAGAATATGGGCGGCTATGTGTGCATCAATCCCAAGGTTTTGGTAGCTGTTCTGGAGGAGCTTTGCGACGAGATTGCCCGCAACGGCTTTAAGAAGATCCTGATCCTCAACTCCCACGGTGGCAACACCCGTATGCTCAACTACTTTATGCGTACCCAGGCATTCCGTCAGGTGGATTATGCTACGATGTGGGCACCCATCCGTGATCCCTCCATTTACCTGCCTAAGAATATGTACCGGATCGTTATGGAGCGGATCGATGAATTTTATTATCTGACCCCGGAGGATCTGGAGGCAATGCGCATTGTGGCTGAAAGAGGCTCCAATGCAGAGCATCCGGAAGATCAGGGCGGTCATGCTGACTGGACGGAGACCTGTCTGGTCTACGGCTACTACCCGGAGCTGGTCTGCGATGAGCGGATGGATGCGGAAAGCGGCATTTCCACCCATCGGGGCGACTATCTGATCGACAACGGTATCACCGCCACCCACCACTGGTATTGCAATTACCCCAATGCCATCCAGGGCTATCCCTCTACCGGCTGCTCCAAAAATATCGGTAAGGCAATGCGGAAGCTGTGTGTTGAGCGACTGGTGAAGATCTTTAAGCTGCTCAAGGAAGACGAGGATTGCATCCGTATGGTGCAAGGCCTGCCCAAGCTGTAATGGAGAAATTTATGGATTTACGCAAAATTGCTGATAACTTAGGGATCAGCAACTACCCTGCAGATTTGGAGCAAGCAACACCGATGGATGTGTGCGATCTGAATCTGATCGAACATATCCACAAGGAATATAATATTTTCCGGGAGCATTACGAAGATGTTATCAACGGCGCAAAGGCGCTGAAAAACGACCCCGACCGCTACATCTGGGCGCAATACGCCTGTGGCTATATGTTGGATCTAAGTCTGGCAGCCGCCAAAAAATTCCCCCTTCCAGTGGATGAGGGTGTGGGTGATATTCTGCCCCTGCTGATCCATCTGCCAATGATCCCCATCTGTGTGGAAGTCTATCGGGCAAGAGGCTTTTCTGATGAGACCATCAAAGAAATGATGGCATCGTACTATGATTTCGCCAAGAGCATTTTCCATAAGACCGGTACATTTGGCCTGGACCTTCGTTTTCACCGTTGGATGCTCACTTATGCGAAAAGCCTGATCTTCCCCTATATGGGCTTTAACATTGAGGTGCTGACCTTCCCTGAAGGCGCGTTGGTCCTGAAAAACAAGGAGAACGCCAAAGTTTTACCACTGATCTATAATGAAGCGATCCATCAAAGCGGTAATATTTTAGGCTCGGCAGGCTTCGAAGTGGGTGTGGATGCTCCCATTGCCACTGTGCGGGAGACCGGGGACGGTTTCTACGGCTTTGCCGCAAGAAATAACCTTGTATCCCCTCAGGAAGAATTCTTCCCCAAGGATAAGTGGGAATGTGCCATCCGTCCCGGCGATCATGTGCTCAGCGTCCATCTGCCTAAGGGTATGGACTTAACACCCAGCAATGTGGACACAGCCTTCCGTACTGTGATCGAAAAGGCAGCGCTCTGGTTCCCCGGCAACCCCATAAAGGGTCTGTACTGCGGCTCCTGGCTGCTGGACCCGACGCTGGGTGAGCTGATCGGTAAGGGAGCTAAGATCGCACTGTTCGGCGACCGGTTCGTCCGCTGGCCGATCCGTAGCGACGGTCAGGAGGTTTTCCGGTTCGTGTTCTCTTCTAAGCCCGATGACCTGAAAGACCTGCCGGAAAACACCCGGCTGGAAAAGGGTCTGAAAAACCTGTATTTAAGCGGCGGCTTCATCCGCGAACACCGCGGCGTGATTTTGTAAGTCAGGACCTCCGGCTAAGCCGGAGGCTTGATTAAGCCCTAGAAGGGCATTTTACAGACATTTGCCCCTAAAGGGGCCCCGAAAGGTTTGCCGACTGCATTTCTTTTACGGGCTACCCCTTAAGGGGCTTTCTTTATG
>JAFXCL010000006.1 GCA_017521485.1 Oscillospiraceae bacterium
GAGCATACTCAATTTGACCCAGACCGTACTCCATCAGGTCGTCCAGCAGGTCGTGGTTAACAGCAGCCTTTTCGAAGGTGAACTTGGGCTTGCCGATCTCAGCAACAATACCGTTGATGAACTTCACGATCTCCATGTTGGTCTCATGTGCCACACGGATGGCTTCATAAACAACAGCTTCGGGCGCTTCGTTTGCTTCAGTCTCGATCATAACGACCTTCTCGAAGGTGGAAGAGATGCACACGAAGCAGTCGCAGGCATCCCGCTCTTCTGCAGAGGGGTTAATGATATACTGATCGCCCACGTGGGCAACGTTGGTGGTAGCAACCGGTCCGTTCCAGGGCACATCGGAAGATGCGATGGCAATGGAAGCGCCCAGAGATGCTACGATCTCAACGGGGTTCTCGTGATCGTTTGCCAGAACAGTGCAGGTAACAACGGTGTCGTTACGCAGCTCCTCGTCGAAGAGGGGACGCATAGGACGGTCGATGATACGGCTGTTCAGGATGCCCCGCTCAGAGGGCTTGCCCTCACGGCGGTTGAAGGAGCCGGGAATACGGCCCACGGAATACATTCTCTCTTCGAACTCAATGGTCAGAGGGAAGTAGTCAATACCTGCCTTGGGGATGGGGTTGCAGGTGCAGGTTGTCAGCACGACGGTGTCGCCGTAGCGGCAGATGCACTCGGCGTTGGCAAGCTCTGCCACCTTGCCGGTCTCCACAGTAAAGGGACGGCCGCCGATTTCCATCTCGTAAACGTGATGGTTGGGATACTGTTTGCGAGTAATCATTTGTTTACCTCCTTGTTTTTTGAATTGACAATTGACAATGGACAATGATTTCCGATTGTTAATGTAAACTGTCAACAGTTGTGTTCGGGAGGTTTAGCACTTGAAACTAGCGCTGATTTTCAGCACCACTTTCAACTGCTAAGGGGCTCCCGATGAATGACGGGGCGGATCCGGCGAAAAAGATCCGCTGAAAAAAGGGGCGACGGTATCCGTCGCCCCTTTTGTTCTTACTTACGGATACCCAGCTTGGCGATGATTGCACGATAGCGGTTGATGTCCTTCTTTGCCAGATAGTCCAGCAGATTGCGGCGCTTACCGACCATCATCAGCAGACCACGGCGGGAGTGATTGTCGTGCTTGTGTACACGCAGGTGATCGGTCAGCTCGTTGATGCGAGCAGTCAGAATAGCGATCTGGACCTCGGGAGAACCGGTGTCGCCTTCGTGGGTTGCGTTGTCCAGGATAACCTGGGTCTTCTTTTCCTTCAGAATCATTGTGTTTTCCACCTTTCGATAATTTCTCCGTCTGCCAAGTGAGGGTCGGTGAATTCTCCCATAACCGAGCAGCGGACATAATAATTTCGTCTGGCCATAGCCAGCCCGACTATCTTAACATAAGTTTTCCCAATTGTAAAGAGATTTTTTCAGGATTTTTTGAAAAATTCCCGGGTTTTTTCCCCGTTTTTTTGGATTTCTGCACTTAAAGTCTCTAAAGAATCGAATTTCTTTTCCGGGCGAATAAAGTCGTAAAAGAGAAGTGTCAGGGTCTTTCCGTACAGATCCCCCTCAAAATCCAGAAGCCAGGGTTCAACGACTAAGTGATGTCCGCCTACGGTGGGGCGTGTGCCGATGTTGGTGACCGCCGGATAATCTGTGCCGTCTACCATTGCCTTGCAGATGTAAACGCCCTGTTTGGGGCAAATCACGCCCTCCGGCAATGGGATGTTTGCAGTGGGGATGCCCAGTGTCCGTCCCAGTTTTCGACCGGTAATGACTGTTCCGGAGAGAATGTGGGGATGCCCTAAAAACCGCACCGCCTGCGCCATTTCTCCGGCCTCCAAAAGCTTGCGGATATAGGTAGAGGACACAGTAATGCCGTCCAGAGTTTGAGCGGGAACAATGGCATAGGGAAGATTCTTTTCCTTGCAGAAATCTGCAAGGAACCGGGCAGTGCCTTCCCCCCGGTAGCCAAAGCGGAAATCGTCACCGCACACAAAGCCGGCTGCGCCATGCTCCACCAGTGCCTGCAAAAACGCGGACCAATGGGTCGTCATCAGCGCCCGGTCAAAGGGAAGCGCCAAAACACTGTCTATCCGGAACTGTTTTGTCAGTATCATCTTTCGATCTTCCGGGGTATTGATGAGAGGAGGGGTGCTGCCGGAAACCAAGGTATCTGGATGGGAGGTAAAGGTTACAACACCGGCTTTGCAGCCCTGTTCCTTTGCAAGACGGCGACATTCCCGCAGGAGTGCCTGATGTCCAAGGTGTACTCCGTCAAAAAAACCCAGCGCGTAAATTGTTCTTTCTTTCATAAGCGTTACACTTCAAAAAAGCTTTTAATAGTTGACATAACACCGGAATCCACCTTTGCCAGCATCAGAAATTCGCCTGATTGGCTATATACCCGGTATGTACCGTCGGACAGACTTACAGAAAAGGAGTTTCCGTTGCGACAGCGCAGCTCCTGCTTTTCAGTCAGGGTCACAGAGGGGTGCTGTGTAAACATCGTATCCACGCCCCGCAGATATGTTTCCGGCATTTCCGCTTCGATCAGCTGAGCCAGAGGAATTGCTTCCTGGATGGTATAGCTGCCTGCCTGCACACGGCGCAGGCTTTCCATACAGCCGCCGCAGCCCAAAGCTGCACCGATATCCTTACAAAGGGTGCGGATATAAGTGCCCTTGGAGCAATGGATAGAAAGCTTTGCAGTTTCCCCGGAAAAGTCCAAACATTCCAGCTTGTGGATGGTGATGGTGCGAGGCTTTCGCTCCACCTCTTTTCCCTTGCGGGCAAGGTCGCACAGCTTTTGTCCGTTCACCTTCAGCGCCGAGTACATAGGGGGAATCTGCTGAATTTCTCCCCGAAAGGCATCCAGTGCAGAGAAAAACTGCTCCCGGGTCACAGAAACCGCTTGTTTTTGGAGAATTTCCCCGGTCACATCCTCTGTATCCGTGGTGGTTCCCAACCGCAGGGTGGCTTCATAGGCTTTTTCCGCGTGTTCAAAAAATTCCATGCCCCGGGTGGCACGCCCCACAAAAACAGGCAGAACGCCGGTTGCCATGGGGTCTAATGTGCCGCCGTGCCCAATGCGCCGGGTTCCAAAAACGCCCCGGAGCTTTGCAGTCACATCCTGACTGGTCCAGCCGGCAGGCTTATCTACAATCACAATTCCATTCATTTTTCTTAGACCTCATCAAAAATCGTTTCTTGAGAAGTGAACGGAATTGACAATTGACAATTGACAGTTGACAATTATTGTATTTCTTTCGGAAATAATTTTAATTTGTGCGCAAAGCGCACACCTTAATTGTCCATTGTCCATTGTCCATTATCAATTATCCAATTTGGGAATGGCGTTGGCAACAGCTGCTACTGCCTCATCCATTGACATGTCCATACTTGCGCCGGCTGCGCCCTTATGGCCGCCGCCGCCAAATTTCTGGCAGATGGCGGCAGCATCACAGCCGGGCACTGCCCGAACGGACATTTTGATCCTTCCGTCCGGCTCTTGCCGCAAGGTGGCGGCAATTTTTACACCGGCAATGGAGCGGGGGAAGCCGGAAATGTTTTCAAGATCGTCTTCCGTCAGACCCAATTCCAGTTCCTTTGCCCGGGGCAAAGGGCAGATGACGACCTTGCCGTCCTGTAGAAACAGGGCGTTTTCCACCATCCAGCCCTGCAGTCGCAGACGGGCAAGGGAATTTGTTTCAAAGTACAGTTGGTTCATAGAAAATGCATCTGCCCCGGCAGCCAAACAATCCGCTGCCACCCGCAAGGTGTTTGCGGTGGTGTTGGCGTAGCGGAAACAGCCGGTGTCTGTGGACACAGCGGTGTAAAGGGCAGTTGCCATAGGAGTATCCAGCGTTGCACCCATTTCCTGCAAAACATCGTAGATCACTTCGCCGCAGGCAGCGGCGTTCGCATCCACCAGCTCAAAATCGGTAAAGCTGGTGGCAGAGCCGTGATGATCGATCCGCAGAAGGATCTTGCCCTCTAAGCAGGAGAAGTGTTCTCCCAGCATATTCGCCGAAGCCACATCCACCGCAACCAGCGTATCCTGCGCATCCGCAGAAGCCTTTGTCAAACCGGAAAGGAGGGGCAGATATTTTTCTGTGGTTTCGGGATTGTCAAGCACATAGGCATCTTTTCCCAGCTGCCGCAGACCCAGGCACAAAAGTGCCGCTGAGCCCAGAGTATCTCCATCCGGGCGGCGGTGGGTCACAATGGCAAAGCTATCCCGCTGAGAAAGAAATTGTGCGGTTTCACTGCGTGTCAGTTTCGTCATCGCTTTCTACCTCTAAAGAGTTAATGAGCCTCAGCATTTTTGCACCGTAGGTGATAGAATCGTCCAGCGCCCACTGCAGCTCGGGGGTATAGCGCAGCTGAAGGGTTCTGCCCAGCTCCCGGCGCAGATAGCCGGATGCGGATTTGAGGCCCTTCAGGGCGTCACTTGCCTTTTCCTCCTGCAGGAAGCTGGCGTAAATTTTTGCATAGCGCAGATCTGGGGTGGTCTCCACATGGGTAATGGAGATCATAGTGTCCTGCACTCTGGGATCTTTCAAATTCCGGATGAGAGAAGAAAGCTCTTTTTGAATTTCCTCATTGATCCGTCCAATTCTGTTAGAAGCCATAAAATCATTCCTTTCGTAATGATGAATGGACAATGGACAATGTACAATGGACAATTAAGGTGTGCGCTTTGCGCACAAAATAATAATTGTCAATTGTCAATTGTCAACTGTCAATTAGATAAATCGCCAGCCGCGCCGCTTATGCGGTGCGGCTGGATAAGATTTATCTCTTCACTTCTTCCATAACGAAGCATTCAAAGACGTCGCCTTCCTTGATGTCGTTAAACTTCAGGATGCTCATACCGCACTCATAGCCGGCAGTGACTTCCTTGGCAGCGTCCTTAAACCGCTGCAAAGAGCCAACCTCGCCCTCGTGAATGACGATGTTATCACGCAGCACACGAACCTGTGCATCCCGGGAAACCTTACCGTCCTTGACCATACAGCCGGCGATCGTACCAATGGCAGAGACCTTATAGGTCATACGCACCTCGGCGTGGCCGATGATTGCTTCCTCGTACTTGGGAGCGAGCATACCCTTCATAGCAGACTCGATCTCGTCGATGGCATCGTAAATGACCCGGTAGAACCGCATATCCACGGCGGTACGCTGGGCACTTGCCTGTGCGCCTGCATCGGGACGGACATTAAAGCCAACGATGATTGCACCGGCAGTGGAGGCAAGCAAGATGTCGCTTTCGTTGATCGCGCCAACACCGGTGTGGATGACCCGGACACGGACCTCCTCGTTGGAGATCTTTTCCAGAGAAGCCTTCACAGCCTCCGCAGAACCCTGCACGTCTGCCTTGACGATCAGAGCCAGCTCCTTCATTTCGCCCTCCTGCATCTTGGCAAACAGATTGTCCAAGGTGACCTTCTGCATTGCATTGGCAGCGGCGTCCTTAGCCGCCTGCTTCCGCTGCTCCACCAGCTCACGGGCCATACGCTCGTCAACGACGGCATTGAACTCGTCACCGGGGGCGGGAACTTCTGCAAGACCGGTGATCTCCACAGGCACAGAAGGACCTGCAGTCTTGACGGTACGGCCCTTGTCGTTGGTCATCACGCGGACACGGCCCACGGCGGTACCGGCAATGACGATATCGCCCTGATTAAGTGTACCGTTCTGCACCAGCAGGGTCGCGATGGGACCGCGGTTTTTATCCAGACGGGCTTCGATAACCGTACCCTTGGCACGGCGGTTGGGATTGGCTTTCAGTTCCTGCACTTCGGCTGTGAGCAGCACCATTTCTAACAGGTCATCCAGACCTGCGCCGGTCTTGGCGGAGATAGGAACGATAATGGTATCGCCGCCCCACTCTTCGCAGATCAGCTCATGCTCAGTCAGCTGCTGCTTGATCCGCTCGGGATTTGCCTCCGGCTTATCCATCTTGTTGATGGCAACAATAATGGGAACCTCTGCTGCCTTGGCGTGGTTAATAGACTCAATGGTCTGGGGCATGATGCCGTCGTCGGCAGCGACCACCAGAATGGCAATATCCGTGCTCTTAGCACCGCGCGCACGCATGGAAGTAAATGCGGCGTGGCCGGGGGTGTCCAGGAAAGTGACCATCTTACCGTTTACATCCACAGTGTAAGCACCGATGTGCTGGGTAATACCGCCAGCCTCGCCGGCAGTGACAGAAGTCTTACGGATGGCATCCAGCGTGGAAGTTTTACCGTGGTCAACGTGGCCCATAACCACCACGACCGGTGCGCGCTCCTGGAGCTCCTCGGCGGTATCCTCGTGATCTTCAAAGATCCGCTCCTCAATGGTAACGGTGATTTCTTTTTCCACCTTGCAGCCAAATTCGGTGGCAACAAACTCGGCGGTATCAAAGTCGATGGTCTGGTTGATGGCAGCCAGAACGCCGTTTTTCATCAGGCACTTAATGACCTCGCCTGCGGTCTTCTTCATCCGGGAAGCCAGCTCACCTACTGTGATCTCATCGGGGATCTTAACAGTAACGGGGGCTTTGCGAGCCACCTCCATCTGCAGGCGGCGCATCTTCTCCTGCTCCTCATTGCGGGCCTTGTTGCCCTTGAACTTATTGTCCTTCCGATTTTGCTGCTGGCCCTTCTTGCCGCCGATGCGCTGCTTGCCGCCCTGATAATTCTGGACGCGCTCAGACACAAGATCGTCTACACGGTCGTCAAAACGGTTAGCATTAACCTGCACTGCAGAGGTATCCACCACCCGGCGTTCCCGCTTGCGCTCCGGCTGGGCGGGCTTTGCAGGCTTGGGAGGCTCTGCCTTTTTCGGTGTCTCCTGCACCGCTGCAGCAGGCTTTGCAGGTGCTTTCTCCTGCTTGGGTTCGGGCTTGTTCTCCGCCTGCTTGGGTGCTTCCTCTGCCTTAGGCTCTGCCTTGGGCGCGGGCTGCACAGCAAACACCTGCTCCAAGGAAGCAATCTGGTTCTTTTGCGTCAGCACATCAAAAATAACATTCAGCTCCTCATCGGTGAGGACCTGGGTATTGGACTTGGGCTTTTCAAAGAAAGCCTCCATAATCTGCGCAATTTCCTTGGGGGCGATACCGAAATCGGTTGCCACCTCTTTCAATCGATACTTCACTAAACTACTCATATACGCACCTCCGAAATCAATCTTCCTTTTTCCTGCCGCTTACCCGACGGATTTTGCCCTGCGCTTTGTTGCGCTGATGGGCTTTTGCCTCTTTTTGACGGCTCTGGATGCGTTTGGTGCGCTTATCCAGACTGTCGATCACAAGCTTAAAGGCATCCTGCTGGGGCAGTGCCTTTACAAAGGCAAGCGCCAGCGCCGGGTCGGTAAATGCAGCCAGGGCCAGACTGGTACGGCCAATTGCCAGACCAAGCTGATCCTTGGTAAAGGGAACTTTAATACATTGCTGATCCGTACCGGCAACAAAGCTTTTGGCTCTGCGCCAGGTATGGTCTGAGGCATCGCTCGCCACCACGATCAGGCGGGCGTGCCCGGAACGGGCGGCAGCCCCTGCGGGCTCTTCGCCCAGCTCAATGAGGCCTGCTTTCCGTGCCAGAGACATATAATTCAGGGCTTTATCCACGGACACTGCCCTCCATTTCCTTATGAAGCCGCTCATAGACTTCCGCAGGAATGGGAACCTCCAGACTCCGTTCCAGAGACTTGGCTTTTTGGGCTTTTTTCAGGCATTCCGGGTCCGGGCACAGATATGCACCCCGGCCATTGAGCTTGCCGCTGAAATCCAGCTGGACCTGTCCGTCTGTACAGCGGACAACCCGGATCAGCGCTCTTTTTTCTTTCCGTTCACGGCAGCCCATACACTGCCGCTGGGGAATCTTCTTTTGCATAAGGACCACCTCCGTTAAGAATTTTACAGCTCTTCAGCCTGGCTTTCGGGCTTGATGTCGATCTTATAGCCGGTAAGTCTTGCAGCCAGACGGGCGTTCTGACCCTCCTTGCCGATGGCAAGGCTCAGCTGATCGTCGGGAACGATGACCCGGCAGGCTTTCTGACCGGGAACTAAGGTTACAGACACTACATCGGCAGGGCTCAGAGCAGCTTTGACATACTCACAGGGATCTTCGCTCCAGACCACGATGTCGATCTTCTCACCGCCCAGCTCTTCCACAACAGCGCCCACACGGCCGCCTCTGGGGCCAACGCAAGCGCCCACAGGGTCCACATTTTCCATAGCGGCACGCACAGCGATCTTGCTGCGGCTGCCTGCCTCACGGGCAATGTTGCGGATCTCCACCTGACCGTCGGCAATTTCCGGAGTCTCCAGCTCAAACAGACGGCGGACCACATTGGGGTGGGTACGGGATACGTAAACATTGGTAGCTTTTGCAGACTGGCGGGTCTCCAGCACATATACCCGGATCAGATTGCCGGGCTCGTAGCTTTCGCCGGGGATCTGCTCGCTGGTGCGCAGAACAGCATTGTGCTGCTCGTTGCCTTGACCCACCTGAACGAATACATCGCCGGAGGGATCGACCCGGAGAACAGTGCCGGTGAGCAATTCCTGACTCTTGGAGGAGTAGCTCTCATAAATAGCGCCACGCTCTGCCTCGCGGATGCCCTGGATCACCACCTGCTTGGCGGTCTGGGCAGCGATGCGGCCAAACTTCTGGATGTCCACATCGATGGTGACGGTTTCACCCACCTGAATGTCGGGGTTAATATTCCGGGCTGCGTCGATGTGGATCTCCACAGCGGAGTCCTCCACTTCTTCTACAGCGGTCTTTACCAGGTGCATAAAAAGACCCTTTTCGCTCAGGTCCACCACCACATTTTCAGCGGGGATGTCCCGGTTGTCCTCACGGTCCTTCCGGTAAGCATTGGTCAGCGCCTGCTTCAGCCGCTCCACCATATACTCCACAGGAATACCCTTGATCTTTTCCAGATCCCGCAGGCTTGCAAAAATCTCTGCACCGATGTCGATCTTGGGTGCGGCTGCCTGCTTCTTACCTCTTGCCATATTAGTTTTCCTCCTTCGCATCCAATCCTTGACTGGCGGTCCTTTTCCCGCAACTGTGCGGTTTTGACACCTTGAAATACACGAAGTATGTCGGCGGTGTCAAAATCTTCATTTGCGGGAAAAATCCTCGCCAGTTAGACGAATCGTTTTCGATGCTTTTATATGTGTTTTTTTATTTTTTAGAATTCAACACGAAGGCGCACCAGTGCGACTTCGGATTTTGTAAAGGTGATGGTTTCCTTGCCTGCCTCTACGGTGACACAGCCGTCCTCGTAGCCGCGCAGGATGCCGGGAAATTCCTTCAGGCCGTTTCTGGGGCGGTACAGCTTTACCAGAATGGGGCTACCCATAAACTGTAAAAAATCAGACGGCCGCTTCAGCGCCCGCTCCAGTCCGGCAGAGCAGACTTCAAAATGATAGCTTTCTGCAATGGGGTCTTTTTCGTCTAAAATGGGGTCGATGGCACGGTGGACTGCCTCACAGTCAGAAATATCCACGCCACCTTCTTTATCGATGTAGAGCCGCAGGTAGCGCTCAGAGCCCTCCCGTACATATTCCACATCCCAAAGGGTGCAGCCCTTTTCTTCCACAACAGGCTTTGCAAATGCTTCCACTTGTTCTGTAATCTTCAAAGTGCAATCTACTCCTTTTCAAAGCACAAATAAAAGAGAGGGGCGCGCCCCTCTCTTTCAATCGTCAATACTTACACTGGTATTATAACACCAAAAATTTATTTTGCAATAGGATTTTTAGAAATTTTTAAAATTTTTCCGGGGGAAGTCCCTGAATATACTTATGATCCCAGGCATCGTCAAAAAGACCTGAGGTGACTTTGCTTTGCAGCAGATCCTCAGACAGCACCCGAAGCTCCGGTGCGCACACCAGCGATTCCAGATAAAAATCCGGAAGGGCATCTGCCCCCAGCTTTGCGCCCATCAGCGCACCGGTCACCGCGCCTACGCAGGCACTGGCACCGGAATGGTTGACTGCGGTAATTAGAGCAGTGTCAAAATCACCCAAGCTTGTGGCGCAGGCATACACACTGCCGGCAAGACAGTCTGCCGCCGTATTACACTCCAGCCGCTCCATTTCCACCCGAATGTCAAATTTATCGTCCAGCGCCATGGAAATGGCGCGACCTATCCGGGCAGCAAGCCGGTCTGCCGCAGTGGCAAAGGCAATGCCGTATTGCGCCTGAACAGCCCGAACCCCTTTGAGGATATGATCTACCACAGGGGCATCCGGGTCAGAGAGGATTTCTAAAAGACTCACCGCCAGCACTGCAACAGACAGGAAGGTTTCCGGATATCCGTGGGTCAGGGCGGCAGAGCGGACTGCCAGGGTGGCAAGGTCAGATGCACCGATTTGGTGTCCGTAGGCGTATAGCGCCAAAGGGATTGCCTCCGTGAGCACACCGGGGGTGTTATTCAGATTGGTGGGTGCATCCGGCGACCCCAAGGTTTGAGGACGCAGAGCGTCCAGCATCCGGGCATCCCGATTGTTGTGCAGACGCAGGCACTTGGGTTTTGCTACCCAGCACCGGCTGACCTCCGGGTCCCGGTGGAAATTCTGATTGCGCGCCCATTCCCGCAGGGAAACGGTAATATAGGGAAGAAGATCCTGTTTTCCTCTGGCGACTCCCAGCAAAATGCCGTTGCCGGTATAGGCGGCGATCTGGGTATAGGAGGATACCTCTGCGTTGCCGTTTGTCAGGTCATAGCCCAGAAGCCCGTTGGGACCATAGTCCTCGTAAATTTCTGCAAGGGATTTTTTGTCTACGGCAATGCCCATTGCATCGCCCACGGCAAGGCCTAAAAGACAGCCCCGGCTGCCGGATAATTTGTCTGCCAAGATACATCCCTCCTGTGTTCTTTATTCTATACATTATAATATATTATATAGCAGTAAAAATCAATAAGACAATTGATAATTGCGATGCGGGCGATTCGTGAATCGCCCCTACGAAAAAATTTTTTAAAAATAAGAATAATTCTTATTGACAAATAGAAAAAGCTGTGATATACTCTGAATATAAATAAGAATCATTCTTATATAGGAGGTGGAACAATGGAGGCAGTCACAAAGCAGTTCCGCAAGCGAAATGCGATCCTAGCCTATCTGCAAAGCACAACGGAGCACCCGTCTGCAGAAATGGTGTTCGCCGGACTGAAGCCGCAGATCCCGGATCTTTCCCTGGGAACGGTCTATCGGAATCTGAACCTGTTTCGCAAGCAAGGCCTTGCCAGTTGTGTGGCAACGGTCAATGGTGTGGAACGGTTCGACGGAAACACAAATCCCCATGTGCATTTTATTTGCAACGAATGTGACGCGGTGATCGATTTGATGGAAATGCAAATTCCCGCCACACTCACCAGCACGGCAGAAAGCTGCAGCGGCGGTCAGGTAGCAGACTGCCAGCTCAGTTTCACCGGAAAATGTAGATCCTGTGTTAGAGTAAATCAGAAAGGTGGTGAAACGGCATGAAAAAGTTTGTTTGCACTGTTTGCGGTTTCGTCTATGAGGGCGAAGAGCTTCCGGAAGATTACGAGTGCCCCCTGTGCAACGTAGGTCCGGACCAGTTTGAAGAAGAAAAATAATTAATAGAGTGCACTGCACCCAGAAGAATAAAAATGAAATTTTGGAGGAAATATTATGAAGAAGTTTGTTTGTGCCGTTTGTGGTTATGTTCACACTGCCGAGGAGCTGGCAGCTGATTTTAAGTGCCCCGTATGTAAGGTTCCCGCTTCCAAGTTTGTGGAGCAGTCCGGTGATATGAAGCTGGCTGCTGAGCACGAGTACGGCATCTATGCCAAGACCGTGAAGAACAACCCCGACATTTCTGACGAGGATAAGAAGTATATCTTCGAGCAGCTGATGGCAAACTTTAACGGTGAGTGCAGCGAAGTGGGTATGTACCTGTGCATGGCACGGATCGCACACCGTGAGGGCTATCCCGAGATTGGTCTGTACTGGGAAAAGGCTGCTTACGAGGAAGCAGAGCACGCAGCCAAGTTTGCAGAGCTGCTGGGTGAGGACTTAGAGCCCAATATGAAGGCTACTACCAAGGATAACCTGGCTTGGCGTGTGGACTGCGAGTTTGGCGCAACCTCCGGTAAGTTTGATCTGGCTTCCTGTGCTAAGAAAAACGGTCTGGATGCCATCCACGACACCGTCCACGAGATGGCTCGCGACGAAGCCCGCCACGGCAAGGCACTGCAGGGCTTGCTGGAAAGATATTTCAAGTAATAAAACCCTGCTGAACAGCCCCCAATCTGCACAACTGACAAGCAATAAGGAGGACGCTATGAAAAAGTTAACTGTTTTACTAACTTTGGTGCTGCTCCTGCTGGGATTTGCCGGCTGTCAAAGTGCCAACAACCACCTGCAGACACCGCCTGCAACGGATGCCCCTGCCGGTCAGCCTGCTCCGGATACCACTGCAGCTGCTCCCATTTCTCAGGAGGCGGCCATCCAGATCGCTCTGGAGCACGCCCAGCTGAAGGCTGAGGAAGTGACCCGCCTGCACGCAGAGTATGACCGGGATGAGGGGGCAAAGCACTACGATGTAGATTTCGAGAAGGACGGCTTCGAGTATAGCTACGAGATCGATGCCTACACCGGCAAAATCCTGGACGCAGACAAGGGCTGGGATGATTAAGAAAATGCCGGCTTAAGCTTAAGCCGGCATTTTTCCATAGAAAGGAGTATATTATGAACGAAAAAATTGCTGCGTTACTTAACGATCAGATCAACAAGGAATTTTACAGTGCCTACCTGTATCTGGATATGGCAAACTATTATGACAGCATCGACCTGGATGGCTACGCCAATTACTATATGATCCAGGCACAGGAAGAGCGGGATCACGCACTGCTGTTTATGAAGTATATGCAAAATAACGGTTTGAAGGTGACCTTGGAGGCCATCGGCAAGCCGGACAAGGAATTTAAGTCCATTCTGGACCCCATGGAAATTGCCGCAGAGCACGAGCGCTATGTGACTGCCCTCATCAATAACATTTACCACGAGGCCCATCAAGCAAAGGATTACCGGACCATGAAGTTTTTGGATTGGTTCGTAGACGAGCAGATGGAAGAGGAAGAAAATGCGGACAAGATGGTCAGCCGTTACAACCTGTTTGGCAGCGACCCCAAGGGTCTGTACCTCTTAGATCAGGAGTGCGCCGCCAGAGTGTATACCGCACCCTCTCTGGTTCTGTAAGAATGGAAAATTGAAAGTTGAAAATTGAAAATTAACTCGGTGACTCAAGTCTCTGCTTTCATATTGAGAGCAGGGACTTTTACCGTATTGGGACAATTGACAGCACCACAAAAATTTGTTACCATATCAAAAAAGGCGGTGGTGGTTTGAAAACAAGAAAAATAACGCTGATGGCGCTGCTGACTGCCATTGCCCTGACCATCTTTCTGGTGGAAGCTCAGATCCCTGCCCTTGTGCCCATTCCCGGAATCAAGCTGGGTCTGAGCAATATTGTCACGGTGTTTGCAGTGTTCCTGCTGGGGGGCAAAGAAGCCGCAGCGATTTTGTTTGTGCGGATCTTTTTAGGGGCGATTTTCTCCGGGCAGTTTGGCACGATTTTTTATTCTGCCGCCGGTGGATTGCTTGCGTGGCTGACTGCCATTGGTCTGAAGCAGGTGTTGACCGAAAAACAGATCTGGGTGGCAGGCTGTCTGGGTGCCATCGCCCACAGCATCGGGCAAATGATCGTTGCGGTGCTGCTTACCGGCACGCCGGGTCTTGTGATTTATTTGCCGGTGATGATCCTGTGTGGCGTGATCACCGGTTTGTTTACCGGGCTTTGTGCCCAACTGCTTTTGAATCGAGGAAACGATTTGTGGAAAACTTTTTTGAAATGAATTTTACCGCCGCTCAGGTCAACGCGATTTCCAATCTGGGCCTTGCCCACATCGGCGACGGGGTCTATGAGCTGCTTTGCCGTACCTATTTGTGCGCAAAGGGCGACCAGACGGTATTAAAGCTCCATAAGGACACGGTGGCGCTGGTGAAAGCACCGACCCAGGCAAGGTTTGCAGATGTTCTCAAGCCCCACTTGACCGAGGAGGAGTTTTCTTATTTCCGCCGGGGCAAAAATGCCCATACCCACGCAGCACCCAAGTCCGCAACTCCTCAGGAGTATCAGAAAGCTACCGGACTGGAGACCCTGTTCGGTGCGCTGTACCTGCTGGGGCGGAAAGAGCGGGTAAACGAATTGTTCACCCTGTGCATGGAGGCGTATTATGGCATTTGATGCGTTTTTCTTAGGGGCAGTGCTCCAGGAAATCCGGGAGAAAACGGCGGGTGCCCGGGTGGAGAAGATCCACCAGCCCAGCCGGGATACGGTAATTCTGCACCTAAAGTGTCAGGAGGGCAGACAAAAGCTGATGATCGTCGCTTCTCCTGCTGCACCCCGGCTGCACCTGACGGAAGCCAATCCGGAAAATCCTGCCCAGCCCCCAATGTTTTGTATGCTGCTGCGCAAGCACCTGTCCGGTGCACGGCTGCGAGAAGTTTCCCAGCTGCCTATGGAGCGGTGTGCGGCATTCACCTTTGACTGTATCGATGAAATGGGCGACCCGGTGCAAAAAAAACTGGTGGCGGAGCTGATGGGCAGAACCTGTAATTTGTATCTGCTTGGTCCGGACGGACGGATCATCGACTGCCTGCGCCGGGTGGGTCTGGATGAAACGGCAAAGCGCCCTGCACTGCCGGGAATGTATTACCAGCCGCCGGAGGCAATTGCAAAGGCAGACCCCAGAAATGAAGAAAGTTATGTAAACCTACTCACAAAACCCGGTGCGGATCTTCTGGCAGACCGGCTGATGGATGCCTTTGGCGGCTTATCCCCCTTAGTATGCCGGGAGGCGGCGTTGTTTGCCGCAGGCGATGCAGATGCCCGGCTGGAGGGTGCGGAGCTTGCACCCATTGGGGAAAAGCTGCAACTATTTTTCCGGGAGCACCTGACGCGCCCCGCTCCCTACTATTGCGCCCAGCCGGACGGCACACCCAAGCAGTTTGCTTTTTGTCCTATTCGCCAGTATGGACAGTGTCAGCAGGCAGAATCCTTTGGGGCGCTGCTGGACAGCTTCTATATCCTCCGGGACCGGAGGGATGCTATGCGCCAGAAAAGTCAGGCGGTGCGAAAGACGGTAAGCAACCTCTGCCAGCGACTGCAGCGCAAGCTTGCCATTCAGGAAAAGGAGTTATCTGCCACCTATGACCGGGAACGGCTGCGCCAGCTGGGGGATATTCTCACCGCCAATATCCACCGCATCCAAAAGGGTCAAACCAGCGTGACCGTGGAGGATTTTTACGATGAAAATATGGCACAGATCCAAGTGCCCCTGTCGCCCCTGCTGTCTCCTCAGCAAAACGCGGCAAAGTTCTATAAAGACTATACCCGCATGAAAAATGCGGAGAAAGAGCTGACCCGCCAGCTGGAGCTAGGTCAGCAGGAGCTAGCGTATTTGCAAAGTGTTCTGGAGGAACTGAACCGGGCAGATGAGGATGCGGCGCTGGAGGAGATCCGCAAGGAGCTGCAGGAGGGTGGTTATCTTCGTCCGGATACGGTCAAACGGAAGATGAAGCAGGCAAAGCTTCCTCCCCTGCGTTTCCAGTCTACCGACGGCTATCCCATTTATGTGGGCAGAAACAACCACCAAAATGAGGAGCTGACCTTCAAATCTGCCCGCAAGGACGATTTGTGGCTGCACGCCCAGAAGGTCCATGGCAGTCATGTGATCATCTCCTGCGGCGGCACTACTCCCCCGGACGATACTGTGACCCAGGCGGCACAGCTTGCGGCGTACTATGCAGAGTCTGCCGGCGGACAGAATATCCCGGTGGATGTGACACCGGTGCGGCAGGTGAAAAAGACCCCCGGCGGCAAGCCGGGCATGGTAATTTACCACACCTACCGAACCGTAATTGTCAACCCCTACCCAGACATCGTAGTCGATGCCCTGAACGCAGAAAAGAAAAGTGAAGAATAAGAAAAAGCACCGCAGCGGTGCTTTTTCTTATTCTTTTATTAGGGCGGATGTGGGCATCCGCCCCTACGAACAAACCTGCAAATTTTCCTCGTAGGGGTCGATGCCCACATCGACCCAAATTCCATCGATATATACCGCGTTTATTAGGGCGGGAGCAAGCCCCCGCCCTACAATTATAATCCGTCAATTCATTGTGCCCTGTGCTCGGAGGAACAGCTGACCGATGCGGTTGCGCAAGGCCTCCGCTTCCGGAGTCTGTGCTGTGCCGCATTGTTCGATCCATTCCACAGATGCTTGCTGGGCGGTTTTCAGGGTCTGCAGATCCAGGCTGAGATTTGCTACCCGGAATACAGGAAGTCCCGACTGGCGGCTTCCGAAGAAATCGCCGGGTCCCCGCAGCCGCAGATCCTCCTCTGCAATCTTAAAGCCGTCGTTTGTTTTGCAGAAGGCCTTCATCCGCTGATTGGTTTCGGGATTTTTGTTGTGGGAGGTTAAGATGCAGTAGCTTTTTGCCTGACCGCGACCCACCCGCCCCCGAAGCTGGTGGAGCTGGGAAAGACCGAACCGGTCCGCATCTTCAATTACAATTAAGGTGGCGTTTGGTACATCCACACCAACTTCAATGACAGTGGTGGCAACCAAAACATCTGCATTGCCGGCGGCAAAGCCGGACATTACCGCCTCTTTTTCTGCACCTTTCATCTGGCCGTGTAAAAGTGCGATTTTCAAGTCGGGGAATACGGTCTTTTGCAAGGTCTCCGCCCAGACGGTAGCGGCTTTTAAGTCCAGATCTCCGTTTTCCTCTACAGCCGGGCACACCACAAAGCACTGGTGACCCTCCATAGTTTGCTTGCGGATAAAGGCGTTGATCCGTGCCCGGTAGCTTTCATCCACCAGGAAGGTATCTACCGGTTCTCTGCCCGGGGGCAGCTCGTCCAGAATGGAAACCTCCAGATCCCCATACATCAAAAGGGCAAGGGTCCTGGGGATCGGGGTTGCGGACATCACAAGCAAATGGGGGTCGCTTCCCTTGGCAGAAAGCCGGGAACGCTGTCCCACGCCAAACCGGTGCTGCTCGTCGGCGATCACAAGACCTAAATCAGAAAAGGCAGTGGCGTCGGCAACCAGTGCATGGGTGCCGATCACAAGGTCCACATTACCTGCTTCAATTGCCTCCCGCGTCTGGCGCTTTTGCTTTGGGGTGAGCGAACCGGTGAGCAGGCTTACGGAAATACCCAAGGGGGTCAGGAGCTTAGAAAGGGAGGCGTAGTGCTGCTCTGCCAGAATTTCCGTAGGCGCCATCAGCGCTGCCTGCTGACCGTTTTTCACCGTCAGGTAAGCGGCAGCGGCGGCAACCATGGTTTTACCGCTGCCCACATCTCCCTGTACCAGCCGGTTCATAGGCGTTCCCCGGCGCAGGTCGTGGGAAATCTCCCTGATTGCCCGGGCTTGCGCACCGGTGAGGGTAAAGGGCAGGGCGTTATAAAAGGGGGATAAATCTGTATTTTTATAAGGCGCAGTCTTTATCTGGGTGCGGGATGCCCGCATCAGGGCAAGCCCTGCGGAGAACACAAAAAACTCCTCAAAGATCAGCCGCTTCTTTGCCAGCTCTGCCTCCTGCATGGAGGTGGGCTGGTGGATGGCATAATACGCCCGCTCTGCCGGCAAAATACCGTATTTTGCCCGGAGCTCTTCGGGAAGAATTTCCGCCGGGGGATCGCAGATCGCCAGCGCCTCCTGCACTGCCTTCAATACCACGGAATTGGAAAGACCGGCAGTCAGGGGATAAACGGGGAGCACCCGGCGGGTGGTCAGAGGCTTGGAGTCCGGGGTCTCAAAAATGGGATTTGTCATACTGTAGCCGATGAAATCCCCACTGACAGCCCCGTAGAAAATATATTCCTTGCCGTACTGCAGCTGCCCGGCGGCATACTTATTGTTAAAGAAGGTGAGGTTCAGCCGGCCGGAATAGTCTGCCACCTGTACCTTTGTCAGGTCCAGACCCTTCCGGATGTGGCTGGTGCGGGGGGTGTTCATAACCGTAGCCTTAAAACAGGCTGGCTGGTCTGTTTCCAGCTTTTCAATGGGGATCAGCCGGGTGCGGTCCTCGTATGCCCGGGGGAAATGGCAGATCAGATCCTCCAGCGTGAAAATATTTAAGGCAGCAAACTGCTTTGCCCGGGCAGGGCCAATGCCTTTTAATATGGTGATTGGATCGGAAAGTCTTGCCATGGATGCACCCCCTTTTTTGTTTTTCTGTATTATAACAGAAAAAATGCAAAGTGCAAAGTGTAAAGTGCAAAGTTGCGGTATTGCCTGCGGCAATGAATTTCAAATTCGTCCGCGATAGCGGACACCTCCATTTTGCATTCTGCATTTTGCATTTTGCATTTCCGGAAAAATGAAAAAACTCCTTCCAAGTTGTCATCAATCAAATGACTCGGAAGGAGATATTTTCAGAGAGCTCAGGCCAGCTTGTTCAGCTGCAGGGTCATGCTGCTCTTCTTGCGGGCAGCAGTGTTCTTGTGCAGAATGTTGCTGTTTACTGCCTGGTCGACCTTCTTGACAGCTGCCTTGTAAGCTTCTTCAGCAGCAGCGCGGTCATTCTCAGCCAGAGCAGCTTCGAACTTCTTCACAGCAGTCTTCAGCGCAGTCTTTTCGGCCTTGTTCTTCTCGTAAGCGATCTTGGAAGAAATGACATCCTTCTTAGAGGACTTAATGTTGGGCATTGTTACACCTCCTAATCTGTGTTTTCGCTCATGCGTTTTCCCATTATAGCGCGGTTGTGTGAGAAAATCAATAGTTTTTTATAAAATTTTTCCGTAAGTGTCGCACCCTGTTTTGTCAAGCACTTTTTTTGCTGTCCGTTTTTACCCTCTCGTCACAATTTTGACGAATAGAAAAGTGGGAAAAAGGACGAAACCAGTCGAAAACATTTATGTCAACTAAAATGAATAACCGCCCGTTATTCACCCTGTGGACAAGTCCTGTGGAAAAGTCTGTGGATAATGTGGAAAAGTCAAGGCTTTTCATAAGAATTTTCCTGAAAAGGGGTGCAAATACCACTGTATAGCGGTTGTATAAACAGATGCATACTGCTCGGATAGATTGGGTAAACGGAGGATTATGTTCCTGTTTTTCCCCCATTATTTTTACCGGAATTTTGGGGAAAAAGTTGGCATTTTCCCTAAAAGGCACTGTCTGTGGAGGGGGGTGTCGGCAGGTTGCGCCAAAATATTTGTTAATTTTTCACAAAACTGCGGGCGGTATGATTTTCCTGCGTCCGGAAATACTGTTAGCAAGCTTTTGATATTTCAGGAGGACCGTATGCAGGGAAAAGTAGAGATCTGCGGTGTGAACACCGCCCGACTGAAAGTTCTGTCCCAGGCGGATATGGATGTGCTGCTCCGACAGGCAAAGGCGGGGGATGAGAATGCCCGCCAGAAGCTGATCGAGGGGAATCTGCGGCTGGTGCTCTCTGTGATCCAGCGGTTTGTAGGCAGAGGGGAAAATCCGGACGACCTGTTTCAGGTGGGGTGTATCGGCCTGATCAAGGCGATCCAGAATTTTGACCCGGACAAGCAGGTGCGCTTTAGCACCTACGGTGTTCCTATGATCGCCGGCGAGGTGCGCCGGTATCTGCGGGATAATTCTGCCATCCGGGTCTCCAGGTCTATCCGGGATGTGGCATACCGGGTGCTCCAGTGCAAGGAGGGGATGCTGCTGCGGCTGGGCAGAGAGCCTACCCTGGAGGAGATCGCCAAGGAGCTGGACCTGCCTGCAGGGGATGTGGCGGAGGCGCTGGACGCAGTTTGCGCCCCAGTGAGCCTCCACGATCCTGTCTATTCCGACGGGGGCGATCCCCTGACGGTTATGGATCAGGTCCGGGATACCAGGAACACAGACGAAAACTGGATGGAGCGGATCGCTCTGCGGGGTGCCTTTCAGGCGCTGGGCAGTCGGGAAAAGCAGATCCTCTCTCTGCGGTTTTACGATGGCAAGACCCAGATGGAGGTGGCGGGGGTGCTTGGGATCTCCCAGGCCCAGGTCTCCCGGCTGGAAAAGGGCGCAATCAGCACCATGCGCAAAGCCTTTACAGTATCATAAAAATAAATTTTCAACTTTCAATGCGCATATCTCCCATTCTATCTGCATAGATTGTACAAAAATGGGGGTATGGGCATGGCTGTAAAATTTTCAGAGCTGCACTATAAAGAGGTGATCTGTGTCAGTGACGGCAGACGGCTGGGATTTGTGTGCGACGCCTGCGTGGAGCTGCCGGAGGGAAGACTCACAGCGATCATTGTACCCGGACCCTGCCGGGTTTTAGGCCTTTGGGGACGGCGGGATGATTTCGTAATTCCCTGGAACTGTATCCGCCGGATCGGACCGGATATCGTGTTGGTGGATGCCAAGCCAGACCAATGCCGTGTCCCCCGGCATAAACCGGGACTGCTGTTTTGAATGCAAAGTGCAAAATGCATAATGCAAAATGAATGTATCTGCTACGCAGATAATTTTCAATTTTCAACTCTCCATTTTCAATTTAAAAGCCGTTGGCGGGAGCTGACGGCTTTTTTTCGAAATTTTTAGAAAAATTTTGGAAAAAATACTTGCAAAATGGAAACACTTCCTATATAATAATTCGGCACGGGCAAATGATGCCCGTAGTAATCAACACCACACACCCGGTGATCGTACCCCCAAGTGTCTTAGTAACCGCTGATTTTTCATCTGTTATTTGGGCGGGCAGTGCGAGATGAACGGGGTGGAGGAAAAACAAAAGGAGAAAATCAAAAATGGCTGTCGTATCTATGAAACAACTGCTGGAGGCCGGTGTGCACTTCGGTCACCAGACCCGCCGCTGGAACCCCAAAATGGCTACCTACATCTACACCGAGCGTAACGGTATCTACATCATTGACTTGCAGAAGACCGTTAAGAAGCTGGAGGAAGCCTACAACTTTATCCGTGACATTTCCGCTGAAGGCGGCAACGTCCTGTTCGTCGGCACCAAGAAGCAGGCACAGGATGCAATCCGCGAAGAGGCTGCCCGTTGCGGCGGTTACTATGTCAACTCCCGTTGGCTGGGTGGTATGCTGACCAACTTCCGCACCATGCGTTCCCGTATCGACCGTCTGGCTCAGCTGAAGAAGATGGAAGAGGACGGCACCTTCGCTATGCTGCCCAAGAAGGAAGTTATCAAGCACCAGGGCGAGATCGCCAAGCTGGAGAAGTACCTGGGCGGCGTTAAGGAAATGAAGAAGATCCCCGCTGCTATGTTCATCGTTGACC
>JAFXCL010000007.1 GCA_017521485.1 Oscillospiraceae bacterium
CCTGTGAGATGCACTCCATCAAGGGTGGCATGATGAACTGCCAGGCCGAAATGAAGAAGGCTGTTGACTGTGGCTACTGGAACCTGTTCCGCTTCGATCCCTCCAAGGAGACCGGTAAATTCCAGCTGGATTCCAAGGCTCCGAAGGATGGCTATCAGGAGTTCCTGATGAACGAAGCTCGTTACAGCCGTCTGACCCGCGAATTCCCCGAGCGTGCTGCTGAACTGTTCGCACGGAACGAAGCTGCTGCTAAGGAGCGCTGGGAGCATCTGAACAAGCTGGTTGAGATGTATAAGGACTAATCCCTAATAACGAAAATCCCGGAATGTTAACATTCCGGGATTTTTATATATACCTTTTACAAAGTTATATTCATTTGCTCCATTTTTGCGCGGATAGCCTGATAGGCATCATACTTATCCGTAAGGGTTAGTACCTGCTCTTCGAAAGGACATATTCCGCTTCCCTGCCGGTTAATGATATTTTCAACAAGGTGACTGTATTCTACGGTGACACCTTGCGCTTCCAGTACCTGCAAGGCAGGCCTACTGATAATCTTTGCAAATATGGAACGAACACCAAGTAACAAATAAAGAAATGCAGTTGCCTTTCCCACCACTTTATCCGCAGCGGAAAATCCAGAAAAATCTACCTTTTCCTCTACCCAAAGCACCAATGGTTTCACGCCACGGAGTGTGGATGTGAATACCTGTTCATTCCTACATAGTACCGCAGTATAATTTCCGCTATCTAGTATGTGCTTCGCATTTATCAGATCTTCCATTTACAACCTCTTTTGAAAAAGTCAGCGGCAGGGATATTCCCCTGCCGCCAATTTTTATTTCTTAAAATACTTAACAGCAGCTTCAAACATACGAATATCGTAGTTTCCGGGTACATTCCGGTACAGATCCTTACCGATACGCTCGCTATGACCCATCTTACCAAATACTCTTCCGTCAGGAGAAGTAATGCCTTCGATGGCAAACAGAGAGCCGTTGGGGTTAAAGGCAGTATCCATAGTAGGATTGCCGTTCAGATCCACATACTGGGTAGCAATCTGGCCATTAGCAGCTAGCTTCAGCGCCAGTTCCTGGGACGCGAAGAACTTACCCTCACCGTGAGAGATCGGCACATTCACAATGTCGCCAACATTCATCAGGCTCAGCCACGGAGACTTATTGGAAGCAATTCGTGTATGTACGATACGGCTCTGGTGACGACCAATGGTATTGAAGGTCAGTGTGGGACAGTTTTCATCGGTGTCAATGATCTTGCCGTAAGGCACAAGACCCAGCTTGATCAGTGCCTGGAAGCCGTTACAGATGCCGCACATCAAGCCGTCACGGTCATCCAACAATGCAGTCACGGCATCTTTAACCGCAGGATTGCGGAAGAATGCTGTAATGAACTTTGCAGAGCCATCCGGTTCGTCACCGCCGGAGAAACCGCCGGGGATGAAGATCATCTGGCTTTGGCCGATCTTCTTAGCAACAGCTTCCACGCTGCGGGCAACATCCTCAGCAGTCAGGTTGCGAATCACAACAATCTCAGCATCTGCGCCAGCATCAATAACTGCCCGGGCAGAATCATATTCGCAGTTCGTACCGGGGAATACAGGAATCAGCACCTTAGGCTTTGCAACCTTAATGGCAGGTGCGATAGTACATTTGCCGGAGTGATCCAGGCTGGGGATCTTTGCTGCAGACTCCGTGGTAACAGTACCGTACACGCCCTCAAGGACTTCCGTATTAAGCTTATAAAGCTCATCAATAGAAACTGTTTCCGAACCGTAAGCAATAACAGGTTCTTCGGTGGTATAACCGACCAGCTGTGCAGCATCGCAATCCTCTGTCAGTTCAGCAAGGATCATACCGTAGGCAGGGCCGTAGAGAAGCTCAGCACCGGGTGCAGATTTGAAGCCAATGTGGTTGCCGAAAGACATCTTCATAACAGCTTCCGCAACGCCGCCGGCGTCAATTGCCCATGCAGACTTCACCTTGCCTGCCAAAGCCAGTGCGTGGAACTGATCCCAAATCTTATTTCTGCCTGCATAATCAGACAGGTCCTTTGTGCCAAAGAGGTACACCTGGTTTCCGGCTTCCTTAAACTCATTGGAAATGACCTGACTTGCCAGCACAGGTGCGATGGCAAAGGAAATCAGTGTGGGGGGAACATCCAGATCCAGGAAAGAACCGGACATAGAGTCCTTACCGCCGATCGCAGCAGCATTCATACCAAGCTGTGCATCCATTGCGCCCAGCAGCGCCTGGAAAGGCTTGCCCCAACGGGCAGGCTCGTTACGCAGCTTTTCAAAGAACTCCTGCAAGGTCAGGTATGCATCCTTATAGTCCGCGCCGGCAGCAACGATCTTAGCGACCGAAGAAATTACACTTGCCTGTGCGCCCACATATGGATCAGCGCTCAGCAGATCCGGGTCACAGCCCCAAGCCATCAGGCTTGCCTGCTCGGTCTTCTCACCGGGCAGCACCGGCAGCACTGCAGCCATTGCCTGAGTGGGTGTGAGCTGTTTCTTACCGCCAAAGGGCATCAGCACACTGCCAGCACCGATGGTGGCATCAAAGCGCTCCACAAGACCTCTCTGGGAAGCAAATTTCAGATCAGAAGCAATTTCCTTCAAGCTTGTCTTGCAAGCATAACTTGCCTGCTTATCATCCGCAACCGCAACACCTGCGTGCTTCACAGCGCCGTTGGTGTCCAGGAAGGAACGGGCAAGATCTGCTATTCTTTTGCCCTTCCAGGTCATTACCATACGAGGCTCTTCTGTAACAACAGCAACGCGGTAAGCCTCCAGGTTTTCGGTCTCTGCATATTTAATAAATGCATCTGCATCCTCAGCAGCAACAACCACAGCCATACGCTCCTGAGACTCAGAAATAGCAATTTCAGTACCGTCAAGGCCCTCGTACTTCTTACGCACAGCATCCAGATCGATCTGCAAGCCGTCTGCCAATTCGCCGATTGCAACAGAAACGCCACCAGCGCCGAAGTCGTTACAGCGCTTAATGAGACGGGTCACATCCGGATTGCGGAACAGCCGCTGGATCTTCCGTTCCTCAGGGGCATTGCCCTTCTGAACCTCAGATGCCATTGTTGTCAGGGACTTTAAGTTGTGGCTCTTGGAAGAACCGGTTGCACCACCGATACCGTCACGACCGGTGCGGCCACCCAACAGGACAACCACATCACCGGCAGCTGGGCGCTCACGGCGCACGTTATAAGCAGGGGCAGCAGCAACCACAGCACCACATTCCAGACGCTTTGCAACAAAGCCATCATGGTACAGCTCTGCAACATGACCGGTGGCCAGACCGATCTGGTTGCCGTAAGAAGAATAACCTGCAGCAGCGGTCTGACACAGCTTGCGCTGAGGCAGCTTGCCGGACAGAGTCTCATTTAACGGCTTTGTAGGATCACCTGCACCGGTCACACGCATAGCCTGATGGACATAGGCACGGCCGGACAGAGGGTCTCGGATACAGCCGCCAATACAGGTAGCAGCACCGCCAAAGGGTTCGATCTCTGTGGGGTGGTTGTGGGTTTCGTTCTTGAACATCAGAAGCCAGTCCTGATCCTCGCCGTTGACTTTAGCTGTAACATGGATAGAGCAAGCATTGATCTCTTCGCTTTCGTCCAGCTCAGGCAGCAAGCCACGTTTTTTCAGGACCTTTGCACCGATGGTAGCAATATCCATCAGGGTCTGAGGACGCTTTGCAGCCTTCTCCTCGCCGTAGACCTCCACACGGGCAGCCAAGTAACGATCATAAGCAGCCTGAACTGCCGGATCGTCGATTTTCACATTGTCCAAATGGGTGGAGAAAGTGGTATGACGGCAATGGTCAGACCAGTATGTATCTACCACACGAACCTCGGTAATGGTAGGATCTCTGTGCTCCTGATCATGGAAATAGTTCTGCAGGAACTTCAGGTCATCCAGATCCATAGCAAGTCCCAAGGTATTCAGCAGATCAGAGAGGCCATGCTCATCCAGGGAAATAAATCCGTCAATGGTTGCTACCGTCTCCGGTGCAGCATAGTTAACTGCCAGTGTTTCCGGCTTTTCCAGTGCAGCTTCCCGGCTTTCCACTGCGTTGATCACATAATTCTTGATCGCAGCAATGTCGCTTTCGCTCAAGTTGCCCTCAAGGGCATAGACCTTTGCAGAACGGATCACAGGGCGCTCACCCTGAGACAGGATCTGGATACACTGTGCAGCAGAGTCGGCTCGCTGGTCGAACTGACCGGGCAACGGCTCTACAGCAAATACATAGGCATTGGGGGCAGAAATTTCCTCTGTGGCAATATCCAGCTGAGGCTCAGAAAATACAGTCTTAACCGCATAGTTAAACAGTTCCTCGGAAATGTTTTCCGCATCATAGCGGTTAAACAGGCGCACCTTGTTGAGGCCCTTAATACCCAGCAGATTCACAGCCTCACTATGAAGGGCTCTGGCTTCATTATCCAGGCCAGCTTTTTTCTCTACAAATATTCTGTATACCAAAATCAGTTCCTCCCCGCTTTCAGTGCCTTTGCACCAATATCGTGTCGGTAAAACGCGTTATCAAAATGGATCTTATCCACCATTACATAAGCATCTGCTATGGCTTCTTCCAAGGTGTCTGCAATTGCAGTTGCCCCAAGGACACGGCCACCGTTTGTTACCAGCTTGCCGTCCTTGATCGCAGCACCTGCCACATAGACATTCTGAGAAATCTCCTCAGGAATGGTCATTTCATAGCCCTTTTCATAGGAAACGGGATAGCCATTTGATGCCATAATGACACAGCAGGCATTCTTGCCGGCAAATTTAACTTCCGTGTCAGCAAGTGTTCCGTTTGTGGTTGCCTGCATCACTGTCAGTAAGTCACTTTCAAGCAAAGGAAGAACAACCTGCGTTTCCGGATCACCGAAACGGCAGTTATATTCAATAACCTTAGGACCGTTGGGTGTCAGCATCAAGCCAAAGTACAAGCAGCCCTTAAAGGTGCGGCCTTCGGCATTCATAGCCTGAATGGTAGGCAGGAAAATGGTCTGCATACAGGTTTCTGCCACCGCATCCGTATAATAGGGATTGGGCGCAACGGTACCCATACCGCCGGTATTCAGGCCGGTGTCGTTATCCCCTGCCCGCTTATGGTCCATAGAAGAAACCATGGGCTTAACGCAGTTTCCGTCGGTAAATGCCAGAACAGAAACCTCCGGACCGGTGAGGAATTCTTCGATAACGATCTGATCGCCGCTATTACCGAACACCTTATCTGCCATCATAGACCGAACTGCGTCCTTTGCCTCTTCCCGGGTCTGGGCAATGATAACACCCTTACCCAGTGCCAGGCCGTCTGCCTTGATGACTGTGGGGATCGGAGCTGTATCCAGGTATGCAAGCGCAGCCTCCATATCTGTGAAAACTTCATATTCCGCAGTAGGAATATTGTATTTTTTCATCAGGTTCTTGGAGAACACCTTACTGCCTTCGATAATCGCTGCGTTGGCACGAGGACCAAAGCAAGGAATTCCCTTCTCTTCCAGCGCATCCACAGCTCCCAGCACCAGCGGATCATCCGGTGCAACAACGGCATAATCAATGCCGTTCTCGCAGGCAAATTTTACAATGTTCTCAATATCCTTCGCACCGATGTTTACACAGGTGGCGTCCTTTTCCATGCCACCGTTGCCCGGCAAGGCGAAGATTTCAGAAACAGCCTTGTTTTCTTTTAGCTTTTTAATGATTGCATGCTCACGGCCGCCGCCGCCAACAACCAGTAATTTCATAATTATCTCTCCATTAATGGTGGAACAGTCTCATGCCGGTAAATGACATTACGATACCACGGTTATTACATTCCTCAATAACCAGATCGTCACGGATAGAACCGCCGGGCTCTGCAATGTACTTAACACCGGAAGCGGCTGCACGCTTAATGTTATCGCTAAAGGGGAAGAATGCATCACTGCCCAGTACTACATTCTGGCGGGTAGCCAGGAAAGCCTTCTTCTCTTCCTCAGTCAAACGCTCAGGCTGCTGGGTAAAATAGTTCTGCCAGATACCGTCAGCGCAAACATCCTCTTCGTTTCCGTTGATATAGCCGTCGATTACATTGTCACGGTTGGGGCGACCCAGATCCTCACGGAAAGGCAGTGCCAGTGTCTTGGGATGCTGACGGAGGAACCAAGTGTCTGCCTTGCTGCCTGCCAGTCTGGTGCAGTGAATTCTGGACTGCTGACCGGCACCAACGCCGATTGCCTGACCGTCCACAGCATAGCAAACGGAGTTGGACTGGGTGTACTTGAGAGTGATCAGAGAAACGATCAGATCGATTTTTGCACTCTCGGGCAGATCCTTGTTTTCGGTCACAATGTTCTCAAGCAGGTGCTCACCAATCTTAAAGTTGTTACGACCCTGCTGGAAGGTAATGCCGTAGACCTGCTTATTCTCGGCTTCTGCAGGAACATATTCGGGGTTAATTGCAACCACATTGTAAGTTCCCTTACGCTTGGTTTTCAGGATCTCCAGAGCTTCCTCCGTGTATGCCGGTGCAATCACGCCATCGGAAACCTCACGGGCGATCAGCTTTGCAGTCAGCGCGTCACAGGTGTCGCTGAGTGCAACCCAATCGCCAAAGCTGCACATACGGTCAGTGCCGCGAGCGCGGGCATAAGCGCAAGCCAGGGGATTTGCGTCAAGCTCGGGAATATCATCCACAAAACAAGCCTTTTTCAGGTCATCGTTCAGGGGCTTGCCCACTGCTGCAGAGGTAGGAGAAACGTGCTTAAAAGAAGTTGCGGCAACCATACCGGTAGCTTCCTTCAGCTCCTTAACAAGCTGCCAGGAGTTCAGTGCATCCATAAAATTGATGTAACCGGGACGGCCATTAAGAATGGTAAAGGGCAGGTCGCTGCCGTCGTGCATATACAGCTTTGCAGGCTTCTGATTGGGGTTGCAGCCATATTTCAGTTCAAATTCTTTCATTTCGTTTCTCCTTTACTGATGCTTATTGATAATTCTCTGCTCATACGCGCCGGTCTCCAGATCGGTATACCGGACAAACAGGGAGATCTTATTGTCAACATTCAGGTTTTCCCAAAGCATATTGGTAAACTGATCGATATCACCGTCAATTGCCACCCGCTCAGGCTCACCCTGGAAAGTGGGGATCACAGGATTTCCATCGCACACATAGGTGTGGATAAAGTGACCCAGACCTGCAATTGCAGGATACTCATAGAAGAAACGGGCACAGGCAGTTCCTTCTGCGTCAGCCGCTTTCAGGATAGACATTTTGTAGCTGCCATCACCGGAGAGCAGACCGGAAATTCTGGGTGTCCAGTTAGGACCGTCATCCTCAAACATTCTTGTGCGCAATGCTGCTTCCCAGCTTTCACCCTTTGCCAGATACTCCCAAATGGTATCAGTCTGGTCGCCATTGGTAACGATCAGGCCGCACCCTGCTTCACGGACAGGGTGATAGATAATCAGGTGGGGATCTTTCATAAGGCTGGGATCAAAAGCCTCTGTACGGATGCCGTCAGACTCCTGCACAAATACACGGTTACGGCTGTTAACGCTCCGGCCCATAATAAAATAGGCAGCAACAGATTTCTTACCGTCAGGTGTAATTCCCAGCACGATGCCGCGGCCGGGATAGGCGTTTGTAGAAAGCTTCTCGCTCAGCGCACCAATTTCGTAAACATTCATTGCAATTTATCCTTTCTGTCTGCTTGACACAATATCCTTACTTACCATTTCGGTGGCAGCGGGAAGTATCTTCCACTCTGCCTGCTCCATTACCCGGCGTTGGAGAATCTCAGGGGTGTCCCCTTCCTGAATTTCCACAGCCTTTTGCAGCAGGATCTTTCCGCCGTCCGGAATTTCATTGACAAAATGTACCGTTGCACCGGTAACCTTGACCCCATATTTCAGGGCTTCCTCGTGGACACGCAGACCGTAATAGCCTTTACCGCAGAAAGACGGGATCAAAGAAGGGTGAACATTGAGAATTCTCTCAGGAAAATCCCTAGTGAAGTTCTCGCTGAGGATCGACATAAAGCCTGCCAAAACAATCAAATCGATGTTATGTACTTTAATAAGCTCCTTGATCTTTTCTTCAAAGGCTTCCTGACTTCCACATTCCCGTTTTGTAACCACTGCACGAGCGATCCCTGCACTATCTGCCCGGGTCAATGCATAAGCATCCGGATTATTGGCAATCACCAAACTAATTTCGCCACTGGAAATCACACCGGATCTCTGGGCATCGATCAATGCCTGCAGGTTTGTACCGCCGCCGGAAACCAGGACTGCAATTCTTGCCTTGTCCATCCGCAACTCCCCTTTTTACTCGATAACAACCTTAGTTTCGGACTTAACAATCTTGCCGATCACATAGGCATCCTCGCCATGTGCCTTCAGCACTTCGATTGCTGTGTCAACCTGATCTGCCGGAACAACAATGCTCATACCCACACCCATATTGTAGGTATTGAACATATCCCGCTCAGGGATGTTGCCGGTCTTGGCAATCAAATCGAAGATGGGCAGAATTTTAACTGCATTCTTCTCAATCACTGCGCCCAATCCGTCCGGAATGGAGCGGGGAATATTTTCGTAGAAGCCGCCGCCGGTGATATGACTGATACCCTTAACATCCACCTTCTCCAGAAGTGCCAAAACAGGCTTTACGTAGATTCTGGTAGGAGTCAGCAGTGCCTCAGCGGTTGTCTTGCCGCCCAGTTCCTCTCTGGGGATATACAGGTCAGGATTGTTATTATCAATGTCAAACACCTTACGGCACAGGCTGAAGCCATTGGAATGGATGCCGGTGGAAGGCAGTGCAATCACCACATCCCCCTCTGCCATTTTGGTGTTGTCGATGATCTTCTTTTTATCAACAATACCCACTGCAAAGCCAGCCAGGTCATAATCCTCTACAGGCATCATACCGGGATGCTCAGCTGTTTCACCGCCAATCAGTGCGCTGCCAGCCTGAACGCAGCCCTCAGCAACACCGCCAACGATCTGGGCAATCTTTTCAGGAATATTTTTGCCGCAGGCAATATAGTCCAGGAAGAACAGAGGCTTTGCACCGCAGCAGATAATGTCGTTGACACACATAGCCACTGCATCGATACCGATGGTGTCGTGCTTGTCCATCAGGATCGCCAGCTTCACCTTTGTGCCACAGCCATCCGTACCGGAAACAAGGACAGGCTCTTCCATACCGGCAATAGGCAAACCGAAGCAGCCGCCAAAGCCACCCACATCGTCCAAGCAACCCTCATTACGGGTACGGGCAACGTGTTTTTTCATCAATTCAACGGCACGATAACCGGCAGTAATGTCAACACCGGCAGCGGCGTAGCTTGCAGAATAACTCTTTTCCATAATATTGCTCCTCTCTTATTCCTTGCCGGTCCAGCAATAGGTACACAGCTTACAGGGTTCTAGTCCGATGGCGCTGATAACGCCCTCGAGGGTCTGAAATCCAAGGGATGCAAATTTAAATTTATCACAAATCGCTTTGCGCATAGCCTTGCCACGCTCTGTATCGCCGTTAGCATATTCGTCAATATGCTTTAAGCCCTCCTCACCTTCCAGCTCCACGATCACCCGGCGGGAGATCAGGTCCATATCACTGGTGGAACGGGAGAAATTTAAGTATTTACAGCCATACATAATTGGCGGACAGGCAGAGCGCATATGAACGGATTTTGCACCGTTTTCATACAGGAAATCAACCGTTTCCTTCAGCTGTGTTCCGCGGACAATAGAATCATCCACAAACAGCAGATTCTTATTTACAATGATCTCATGGACCGGGATCTGTTTCATCTTAGCGATCTTATTCCGGTCGGACTGACGGGCAGGGGTAAAGCTTCTGGACCAAGTGGGCGTGTATTTGATAAACGCTCTGGCAAATGCTTTTCCGGTCCGGTTTGCATAACCGATTGCGTGAGGTGTACCTGAGTCTGGAACACCGCCAACATAGTCGATTTCCATTGACCGACCCTGCGCCATATCCCGCTCCGCTATGGCTGCACCGTTGCGGTAGCGCATTGCTTCCACATTTACGCCTTCATAATTGGATGTGGGATAGCCGTAATAGCTCCAAAGGAATGCACACATACGCATTTCCTTGCCTGGCTTTGCCAGCTGGGTCATTCCGTCCGGGGTGATCTCAACAATCTCTCCCGGTCCTAATTCACAAACATGCTCGTAGCCTAGCTTTGTATAAGCAAACTGCTCAAAGGATACTGCGTATCCGTCTTCATTCTTGCCAATCTGTACCGGAATTCTTCCTAACCTGTCACGGGCAGCAATCAGATTGCCGTCATCCTTCAAAAGCAGAATGTTTGCTGTTCCGTCTATCACACTCTGGGCGAATTGGATACCCTCCGCAAAGGAGCTTTTCTGGCTGATCAGTGCTGCAACGAGCTCGTTGGAATTGATTTTTCCACCGGTCATTGCATCAAAATGACCACTGTTGGAGGAGAGATATTGCGCGATCAGTGCATCAGCATTATTTACAATTCCCACTGTAGAGATCGCATATGTACCAAGGGAAGAACGGATCAGCAGCGGCTGGGGATCTGTATCGCTGATACAGCCGATAGCCGATGTACCTTTCATTTCCTCAAGGACGTGTTCAAACTTCGTCCGGAACGGTGATTTCTCAATATTATGGATCACCCTTTGCAGGCCGATCTCCGGATCAAAAGCCGCCATACCGCCGCGGCGCGTTCCTAAGTGGGAATGATAATCCACGCCAAAGAACACATCCATCATACAGTCAGAACGGGATGTAATTCCAAAAAAGCCTCCCATTATTTACTCCTTTACGCAAAACAGAAAATGTGACTAACAGCATTTTGGCGGGCAGCGGTTTGAGCCGCTGTCCGTCAAAACAGTAACTTATTTATGCAAAAAACAGCTTGTTCAGGGTCATAGGATCGATGTACTGACCGTCCTTGTAAACGCGCATATTGCCGGAAGCGATCTCGTCGATCAGCATAACCTTGCCGTCTGCATCGTAGCCGAACTCGAACTTGATATCGTACATATCCAGGCCCTTTTCCTTCAGATCGTCAGCAACGATCTTGGTGATTGCCTGGGTCATAGCCTTCAGGTCATCGTACTGCTCAGCGGTCATAACACCCAGATCTACCAGACCGTCCTTAGTAACCAGGGGGTCGCCCTTTTCGTCATTCTTGAAGGTAGTCTCCACATAAGCAGGCAGGTCCTGGCCCTCAACGCAGTAGTCGGAATAACGGCGGTAGAAAGAGCCTACAGCCTTGTAGCGGCAGATAACTTCCAGACCCTTACCAAACACCTTAGCGGGCAAAACTTCCATTGTGGTGTTTTCCAGATCGGCGCTTACATAGTGGGTCTTGATGCCTGCAGCATTGGTCTTCTCAAAGAAATAGATGGACATACGCAGGTTTACATCGCCCACGCCCTCGATGGTCAGACCGACGGAGTTTTCACCGGGATCGAACACACCGTCCTTGCCAGTGCAGTCATCCTTGAACTTGAGCAGATAGTTGCCGTTCTCCAGAGCAAAAACGTCCTTAGTCTTACCGGTATACACAAGTTTCTTTTCCATATTTCATTTCTCCTTTAGAAATAATTTACATATTAAAGTGCTGCAGCAATGGATGCATCTTTCTCCAAGACCTTTGCTGCATCGGATGCCCGCTTAGCGTCCAGCTTAGCTGCCAGTTCCTGATCCTCGACCGCAATGATCTGCGCGCAAAGCAGTGCCGCATTTGCTGCACCGTTGATCGCCACAGTAGCAACCGGAATACCGGTAGGCATCTGAACGGTTGACAGCAGTGCATCCATACCGTCCAGAACAGGTCCTTTACAGGGAATCCCGATCACAGGCAATGTAGTATTGGCTGCGATTGCACCTGCCAGGTGCGCTGCCATTCCTGCAGCGGCAATAATCGCGCCAAAGCCGTTTTTACGGGCATTGATCGCAAAATCACGGGCTTCAACAGGGGTTCTGTGGGCAGAGTAGATATGTACCTCATACGGGATCTGAAGGCCTTTGAGCGTATCTACCGCTTTTTGAACGATCGGCAGATCGCTGTCGCTGCCCATAATGATTCCGACTTTTTTCATAAACAATCCTCCTGAACCTAAAAAAGGGCGCAATCAACCTGCAACGGTCAACTGCGCCCAGACGGTCGGCTTTTTTCTTAGTTCTTTGTTTCCCGGTGGTGCTCCACCTTTTCCGTCAGTCGCAAAGAACGCAATATTTATCGCTTAAATATTGTATCACGGCATTATTTTTGTGTCAAGGCAGGTTTCGCTGTTTTCTCCCTTTTAGATACTATTTTTTTGCGTTTTTGGCACGGTTTTGTACAAGATTTTGCCACACCGTTTTAACGATGTTTTATACAAGTGTCAGAACCTTTTTGGATTCGCAATAAATGCAGCGATAGATCTCCCGTTCCGAGTCAACACAGCGGAAAATATGCTCCAGTTCCTGCTCTGTGGAGGTGATACAGCGAGGATTATCACAGCGCAGCTTGTTAACCAAAGCATTCTCCACCGGATTCATTTGTCTGCCTTCCTCCGCTTCCTTCAAAAGCTTCAAAATTAGCGCCATACGCATATGCTTTGCATTGAGAGCCTGACGGAAATAAGCCGCTCTTGGATCGGCATCCACCTTTACACTGATCTCGTTTACACGAGGCAGCGGATGCAGCACACGCATTGTGGGCTTTCCAAGAGCCATTTTTTCAGGTGTGAGCACATAGCTGTCCTTCAGGCGTTCATACTCACCAAAGCTGTCAAAACGCTCTTGCTGAATACGGGTCATATACAAAACATCCAGCTCCGGGATTGCCTCCTCTAAAGAGGTGGTCTCCACATAGTCCATGCCGTTCTTTTCCAGAACCTCGTACTTGACATACTTAGGCAGCCGCAGCTCATCCGGAGCAATCAGAACAACCTTAATATTCTTATAGCGGCTCATAGCAGAAATCAGAGAATGGACCGTTCTGCCATACTTCAGGTCACCACAGCAGCCAATTGTCAGGTTATCCAGTCTGCCCAGCTCCCGATAGATCGTCAAAAGGTCTGCCAGGGTCTGGGTGGGGTGGCAATGGCCGCCGTCTCCGGCGTTGATGACCGGAATGCTTGCACTCTTTGCAGCCACGTAGGGTGCGCCCTCCTTGGGATGACGCATTGCCATAATATCTGCATAGCAGCTTATCATTTTTGCGGTATCCGCAACACTCTCGCCCTTAGAGGCAGAGGACGAGCTTGCCTCAGAGAAGCCAAGCACATTACCTCCAAGCTCATACATAGCAGCCTCAAAGCTCAATCTAGTGCGGGTAGAAGGCTCAAAGAACAACGTAGCCAGCTTCTTACCCCGGCAGGCATTGGCGTACTTCTCCGGATGCTCACTGATATCGCAAGCTGTTTGCAGCAGTTCATCCAGCTCTTCCACAGAAAAATCAACAATATCGATCAGACTTCTCATTATTTCGCTCCATTCACAGCCAAGTAATTTTTGATCCGCTCAACATTTTCCTTGTTTGCAGGGTCTTCCTCCAAATACTCGATAATGTCGTATACATCCACCACGGAGTATACAGGGAAACCGAATTCTTCTTCGATTTCCATCATAGCCAGCTTTTCGCCCTGGCCCTTTTCCTTGCGGTCAACCATAATGAAGGTTGCAGCCACCTTCACATTCTCAAGACCACTGAGGATTTCCATGCTCTCACGAATGGCTGTACCGGCGGTAATCACATCTTCCACAATAACGATTTCTTCACCGGGCTGGGGAACATAGCCAACAAACACGCCGCCTTCGCCGTGATCCTTAACTTCCTTGCGGTTAAAGAAGAAGGGCACATTCAGACCATTTTTACTCAATGCAACTGCAGCAGAAACAGCAATGGAAATTCCCTTGTAAGCAGGTCCGTACAGAACAGCCTTTTTATCTCCAAGCTTGTCGGCATAAGCCTTTGCGTAGAATTCGCCCAGCTTTGCGATCTCGTCTCCGGTCTTAATCATACCAGCATTGACAAAGTAAGGGATCTTACGGCCGGACTTGGCGGTAAAGTCACCAAATTTCAGAACGCCAGCACTCTGCAAAAATTCAATAAATTCTCTTTTGTAGCTTTCCATTTTTAATTCCTCTCTCAGTCACAAAATTCTGCTACGCAGCGCTCATATGCAGCCACCGGATCTGCAGCCGCTGTAATAGGCCGGCCTACAACAATGTAATCAGAACCAATTTCCTTTGCCTGAGCCGGGGTCATAACCCGCTTCTGGTCGCCCACATCTCCGTCTGCAAAACGCACACCGGGTGTGATCGTCAAAAATTCCTTGCCGCAGATATCATGAACCTTACCAGCCTCCAGCGGAGAGCAAACGATGCCGTCAAGACCGGCATTTTTTGCAGTCTTTGCATAATGCATAACAACCTGATCGATGGGCTCTTTGATCAGGATGTCCCGCTCCATAGCCTCCTGATCGGTAGATGTGAGCTGGGTCACAGCGATCAGCAGCGGACGGCTGCCGTCGGGACGGGTCAGGCCTTCCAGAGCGCCCTGCATCATAGCGGTTGTACCGGCTGCATGGAGGTTGGTAATATCCACATCCAGATTGCTCAAAACGGACATTGCCTTTTTTACTGTGTTGGGGATATCGTGCAGCTTCAGATCCAAAAAGATCTTATGACCTCTGGCCTTGATCTGTCTGACGATCTCGGGACCTTCTGCGTAGAACAGCTCCATACCAATCTTCACAAACGGCTTACGGCCTGTGAATTTATCCAGAAATTCAAAGGTCTGCTTTGCTCCGGAAAAATCGCAGGCAACAATTACGTCCTTACCCATTATTTATCCCTCCTATAATTTCACTTAATGTGTTTATTCTGTATTCATCCATCACTCTGGGCAGATTTTCAATAATATCGCGGCAGATATAAGGATTTACTAGGTTAGCTGCACCAACTTCAACTGCAGTTGCACCTGCCAGCATCATTTCGATCACGTCTTCTGCACTGCTGACACCGCCCATACCGATCACAGGCACTTTCACAGCATTTGCCACCTGATAGACCATCCGCACTGCCACTGGGAAGATCGCAGGTCCGGAAAAACCGCCCATCTTATTGGCGATCACAGGCTTTTTGGTGCGAAGATCAATGCGCATACCCAGCATTGTATTGATCAGGCTGATGCCATCTGCACCGGCATCCTCGCAAGCCTTAGCCACGGAAACGATATCTGTCACATTGGGGCTAAGCTTCACGATCACCGGCTTTGTGGTGACCTTCTTCACGGCTGCTGTCACTTCCGCTGCCGCCTTGGGATCAGTTCCAAAGCTCATACCGCCGCCGTGGACATTGGGACAGCTTACATTTACTTCCAGCCAGCCAACCTGCTCCTGCTGGTCCAGCTTCTGGCAGGTGTATGCATATTCTTCCACGCCAAAGCCGCTGACGTTTGCCATTACCAGCTTGTGAAAACATTTTTTCAGCTCCGGCAGTTCGTGGGCAATCACCTGCTCTACACCGGGATTTTGCAGACCGACTGCGTTGATCATACCGGCGGTACACTCCGCAATCCGAGGCGTTGGATTTCCAAATCTGGGTTCTTTTGTTGTACCCTTAAAGGAGAATGTTCCCAGACAGTTAATATCATAGAGTTTGGCATACTCATAGCCAAAGCCAAATGTACCGGAGGCGGGAATCACAGGGTTAGATAGCTCAATTCCGCAGAGATTTACACTTAGTTTTCCCATAAGATCTCCTCCTTCCGCATAACCGGACCTTCCTTGCAGATACGCTTATAGCCGGTAATCGTCTTGCAGGAGCAGCCCATACAAGCACCGAAGCCGCAGCCCATCCGCTTTTCAAAGCTCATTTGACCGGAAGTGGTGGATGCTCCATAAATTGCCTTAAGCATCGGCTCCGGACCGCAGGTATAGAAATACGTATACTCCATATCCTTCAGTGCATCGGTCACAAAACCCTTGACGCCGTAAGAGCCATCTACTGTGGTTACGGTTACAGACACACCCAAAGCCTTAAATTCCGCTTCATAGAACACTTCGGACTTGGTATTGAAGCCGAGAATGACCTGAACTTCCCTGCCCTGCCCGATCAGTTCCTTTGCAAGCAGATACATAGGAGGCACACCAACACCGCCGCCAATCAGCACAGGGCGGTCACCGGCAGCACTCAGGTCATAGCCGTTACCCAAACCTGTCAGCACATCCAGCTTGCCTGCGGTCATTTGTGACATCTGCCGTGTTCCCTTACCTACTGCCTTATAAATAATTGTCAGCAGGTCATCCTGCACATCGCACACAGAGATAGGACGGCGCAGAAACAGACCGTCCAGCAGGATGTTTACAAACTGTCCGGGAGCAGTAATTGCAGAGGTATCCCCTCGCAAAACCATCCGAAAGACGTTGTCTGTCAGCGGAATATTTTCAACAATTTCAAAAATTCCCTGTTTCATTTTAACTCCTTATAACTGGGACTTTGGCGGAGGAAATTCCTCCGCCACAAGTATTAAGCATCAATGGTGGAAATCGTCAGGGTGGTTTCCTCCAGAACATCCAGAAGAACCTTCACAGTATCCAGAGCAGTGAACATGGTTACATTGTACTCCGTAGCGATCTGACGGATCTTCAGACCGTCATCGTGGTCAGAACCGGGATCTCTTGTATTGATAACATAGGCAATATGTCCCTGACGCAGTGCCTCGGGGATCTCCTCACTGCCGGTGCTGATCTTCTGAAGTACATGGGTACGGATACCATTCTCTTTCAGGAACTTAGCAGTACCCTTTGTTGCTTCAATGTTAAAGCCCAGCTCATAGAACCGGCGGATCAGAGGCAATGCCTCCTCTTTGTCCTTGTCCGCAATGGTAGCAAACACAGTACCATAGTTCTGCAGGTGCATACCGGATGCCTGCAGAGCCTTATACAGTGCTCTTGTCATTGTCTTATCATAGCCAATAGCCTCACCGGTGGACTTCATCTCAGGAGACAGATAAGCATCCAGTCCCCGGATCTTATTGAAGGAGAACACAGGAGCTTTTACATACCAGCGATCCTTCTCGGTGGGGTAAATATCAAAGATTCCCAATTCTTTCAAGCTCTTGCCCAAGATCACCTCTGTGGCAATATCTGCCAGAGAGTAACCGGTAGACTTACTCAGGAACGGAACAGTACGGGAAGATCTGGGATTAACCTCGATGATAAAAACATTGTCATTTTCATCTACGATAAACTGGATATTGAACAGACCAACAATTCCAATACCCAGACCCAGCTTCTTGGCATACTGCAGAATAATACCCTTGACCCGATCACTGATGGAGAAAGGCGGATAGACAGAAATGGAGTCACCGGAGTGAACGCCGGTGCGTTCTACCAGCTCCATAATACCGGGCACAAATACATCCCGACCGTCGCAAATGGCGTCAACCTCAACCTCACGGCCCTGGATGTACTTATCCACCAGAACCGGCTTGTCCTCGTCGATCTCAACAGCAGTACGCAGGTAGTGGCGCAGTTGGTCCTCGTTGGCAACGATCTGCATTGCACGGCCGCCAAGCACGAAGGAAGGACGCACCAACACCGGATAGCCGATCTCAGCAGCAGCATCAATACCGTCCTGGATTTTAGTGACAGCACGGCCCTTTGCTCTGGGAATATCCAGCTCGTTGAGCAGGTTTTCGAAAGCATTGCGGTCCTCTGCCTTGTCGATGGCAGCGCAGTCAGTGCCGATGATCCTTACGCCACGGTCAGCCAAAGGCTGGGCAAGGTTAATGGCAGTCTGACCGCCCAGAGACGCGATTACGCCCACAGGCTTCTCAAACTCGATGATGTTCATAACATCCTCGGGAGTCAGAGGCTCAAAATAAAGCTTGTCCGCGGTGGTATAGTCCGTAGAAACGGTTTCCGGGTTGTTGTTGATAATAATTGCTTCATAACCGGACTGACGAATGGTCATAACTGCGTGGACTGTGGAATAGTCGAACTCCACGCCCTGACCGATACGGATTGGACCGGCACCCAACACAACGATCTTTTTCTTATCTGTCAGAATAGATGCATTCTCTCCGGTATAAGAGGAATAGAAGTAAGGAATGTATGCGCCGGTGTGGCAGGTATCCACCATTTTGAACACAGGGAACAGATTTATTTCCTTGCGAAGATTGTATACATCCAGTTCTGTACAATTCCACAGACGGGCGATATACTTGTCGCTAAAGCCCATCTTCTTGGCTTTTTTCAGTGTTTCAGTGTCACGCACATTTTCCTTGAGGGTATTTTCCATTTCCACGATGTTCTTGATCGCTTCCAGGAAGAAAGGCGTGATCTGGGTAACTTCGTGGAGCTTTTCAATAGAAACACCGTGGTAGATCAGCTCTGCAATGGCGAAGATATTATCGGAACGGAACTCCTTGATATAGTCAAGCAGTTCATCAACAGACATATTGTCAAACTTAGCGTGATAAATATGGTTTGCACCGATCTCCAAAGAACGGATACCCTTAAGCAGACATTCTTCCAGATTGGAGCCAATGCCCATAACCTCACCGGTAGCCTTCATCTGCGTGCCCAGCTGGTTGGTGGCAGAGGTAAACTTATCAAAGGGGAATCTGGGAAGCTTTGCAATCACATAGTCAAGGCTGGGTTCGAAGGCTGCGTTGGTGTTGGCAATCTTAATATCCTCCAGTGCCATACCTACAGCGATTTTCGCTGTGACACGGGCAATGGGATAGCCGGATGCCTTGGATGCCAGTGCGGAAGATCTGGAAACTCTGGGGTTAACCTCGATCAGGTAATACTCAGAAGAATGGGGATTGAGCGCAAACTGCACATTACAGCCGCCCTCGATCTTCAGCTCCCGAATGATCTTGATTGCAGAATCATTGAGCATTTTCAGATCGTGGTCGTTGAGGGTCATAATCGGTGCCACAACCAAGCTGTCACCGGTATGAACACCAACAGGATCAATGTTCTCCATGCCGCAAATGGTAATGGCATGGTCGTTGCTGTCGCGCATAACCTCGAACTCGATCTCCTTGTAGCCCTTAACAGACTTTTCGATCAGCACCTGATGAACCGGAGAAAGCTTAAATGCATTCAGGCCCACATCCACCAGTTCTTCTTCGTTGTATGCAAAGCCGCCGCCTGTGCCGCCCAAAGTAAAGGCAGGACGCAGAACAACAGGATAACCGATCCGGTTAGCGGCTTCTTTTGCCTCTTCGATAGAATAGGTGATCTCAGAGGGAATAACCGGCTCACCGATGGACTGGCACATTTCCTTGAACAGCTCCCGGTCCTCTGCCCGCTCGATAGATGCACTGGGTGTGCCCAGCAGCTCCACCCGGCACTCTTTCAAAATACCCTTCTTTTCCAGCTGCATAGCTAAGTTAAGACCGGTCTGACCGCCGATGCCCGGAACGATGGCATCCGGACGCTCATAGCGGATGATCTTAGCGATATACTCCAGGGTCAAGGGCTCCATATACACCTTGTCCGCAACCACAGTATCGGTCATAATAGTTGCAGGGTTAGAGTTGCACAGGACGACCTCATAGCCCTCCTCTTTCAGTGCTAAGCATGCCTGAGTGCCTGCATAGTCAAACTCAGCAGCCTGACCGATCACGATCGGACCGGAGCCAATAATCAGAATTTTCTTAATATCCGTTCTCTTTGCCATTTTTATATCCTCCTACCTTTTGTACACAATCTTACCGTCACATACGGTCAGCATACACTGACCCTTAAGCTTCCACCCGGTAAAGGGTGTTGCTTTTCCCTTTGAGAGGAATGTATCCGGATCTACCGTAAATTCCTGCTCCAAGTCCCAGACCGTGAAATCCTCACCCATCGGGATGCTGAACCGTTTTCTGGGATTGACAGATAGCAGTTCAATCAGCTTCTCCAGTGAAATAATACCCTTTTCTACCAAGTGGGTATACAGGACCGGAAATGCTGTCTCAATTCCTACTACACCAAAAGCGCTTCCGGAAAGGCCTTTGCTCTTTTCTTCGGCGCTGTGGGGCGCATGGTCCGTAGCGATCATATCGATCGTACCGTCCACAATTCCCTCTATCAGTGCAAGTCGGTCTTCTTTGCTTCGCAGGGGCGGGTTCATCTTAAACCGTCCGTCCTCCTGCAGGTCGCTGTCATCCATCACCAGGTAGTGTGGGCCTGTCTCGCAGGTCACATCTAAGCCCCGTTTTTTTGCCTGACGGATGAGCGCTACGCTCTCCTTCGCAGAGATGTGGCACACATGATATTTGCAGCCGGTTTCCTCCACCAGCTTCAAATCTCTTGCGATCTGCTCATATTCACTGGCGCTGCAAATTCCTTTGTGACCGTTCTTCTTTGCGTATTCACCCTCGTGGATATAACCGCCACGCAGAAGGCTGTTTACTTCGCAGTGGGCAACGATCATTTTGCCCAGTGCCTTTGCCCGGAGCATCGCCTGGCGCATCATATCGTCACTCTGGACGCCTCTGCCGTCATCGGAGAAAGCAATCACATCCGGTGCCATCCCTTCAAGATCTGCAAGGCATTCTCCCTGCTGACCTACGGTAATTGCACCGTAGGGATACACATGGATCACAGCCTGCTTATCAATCAGCTTCAGCTGCTGCTGCAAATGATCCACACTGTCCGGAACAGGGTTTAGATTGGGCATTGTGCATACTGCCGTATATCCGCCCGCTGCAGATGCCTTTGACCCTGTTTCTATGGTCTCTTTATAAGAAAATCCCGGCTCACGGAAATGCACATGCACATCACAAAAGCCGGGAAAAACAGTATATTTAGGAGTGTTAAAAGGAAACAAAGCCTCCGCGACAGGAGTTTGGGAGAAAAGAACACTATCTACACAGCAGCTAACACTTTTCAGCTTATTTTCTGTGCGCATCATTCTGGTTTCCTCCTCAGTTCAATTTATCTGCCTAAGTATACCACAGGGCAAGGATTTTGTCAAACCCTGCGGCATATTTTTCTGTTTCCATTTTCAACAAAATTTCATCAAGTAGAAAATTCCTCTACATCCAAATCCACAAAAGGATACACACGCTGCCATCCCTCTGCTGTATTTCGGATACTGCTTCTGTGATTACTGAGAAGTCTGACAATATTATACACATCGATCCAGATTTCAGAATTGCATTCTTTTTGACTTTCTTCAAAAATCAGTTCCATTCCAAAATGCAGGTGCACCGTTTCTATATTATTGGTGTTTTCTTTGTCGGAATAACCTGTTCGACCCATAAAACCAATCAAGTCGCCAGCCTGCACAATATCTCCTACATTTAAGCCCTCTGCAAAGGGGTGATCCTTTTGCAGGTGTGCATAATAATAGTATCGTTTCGAGTCGAAGGAACGGATTCCGATTCGCCAGCCACCGTACCGATTCCAGCCCATCGCCTCCACAACGCCGCCCTCTACTGCAACAATTGGCGTACCCGCACCGCCCATCAGGTCGTTGCCCAAGTGTTTTCTTGCAAATCCAAAGGAACGGCTGTTGCCGAAATCGGAGCAATGGCTGTAACCATAGCCTGCTGCCACAGGGGAATATGCTTTTAGGCCATAGGCAGGCTTACTCTCTCCGTTTACCTCAATGGCGAAACTGCCCAGCAGGCCGCCTAAGGCTGCATCATAGGCATTGTGATAATAGGAATAATACTGATAGAGATTTCCCAGCAAGTCCTCCGGACTTTTATCCCCTTTTAGGTCCTGCACTGCTTTTTTTACAGATGACTGGGGGCACTTGCCGCCGGTACGGCAGGCTGCCAATGCCAACGCATCAATCCAGTTGATATGCTTTTCCTGATCGAAGGTTGCAATATCCATATCCATTGCATACTTTAAGGATTCATAGGGCACTCCAAAGTCCACCCAACGGATCGTTTCCGCCCGCACAGGAATTGCAAAAAGCACAATACATAAAGATACGATTAAAATCCGCCGTTTCACAAAATACCACCTCTTGGGTATTTTGCGAAACAGCGGATATATCATACAATGAAATTATTTCAAATCTCTTTGGATGCCCTCAGCGATCCGGTAAATATCATCCATTTTTTGAATGGACGAAATTTTCTCCTTATAGAAATTGGCATGGGCAACTCCCCGTAAGTACCAGGCAAAATGTTTTCTTGCCTCTAAGCAAGCAATGTGCTCCCCTTTATCTTCATATGCCAATTCAAATTGGCGAACCGCTACATCCACCCGCTTTGCAAGGGGCGGTCGCTGGGGAATTTCATTGCCTTCTAAAGCAGCCTGTACTTCTGAGAAGACCCAGGGATTTCCAAAGGTTGCCCGACCGATCATCACACCGTCTGCACCTGTCCATTTTTTACACCGGATCGCCGTTTCTCCGTCTGTAATATCCCCGTTGGCAATCACAGGAATGGAAAGCTGGTCCTTCACTTTTGCGATCATATCCCAGTCCGCAGTGCCGGAATAGAGCATACTTCTGGTCCGACCGTGAACGGTAAGCATCGCTGCGCCGCAGTCCTCCATTCGTTTGGAAAAATCCAAAACATTGATGCTGCCCTTATCCCATCCCAGTCGGCATTTCACCGTCACCGGAACATCCACCGCAGCAGTAACCGCTTTTACAATTTCACCGGCAAGCTCCGGCGTACGCATCAGGCCGCAGCCGTCACCGGAATTGGCGATCTTCGGCATCGGGCAGCCCATATTGATATCCAGAAAATCCCCGCCGGAAATTTCCAGCGCAAGGACAGCGCCCTGTGCCATAATGGAAGGGTCATTTCCAAATATCTGTGCGCCGCAAATGCTGCCGGCATTTTTCTTCAGCAGTGCTGCACTCTTTTTATCCTTATATACCAGTGCTCTGGAGGAAACCATTTCCGTAACCGTCAGATTTGCGCCAAGCTGGGCACAAACAGTGCGGAACGCCCAGTCTGTCACTCCCGCCATAGGTCCAAGTGCTACGGGATTATTCAGTTCCAGATTGCCAATCCGCATGGTTACACATTCCTCTCTTTCTATCTTGGGCATTATAACACAGCAGCACCTTTGTTGCAAGCTACAACAGGGTTGTCAGCAGCCAAACTGTACCGGTAAGGATTGCACCCAGGCACGCCCAGGCAGGTCCGTACAAATAGAGCTTCGGTTTCTTTTTGCTTGTTTGGTTATGGAGCAGTTTCTTCGCTTCCCGCATAAGCTCCTGTTCCGTTACCCCGTCCTGACCTACCGCCCCGTCTTTCAGGATAAAGATTGCCTGTTCAAACAGCTTTGGTTCCGGCGAATGAATTACGATCACCTGTCGGGAAATACCTTTTACCATATTTACCACCTCTTGGAAGTAGTGTTCCCAATACCGGCGGTTTCATACCAATTAGCCAACATCCTTCGGGCGCTTGTACCGTCCTTTCGGCTGCCATTCGGGCAGCGGGAAACGCTGCATTGCGCCGAATATCCGCTCCTTAAGATCTGGATATTTTGCAGTCAGGTCATAAACTAACTGCTTCACTTCCTCCCGCTTGGTGTGCTTATCTACAGGACAGCGGTTTTTGAGCACCGGAAGCTTCTGCCGGGTGGCAAAACTGTCAACGGTCTTTTCGTGAATATAGAGCATAGGCCGGATCTGAATAATACCGGTTCGGTCCAGATCTGTTACCGGCTGAAAACAGCTGATTCTTCCCTCATAGATCAGTGACATAACAAAAGTTTCAACAGCGTCATCATAATGATGTCCCAGTGCCAGCTTGTTAAGTCCCCTGTCAAGCAGTGCCTGATTGAGCGCGCCCCGGCGCATCTTTGCGCACATCGAGCAGGGATTTTTCTCTTGACGGTAATCGAAGATGATCGGGCCAATCTCAGTCTTTACAACTGTATAAGGTACATCCAGTTCCTGGCATAGCTTTTCAATTCCAGAAAAATCCATACCCATACCCATATCGATGGTAATTGCCTCAAGGGTAAAGGCATTGTGATTGTATTTACGCAGTTCCGCCAGCAGAACAAGCAGTGCCAAAGAGTCCTTTCCACCGGATACGCCCACACCGATCTTATCACCGGGGGCGATCATCTGATAATCTTCTACACATCTGCGCACCAGACCAACCAGTTTTTGCATCCTAAAATTTCCTCCAAATTTGCAAAATAGGAAGTGAGTATTTGAGAGTATTTGAGAGTAAATAAGAGTTTTTAAGAGTTTTGAATGGTTTTCGTAAAAATATTTGAAAAAGTTGTTGACAATTAATATCTAATATGGTTTAATAATCAAGCGTTTTGCAGTCATTGTACTGCGTATATATGAATTTGTCAAAATATTTTAACCTAATGGAGGAACGCATAATGTCCACTACTCTGCTGAAGAAGGAGACCCTGGAGCGCAAGTGGTATGTTATCGATGCTGCCGGTAAGCCCCTGGGCCGTACCGCTGTTATCGCTGCTAACATCCTGCGTGGCAAGCACAAGGCTACCTTCACTCCCAACGTTGACTGCGGTGACTATGTAATCGTGATCAACACCGACAAGGCTGTTCTGACCGGCAAGAAGGCCGAGCAGAAGACCTACTACCGTGTATCCGGCTGGATCGGCGGTCTGAAGGAAACAAAGGCTCGCGTTATGATGGATAATCGTTCTGATTACGCTATGGAGCTGGCTGTCAAGGGCATGCTGCCCAAGAACGCCATCGGCAGCAACTGCATGGGCCGCCTGCACCTGTACAAGGGTGAGGAGCATCCCCACGCCGCCCAGAAGCCGGAAGCCTGGACCCTGGACTAATTTGGAGGTAGACTACTATGTACGAGAGCAAGA
>JAFXCL010000002.1 GCA_017521485.1 Oscillospiraceae bacterium
ACAGCGGCGTCCATTCGCCCCAGGCGTTATTGCCGTATTTCGTTCTTTTGTAAATCTTGTCGCTGTCTGCAACCTTAAACTGCAAAATGATCCACCCGATGTAAAAGCTGATATAGGCAACATTGCCGATAATTCCATATCCTATGTTCAGCTTGCTGGAATTCGGAGATCCAGAATCTATGTTGCTTTCCGTAAGCTTAATTGGTACCAAACTGCCAATTAAGCTTTCAAACGCAGTACCCATTACGGAAACCGGCACATTGAAGCGAAAATCATTTTCGCCCCAGTCAAACACCGGGATGCCCTTGCCGACGGTGACGCTCTTGCGGATCTCTTTTATCAGATCTTTTACAAGCACTTCGATCGTGTGGCTTTTTTGATAATTCAGCTCTGTTAACAAAACGGTGGTTGAATAGCCTTCCTCTCCAAGCTCCACATCCGACATATCCACCGGCATCCATTCTCCGCTATTGACCCTGTACATAACCGTCAGGGCATTGTCTACAGCAGTAAAGGACCCGTTAAAGAACTTTCCTTCTATCATAAGGGTCGCGTTACCGCTGGTGGGGTCTGTTCTGGCTGCAGCTACTGTGCAGGTCAAGTCGGTATAGTCGATCAGGGTATGGGCGGATTCCTCTGTGCAGCCGAACCCCCGGCTGTCTTGCACATAAAAAGGAATCGTTCCGGACACCACTGTGGTATCCAGGCTGCCGCAGAAGTTTCCATCCAGTGTAACCGCTTTCCCGTTGACCGTTGCCGTCTTGATCGTTGCACTATTTTTCGGCAGACCCTGAACCTGGCAGTGGACGACAGAATGGTTCTTTACCAGAATATTCTCATCGCCAGTCAATGCAGTTGTTACCGGGTTCGTGTCTACTGCACTGTAGGTGAGCGTTGGGCTGCACAAGGATCTTGACGCCACCGCATAGAAAGAAGTGGACTGGGTGTCTCCGATCTGCGTATTTCCGGAATAGGTCCTGCAGTACAGCGTACCCCTGCCACTGTCGCTATTGGGGATCTGGGTATAAAATACAGGTGGCAGGTTAAACCATGGGCTATCCTTTGTGAGCTTGACCTCTGAGGATGTTGGGTTTCCGTTTGCATCCACATACCCACGCAAAGTGCCAAAGGCATATTCAAGTGAATAGGTGAAATTTTTGTTCTTTCTGTCGATAGATATCAGCAGTGTGGATTCGATATCTGCTCTATCCGCGGCGATGGTGGTCGCTCTGGGAATCGTATCCAGATTGACGGTGGCGCTGCCTTCTGTCCTTTCGCTGGAGAAAGAAGTTCCGGACGGACCGCCTACATAGCCCGATATCACAATGGATTTCGTACCGTCGCCGTTGTGGGCAATGTTTCTTGCTGTAACTTCGCCGATCAGGACATAGCTTTCCAGCACGGACGCAGTTTTCACCCCAGACACAAAGCTGCCGTTGATGGTGATACCGTATGTCCACGTGCCGTATGTGGCGTCGGTCAGCGCATAGTCGTTATGCCCTTTCTTTACATAGATCCTCGCTGTTACATCCGAGTCATTATTCACAGAATTATCCGCCACAGAAGACCACTCGATCTTTCCCTGCAGATATCTTCCGGTTGTGTTGTTTCTTCCAAAATCAATAATACCGCTTGCCATCAGCTACCTCCCAGGTAGAAGCAAGCAGTACGCTTGCTGTCACTACCATCATTATAGTCTTCAAAACGGGCGTGGGTGCCGATGATCAGGTAGTTGTTGACCTTCACATCGGTGGCGATCACCCCGTCTGCATCCGCTTGCAGCATAGCCACCTCTCGCTCTGTTCCTGCGTTACGGACAACATACATACCCTTCTCATTCAGCCGGTTTGTCATTTCGCTGGTGTTTCTGTGTATCTCGATTGCTGACTCGTCAATGGTCAGACCAAATTCGTTGGTCACCTTAGTAACACCGTTATCCTGAATAGATTTAACGGTTGCAGAAATCTCTCCGGCGGTCTGCTGCAGCTGGGAAATCGCGGTATTCACGCCGTCCACACTGGCCTGCTGCTTTTCCACACTGGATTTGATGTTATCCACACTGAGCATAAGGCCCGCTACCTTGCCGGCGGCATCCGCATTTTCAACTTTCAAGCCCTCCACATCGGTGCGCAGGTTCAGCACCTTGCCGGATAGAGCTTTATAGCTTTGATTGTTCACCGCTGTAGAGCTGTCCCGACGGGGACTTCCGGTGCACTCCAGTGTGTCCCGCTGACCGGAGCGGGTATGGCGCATTACATAGACGGTAATCTCTTTCCCGTTTTTATCTGTAACACTCACCACATCCCCCGCCCGCACCCCTGCGCTTGCCGGAATTTCCAACCTGCAGGGAGTGTAGGCAATGTCCTTCACCTGTGCATACAGCTCCTGTGCCACGGTCTCCAAGGTTTCCGCCTGCCCATTTGTCAGCAGATAATTTCCGGAAAGGATGTAGGCATTGGTTACCCCGGGATCATCGGGGTAGACCGCGCCCACATCTGTATCCGTCCGGCGAATCTGCACTTTTTCCACCGGAGCTGTCTGATAGTCCTCGTAGCTGAGGCTTCCCAGAAAATAATAGTCCTGATGAAATCCCGCGGTGGTATTGTCTACATTCGACCACAGATAATTGCGCCCCTCCAATGCAAAAATCAGCTGGGGCGTAAGCCAGACCGTATAGGGTGTTTCCAGGGGATATGTCACCAGTGCACCTGTTGAAAGCTTCCCGGTACTGGATTTCCAGCCGTCAGGAACAATTTCCCCGGCATAACTGGAGATTCTTCCGTGGGTCACTGTCAGCTCGCCGGTGTTCCAGTTTAGCCTGCCGCCGCAGACAGCGGGAACGGTTCTTGAAAATTCATTGCAGGTGTAAGGCGCATAGGCTGTTGCCGCATCTGCGTACTCCACCTGAATGTTATCCCATTGTGCCCAGTCACCTGCGCTGGTGGTGTTTTTTTGTGGATTTCCTAATGTAAATAAGATGGCAATGTATTTTTTTGTTTCATTCCCTGTTACTGTGTAAGTAACAGATTTGGCATCCGCACCGCCACTGAAAGCCAGTTGCTGAACACTTTCACCGCTAATACACCCTCCTATGTAAGAAGCAAAAACAGTTCTTGGATCATAGACCGGCTCTGTATCTATGCCAAAAAAGCTCAGGTAAGGTGTTGCATATTGTCCTGTTTTAGAGGTAGAAAAAACAGCAGAAGCAGTTATTGTTTTTCCTGCCAATTCTTCTGCTGTACCAAGGCAAAATCCCCACAGGCTTCGATCGGGAACACTAGAACTCTTTGTCACATCCAGTCGGAATCCTGTATCGGTCAAAGTCATTTTGTGCCGGATATTGGGAGATTGATTGCTGTGGTAAATGCCCACCGTTTGAAGATCTAAAATATTTTTTCCTTTTTGGAACAGTTTTACAGAGTTCTTCGTAGACAGGGAATGCTTTATCTCTGATATAGCTTGAAGCTGGTCACCTTTGCGCATATCCTCCAAAATCACAGTGCTGTCCGGTCCTGCCTGAATGATTTTTTCGCCGGACCCTATGGTCTTTCCGGTTTTTTCATACCAGGCAAATTCCATCTGTCCGTCGGGAGTTGCCCGGCAGAACCGGCAGGATGCCTGCCCCACCCAACTGATCAGCTGGCGACCTGTGACCCCTTCACCGGAAAATGCCTGCACAGGATAATCCCCGTTGGGGATCTCCTGGGTGATCAGTTCTAAGCCGCATTCCGCGCAGACCATACCAGCAAAGTCCAGAAGCCCATAGGGCCAGCCGCTTAAATTTGCCAGCCACCCGGTCAGGTCCTTGTCCAGCCGGCTGATTCGGTCATAGGCTGTCAGCTTATATCGGTTGGCACTCTCCCACACCGGCTTTTCCGCAATAAAAATCCCTTCTTTTCTTCGTGCACCGGTGTCTGATACGGTGTAAAGGGTCACTTCCTCTCCGGCAGCAACATTAAGGGGCTTTTCTGCAATCACCGACGCCTCCAGCATACCGGCACAGACCGCTCCAGGCATCAGCTCGTCCTCGGTGTTCACACACCGGGTCACCGTAACATCACAAATTGCGTTTTCTCCTGCCTGTCCGGAGAAAAGCTCTTCTCCGGAGGGCAGGACCAATAAATTTCGTATCATTTTCTCCTCCTCTCAGCAGGCAATGATGCTAAACTTCAGATTGCGAAAATCCTTGGTTCTGGCACTGTGCCATATAATGCTGTATCCGGACAAATAGGCTGTGCAGCTTTCCGTCTGGGTGCAGTCCTCCAGCTTTGGATGGGTGAAAACAAAGCACCCTGCTTTCGGCAGGATGCTGAGCATATAGGCATATTCCGCCTGAGTCAAATGGCTGTAATGAAAATTCCACACGCCCACCTTATGCCGCACCACGATCCGATGCATCACGCCGCTTTCATCCCGACCGGAATCGGATGCGTCCAGATCTTCAAAGGACATTTCCACATCCGCATCCGGGGCAAGCATCCGCTTGCCATCGATCTGATAAAGCTCTGTCAGGGTGTTCATACATAGCCTCCTTTCACCACAGCCATTTTCCGATTGTACCGCTCCACGGCCCTGCCGATCACCTCGTCACCTACCCGGATGCCCAGCACCGCCTCCAAAAGCTCCCGCAAAACCCCTACGATCATTTCCTGACCTGCCAGATTGCTGGCGATCATATCATCCATAACCAGTGCCACTGCCTCCTGGATGGTGGCAAGGGGCGCTTCTACGTTCGTTCCGTGGCGCTGGTCGCCAACCATAGCCAGAAACGGCTTGTTTGCCGGCAGCACCGCGCCCTGGGCCAAATAGGGGATCTGGGGTGCGGTAATGGTCCGCAGGCTGATTCCATAGCTTTTTCCTGCCAGATTGCCCAACACATCCCAGTTGGGCAACGTAAATCGGACCTGATTCAGTGCCCGGATAATGGCGTTAATTCCGTTAACCACACCGGATATCAGTCCGTTGACTGCGCCGATCACGCCGTTGACAAAGCCGTAGAATATCTTTTTGAGTCCATTCCATGCCTGCTCCCAGTTTCCGGACAGCACACCGGAGATAAAGGTAACCAGCCCTGCAAACACTTCAATCACCGACCGGACCAAACCGCTGATACTGGTGCCTAATGTGTCGATCACACCTACCCAAAGGGCTCTGATCAGCTCCATAATGGGCCGCATCTGTTCCCACAGCAGGGATAAGGTCTGCCCCACAGCGCTAAATGTCTCTTGAATGTCCAAGCCTTTTTCACGAAATACCTGTGCCACATTCTGAAATTGCAGCTGCAGCGCCCCCAGTATCTCGATGACAGATTCCCCGATGAATTTTACCACCGGCTCTAAATAGACCTTTAGATTCTGGATTCCCTGCAAAACCGGTACAAGGGCAGCCGACAATGCTGTAAAGGCTGCTGTCAGTACATCCACAGTTGCCGGTCCGGCAGCTTCGATCATCCATTTTCCCAGGGGCACAAGTATCTCAAACCAAGCCCACTGAAGGCTCTGGGTGATGATGCTGCCCAGACCGGAAAATGCTGTTCCCAGTGCTTCCAGACTTGTTTTCAGCGGTGTAAAGTCGATGGTTTTCAGCGGTTCAATAAGCGCCAGGATCTTATCCAACACAGCCTGAAGCTGGGGTGTCAAAGCGGCATTTTCTTTCTGCGGGGTGCTTTGTGCCGGTTCTTTTTCTGGGGCAGTATAGGTTTTACTGCCTGTCCCTCCGGTCGGTCCGTTCAGGCGGTTGATCTGGTCAAAGCCTGCCAAGCTTCGCTTTACCGCTGCAGCGGTGGAAACGGATGTCTTTTTCAAAGTCTCCTCTGCCTTTGCGGCAGCCTTAACCTTTTTTGTGGCTGTATCAATCCCCATCAGCGCGCTTAGCACAAGGCCGATGCTCTGCACCACTCCGGTCACCTTTTGAACCATCTGATCCAGCACCGGGAGCACCAGCCTGCCCACAGGCTCTGCCACCAGCGAAAAAGCACTGCGCATTTCCTGCAGGTCCGCCTGCAATGCTTTCTTTGCCTTGCTTACAGACTGACTGAATCTATCTGTTTCTCCACCGGCACTTTTGAAGGCTTCCACCAGCTCCTGCCGAATACCCGTTGCTGCCTTTTCCAGTCCCTCCATCAGCACAGTGGTGTTGACAAGGCTTTCATCTATCTCGGATGTTACCGGTATGATGCCATACCGCGTTCTTTTATACTTACTTTTCATATATCCTCCTTCCCAACCGGTCTAATCCCGGTCTAGCATTTTCTTCAGTCTTTCCTGTTCCTCCAGCTCTGCTGCAGAATACCGCTTTTGGATATCCACCGTTTCTTTGTTTTCCCGATAGAAGTCCTTTTCCCATTTTTCCAGTTGTTTACCCCGGCGTAGCTTCTGGCGAATGGCTACAACTGTGGAAAGCTGACCCTCTCCAATGGCGTGAAACCAAGCAAGAAATGTCCACCAATGGACAAAGGGCAGCGCCCGGATCTCCTGACCGGCGGTTTTGTTGATATCCGCCACGATCATACCCGCATCCTGCTGCCAATCCAGCAGCTTCGGTCCGGGTCTGCTCTTTTCCTCTTCTCCGCCATTGAGAAATTTCAGCAGATAGGAAAGTGCCGCCTGCTGATCTTCCTGGGGTATCTCCCCCTCGAAAAACAGTGCCAGCGCGATCTGCCACCGCAAATACTGGGGCAGCTCCGGATCGTCCAGATAGGAGAAAATTTCCAGAATATCCCGAAAGTCCGGGTGGAGGGCATAGCGTCTACCCCCGATCACAACCTCCCTGGGCAAATCCCATCGGCTGATCATTTTCCGTCACTGCCCGGTTCGATGGTTTCCTCTCCCCGGCGAGCCTTGGCTTTCTTCACTGCTTCTTCTGTTTTTTCCTTTGCACATGCCTGCGCTCCTGCAACCAGAACTGGCTGCAGGGCGTATAACAGATTGGTGATGACCCTTTCTCCGTTGACCGCCACTGCCAGCAGATTTACGCCACCCAGGATCTTATGGAAGCTGTTGCCGTTGCCGAAGACCCAGTCCAGCACTTCCTTCATCTGCCGGTCTGCCTCCGCCATCAGCTTTACCGTCTGCTCCCCGCTGTCCTCACCGGAGATCTTTTGCGCCTGCAAAATCAGATCTTTTTCCAGAGACTGGATCTTTTCCGCCGCCTCCAAAAACCGGGCGTACACATTGGGATCACCGGGGTTGAACCGCAGCACCCCTGTGCCGTTGATCCGGAATTCTTCAATGCCGCTGTCAAATTGAATATTTTTCATATTTGCCTCCTTTTTTAAGTGGAAAGGCGGAACGGTGTCCGCCGTTCCGCCTGGAAATTAAATCTCGGTAAATGTTTTTGTATTTACATTGAAGCTGCCCTTAACCTTGTTGCCGGTGAAATGCAGGGTAAAGGGAATCTGATAGCCGGTGGTGTCGCCGCCGTAGCTGGTGACCTCAATATAGACCTCCTCCCGAATGGCAGGATACTCTCCCTCTTCGGCATTTTCCCAAAGCTTTACCTCTACCACATCGGTCTTCAGCTCATCGAGCACCCGGGAGCTGTCGATAATGTCCTGCAGACGGTCAAACAATGCACTGCCTTTTTCTGCATAGTAAGGCTCAACACTGCCTGTCTTTTCGTAGCTGGAGATCAGCACAGAGGTTTCACCCAGAATATTCTTCTTGGTATCCACCTGTGCCGACAGCTCGGGGCTGAACTCCTCCAGATCCTTGCCCAGCCGCTCATAGGACGCATCCTCTGCATCGATCGCCGCTGCATTGATGTAATGGGCAAGATACTTTCTTTCAATTTTTGCCATTTTCATTCCTCCTGATTTTTAATACTGTTTGATAAATTCTGCGATCAGCGTCACCGTGTATTTTCCCGTTCCGGTCTGCGACCCATCGCTGAGCTTTCCTTTTTCTGCCCAGATCTTTTCACTTCCGGGATCATCTCCAAACACAGGTGCTGCACCGGCAGCACTTTGCTGCCGCACCCACTGCTGAAAGTCCAGCAGCCACTGGGCATTTGCCAGCCGGTCTGCCAGACCGGCTACCCGGCAAAGGCTGAACCGATACCGGCACCGGACCGTCACATTGCCCAGCACATCCTCCTGCCGCGAAATTTCCTCTGCACCCAAGGGGTATAAGCCACTGTTTCCCGGCAGGGCATCTGTGTAGTCTGTGTGCAGGTCACAATCCTTGTCCCACTGGGGAAAGGTCTTCAGCCAGGACCGCATTTTCGTCAAATTTGTCATTGGCTTTTCCTCACTTTCTGCCAGCCTCTATGTGGCAGACTGCACCTTCCCAGTAACAGGGTGTCACATAATTGATTTCTGCCAAACCGGGGAAACGCACCGGAAGAAACGCGCCCCAGTCTTCGATCCCGATCTCCGGGCCGATGCCGTCATAGATCCGGTCGCCGATGTGTATCTGCACTCCATCTCCGGGCAGGATCAATTGGCAGACTGTCTCCCGGCGGGTGCCTCTTTCATCCCCTTCCTGTTTCTCCTGCCAGGTGTAATAACAACCATCTGCCACCTGCCGGAGGATCTGATCTCCCTGCTTTCGATACACCGTAACCGTCTGATCGCACAGGGAATAATCCAGCACCCCGATCATACCTGTGCCCCCCGGTAAATATCCAGATAGATCGCCGCCTTCTGATACAGCTCCCGCTGCAGGGACTTGTTTGCGTGCTCGCCGTTTTCATAGCGCACTGAAACATTCCCCACACTGGCAGCAGTCACACCGGCTTTTCGCCGGCTGGCTGCGTAAACCGCCTCTGCCATTGCGCAGATCGCCAGCTTCCGGGTCTGCTCACCGTGCTCGGCTACGGTGTAGATCCGCAATATCCGATCCAGGGCCGCGGCGGCTTGCGCCGCCGCGGTGGGAAAGGCTTTTTCCGGAATCCCGCTTCCCAGATAGCAGTTTACATAAAACTCATAGTCTACCATAACCGTTAACCGCCAATGGCGATATCCTTCAGCACAGCAGCCTTCAGGGTGTTCTTCAGGGCAACACCTGCCACCAGCTCCACTTCACCGGTCTTGACCGCACCGGGAGCAGTCATATCGGGCATATAAGAGGAGATCACGCCGTCGCCGGTGGGAGAAATGCCGTGGAAGCCGTCCAGACCCAGAGAAACTGCATAGATGGCAGTCTTGCCGGCTTCGTCAGTCTCCACCACATCCACAGTCTTTTCGCCGTCGAAGTATTTGCCCATATCCACCATAGGAATACCGGCATAGGTTTCTACCATACGGCCAAAGTCGTCCTTTGTGCGCTCATAGTAGCCTGCACGGCGGGCAATGGAGCGGAGCTTGACCAGCATTGCCCGGTTCATCAGCAGCATAGAGGCGTTGCCGTCCAGAGTGCTGATAAAGCCGTCCATTTCGTCCAAAAATGCGTTGTAATTCTCATCCAGCTCCTGGGAGGTAGTCAGGCTCACCTGACTTACGATCTCATTGGCGCTGCCGGCAAGCAGCTTCTTCAGACCGTCAAAGGTGCCGTTCTCTGCATCGCCGTTGATGGTCAGATTGTGGAAATAGTTGGCAGTTGCCTTGATCTTCTGCTCTGCCTGGAATGCCACCTCGTCCGCAGCACCGGCAGTGTTCTGCAGAACTCTGTCCACCTGGAAAGAGCCACCCATAATGATAGCATTGGTGGTCTTCTTCTCTTTCTTTGCCTCGCCGGGGGTGTACTCGGAGTTAACGGTACGCACTGCGGCGGTAGCGGGAGACTTGAGCTGGATATAGCCATAAGCCAAAGTGCTACCGCCGGTGCCGGGGGCGATGCAGTTGTCAAAGACCATATTGTCCAGCAGTAAGCTGCTGCGGCGGAACATATCAACGATCTGCTGATCCACCTTGTCTACCATACCGATTTTTGCTTCCTGTAATGTAATTGCCATAATTTTTTACTTCCTTTCATACTTTTGTCGTAATGCGCCTGCCAGGGTGGCAGGACTGTTTTCTTCTGCACCGGAGGGTGCGCCTGTGCCCCGTGCGTAAGGGGGCGGGGTCTGGGTCTCATCGAACAGGTAGCCGGATTCCTTTTTCAAATTTTCCAGTGCCTGTGCGATGGCTTGGGGCTGATCTTCGCTTTCTTTCAAGGCTTCCACATCCAGCAGGGCGCAAATTGCCTTTTCGCTGCGACCCTTTGCCTGGGCAATTGCCTGAGAGAGGGCATTTCCGAATGTAAGCTCCGCCATCTGCTGCTGATGCTGGGCCACCGCCTGATTGTACTTTTCCTGCCAGTGCTTCATGCCTTCAATGTCTCTGCCGTTTTCTTCCATAATGGCATCGATCACTTCCTTGGTAAGAGGCTGGTCACCCACCTTGAGATTTTGCAAAAATTCCCGTTTCATATATTCTCCTTTCTTCCGCTACACTTTTTTACGAGGGTCGTTCCTCCTGCGGTGCCGTAGTTTTACGACTTCGGCTCGGTCAAAAATTTAATTGATTTGTGTCTGTTCCGGCATATACCGTTTCCGGATTGCCGCCAGGTCTGCCTCTGTTTCTGCGGGCATATTGAACCGCCAGCCCAAGGCAACCTCCGGCTTCAGAAGACCGGAAGTCACCATTTGTTTGTAGGCTTCCCAGGTAGCGCCTTCGTCGTAAAGGATGCCGTTGCCCCAGTCCACACTAAAGGTAAGATCCTTTGGCACATCCAGCCGGTAAAGCCGGGCAAGCACACAGCAGATATCCACCACCTGCCGGAGGGCATTTTCCCACATCTCCTGAAAATCCATGACCGTCAGGTTGTAGTCGCCGGCACTGGATGCGATCTCTGTTGCCGTCCGTTCCTCAATGTTGGCATCGGACAGCATACCCCGCCGCAGGCCGATAATGCTTTCCACATTGCGCAGATATTCGTGCTTTCTGGCTAAGAAGGACTTCTCCCGCAGCTCCGGGGAGAACACAGTGATCCCCACCTGCTCCGGATCTTCATCCAGACCCACAAACAAATGGTCCGTCAAATCCCGGCTGCCCTGAGAATTTCTGCCCAGCAGATCGCTCGATGCAATGATCCTGCTTTCGCCCCGGCTGAATTCGCCGTTTAGCTGGGCTTCATTGCGGTCGATATTGCGGATCAGACCTGCCGCCGGTGCAAACACCGCCACGCCGTCAGCGCTACCGTCCACACAGTTAAGCATGGGAGTCTTGATCCGGGCAAGGCCCACAGAACCAACAGGCTCCGGATACCGATACCGCACCGCCAGTGCCCCATATTCCGGGTGCTCACTTAAGGAGACCTGATTTCCCAATTTATCCGATGCAGTAGACCGGAACAGCCGGTTTTCAATGGTCAGGTAGCCTTTTTCGTCAACGCTTCTGCGCTCTAGCAGGGTGTAATAGTACTTCCCCCGGACCGTCTTTTCCACCGTTCCCATATCCACAGGCGCGCCCTCTGCATCTCTGCCGAAGATCAGCACATTGTTTCTGGGGATCAGGGTGAAAGAAAATCCCCCTTCCGCCGGACAGGGCTTTATGTAGCATTCACCGCCCACAAGCGCCAGCTGCAGTGCCTCCTTTCGTTTCTTGTCCAGCCGGGCGATCAGCGCCGCCACCACAGGGCTGATGGCAGATACCTTGTACTCTCCAAATACGGTTTTGACGATCTTGTTGACTACGGTATAGGCGATCCGCTGACAGGGGTCACTTGCCTCGGTGGCAGAGAGCTGATAGTAAAGGGAGAACCAGTCCTCCACTGCATTTCGCATGGCCTTTGTGGTGGTATCTGCCGATTCGAACGAGCTTTCATAATCGTAAATACTCATTTTGTTCCTCCCCCGTTATAGATCTGCACCCGTTTTGCTGCCCGAATCCCCCGTTCCAAGCCCTCTATGTAGGCTCTAAGCTCCCGGTTTTCCTTTCGCAGCGAACGGATCTCTTTTGTCAGATGCCGGTTATCCTCCAGCACCGTCTGCTTTGCCCACATAGGCAAAAAGCTGTCGATGAGCCATTTTTTCATTTTTATCCCTCCTGTGTTATGTCTTTCGAACTGCTTTCATAATTTCCGCCTCCCGCCGGAGGACCGTGGCGCAGAAGTAGCGCACATCGTCCATTGCGTGATCGTTCTCCTTGCAAGGGGCATCCTTTTCCCCTTTTTCCTCCCAGCGGTACAGGCTAAATTCCCGGATGGTATCCCTGCATTCCCCAGAAAACTGCAGTACTCCCGCCTGTAAAAGGCTGGAGACCAGCCGGATTCCGGTCAGCACCTCATTTTTTGCCTTGCGCACAGAAAACCGTCCGTGGGCGCGGATAGTGGCAATAAAGGATGCGGCAGAGGGATCAACGATCACCTGCTCCACAGGCTTGTCTCCCGCCAGCTCCTCCAGCTTCCGGTAATACTCCTCATCTGTAAGCATTCGTTCCTGGGCTCTGCCATTGTGGTAAAACTCCCGGATACGCACCGCCTTTCCCCCGGCCACACACCAAAGTCCGGCAGAAAAGGGATTTCGTGTGCCGTAGTCCACAGAGATGTAATACCGACCCTTTTGGGGAATTTCCTCAGTGATATGCTTTTGCTGATCGAAGGAATATACAAGACCCTCCGCCATACACCACTGCCCTAAAATGTACCGCCGGTAAAACACCCCTGTATACAGCGTCTCGTACCGCCTGCGGATCGCCGGGTCTAACCCCGGATTGTCTGCCATCGTAAAGTGGAGACGCAGCATATTCTTCTGGGTGGTTTTCTTCACCCATTCCTTATAGAACCAATGCTCCGGACCGGCAGGATTGCAGTTAAACCACAGCTTCGAACCTGTCACAGAGCAGCGGGCGCAGGCCTGCTCCACAAAGGACCGGGGCATCAGCGCCACCTCATCCAGCAGCGCACCGGCAAGGGTGATTCCTTGGATCAGCTTATAGGAGCTTTCATTTTCGCCGCCGAAAAGATAGTATGTATTTTGATGACCCTGTCTGTTTCGTACCACCAGCTTCGACTGGCTGGGATACTCCCGGATATCCAGAATTCCTCCCAGCCACTGCTGGAGATTGGAAATGATGTTCCGCCGCAGGGATACCACCGTCTTTCCGCAGATCCCAAAAACCTGTCCGTTAAACCGGCTCATACTCCACAGAAAAAATCCGTCAGTCATACACACCGTCTTTCCGGACCGGACTGCCCCGTCGCAGATAATGCCGTCACAGTCCCGAAATCCCGGACGGTTCCACCAGGTCATGGCCAGGATCTGCCGCTTGCTGAAGCTCCGGTATATCATCGGTCGCCACCTCCTTTTCGGTTGCTGCCAAGATCGCCTCTAAAAGATTGTTTTGTTCCCGCTCACCTCGGTCCTGTAAGCCATCGAACATCCCCATATACCGCCCTAATAGCTCCAACGCCTTGAGCTTATCGTAGAACTTCACCTTCACGCCGCTGCTGCTGCGTTCGATGGATGCGATCGCTGCTCCAACCTCCGGAGTCAGTTCTTTCGTGGATTTGAGCACTAGGGCATTGTCCTCTACGCTCAGGCAATCCGTTGCCCGGGCAAAACCAATGGCAGCCAGCTCCTCTGCCACCCGCTTGGTGCTGGGTTTATTTCGTGTTCTCGCCATAGGGTCTTTTTCATCCCTCCTTCCGTCTGATCTCAGCATAGACATCCTACCACCGAAAAAAGTAAAAAACTTCCCGTTTTTTTCCCACCTTATGATTTTTCTTGCCCACCCATTGCCAAAGCCGCAGATCGTCAAATTCCTGTTTATCGAACAGTTTAAACAACCTTCCAAACGAGCCATCAAGGGGTTTCCTAAGGGGGAAGCGGAGATAAAGTTGGATAAAGAAAATCTAATCCGCTTTCCCCTTAGGCCGTCTGGGGAGTCCGAGGACCATACGGGAGGTCCTCGGCGGTTCTTTGCATACTTTCTCACCGGAGAGAAAGTATGATATTCCTCTCGTAAACAGGAGATTGCCACAACCAGTCTGCGGACTGGTTTCGCAATGACGTGCGTTGTAAGAAGCTGCTCGTCAAACAGGAATTTGTCATTGCAAAAATCCGCAATATATGCAAAGAAAAATCTCTTGACATTTTCGGCGATTGTGATATAATTCTTTTTGCACAATATGCAGGCTTAGCTCAGCTGGTTAGAGCGCATGCTTCACACGCATGAGGTCACAGGTTCGAGTCCTGTAGTCTGCACCAAATAAAAAAGACGCCGAAAGGCGTCTTTTTTATTTGGTGCAACGAAATAAATCCCTAACAGGATTTGTGAAATATTGCTTCGCAATGTGAAATAGCTGACGCTATGAAATACGCCTGCAGGCGTATGGGGATTTATTTCATATCCCACACAATTCTCCAAAATCCACAATTTTTTCATCCCCATTTCTTTTTTTATGTATATACTATAAAAAGTTCAGATTTTTACATTTTTTCCTTGCTTTTGTGGAGGTTTTGGCATACAATGATTAGGTGAGTTTTTCCTGGGAGTGAATAAAAATGCTGAACATCGTGCTGGTCGAGCCTGAAATTCCCCAAAACTGCGGCAACATTGCCCGGACCTGTGCTGCCACCGGTTCTGTTCTGCATCTGATCCGCCCTCTGGGCTTTGACATTTCCGACAAGGCGGTCAAACGGGCAGGTTTGGATTACTGGCACTTAGTGGATGTACGGGACTATGAAAATTTGGATGATTTCTTCACTAAGAACGATGTAAAGCAAATGTGGTGTCTTTCCACCAAAGCTCCCAAGAGCTATACCCAAGCGAAATTTCAAGACGGCTGTTACTTATTTTTCGGAAAAGAAACCAAAGGACTGCCTGAGGATTTTCTGGAAGGACATCGTGGAAGCTGTATTCGCCTGCCTATGCGGGAAACAGCCCGCAGCCTGAATCTGAGCAATTCTGTAGCCATCACTGTATATGAAGCCCTGCGCCAGCTGGACTTCCCCGGTCTTTTAGACCACGGCAAAATGTTATAATGTAATTAAACCAAAATGGAGGAAATAAAATGAACTACAACAAGAAGTCCATCGAGGATATTGAAGTAGCCGGCAAGCGCGTTCTTTGCCGCTGCGACTTTAATGTTCCCACCAAAGAGGGCAAGATCACTTCCGACAAGCGTATCGTTGCTGCTCTGCCCACCATTGAGTACCTGATCGAAAAAGGTGCTAAGGTCATCCTCTGCTCCCACATGGGCAAGCCCAAGGGCGAGTGGAAGCCGGAGCTGTCCCTGAAGATCGTGGCTGACCGCCTGTCTGAGCTTCTGGGCAAGGAAGTCATTATGGCCTCTGATGTTGCCGGCGAAGACTCCAAGGCTAAGGCTGCTAGTCTTAAGGACGGCGATGTAATGCTGCTGGAGAACACCCGTTACATCAAGGGTGAGACCAAGAACGACCCTGAGCTTTCTAAGGCTCTGGCGGAGCTTGCTGATGTGTTCGTAAACGATGCTTTCGGTGCTGCACACCGTGCCCACTCCTCCACCTCCGGCGTGGCAGATTACCTGCCTGCGGTTTCCGGCTATCTGGTGCAGAAGGAAGTCTCAATTATGGGTAAGGCTCTGGCAAACCCTGAGCGTCCCTTCGTTGCTATTCTGGGCGGCGCTAAGGTCTCCGATAAGCTGAATGTTATCAACAATCTGCTGGAAAAAGTGGACACCCTGATCATCGGCGGCGGTATGGCTTACACCTTCCTGGCTGCACAGGGCTACACCGTTGGTAAGAGCCTGGTTGATAACGAAAAGCTGGACTACTGCAAGGAAATGATGGCTAAGGCAAAGGCTAAGGGCGTAAACCTGCTGCTGCCTGTGGACACCGCTGTTGCAGCTTCCTTCCCCTCCCCCATCGACGCTGAAATCCCTGTAGAGTATGTGGACTGCACCGCAATCCCCACAGACCAGATGGGTCTGGACATTGGTCCCAAGGCTTGCGCAGAATTCGCTGCTGCCGCTAAGGCTGCTAAGACTGTTGTCTGGAACGGACCTATGGGCGTGTTTGAGAATCCCACCCTGGCAAAGGGCACCATTGCTGTTGCACAGGCTCTGGCTGATTCCGACGCTGTGACCATCGTTGGCGGTGGCGACAGTGCAGCTGCCTGCGAGCAGCTGGGCTTTGCTGACAAGATCACCCACATTTCCACCGGCGGCGGTGCTTCTCTGGAGTTCCTGGAGGGACTGGAACTGCCCGGTATCGCTTGTCTGGAAGATAAGTAATTCCTCTGTAAACTTGATTTATGAGGGCGGACTGACCATCCGCCCTCAAGATAAGTCTGTAAACTTTTGCATACCCATAACCCAGTCAATTCGCATCGATCCCATATATCGATA
>JAFXCL010000008.1 GCA_017521485.1 Oscillospiraceae bacterium
CCCTTAAGGGGTAGCCCGTAAAAGAAATGCAGTCGGCAAACCTTTCGGGGCCCCTTTAGGGGCAAATGTCTGTAAAATGCCCTTCTAGGGCTTAATCAAGCCTCCGGCTTAGCCGGAGGTCCTGACTAGCAGCGATATAAATCCCTTGCGGGATTTGCGATATACCGCTATGCGGTGCGATATATCTTCGATGCGATATGCCTGCGGGCGTAGGGCGGGGGCTTGCTCCCGTCGCTCGTTGCCGAAGGTAACATATCCCATGGAAAAGCCATAGATCGCATTTGCCGTAAGGCAAATATATCGCGTTTTGCACCGCAAAACATATCGCTAAATAAAAGTCCTTTCTATTTTAAGAAGAATATGCTATAATGGCGTTCAGCAAACAGAAAGAGGAAACAAAAATGGAGTATCAGTTGATCGCGTCAGATTTGGACGGAACACTTTTAGATAATAACGGTTGCGTAAGTGACGAAAACTGGGCAGCCATTGAAACATTGCAAAAGCTGGGCGTTTGGTTTGTGCCTGCTACCGGCAGAGCCTTTGAAGCAATGCCCACAGAACTTAAGGAAAATCCGTTGATCCGTTATTATATCACCTCAAACGGTGCTATGGTTTACGATAAGGAAAGGGGAAAATCCTACGATCTGGCACTTCCCCGGCAGCTGGCAACCCAGGTGTTGGATAAGTTGTATTCCTATCCTGTGTGCGTTATGCTCCACGCAGAAAACAGGTCTTGTGTGGAGCAGAGTACACACAATGCAGCCTATTATGAATCCTACAATCTCAACCGTATGTGGCAGAAGTATGTGCTGGAAAAGGAAACTCCGGTTCCGGAACTGAAGAAGCTTGCATACAATGCACCGATCGTTGAGTCGATCACTGTGTTTTTTAAGAATATGGAAGATCTTTTGGAATGCAAAGCATTTTTCCAGAAGGATGAGCGCCTTCAGGTTGCCCAGACAGACCCTCACAATATGGAAATTTGCGCTTCCCGGGCGGGTAAGGGCAAAGCACTGCGGCTGTTAGCCGAAAAGTTGTCCGTTCCGGTGGAGGCTACCATCGCCGTGGGCGACAGCACCAACGATTTGACGATGATTACGGCAGCCGGCTTGGGCCTTGCTATGGCAAATGCTGTGCCGGAAGTGAAGGTAGCAGCAGATGGGGTGATCTGCGCCAATCAGGAGCACGGAATCCGGTATATTCTGGAGCATTATATACACAGATAAAAAATCGAATTTCGTTAATTGTATCTTTACATTAAACGGCGGGGGCTTGCTCCTGCCGTTTTTGTATTTTCTAAGGAAAAGAAATATTCCTTGTTGAAGAATGTCGAAAAATGTAGTAAAATACTCCTACACACAAATCAGGGAGTAAATTTATGAGAAAACCCATTGTATATACAATTTTATGTATTTTGGCACTTTCCTTTGTGCTGAGCGGCTGTCAGATCCCTTTCCCGTTTTGCCAAACAGAAATTCCTACAACCGTTCCTACGGAGACTACCGTGGTTACAGAGCCTACCACAGAACCCACCACTGCACCTACCGAACCGCCTATTGTATGGCAGCCGGGTTTTGTTTCCGCTTTGGATCTGAGCACTGCGTTGTGTGATGCAGAAGGTACACCTTTGGGGACACTGATCCGGGGAACGCAGATCGAATATGCCGTTACCGATGAGGGCAAGACTGTAATTTGTTATGAAGGTGAGGAAGGATTTCTACAGGAGGGGGCATCTGTCGTTACCGACCCTGCCCAAGCGATCCCTGCCCACACCCTTTATGTGCGGACTGCGGTCAATTTAAGAGATGTAAACGGTAAGCTCCTTGCGCCCTTTGCCCAGAAGGGGCAAGCGGTGGAAATAACCGGCTATGACTATTTGCTGCAAGACGGCAGCGTGAATATGTACCATGTCAGTATGAATGGTGAGGAAGGCTATATCATGCCGTGGTATCTTGCACCAAGCGAAGCCGATGCCCTTGCAAATTACGATAACGGCAGCTACGCCATCCATGCAGGCCGTGAAAACCGTTACGGCGGCGGAGGCGCGGCAGAGCTTGACTACTATCCCCGCCAAAAGGGCGCGATCGAAGGAAATGTAATGCCAGAGGAATGTCGTGCCCTTTACATCGTGGCTTGGCGCTTAGATGAGCTGGATGACTATCTGGAGATCGCAAAGGGCAGCAATATCAATGCCTTTGTGGTGGACATTGTGGATGGCGGCGCAGTAGGCTACGCCGGTGAGGTTATGCGGCAATACTGCCCCTCGGCAGTGGGTGCGGCAAACAATACGGTGGAAGAATATCAGGCTGCGATTCAAAGACTTAAAAACGAAGGCTACTATGTGATCGGACGGATTACCACCTTTAATGATACCTATTTTAGCAAGGATCATCCGGAATGTGCCATTTCCGACACAAGCGGAAATCCCCTCCGGCTCGCCGGGGAATACTGGCCCACGCCCTACAACAGAACGGCTTGGCAATATAAGGTAGACCTTGCGGTGGAGGCGGCGAGCCTGATGGGCTTCAACGAGATCCAGTTTGACTATGTCCGTTTCCCGGACAGCACATGGCGCTATGAGGATGCGGGAACCATCGATTTCCACAATACCTATGGCGAGACAAAAGCACAGGCGATCCAGCGCTTTTTGATGTACGCCACAGACATTCTCCATAAGCAGGGCGTTTATGTCAGTGCCGATGTTTACGGAGAGAGTGCCTTTACCTATGTAACTGCCTACGGTCAGTATTGGCCTGCTATCAGCAATGTGGTGGATGCAGTAAGCGGTATGCCCTATCCTGACCATTTCGGAGCATCCGGCTCATACAAGCCCTGGGAGCATCCTTACGACACCCTTTACAACTGGGGTCAGAGCGTTGCGGCACGGCAGGGCGAAACCGCAACCCCCGGGGCGGTGCGCACCTGGATACAGGCATACGACGCCATCCGGGAGCCCTATAACCATTACGGACCGGAGGAGATTGCCGCCCAGATCAAGGGCCTGCGGGATTCCGGCTGTACCGGCGGTTATATGACTTGGAACGCCGGCTCTTCCCTGGATAAATACAGAGAACTGATGCCTGCTTTTTAGACTTCTGAGGGGGAAACGACCCTGTTTTTCTCCTAAAAATACTTGTATACCCCTTTTTTGTATGATATATTGAAATTGAGGCAATCAAACACAAAATGCAAAGGAGGAAAAATATGAGAATTCGTAAAATAATCGCCCTTGTTTTGAGTGTACTGATCTTGCTCAGCCTTGCCGGCTGCGGTGCGGCAATGGACAAAGCGGAGAATAGCGGTATGATGTCTCCAGGGGCTATGGGCGGCAACGAACTGGTGAAAGAAGAAGCTGCCGCAGACGGAGCAAGCACCTCCGCTCTGCCGGAAAACCGCAAGCTGATCCAAACTGTCCATATGAATGTGGAAACGGAAGATCTGGACACGGTGCTGCAGCAGGTCGATAGCCGAATCGGCGAACTGGGCGGCTATGTGGAAGCATCCAATGTGCAAAACGGAAGCGCCTACAGCGGAAGACGCTACCGCAGTGCAGACCTGACCGTCCGGATTCCTGCACAGGAACTGGATTCCTTCATTGATAAGGTAGGCCAGGTTTCCAACATTGTTTCCTCCCGAAAAACCGTGGAGGATATTACCCTGAGCTATGTGGCAACAGAGAGCCGTATGAAAGCACTGCAGACCGAGGAGACCCGGCTGCTGGAACTGCTGGCGCAGGCAGAAACCATGGAGGATCTGCTGACGGTAGAATCCCGCCTGACCGATGTGCGTACGGAACTGGAGCAGGTAACTTCCGCTATGAGAGTGTTTGACAATCAGGTGGACTATGCTACCATTTATCTGAACATTGAAGAAGTTACGGAATATACCGAAGTCACTGAGCCGGAAACGGTTTGGCAGCGGATTGCCGCCGGCTTCAAAAAGAGCCTGAAGAGCGTGGGCAACTTCCTGAAAGAACTGTTCGTATTTGTGGTTGTGGCAATTCCCTATCTGGCGCTGATCGCAGTGGTTGCGGCAGGAATTGTGCTAATTGTCCGCTCCGGCATCCGCAGAAAAAGAAGAAAGAGAAGGCAGCAGAGAAAAGCTTCCAAAGAGGAAACAGAGGAAACTTAAGAAATGACACAAAAAGGCTTGCCTATATGGCAAGCCTTTAGTATACTTATAAAGTGAGAACCAAAAGAGAAAGATTAACCCAGGAGGATAGATGTATATGCTGGAAAAGATATTTAAACTTAAGCAAAACAACACCACAGTAAAGACAGAGCTGGTGGCAGGCATCACCACCTTTATGACGATGGCTTATATTCTGGCGGTCAACCCCAGCATTCTGGGGGATGCGGGGATGAACCCTACGGCTGTTTTGCTGGCAACTGCCCTTGCGTCTTTTATCGGCACAGCCTGTATGGCACTGATGGCGAATATGCCCTTTGCCCTGTCTGCGGGTATGGGTCTGAATGCCTACCTTGCCTACACAGTGGTGCTGGGTATGGGCTATTCCTGGCAGTTTGCACTGCTGGCAGTGTTTGCCGAAGGCTTGATTTTTATTGTGCTGTCCCTGACAAATGTCCGGGAAGCCATATTCAACGCCATTCCCCTGACCTTAAAACGGGGCGTTTCCGTTGGCATCGGTTTGTTCATTGCCTTTATCGGACTGCAGAACGCCGGACTGGCGGTGGACGCCTCCACATTGGTGACGATCACCGATTTTACAGAGAATTTCAACACCAGCGGCATTTGCGCCTTGCTGGCTGTGATCGGTCTGCTGTTTACTGCGGTGCTCCATATCTGCAAGGTCAAGGGTGCGATCCTACTGGGCATTGTTGGCACTTGGGTCTTGGGTATCCTCTGCCAGCTGATCGGCCTGTATATCCCCACACCGGAAGCGGGCTACTATTCTCTCATTCCCAGCGCTTTCATTTCTGCGGATTTTTCCTCCCTGAAGGAGACCTTCGGCCAGTGCTTCCGTGTGGACTGGAGCAGTATCCGTGCGCTGGATTTCTTTGTTGTGATCTTTGCATTTTTGTTTGTGGATCTGTTTGACACCCTGGGCACACTGATCGGCGTGGCGACCAAGGCAAATATGCTGGACGAAAAAGGCCGCCTGCCCAATATTAAGCAAGCCCTGCTTGCCGATGCCATCGGCACCTCTGCCGGTGCGGTGCTGGGCACTTCCACCGTTACCACCTTTGTGGAGTCTGCCTCCGGTGTGGCGGCAGGCGGACGGACCGGTCTGACGGCAATGGTGACGGGCTTGCTGTTCCTGCTTTCCATGCTGTTTGCACCCCTGTTTACCACCATTCCCTCTTTTGCAACTGCCCCTGCCCTGATTATGGTTGGCTTTTTAATGGTAAGCTCGGTCACTCAGATCCGTTTTGACGACGATAATCTGACCGAAGCCATTCCCGCCTATATCGCAATCATTGCAATGCCGCTGTTTTACAGCATTTCCGAGGGTATCAGCCTGGGTATCATCTCCTATGTGGTGCTGAACCTGTGCACCGGCAAGGCAAAAAAGGTAACGCCCCTGATGTATATTCTGGCGATCCTCTTTGTCCTTAAATATATTTTCCTGTAAAACAAAAAAACGCCTGTGAAAAATATCTTTTCATAGGCGTTTTTTTACTGCTTGCTTTTTCAGTCTGGGAATGATAAAATCTATAATGGAAAAAGGTGTATGAGTTTTTCACAAAAGGAGAGGTTTCTAAATGATCGTAGAGAAAAGAATTCTGGATTTTGAAAAGCTGGGCTTTGGTATGTTCGTTCACTTTGGCGCATACAGTGCTGTGGAAAAGGGTGAGTGGGCAAAATTCTCCCTGGATATTCCTTGGGAAGAATATGACAAGGCTGTCAATACCTTCTGCCCCAAGGAGGATTGGGCGGAGGAGCTGGTGCTGGTTGCTAAGAACGCAGGCTGTAAGTATATAACATTGACTACCCGCCATCACGACGGATTTTCTTTGTACGATACCTGCGGGCTGAATACATACGATGCCCCCCATATTTGCGGCAGAGATATTGTAAGAGAATTTGTAGATGCCTGCAATAAACACGGCATCATTCCCTTCTTCTATCACACCCTTCTTGACTGGCATGAGGAAAGCTACCAGACCAATTTCAAGGAGTATCTGGTGTACCTGAGAAAGAGCATAGAGATCCTGTGCACCAACTACGGCAAGATCGGCGGCCTGTGGTTCGACGGTATGTGGAACAAGCCCGAGGAGGACTGGGAAGAGGATGCCCTCTATGCAACCATCCGCAAGGATCAGCCGGAGGCAATGATCATTAACAATACCGGCCTGCACCACAGAGGCGAAGCCGGTCATATCGAGCTGGACAGTGTTACCTTTGAGCGTGGCAGACCGGAGCCCATCAATATGGAGGGCGCACCCAAGTATCTGGCAAGCGAGATGTGCGAGACCTTTGCCAGCCACTGGGGCTATGCGAAAAACGACTTCAATTTCAAGTCTATGGTAAATGTTATCAACAGCTTTGCCACCTGCCGCAGATACAGATCGAATCTCCTGCTTAATGTAGGTCCTAAGGCAGACGGCACTCTGCGTACCATCGATAAGGGTATGCTGGAAATTGTCGGACAGTGGGTCGCCCTCAATGATGAGGCGCTCCGTGAGCCTGCTCCTACCGGCATTGAAATTCAGGACAAGCCCTATAACTTCCTGCTGAAGAACGGCAATAACTACTACCTGTTCCTGGCGGACCTGAGCGTCAAGGGCAATGCAGATGTTACCATCAACAAGGAGCTCAATACCACCAATATCTTTGCCTTTGATGAGAAGATAAAGTCTATCACTTGGCTCGATAACGGTGAGAAGGTGGACTTCACCCAGACCGAGGGTCAAGTGAATGTTCAGCCGGAGCCTTTTAGCTACGGCAGCGACTATGTGATCCGCATTGCAAAAATTGTTGTAGAGTAAAATTGATATTGTAGGGGAGGGGCATTGCCCCTCCCGTTGCTTTTTATCCTGTCCACACCAAGCTTTTTTGTTAATTCTACTACCGGGAGAGTGGAAAACCGCAGCGGTAGATAAACATTTTGGCAATGCTGTGATATAGTTTTAACAGATTTTTCAAAAAGGCAGGTTTTCTATGAGAAGGATAAAAATCGTGGCAGACTCCTCTGCCAATGTGTTGGCACTGGAAAAAATTCCTTTTGCAGCGGCTCCTCTGAAGATCAACACCGCAGAGGGGGAATTTGTGGATGATTGCAACTTGAATGTGGAGGAAATGGTGAATTTCTTTGACAGCTATAAAGGAAGATCCAAAACCTCCTGTCCCAATCCGGGGGATTGGCTGGAGGCTTTCGGGGATGCAGATGAAATTTTCTGCGTTGCCATTACCAGCGGACTTTCCGGCAGCTACAATGCTGCCTGCATCGCAAAGGAAATGTATGAGGCAGAAAACGAGGGCAAGCAGGTCTGTGTGATCGACTCCCTGTCCGCAGGCCCGGAGCTGGCGCTGATTATTGAAAAGCTGGAGCAGTATATTGAAGAAGATCTGCCTTTCGGGGAGATTTGCCGGAAGATCACGGCATATCAGCAGCAGACAGGACTTGTATTTATGCTGGAATCCCTGAAAAACTTTGCCGCTAACGGAAGAGTATCTCCGGCAGTTGCCAAGATCGCCGGGGTCTTGGGTATCCGCATTGTGGGCAAGGCAAGCGCCCAGGGAACATTAGAGCCCACCAACAAAAGCCGGGGGGAAGCAAAAGCTCTGGATGCGCTGATCAGCAATCTGGCAAAAGAAGGTCTCCGTAAGGGTAAGGTACGGATCGCCCATTGCTTCAATGAAGCAGCCGCAAAAGCACTAACAGATAAAATACACACAGCTTTTCCTCAGGCAGAGGTGAAGGTGTCCAAGTGTCTGGGCCTTTGCAGCTATTATGCGGAAAAAGGCGGTATGCTGGTAGGCTTTGAGAAAATTTAAGGAGAAATGCACCGCCTGTATGGAGCCATACAGGCGGTAATTTGTTCTTGAGAAATTTGTCGTTTTATAGTATAATATCTTTTATATAACATTCGCAAGAGGAGGCGGCCTATGAAAAAAACAAAGAACAATACGGTCCAAAAGCCCAACGGCTTTGTACTTGGCATCGTATATGGCTGCCTGAAGTTCTATTATTTTCTTTGCGGTGTGCGTATGAAGGCGGTCAACAGGGTGGGAACACCGGAAAATCCGTCTATCATCCTTTGCAATCACGGCTCGTTTATCGATTTCATTTTCGCTGCCAAGCTGCTTCGGAAGTATAAACCCAATTTCATCATTGCCCGACTTTATTTTTATGACAATCTTTTGCGGTGGCTACTGGAAACAGTGGGCGGCTTTCCGAAAAGTATGTTTACCTTAGACACCGCAAGCACCAAAAACTGCCTGCGGGTATTGAAAAGCGGCGGTATTCTGGCGATGATGCCGGAAGCCCGGCTTTCCACAGCAGGCCGGTTTGAGGACATTCAGGAGAGCACCTATTCGTTTATCAAAAAATCCGCAGTACCTGTCTACACTGTCAAATTCAGCGGTGACTACCTTGCCGATCCCAAATGGGGCAAGGGCTTCCGGCGGGGCGCTGTGGTGGAGGCGGAATTTGATATTTTGTACACAGCCCAGGAAGTGAAAGACCTTTCGGTGCAGGAGATCAAAAAAGGTGTGGAGAAGCGGCTGTATTACGATGAATTTCAGTGGCTGGAAGCACGACCGGAGATCCGATACCACGCCCGCCATATGGCAGAGGGTATTGAAAACATTTTGACTGTCTGCCCGGTCTGCGGCGAAAAGTATACCATAACCACCCAAAAGGACAAGATCTTCTGCGAAAAATGCGGCTATTTAACTTCCCTGGACAGTCGCTATGCCTTTACCGGAGATTTCCGTTTCCAAAATCTTGCCCAGTGGTACGATTGGCAAAAGGCGCTTTTGCAAAAAGAGATTGCAGAAAATCCGGATTATCAAATGACTTCCAAGGTTCAGCTGCGTCTGCCCAGTAACGGACGGGGCTTGACCCGCAGTGCCGGACAGGGCGTGTGCACCCTCAGCCGGGAGGGACTGAACTACCGGGGAACAAAGGACGCAGAATCGGTGGATATTACATTCCCCCTCTCCCATATTTACAGACTGCTGTTCGGTGCAGGCGTGAACTTTGAGCTATATAACGGAACGGAAATTCTGTTCTTTGTGCCGGAGGAAAAAAGGTCGGCGGTGGACTGGTATCTGGCATCGATGATCTTATACGACGAGAAAAATTAAGAGAAATTCTATAAAAAGGGGTGATTACCATCCACACAAGTGTAAAAACGAAAGAAAAACCATCTTCTTGCATCAGTGTCCGGGCGTTTCTGGTGGTTGCCATTGTGCTGCTGGTGATCTTGTTTTTGTGCGGCTCTCTCTCCTATTTTATTCCCCAGGGTTCTTTTGCCCGGGATGTGGCGGGTAACATTATCCCCGGAACTTATGAGGCAGGAGAGATCGCAGGCATTTCCTTCGGGCGGGTGATTACAGCGCCTGTAAGAGTGTTTGCATCGGAAGACGCCCTTTCCATTATTATGATCAGCGTCTTCTTGCTGGTGATGAGCGGCATTTTCAATATTTTGGAAGAGACCGGCGGTGTGAAGACCTTTGTGGTGAGCATTATGCGCAACCTCCGTGACCGGGGCGGTCCGGTGGTTTGTATTACGGTTTTGATCTTTATGCTCTTTGGCAGTCTGTTTGGAATGTTCGAGGAGCTGGTGACCCTGCTGCCACTGATTATTGTATTTATGCTGTCTATGAAAATGGACACCCTGGTGGGCGTGGGTTCTTGCCTGCTGGCGGCCTGCTTCGGCTTTTCCACTGCCATTACGAACCCCTTCTCCGTGGGCACAGCGGCACAGTTTGCCGGGATTCCCGCTTCCTCCGGTGCGTGGCTGCGGATCGTGTTCTTTGGGATCGTCTACCTGACACTGTGCGTGTGGTTAATGAACTACATCCGCAAAATCGAGAAAGACCCCAAAGCTTCCCCCACCTACGCGTCCGATGAGCAGCGGCGGAAGACCCTGATGGACGAGCTGGGCGACATCCCTGAAAACCAGCAGAAGATATTCCGGGTCTACTCCGGTTTCTTTGCCATTCAGGGCGTGCTTCTGGTGGCGGTGGCATGTATCCGGGAGATTTCCGGATTTGCCATTCCCATTCTGGCGGCTAGCTTTTTGATTACCGGTCTTATATCCGGCTGGATCGTTTCCGGAAGGCTCTTTACTGTGCTTGGGATGTTTGCAAAGGGTGCAGTGAGCATGCTCCCGGCGGTGGCGATGATCGCCCTTGCCTCTTCTGTGAAGCTGGTAATGGTGGAAAGCAATATCATCGATACGGTAATGCAGTTTGTGCTGGAGCTGCTGGTGGGAAGAAGCAAGATCGTTACGATCCTGCTGATTTATGCTTTGATTTTGTTTTTGCAGCTGTTCATCGGCTCTGCTTCGGCGAAGATCTTCCTGGTAATGCCTATTGTTTTGCCCATTACCAATGCCCTGGGCATTTCTCCCCGGCTGGTAATCCTCACCTACTGTATGGCAGACGGCTTTACCGATGTGATCCTGCCCACCAATCCGGTGCTGCTGATCGGACTGTCTATGGCAAAGGTCTCCTATTTTAAGTGGCTCAAATGGACTTGGAAATTGCAGCTTTTGCTGTTTGTAATCTCGGTTCTTGTGCTGCTGTTCGGCACAATGATCGGCTACTAGGAGGTAATTGGAATGTATAAATACGAAACCCACCTGCACACCGCTCCCGTCAGCCACTGCGCAAAGGCAGGTGTGGAGGAAAGCTTAGCATTTTATAAGGAAATGGGCTATGACGGCGTGTTTGTCACCAACCATTTTCTTGACGGCAATATGAATCGGGATCATAAAGCTGCGCCCTATGAAGAGGCGATCCGTTTCTATTTTTCCGACTATGAAAAAGCATTGGAAATTGGCAAGAAAATTGGCATCAAGGTTTTTGTGGGCGTGGAGCTGACTTATAAGGGTACGGATTTTCTGATTTACGGATTGGATAAAGACTGGTATCTTGCCCATCCGGAAATTATGGAAATGAAGAAAAGCGAAGAGCTTTCCCTGATGATGGAAAGCGGTGCGCTGGTGATTCAGGCACACCCATTCCGGGAGGCCCGGTATATTGATCATATCCGCCTGTACCCCAGACAGGTTCACGGCGTAGAAGTGTGCAACGCCTATCGGACAGAGCTGGAAAATGCAATGGCAAAGCAGTACGCCCAAAGCTATGGGCTGTTGGAATTTGCCGGTACGGATAACCATTGGGCAGGAGATGCAAAGGCCTTGGCGGGCATCTATACCGAGACCCCCTTGCAGAGCGAGCAGGACCTGATAAAACAGGTGCTGGGCAGAGAAACAAAAATCTTCTTCCAAAAGCTGAAATAAGCAAACAAAGGGCGCGTTGCAATGTAGCAACGCGCCCTTTATATGTATTTTATTTATCCAAACACAATAGGCAGGAACTGGCAGCACAGAACCACCATGATCAGTGCAAGAGGATAAGTGGCTGCATAGGCAGAGGCAACAGACTCGGTCTTTGCCATGCTCATCAGTGCGCCCAGAGCGGGAGTACTTGTCATACCGCCGCAGATAGAGCCCAAGGCGCTGAGCACATCCATTTTCACCAAGATCACCGCAAGGATGTAACCGATGATCATAGGAACCAGCGTCATTGCCATGCCCCACAGGAACAGCGCAATGCCCTGATCCTTCAGCACTTCCACAAAGCCTGCACCGGCTTCCGTACCGGCACCCATCAGAAACAGTGCCAGACCCAGCTCCCGAACCACATCCAGTGTCTTCTTGGGAACACTGATGGAAACAGGTCCGATGTGGGCAAAGTGACCCATTACAAGACCGGCAAGCAAAGGACCGCCGGAGGTTCCCAGAGAGAACTGTGCGCCGCCGGGCAGGGGGATGGTGATCTTGCCGATGATGTAGCCGAAGATCGCAGCAATGGCAAATGCCAGCAGACCGAAATCGTCCAGCAGCTTATATTCCTTTTTTGCAGCGGTGGCTTTGCCGGAAGCCTGCGCGAGGGCGTTGAGACGCTCCCGTTCCTTTTCAATGTCGATCTTCAGAAGCTTGGGAATCAGCTGTACAAACAGCACAACACCCACAACACCGAAGGGATAGGCAATACCGTAGCCAATAGCAGCTCTGCCACCGTTAGCGTAATGGGCGGTGGCCTCCTTGGCGGCTGCCAGACCGGGGGTGCTGGTAAGCGCACCGGACATCATACCCACTGCAAGGTCGGTGTCGATCTTGCCCAGCGTCATAGACACAACACATGTCAGCGCACCGGAAAGAATGATCACAATGCCCAGGATCACATAAAAAATTGCAGACTTCTTAAAGTTCCGGAAGAAAGTAGGTCCTGCAATGAAACCAACAGCGGTCACAAAGCAGATCAGACCGATGTTCTTCAGAACATCCGGAGCCATCAGATTAAAGTGACCGAACACCAGAGCCACCAGCAAAATGCCGGATGTGCCAAGGCTCAGACCTTTGATCTGCACACTGCCCACAAGATAACCCAGTGCGGCAATGGTAAACACGATTACAATGGGACTGGTAAAAATCGTTTTCAGCCAGTCGAGAACCACGTTCATTACAATTCCCTCTTTCTTGTATTTATATAAATTCTTACAGTGTTCTATTTTACACCTGTTACCCGGAAAATGCAAGCCCTGCAAAGTGGGTTCTGGAAAAAAATTCGGCAAAGAATTGCAAAGGAAAAACAAATGTGTTATAATTAATTTATCAATTTAACCGGAGGAGTCAAGGTTATGAATATTTTATCTATCGGCAACAGCTATTCTCAGGATGCCCAGCGGTATCTGCACCAGATCGCAGCGGCAGACGGAGAAGAAATCAACAACTATAATCTCTACATCGGCGGCTGTTCTCTTGCCCGTCATTACCGGAATATGCTCAGCGAAAAACCGGCGTACGGTCTGGGTATGAACGGTCAGGATGTGGGCTTCCCGGTTTCCTTGAAGGAAGCGCTCCTGAACCGGGAATGGGATGTGGTGACGGTTCAGCAGGCAAGCCATTTTTCTACCGATTACAATACATACCAGCCATATCTTCACAAGCTGGTGGAATATATCCGCCTTTGCGCACCCCAGGCAAAGATCTACATTCAGCAGACCTGGGCTTATGAGCAGGACAGCGCCCGCCTCAATGAGAAAATGGGCTATACCGACCAGAAGGATATGTTTAACGACCTGAAGAAGGCCTACAAAAAGGCGGCCGAGGAAGAAACGCTGGACGGTATTATTCCCTCCGGTGAGGTTTTCCAGGAGCTTCTGAAAAACGGTATCGAAAAGATCCACCGGGATACATTCCACGCAAGCCTTGGCTTGGGCCGGTATGCACTGGGCCTGATCTGGTATAAGGTACTCACCGGAAAGGATATTCAGGAGAATAGCTTCTGTAAGTTCGATGAGGAAGTGACACCCGCCCAGATCGCTCTTGCAAAGAAGAGTGTAGAAAAAGTTTATAAGAAATACTACAAGTAAAAGCAAACCGCCACCGGAACTGAAGTGACCCCAAAAAGTTAGACAAATATTTTAACTCAAATTGTTTAAGCTGCCGAAAGGGCTTGCTGTCTGTGTAATGCAGGTGGCAAGCCCTTTAGTCTTGCCTTGATACGTCTGTTATTGTAGTAATCGATGTATTC
>JAFXCL010000009.1 GCA_017521485.1 Oscillospiraceae bacterium
AGGGTGAATTGCCTTGCTCCGTTTGTGGTGCCCGGCAGAAGCTTCGCCTGACAAAGCAGGCTCGCTTCTTGCCGACCACGGCACTTGCTTGCCCCCTCGCTTACTCTGCCACAGGCAGCGCTCGGGCGCGCAACCCGCAAGCAAAGCCACCTCCCCAGACCCCACCAGGCGCGCACTTTCGAGGGTGCAGCTTGCCTTTATGCGTTTGTAGAAGGGTATCGAATAAGGGATAGCCGTTGCCTTTTAATTGGCTGGAAACCGAAAGCTTATTTTTTTAATCATTTCCGAAGGAAATACCGAAATTTTCAATTTTCCATTTTCAATTTTCAATTGGCATATCTGCCCGTCAAACTGAAATTTGAAAGAGACGGAGCTGACGCAATTAGACACCTTTTTAAATTTTAGTTTTTATTAAAATCCACGCCTTTGCGCTCTGTCCAGTAGATAAGCGCTTTTTGTATATCGCTCTCCGGCAGATCAAAATATTCTGCCAGCTGCCAAAGCTCTGTGCAGCCGTCTTTGAATGCGCTGCGGAAATCTGCTTCGCTTAAATAGTGCTGTGCCGCCCAGCGGTTAGCCCGGTATTCACTGCGCTCCACCAGCTCATAAGGACTGTCTACCTTGTGAAGTGCGCCGGTGGCAGCGTGGCCTAACTCGTGGTAGCATACACCCCGCAGCAGCCGGGTGGACCGGATCTTGGAAAAATCCAGAAATACCGCCAAGCAGCCCTGATCCCGGACCGTTGCTCCAGGCTGAGGACAGCCTATAAAGGGGATCACATCCACCTTGTTTTCCTTACAATAGTTATAAAAATCCGAAATCTCAAACACCTGTTACATCCTCAGTTCTTTGCCCGCCTTTCCCGCATCAGGCGAACCATATCCCGTATTGCTTCCTTTTCCTCCTCGTCCAGCTCCTTAAAATCTCCGTAGAAGGCAACATCCACCTGCTCAAGAATATCGGCAGGCAGAGCATCTTCCTCCTGACCCAGCAAATAGCCTACGGAAACGCCAAAAAAGGCGGCGATTTTCTGGGCAGTCTCTGCGCTGACACTTTTTTTGCGGCCCATTTTCAGGTCAGTGATCAGACCGCGGCTGATGCCCAATTCGTCGCAAAGCCGGCCGGGGCGGATGCCGTTGCGATTGCACAGAGAGAGAATGATATCGTATAAGCTGTCCATCGGATTACCTCCATTATACCACATAAAGTACACGAAAAAGTACGAATTATGGTGTCTAAGATAATTTTAGTACACAAACGCGTACTTGTCAATGGAAAAATAAAGGAAAATTTCACTGGAGGGTTATTTACACAATATAACCTTTCCAGTACAATAAACGCCACTTTTATGGGGCTGGTGCGGGATTGCTCACACCGAAAGCAAATTTATATATTTTACCGTTGCAATTTTTTGGAAATTGTGATACTATTACTTTGAATAGTCATCTTTTCTAAAAAAGAAGAATTATGCAGTCTGTTTTACAGACAAAAAGACTATGATTGGGAGGAATATTTATGAAAAAGACCTTAAAACGCATTCTCGCGTTGGTGTTGGTTCTGTGTTCAGTCTTGTCTTACACAGCACCTGCAGTCAGTGCATGGAGCTGGGACGACTTTTGGAATGACATTACCGGCGGCGGGAATACTGAGGATACAGTCACTTATAACTTTGACCTGTATTCTCAATACCAGGGTGTGCCGATCCTAACAAATGCCAGCGGCACAAAAGAATACAAAGGTGTTTTTTACCAGACATTGTTAGGCAATTTGGGTACCAGCACTTATGATTCCATCCCGGACCGTTTTGCCAACGGCGATATGAACTGGACTTATGAAACGGCAAGCTCCGGCGTTCGCGGCACCACCGGAGATCTTGAGCATATGCCCAATGTAGACTCCAGATTTACAAGTGCCTACGGTTTTCGTAGCGTTATTAAATTGGACCAGTGGATGGCTTTGCGCATCAAGAGCCCCGGAGCAGGTACATACGGTATGAAGCTGCAATATACAGCCTTTGCAGGCAGTGGCACTGTGGCTTTCTACATTTTACCGGCAGAGGGCAGCGCTTCTATCGACAAGGATACTGTTTTGACCCGTGCTGCAACGATTGAGTCTACTCTCCACCCGGAATACCGTGTGGGCACTGTGAAGATGAGCGAAGGTACGTTGGAAAATAAGAATAATGAAGCAGTGATCGGCGGCTATGAGTTTGAAGCAGAGAAGGATTATATCCTGGTAATGAAAAACCAGGAGGCTTCCAGCAGCGGCGGTACTGCTTATGTGGCACTTACGAATCTGACAATGGTGCCCGGCGAGATCGAGGATGATTCTCAGACTACCAGCACTGATATTAAGGCAGTTACCGCCCAGAAAAATGTGGTTCCTGCATCCGATAACGGCGGTGTGGCAGCGGTTTGGGAAGTGGATGGCCACGATTATTACTTCCTGCCCTTAGAAGGCGGCAAGATGATGATCTTCGATCTGGACACCTGGGAGCCGGTGAAGTCTGTGGATACCGGTGTGCACTATCCGACCTGTGCTACGGTGACCAATGACGGCAAGATGATCATTTCCGGAAACACCGCCAAAATGTTCGTGTTTGACATTAACACTATGCGCGGTACCCTGACAGCCAACTTCAAAGAGTTTGGCTTTAGCGGTATGATTCAAGACGTCTACGCCGCAGATGACGGTTACATCTATCTAAGTGCTTTCTCTGCCGGCGCCATTGGTCGCTATGATTTGGAAGAGAAGAAATTTGAATACTTCACAGACATTATTGATCCCGCTGTCCGTCAGCAGTTTGGCATTACCACCGCTGCAAACGATAAGGGTGATGTAGATGGTAATGTGGAGGGTCTTGCAGTACATAATGGCTATTTCTATGCCAAAGCAGCCAGCGCAAACTATGTGGTCATCGCAAAATACGATATTGCCAATAAACAGCTGGTGGGAATGGTCGATGTAACCGAACAGCTGATCAAAGGCAGCCCCAAGGGCTTAGCCATTTTGGGCAATGAGTATCTGCTGGCAGCTGCTGATGGTGATAATACCAGCTTAGCGCTCATTAACCTGAACAGCTGGTCCGTGGTCAAGGAAAACAGTAGCGATTACAATGCCCTGTTTAAGACAAGTGCCGCAAAAAATGTCTGGAACAACGGCGCTTCCAGCACTATGCTCAAGGCAGTGGATGGCAAGCTGTTCTTCTTTGGCAATAGCTGCGGATTGTTCTATTATGAAGAATCCACCCAGCAGATCAAGCGCCTGAGAACCGGCAGCAACGGCAACTTTAATGTGGTGGGCAATCCTACCGTTACTATGATGCTGTCCGGAGATACAGCAGAAACCGATTATCTTATGACCTTCGCTTCCGGCGGTGAACCCCGTTTTTATAAGCCCACTGTGGGCTCGAAGATCGCCAAGAGCGAAAAGCTGATGAAGACAGAGTACGGCACCGGCGGTTCTCCTGTAAAGCTGAATACTGCCGATAGCAACAAGCTCTACATCGGCGCCTGGAACAACTTTGGCGCTGCGGTATACGATACCACCCTGGAAGAAATCTCCCAGAGATATTATACTGCCGGTCAGACCGATAGCCAGCTTGTCTACAATGGTCAGCTGTATGCAGGCAACTATAGTGCAACTGTCGTTACCAAGATCAATATGGATGTGGAAGAGCAGACAGAGTTTGTGATTTCCGACATCAAGCAATATCAGCAGGAGCGTATTCACACTCTGGCGGCTGGCAATGACCACATCTTCTGCGGAACGATCCCCAAAAAACTGGACTGGGGCGGTGCGGTCGTAGCTTACAATATGAACGAGGGCACACAGAAACTGCTCAGCTTCCGCTGCCAGGCAGTTAACGGTGAAAAGACTATTGGATGTGAAGGCGCAACCACCGGAGAGCACCATCCTCTGTGTAATCTGGCAGTTAATGGCGTAGTGTACGAAGAAACCAACGATGTGATCCTGGGTGCAACCACCCGTAACGGTGGTACTACAGTCGGTTACTCTGAGGGAACCTCTGCCCATATCTTCGCACTGGATTACCAGAATATGGAAATCCTTGCAACACTGGATCTGCGCACTACTGATCTGGGACTGGCAACAGATACCATCGATTACATCGGCGGCTTGACCATCGATCCCAATGTTGACGGTCGTGTTTGGGGCATTGTTTCCGATGTCCTGTTCTACTTCACCTATAATAAGGACGCAGGTACATTTGACATAACAAAGGTTTTGGATATGGGCTCCAGCAACTATCCGACCAACAGCAATGTGGCATTGTTCAACCGCCAGGTGATATTTGACACGGAAAACGACCAGATGTATGTTGCGCTCTATACAAACGGTATGCGGTGCATTACCGTAAACGATTTGACCGCAGATACTGTGGAAGTGGTTTCTAACCAGAAGATTCTGACTGAGACTCCGGAATTCTATGCTTTGGGCACAGACATCACCGGAAAGACAATGCTCTACTATACAGTCAATACAGACCTGAAGGCATATCCTGTCAATGTGGACGATGCAGACTGGGCTGCAGCGAAGGTAGTAGACGATATGATTGCTGCCATTGGCACCGTTACTGCCGATAAGGCAGACGATATTGTCGCTGCCCGTGCAGCTTATGAGGCTCTGCCTTTGCGTCATAAGGCACTGGTTCAGAACCAGCTTACTTTGACTGAGGATGAAGCATTGGTTCTGGAAATGCAGATCGCCAATGTAATCGAAACACCTCTGATCAATGACCTGGGCACAATGGGCGATTATGTGCTTGCCTACAACAGCCTGACAGATACCCAGAAGGCTTATGTCAGAAACTATGATACACTGGTAAATACCTATGATGCGGTTTTGGATATTGCGCAGAATACCAATGCCGGTGCGGTGCAGGATGCGATCAACGAGCTGACGGATATCACTCTGCAGGATGAAGCGAAGGTGAATGCTGCCCGGCAAGCTTATGATGCACTGTCTGACGAGCACAAGGTATATGTAGATGCTACAAATCTGACAGCTGCTGAGGCGCGGCTTGCAGCCCTGGCGGGCGCAAAGGATGTTCAGGAACTGATCGATGCGCTGCCTGACCCGGTCAGCAAGAGCGATGCACAGCAGGTAGCTGACATCCGCGCAGCTTACGAGGCTTTGACAGATGATGAGAAGGCATCGGTCAATCTCACCAAGCTGGAAACTGCAGAGGCACAGCTTGCGGAAATTGCTCAGGCTGAAGAAGTTCAGGCGCAGATCGATGCTTTGACAGATATTACTTTGGATGACGAAAGCACCGTGGCTGCTGCCCGGAATGCATATAACGAGCTTTCTGATTTTGCAAAGAATCTGGTGAATACGGATAAGCTGGTAGCATCTGAGAAAAAGATCGAAGACCTGAAAACAGCACAGGTCGTGGAGCAGAAGATCCATGCACTGCCCGATGAGGTCGTTATTACAGATATTGGCCTTGTTAAGTCTGTCCGCGCTGCTTACGAGGCACTGTCTGAAGAAATCCAGGCACAGGTAGACACCGCAAAGCTGATTGCAGCCGAGGAAGTGCTGGAAGATATTGCAAACAAGGCAGTACCTACCACGCTGACCTATGACTTTGAGCTGTATAATAATTCTGTATTCTTTAACGATTTCACCAATTCAAAGTACCCCCACACTGCAGGATATGTGAATAGTTCCTTTAGTGCAGGTGTTGGATATAACAGTACCTATGCAACAGTTGCGGATTGGTTCTATGCAAGCTATCCCAGCGTTATTAATTGGGGTATTGAAACATCTTCCAACGGTGCTGCGACCGATTATGTGTTCCGTGGGAATAGCACAACCCAGGGTATGCGTATGCTCGCTACATCCGTTGGCAGCTATGGTTCCCTGCGTATCTTCGTTCCTGTTGCCGGTCTGTATACCATAGACCTGACGGCTGGTAATGTGGCGAATATCTTCGATATGTATGTGATCCCGGCTGAAACCTATTACACGGATGTGCGTACATCTGCAAGCGTGATTGAAGCGGCAATGGTAGAAGAAAACCTGCTGATCAACAATCTTACCACTGTAATTGATCAGCCTGCAGCCGTAGGCCAGTGGAACTTCCCCGAGGCTGGCGAGTACATTTTGATCTTCAAGGCGGAGAAAGCTGTATCTAACGGCATTTCTCTGAGAAATATGACGCTGACTCCCGTTGTCAACGCAGAAACTGCTGCGGCAGTGGTTGGCGATCAGTACTTCCTGAGTGTTGCCGATGCCCTTGTATACCAGGCTGAAAACGGCGCAGACTGTGTAACGCTGAACAAGGATGTACAGGTGGAATATCTGCATCTGGAGTCCAATCAGATCTTGGATCTGAACGGTCACACCCTGACTGTTGACTCTATCAAGTCCTACGCAAGCAGCGGTATTATCGATAGCAGCGAAAAGTCCACCGGTGTGCTGGTGGTCAAGGATGAAGACGGCCTTATGCTCGACGAGAACAACAGCCAGCTGCCCATCTATGACGCAGCAGAAGGCGGCTATCGGTTCTTTGAGATTTCCGTGAAATCTGTCGCCATTACCGGCAAGGATGGCGGAAATGCCAAGTACTGGTTCAAGGTAAGCTGTGAAAACTTCGATGAGATCTATAAGCTGATCCAGGCAGGCAGTGAACTGAACAAACTGAACATCACTGTCCGGATGACATGGAACGGCGGCGAAGCAACTGCAACCGCTGATCCCGCACTCCTGAACCAGTGGGCAGCAAAGTATGCGGTTTCCGGCGATAACTTCTATATCACCGTTACCGCAGTCAATGCAGAGGGCTTTGAGGACTTCTCCCTGCTTCCCTGCTTTGAAGCAAACGGTGTAGCCAGCAAAGGCAAAGAAATGAACTAATTTTCCCCAAAAGGGCGGGTGCAAAAAGCACCCGCCCTTATATTGCGCCAATCTCCTATAGAAAGCCCAATGCAAAGAATCTATTTTCCGGATGCAAATTCCTGTCGGACACTGTCGGCAAATTAGTCCTTGACAAAAGGACATTCCTGTGTTACAATATCCAGGCACTTGGGAAACCAAGCAAAATATCGCGGAGTAGAGCAGTTGGTAGCTCGTCGGGCTCATAACCCGGAGGTCGTAGGTTCGAGTCCTGCCTCCGCAACCAGAAAAGAAAACACCCCCCACCAGGGTGGTGTTTTCTTTTCTTATTTGCGTCGGCAGAATTAGTGCTGTGCTCTCCGGGTTATGAGACCGACGAGCGTGGCTCGTTGGGTCGCGAGCCCGAGCGCTTGATGAGTGGCGGAAGAAGGGAGGGGAGCGCAGTGCAGCGGTCGATAAAATCGAGGAATAGAGCAAGCCCGAAGATTTTATCGGGCACCGCAAACCGGGCTGCAGAACCGACGCAGGAGTACTTGCCAATCAGGCGCAAATTGAGTCCTGCCGACCCAACCAACATTGCGAACCGAAAAAGATATCGGTTCGGAAAACCCAGAAACCAAAACGGTTTCTGGTTTTTTTCGTGCCTTTTTTCAAGGTGGAATTCAAAAGATATCATTTCCCAAAAACGGCTTTCGGGGAGGACTTGAACTAAACACATGGGCTTTTAGAGGCAGATTTTGCAATTATTTTCGCAGAGTCTGCCGCTTTTTTCGTTTCTTTAATTGTTAAATGTTTATGTCTTGGGAGGTTGCGCATAAAATGTATGCGCAACCTCCTTGTTGTTTTGTACTCCCTCCTCCAACCATGAGGATGAGTAAATATATCGGAAACCGAAATGTCTCATGCAGTATTTTGATAAAAACGGCAAGGAAATCAATACAGGTATATTCTGCGATTACTTGTTTAGTCCTCTGTTTTTTTCTTTTTTATGACTACAAAAACAACACAAGCACCTATAAGAACTACAGCAGCAATTGATATCCATAGCCAAGTAAGGTTGTTGGAATCAACCTTTGCATCGGAATCATCTGCGCCGCCGACATTAGAAATACTTGATGAGTCGGTCGTGATTACCTTAATTTCCGGTTCCTGTGCCTCTATGACGGCATACACAGCGAAGGGTGAGAAATGGTAGGTTGAAAATGATGTGTAGAGTTGTGATTTATCTTCAGATAGACGGATTTCACCAAAATCGAGATCTTTCACGTTCAAGTTCGTGTAATCGTCATCGGGAAGATGCAATGCTATATATTGAATTCCGTCCGTGTCATCAAACGGCGATCCCGATAAGCCCAATGTTCCGAGATCGAATGTCTGCGAAACAGTACCAATTTTCTCTCTTTTGCCATCGATATCCGTAAAAAGTGCTTCACCGGTACCCGACCGAAGCGTAATATCATTTGCTCCAATCAAATAAACATCGTACTTTTTATCGGGGGATAAATTGAACCCGTCAAGAGTAATATCGGGTGAAACAGAGCCGAGATATCTTGAGCCGACGGCAGGCGCGTTGGTTGGAGTAAGATCATCGTAAAGCTCGATCAGACCATCATTGATCATACCTGCCGGTTTTCCTTCATGATATAAAACCATCATGTGAGTTCCATCCGCATTTGTATAGGAAACCGGAGTATTATACAGGACTCCGTCTATACGGATATAATCATCTGTCTGTTTAAGATTTGTCCGAAATCCGTCTTTCTCCTTAAACTGCGATGTTGACATATCGAAGTCACGCATCACGCCGTCTGACAAGCGGATCATCGAAAGCACGGAGCCTTCTCCGTCATATCTGCCAATACAATATTTTTCGCCGTCAATCATTACAAATTCGCCGGAACGATATTCTGTGCCATTGGTATGGGTATAAATAGCATCTGCAAGTGCCGATGATCCAAAGTGATTTGTAGTAATATTTCTCTCCGGTTCAAGTAACGAAAGGATGGGGTCAAGCCCGATCTTCTGATTCGTAACCACGACAGAAGCATCGTTAGGAACATCTATCCCTTCCGCAGGACTAAAAGTGACGTTTTCCACCCCGGCATTCTCATCAATCTTCACGGCAACCCCATTCAACTTTTGAACTGGTTTGCCATCTGCAATCTTCTCGCCACAGCCTTTGCAGTAGGTGTCGCCCGTATATCCTTCTTTATCAACGGTTGCGGAAACTGCATTCTTGATTTCTGTTCCACCGGTATGGTTTAAAGGATTTTTTTTGCCGGTAGTATTACCACACGAGCAAGTAGAAGGAGCTACACAGGTGGCCTTAGAATAACTGTGGACGTGTTGTGCGTTTCGGGTTTCTGCGTAAAGGCAGTCCTGGCACCAACGCTCCTCTGTGCCATTGCTGTTTTTACTCCAAGATGTAAAATTATGAGGTTCAGAAGCAACAAAAATATGACCGCACCAGCACTTGATCATGTGACTGGTAGCGTTTATCTTCTCACCATATCCCTCCGGGCTTTGGTGATTGTTAGGGTTTGTACTGCCGTATGTAGTTCCACAACCTTCGCAGATGGCATTATATTGGCACGTTGCATTTCCACCGTAATGCTCATGATACGTACTAAATTCGCACACAATGCATCGATACGGATACTGGCTAAAGTCATGCGCACCGTAACCACTGCACTCTGACTCGGAGGTAATGTTGCAATTATCATTAGCACAAGCGTGCCAATGATGTGTATCGTTGGCTGTCCAAGTACTTGACCAAGAATGAGAATGCCCTGTTACAGCAAATGCAGATATGGGGATCAAACTTATAACCAAGCAAATAGTAATGATCCATAAGATTGTTTTTTTCATAACGAAACCTCCTTTTCAGAACATTTCTCTGTAAAAAATTAATTTACATAACATATTATAGCAGACAATTATGAAAAAAGAAAGGAGTTGTAAATGATATCTTTTTCGGTGCTACGAGCCAGAAAAGAAAACACCACCCAACAGGGTGGTGTTTTCTTTTCTTATTTGCGTCGGCAGAATTAGTGCTGTGCTCTCCGGGTTATGAGACCGACGAGCGTAGCTCGTTGGGTCGCGAGCCCGAGCGCTGCCAGTGGCAGGAGGAGCGAGGGCGCAGTGAGTGCCGCGGTCGGCAAGCACCTAGCGCACTTCGCGGCGCGACGGTGCCGCCGGGCACCGCAAACGGGTAGATACGCAGAACCGTTTTCGTAGATGTCCGTCACAAAGACAAAAATTGAGTCCTGCCGACCCAACCAACATTGCGAACCGAAAAAGATATCGGTTCGGAAAACCCAGAAACCACAACGGTTTCTGGGTTTTTTCGTGCCTTTTTTTAAGGTGGAATTCAAAAGATATCATCTCCTCAAAATGAACGTTGAGGAGGACTTGAACTAAAAAGTTGTATCGCAAGTGCCGCTTGACAAAATCAAGTGATATATTCTTTATTTTTGCAAGACTTTCTGTTATAATCAAAGCAGACAAAAGGAGGCGACTTTTATGACAGTTGGTGAAAAAATTCAGAAATATAGAAAAGACCTTAATTTATCACAAGAGGAACTAGGTCAAAAGTTACTTGTAAGCCGTCAGACGATTAGTCTATGGGAAAAAGATCAAACTGTTCCGACAATTGATAAT
>JAFXCL010000010.1 GCA_017521485.1 Oscillospiraceae bacterium
CGTTGGCTGTTGTTCTATATTCGTACACGAATAATCTTAAACAATCCATTTAATAAATTGTCCAAGGTGTTATAGTTCGTCTTTGCGTTATTCAATTTACAAGGTACAGCAGCTCTCCCCGCTCAGCGGTGAGCCTGTTTAATTTAGCACAGCTTATTCACTTTGTCAAGAACTTTTTTCACTTTTCTCAACATTTTTTTCAAACTGTGTTTGTGCACCCTCACCGGAAAGTGCCTGTGTATATTATCAAACCATTAACAAAAAGTCAAGTCGTTATTTTTAACTTTTTTGACAATGTTTGCCCGTCTTCTTTTGGGCAGAATGTTAGGGAGGGCGATTGCCCTCCCCCTTTTTTCATTCGCAATCGGTTGTGCAGCGGATATAGCAGGCGGAAGCACTTACTGTCAGCCAAAGGAAGAACAGCAACACTCCAACCAGTATTGCACTGAGGATGCTTGTTGCAACGATACCTACAGCCAGCAGAACCAGTGCAAACAGGATCGTACCCAGTGCTCCGGTGAGCAGTGCGTTTAATGCTCTGCAAAGACACTGAGGATTTTCGACTCTTCTGCGCAACGCCGATGCCCACAGTAGACCAGCCAGATAAACAACGCCGATTCCCAAAGCTACCCACAAAAATGCAGTGCCAACAGTAATTGTTCCTGTGATCTGCAGGAAAGCAGCGATCACACCTACAATAACACTGGAAATTACGGCTGCCAGTGTGCAGTTAAATCTGCAATTACAGTTACACATAGTTTTCACCTCCCACTCCAAAATACGCCACAGATTCCTATAATGTTCGACATCCTGCAACAAAAAATCCGGGGCTTCCTAAGAAGCCCCGGCTAGCGGTTTATATATTAGCCAATGTCATCGATCAGGCCGTAGCCTCCGTCGTTTCTGCGGTAGACAACTGCAAATGTTCCGCCGTTATCCTCATCCCGGAAAGCAAAGAAGCTATGCTCTAGCAAATTCATTTGCAGAACTGCTTCCTCCCGGGTCATAGGCTTGAACCGGAACTGCTTAATGCGGACAATGTTCAGCTCCTCCTCCGGCTCTTCTGCTGCAAAAGAGGTTTCCTCCACAGTACGGCTAAACGCATCCTGACGCAGGCGCCGGGCAAGGCGGGTCTTGTTCTTGCGGATCTGACCCTCAATGGTACCCACTGCGGCATCAATAGACGCGAACATATCGGAGGTGCTCTCTCTTGCACGGAACCAGGTTCCCGCACCGTGGACTGTCAATTCCACATTGTTGCGGTTCTTCTCCACAGAAAATACGATCAGCGCCTCCGCATCCTCCTCAAAGTACCGTTCCAGCTTCATTACTTTTTTCTCAGCGTAAGCGTGGACAGACTTGGGCAGCTTGACTTTCTTCTCACTGAATTGAAATTTCATAGACGGCAGCTCCTTTCGTATCACCGGTCATCCGGTGTATATACATTATAACACATTACCTGCCATTTCACAAGTCTTTTATTGATCTGCAATGTCCTCATCTTCCAGCAATTCTGCCATTGTCAGATTATATACCATTTCCGCTTTTTTCTCAAACAGGCGGCTCAGCCGGACTGCCTGCCGCTGATTGGGTGCTGTCAGCTCCAGCTTCATTAAGTTACCCGCCTCATCATCCAGTGACATCAGCACGCAATAGTCTCCATTTTCCCGCTCGATCAGCTTTGTTTTGATAAAACTGCTGCGGCGAAGCTGACGGTTAAACCGGGCAACTGCGTTTTCTGCCCGCTGTTTGACGGAAAAAGCTATGGAGTCCTCGATCAGCGCACCGTCGTTTCTTCCCTTTTCCGTAATCTCATACCGCTCCGCGTCCACAGCCTTCAAGTGTCCGGTTTCCACCATTTGGGGAATTGCGGTGCACACATCAAAATAGCTCAGGCAATCGTCCTGATAGCACAGCTCATAAATCTCCTGCATTGTCATAGGGTAGCTGGATCTTGCTGCTACGAACAGGATCAGCACCTTAACATCCATCATATCATGGATAAAACCCAATCTTTGCATTTACATCACCTCTTATAATCATTATACAAACACAAAAGAAAAAATCAAGCACAACCAGGTACAGGAAATCATATTCTGTCACGAAAGGATGTTTTGTTATGACTTGCTGCAAACTTTACACTGCCGGTTATACTGCTGCGCTGAGTTATGCGATCAATTATCTTAAGGGCAAAAATTTCACTATTCTCTCCCAGCCAGAAAGCGCAACACACTTACTGCTTCCTGTCCCCAGTTTCGAACCCGATGGCAGGATCAAAGGTGGCGGAGATCTGTGCGAACTTTTAGGAAAACTGCCAAAGAACATTACCATTCTGGGCGGCAATCTCAACCGTCCGGAATTTTCTGAATATCCTACGATTGATTTTCTTCAGGATCCGATGTACTTAGCGGAAAATGCGGCAATTACAGCCCACTGTGCCGTAAAGCTGGCAATGGGCAAGCTGCCTGTTACTTTGCAGGACTGCCCCGTACTGGTGATCGGCTGGGGACGGATCGGCAAATGTCTGGCTGCCCTATTGCGTCAGATGGGTGCATCTGTCACGGTTGCTGCCAGAAAAGAAACAGATCGGGCAATTCTTACTGCCTTGGGTTATGGGATTGCCGGTACTGAGAATATGGATACCACCCCTTATCGGGTGATATTTAACACAGTACCGGTTATGATCTCCCCTGAAACCGCTGGAGATGCCTTGAAAATTGATCTGGCATCTTCTTTGGGGCTGGGCGGCAGTGATGTAATCTGGGCAAGAGGGCTTCCCAACAACGATGCGCCGGAAAGCTCCGGTGTGCTGATTGCCCGCACCGCTATGCGCTTTGTTTCCGGAAAGGAGTAATTGTTATGACAGTCGGATTTGCAGTTTGCGGATCTTTCTGTACCTATGATACCATGTTCCCCGCAATGAAAGCCCTTGCAAAAAGCCACACACTGATTCCCATATTTTCCCACAGTGCCTATACCATCGACAGCCGTTTCGGCACAGCCCAAAGTCACATCCGTCAGGCAGAAGCGATTTGCGGCAAAGCGCCGCTGTTTACAATTGAACAAGTAGAACCAATCGGGCCAAAAAAGCTGCTGGATGCCTTGATCATTGCCCCCTGTACCGGAAACACCTTAGCGAAACTGGCCCACAGCATTGCGGACGGTCCGGTGACAATGGCAGCAAAAAGTCATTTGCGCAACGGTCGGCCTGTTTTGATCGCTGTTTCTACCAATGACGCACTAGCCGGTGCTGCGGAGAATATCGGCAGACTTTTAAGCCGCAAAAACTACTATTTCGTCCCCTTCGGTCAGGATGATCCTCAAAAAAAGCCCACCAGTATGGTCTCTGATTTCAGTTTGATCCCTGCGGCGCTTGAGGCCGCTCTGGAGGGTAAACAATTACAGCCAATCATCTTATAAGTTATAAGCAAACGGGCGTGTTGCAAACACGCCCGTTTAAAATTATACAGTTAGGAGCCGGAGAGGTCGGCTGCTGTCAGGATTTGACCATCCATAACCTTTTGAATCAATCCGCCGGCCTTTGCAACCAATTCTTCATTTACAAACATAACAGACAGATTTTGTCCCGGCATAGAATAGGTCACTGCACTGCCGGTTTTACCAGTCACCGCAAAGCTGTGGATGTCCCATCTTGCCATATCTGTCAGCTGCATTCTCACAAGGCTACTGATATCGTCCATCGACATACTGGTAGCAAACATGCCCTGCATACTGGCAAGGATCTGTGAGTAGTTGGAAATAATCGTTGTTCCAGAGGTCAGTTTTTTAATAACTGCTTCAATGACCTTCATCTGATTTTTGCCCCGTCCATTGTCACCGCCTGCAACATGATACCGTTCCCGGGCAAACGCCAACGCCTCTTTGCCATTGAGATAATTCTCCCCTGCGCCCACATAGGTTCCGCCAGAAGTGGAAAAACCTGTGTCCGTATAAACTGTAATGCCGCCAATGGCGTCGATTAATGTCTCAAAGCCGGTAAAGTTAATACGGGCGTTGTAATCAATTTTGATACCGTACAGATTTTCCAGTGCAGAAATAGAGCAATCCACTCCGTAAATGCCGCAGTGGGTCAGCTTGTCACGGCTGCCGCCACCGGCGGGGTTTTGTACATAGTAATCACGAGGGGTATTGAGTAGAAGCACCTGCTTAGTCTGGGGATTGACAACCGCCAGAATATTTACATCACTTCTGGTATTAGTGGGCAAATAACTGCTGCGGGTATCAGAGCCGCTGATATAGACCGCAAAAGGTGTGTTTGTAACATTCCGCTCTACTTGGACCGGCTGTGTTTCCACAGGCTCTGTTTCCTGCGTGGGCGGTGTCCATTCTGCCACAGGCACATCGTGCAACAGTCTTGCTTTCTGAGAAAAATCTGCGTAGCCGTCCATCTCCTCTAAAATCAGGACGTAGGCACTATTCAAGATCATCGCATCCACTTCTCCGGAATAGAGGGCATCTACCATTTCCGGAACAGTGACAAAATATTTTACATCCACAGTTTTTGAAAGCTCGGCTTCGATCACTTTCAGCGCCTGCTGGGTGCTTTCTGTATCATAATTCTCCACCGCTGCATAGGTGTAATCTGCGGTATCTGCCAGTGTCTGTGCAGGGTCTTCTGTGCGGACATAGATACTTCTAGTCACCTTACTGACCTCCGGTGTGGTAACGCCTTCCATTGTTTTATAAATATCACCGGTTACCACAAACGCCAGTCCGCTTCCAAACAGGGTCAGAATTGCCAGCACAAGGGCAATAATCCGTCGGGCAAGTCCAGGCGTTCTGCCCTTACGGTGCAGGAACATTAAAAGGCCTGTCAGCAAAGCAAAGAACACAAAAACGCCTGCAAGTACAGCAGCATACATGGTCGGCAGCATATTCAACCGGAAGATCATAAACGCTGCCATACCCTCAGCAATCAGCTGGAGCAGGAAAACTGCGATCAGAATACCGGTAAATACCTTATTCTTCTTCATAAACAATCAGCTCACTTCTGTGCCAGATTTTTAAGGGTATTTGCCAAATCAGTCTGTTCCCAAGGGAGGTCTTCCACGCCGAAATGGCCCTCCATTGCGGTCTTTCCGTAAATGGGACGGCGAAGTTCCAGCTTACGGATAATTCCTGCGGGCGTCAGATCACAGGTTTTCCGTAGCAGCGCGGTCATTTCCTCGTCAGAAATCTTACCTGTGCCGTAGCTGTCCACCCGGACAGACACAGGCTCAGCAACACCAATGGCATAAGCGATCTGCACCTGCACCTGCTTGGCAAGTCCCGCAGCTACCAGATTTTTTGCCATATACCGTGCCATATATGCGCCGGAGCGGTCCACCTTTGTGGGGTCTTTACCGGAGAATGCGCCGCCGCCGTGGGAGAAATAGCCGCCGTAAGTATCCACGATAATCTTCCGTCCGGTCAGGCCGGTATCGCCGTTAGGACCGCCGATCACAAAATTGCCTGTGGGGTTAATATGGATATGTGCCACATTCTCAATATCAAAACCGTACTTGCGCAGTACCGGAGCGATCACACCCTGACGGATGTACTTGCGCAATTCGGAGATTTCAAAATCCTCGCTATGCATAACAGATACGACCACGGTATCAATGCCAATGATCTTTCCGTTTTCATCAAATTCCACACTCACCTGCGTCTTTCCGTCGGGACGGAGCAGGTCATTGGAGCGGATGCACTCTGTAAGACGATTACTCAGCGCCCGGGACAGGGCTGCAGGCAGGGGCATCAGCTCAGGGGTCTGTGTACAAGCGCCGCCGAACATCATACCCTGATCGCCTGCGCCGCCCACATCGTCGTTTGTTCCCAGTGCGATGTCTGCAGACTGGGTGTGGATCTTACACAGAATTTCCACGGTATCTGCACAGAATTCATCCTTTTCATAAATATAACCGATCTTACGGATGGTTTCCCGAGCAACTTCCGGATAATCTACCACTGCCTTTGTGGTGATCTCACCGCAGATCAGGCAAAAATTGGTGGTAACCATTGTCTCACAAGCAACACGGGAAGCCGCATCCTGTGCCAGGCAGGCATCCAGAATTGCATCGGAAATGGCATCTGCCACCTTGTCCGGGTGGCCGCAGGTAACACACTCAGAAGTAAATAATCTTTTTTCCATTTTCTTTTTCCTTTCCAATTCATCGAGTGTTCAAAACAACCGGTGTGCTTGCAGCGGAAAATTGTCTTTTCATTTGCGTGGATTTTTGCTGCAGGACAAGCAACAAAAGCGCAGGAATACTTTGTGTATTTCAAGTTTTTTGTTGTGCTGTGCTGCGGCAAAAGGACCGCAAAGGAATGACAAGTTTCTGCAAAAGTACACCAAAAGAAAAAATGCACACACCGAAGATCCGATGTGCGCACTATCGAATCCTCATCTTTCGTTGCCGCCGGATTTGGCACCACACTTTCGCAGGTTGCCGGGTTTCATCGGGCCGTTCCCTCCACCACTCTTGATAAGGCTTGTATGCAGTTCGTCTTTATTATACGGATTTCTTTAAAAAAGTCAATCTTTTTCTGGAAGAATGTCCGTTTTATTTACAATTCTTTTATAGACTTTTTCTGGAAATAAGAGTATGATATAGGAAAAGGAGTTGAGTTTTTTGAAAGGATTACGCAGCCGTTTTGAGCGGTGGTGTTACCAAAACCGCACAAAAGGCATTTCCAATTTGATGCTCTACATTTCCATCGGCAGTGCCATTGTGTATCTGATGTGTATGTTCGATCAAAGTTATACCCTTTACAATATTTTGTGTTTTAACCGAAATGCAATTCTGCAGGGACAGGTCTGGCGTTTGTTCACCTATGTGTTTACCTACGGCGCAGGATCTACCAATCTGCTTCTAATCGCCATTAGTCTGGTGTGCTATTATTCCCTGGGACAGGCAATGGAAAATGCCTGGGGCACATTCCGGTTTAATCTTTTCTACCTGACCGGTGTGCTGATGATGGACATTTATGCGATGATCTTTAACACGCCGGCAGATGTGTACTATCTGAATCTGAGCCTGTTTTTAGGCTTTGCCACTATGTATCCGGATGCAAGATTTCTTCTGCTGTTTTTTATCCCAGTGAAAGCGTGGATCTTTGCACTAATCGATCTGGCACTCACCTTTACCGATGTTTTCCGGCTGCTGGCCGCCGGCTATATTGCCTATGGGTTTTTCCCGCTGATTGCCATTGCCAACTATTTTCTGTTCTTTGGGAAGGATGTGGCAAACATCATTCCCCTGTCCTGGCGTATGAATCTGAGCCGGCTACTGCGAAGAAAGCCAAAGGTTGCAAAGAAAACTGGCACGATTCCCTTCCCCACTGCCGGCAATTATCAGGCAACCACCGCATCTGCAAAAGCGCCCTACCATCACCGCTGCACCACTTGCGGACGGACAGATGTAAGCAATCCGGAGTTAGAGTTCCGGTATTGCTCCAGATGCAACGGTTATTACTGCTACTGTGAGGACCATATCAATCACCACAGTCATATTGAATAACAAAAAGAGCGTGCTGCCAAGCAGTACGCTCTTTTGGTTGTTTATTATATTTGGAGTCCGTTAGAAGCTTAATCCTGACAGATAAAAACCATACCCTCTTCTACTTTGAAATAATCAATACCTATTACATTAATGATAATTGCCTGATTATTTGAACTTCTTCGCAAGACAAATCTATCTGTCAGTCCATCGGACGGTACACCTATATGCACAATTATCTCATCAGCATTAATCTCAAAATAGGCAGGATCTCCTTTTCCTGTGTATTCGATATATTTTTCCCCTTCAACTGTGATTATCTTACGACCATCCTGCACCAAATCTTGCAGTAATTCTTCTTGTATCGCATCCACATTAAGATACCAAATTTCACTGATGCTGGCTATATCACCATTTGAACTATTCAGTTCAATCAAATACAGCCATTCTTCTGTTACACTATGAACTGCCGACCATGTTCCATAATCCAGCTGTCTATACCCACAATCCTTACAACTTCCGTCAAGATAATTATGGACGGTCTCATTCTGACATTTCTCAACAGGTAAAATTTCAACTCCATTTGCGTAGATACAAGGAGTCAATACAAAGTTTTCAAATCCTTCTGCTTCAGAAACACTGACGGTAATATATATATCGCTGTTTGCTTTATAACGGTCTGCCCAGGTCTTTGTAAACGCCAAATCTGCTGTAGCATAGGTAGCCGTAGACTCTCCGTCCCAACTAAGTTTCGCCTTGATTAGCAATTTTGATCCCGATTGAATTAGATCGTATAGTTCCTCAAAGTTCTCTACAGCCACCTTGAACCAATACTTATGATCACAGGTAACTGCTTGGCTTTTGACGATTACATTAAAGAACCGATAACCGCCAGCTTCACGGTCATAAACAGGAAGTTGGCAATTGTTGCTATTTATCATATTTCCATCTGGATTTGTAATTCTCAAGACGCCTGTATCCTTCTGACTGCTGTCTACAATAGAACTGCTACTATAAGTCAAAACGGAGTCAACGATCATTGTATGTCCATTTAGATCCAGGCAAATACCTGATGCAATGGTTATATCTCCTTCTGTAACATCTGCACACAATCTCACAGTCTGTCCAGAAATGACCGCACCGAATGCTTCAGAAAGGGAATCACAGGCTTTCACTGAATTACCTACACTATCTACAATTATAGCGCTAAGTTCCTTACCACAGCTAGTGCATTTACCATTTTCTATTGTAGTATGTTCACATATATGAATAGTCGCATTTGTAAGATATTCATTGTCATCTCCAATTCTGATCTGCGCCCATGACTCTGCAGAACCGCTATAATATACATTTATGAGGCTAGTACACTCCATGAATGCACCATAGTTGATCTTTATTACACTATCGGGGATTATAATATTTGTTAAGCTTTTGCATCTCACAAAGGCATATTCGTCAATAATACTCACTCTATCCGGTATTGTGATAGTTTCCAGTAATTCACAAAATTCAAACGCCCATATTCCAACAATCTTCGTTTCTGGATGAATTGTACAAGAAGTAATTACTCTTGATGCTGGACCCATTAGCACAAGATACGGATTTGCATCATTGCCTAGATATATACCATTATCATATAAATTATATGTTAGATTACATCCAGCAAAGGCATAATGACCAACTCTTTCAATGTTATCAGAAATTGACACATTGGATAAATTGGTACAGTGATAGAATGCCAATGAACCAATAGTGACAACGCTCTCCGGAAAAACAACGCTTTGGAGATTAGAACAACCATAAAATGCAGAGCTGCCAATAGTGATAATACTTTCCGGGAGTTCAATGCCTGTCAGATTATTAAAGTTATAGAACGCATAATCTCCGATGCTTGTGACGCCGTCTCCAATAATGATCTTTTTCACAAAATTCAGGTAGTCGAACCACGGAGCATTACTCTCATTGTAAATATACTTATAATCATCCATCTCACCCACGCCAGAGATGGTTAAGGTGCCGGCATCATCTAAAGTCCAAGTCAGATTTACGCCACAGTTACCACTTTCAACAGCTTCTGCAAGGCCCACTGTAGGTAGTAATGTTGTAAGGATGAATAATGTAAGCATTAATACCGCAAGTCGTTTTAGTTGTCTCATTTTACCTCTCCTTAAAATAAAAAGTGCGGCTACCGAAGTAACCGCACAAAAAACGCAAACTCCGATAGTTGCCAAACCAATCTGCACAAACGAGTTTCCTCCACGAACAGAAACGGAATTTGCATTTTTATCAAATTCAGTCCGTTCGCTTAGAGTAACTCTTATAAAGGTATAGTATCCCTATCGAAAACATAGATTGTGCATTATTCAGATTGATTTGGCATAATTAGTTTAACATATTTTTTAGGTAAGTCAATATAAAAATCCCCAATTGGGCGCATTATTATTGAGCAAATACGGATTACTGCAAACATATGAGCACTTTCAATGACATAAAGTTACAACGGATGTTTATAAGGGAGGCGTTTGCCTCCCTTATTGCTTTTCTTTGTATCGACAGCGTTTATCGGGCGGATGTGGGCATCCGCCACTACGCGTGCAACCGAAATTGGTTGTAGGAGACGATGCCCACATTGTCCCATCAAACATTTTCTTGCACGAAAGGTCTTGCGGACACCCCGGGAGGGGTGTCCCTACATTTTAAGGTCGGTAAATGGTCGTAGGAGCGATTACCGATCGCCGCCATGCCTTCCCCACAACAACATCTTTCAGCGGGCGGTCAATGACCGCTCCTACTCAGCTTTCGCACGGACACAAAAAGGAACGGCACACAGGCCGTTCCCTACATATTCATTATTTTCTTTTATACAGGCACATTTCATAGGAGATGCCGTTTTCTTCGCCAGATTGCAGGACTTCCTCCAAATTCCAGTCTGGGTCTTCATCCAGATTGGGGAAAAAGGTATCAGACTCCACTTCTGTGTGCACCTTTGTCACATAGGCGGTATCACACATTGGGAGCATTTGGCGGTAGATACTGCCGCCGCCGATTACCATTGCCCGATCTGCAGTTTTTGCAAGCTGTGCCGCTTCCTCCGGACTTGCACATACTGTAAAGCCGGGGAAATCGCCCCCTTTACGGGTAAGGAGCACATTCACTCTTCCTGGCAAGGGCTGCTGACCGGGAAAATCCTCCACAGTGCGCCGTCCTACGATCACCATTGCTCCCTTTGTGGTCTGGCGGAAAAACTTCCGGTCCGCACTCAGCGCTACGGGTTGTGTACCGTCATTGCCGATGCCCCAGTCATCGTAAACCGCAACGATCAACTCCATTTTGTCACCTCAAATAGCCATGGGAATTTCAAAATCAAAGGGATGGAACTGGTAGTCCTCTACCTTGAAGCTATCCTTTGTGAAGGCATAAAAATCGGTCACAGTGGGATCCAGTGTCACCTTGGGCGCGGCAAAGCCTTCGTTTTCAAGCATTGCCTTCACCGCAGGGATATGACGGTCATAAATATGACAGTCGGCGATCACATGGACAAGCTCGCCAGCCTCCAGACCGGATACCTGTGCGATCATCATCAGAAGCATTGCATACTGGCACACATTCCAGTTATTGGCGGTAAGCATATCCTGACTGCGCTGATTGAGGATGCCGTTAAGGGTGTTGCCGGACACATTGAAGGTCATAGAATAAGCGCAGGGATACAAATTCATCTCGTGGAGATCCTGGAAGGTATAGATATTGGTAAGGATGCGGCGGGATGCGGGATTGTGCTTCAGATCGTAGAGTACACGGTCCACCTGATCGAACATACCCTCTTTATACTGGTGCTTGATGCCCAGCTGGTAGCCATAAGCCTTGCCGATAGTACCGTCCTCACCTGCCCACTCGTCCCAGACATGGCTGCCCAGATCTTCAATGCGGTTGGACTTTTTCTGCCAGATCCACAAAAGCTCGTCCAGTGCAGACTTCCAATAGGTGCGGCGCAGGGTCATAATGGGAAATTCTTCTTTCAGGTTATAGCGGTTTACCACACCAAATTTTTTGACAGTGTGAGCCGGCGTGCCGTCTGCCCAGCGGGGGCGCACTTCCAGATCGGTGTCATAAAAACCGTTTTCCAGAATATCCAGGCATGTTGCCCGGTACAGTTCATCTGCTCTGCTCATAAATAGCCTCCCAATTTAATTTTCCTAATTGTAACACAATATCTGAAAATTTGCTACATTTATTATTCTGTTATAAAGAAATTTGGATCTTGCTGTGTCAGGGTGTCTAAATGTTCAAGCTCCTCTGTTTTCAGTGGATGGGCGCCCATTTGGAGCAATTCCTGTGCCGCACTTGTTTTGTCGTTGAAGCAAAACACATTGCTCCAGCCGTGGCGCAGATTTTTTGTGACACCATCCCAAGTGCCGCCCTTTCCAAGGGTAGCTTGCGCCACCAGAACACAGTTGCCAAGGCAGTGGATCACCCGATTTCGGCTCAGTGCCCGCTGTGCTGAAAAAGCACTGTCAAAGCTATCTTCTGACAGGTATAACACATTCTCTGTAAGGGATTGCGCTTCCAGCCTATCTGCCACCACGCAGATCACCTGTCCGCCGCCATTCAGGCAGGCATCCTGCGCCGCCCGGTCTGCGCCTCTGGCATTTCCGGACACCAGAACATAACCCTGTTTTGCTGCCTGCTTACCCGCTTTTACAGCAAAGGCAAGATTTTCTTCCCGAAGATCCCGGCTGCCCACGAGAGCAACCGCAGGTCTTGAAAGCAGCGACATGTCTCCCTTCGCCCACAGGCAGCCGGGGCAATCGATTCCCAGTGTTTTTCGGAGTTTTTCCGGATAACCCTGGCTCACTCTGGTAATAGGTACACAGTCTTTTCTGGCTGCCTGCATCAGATACCAGGAAAGGATCTCTTCATCGGACAGTAAGGATAGAATTCTCCCGGATTCTTCCCGGCTGTAACCGATTGCGATCAGGTCTTCTTCCCGGACAGGCTGGTCACCTTCCGGTTTTTCCATACTGCGAATCCGGGTGGCAAGGCGGCGAAGCTGTGCCACAGTCATCACTTTTCGTTCCGGGTTTCCCAAGTGGCTGGTTAGCAGGAGAAACCCCAATTCCCGGGGATTCAACGGAAGCGCTTCTTCACCACAGGCTCTTTGACCGTTTCTTCAGTCAGGCTGCCGTCAGCACCCAGAAGCATGGGTTTAATTTGATAATTGGAGAATTTTGCGATCTCGTCCAGCTTTGCCTTTTCCGGGAAATTACCCACAATAGACCAAGCCACACCCTTCCGCTTTGCCCGTCCGGTCCTGCCGATCCGGTGGACATAGTATTCGTTCTCCTCCGGAATATCAAAATTGATCACACAATCCACATCGTCCACATCAATACCGCGGGATGCCACATCTGTGGCGATCAGGATCGCCAGTTTGCCGTCCCGGTACTTCTGCATCGTCTTTTCACGCTGGCTTTGGCGGATATCTCCGTGGATACAGTCACAGTCCATACCTGCCCGCTGGAAATCATCGGAAAGCCGCTGGCACATATGCTTGGTATTGCAGAAAATCATCACCCGCTCGTAGCCCTGGGTGCGGATCAGGCGCAGGGCTGTCTCCGCTTTTTCAAGGGGTGTTACGGTCATAGAATACTGGTCAATATCCGGGCGGTCCTCCTGCTTGGGTTCAACCGTAATCTCCACCTCGTCCCGTTGGTACATCCAGGAAACGGTCATAACCTCCTGGGAGATGGTTGCAGAAAACAGGCCCAGATTTCGGCGGTTCTTCACCTTCTCGATAATGCGGGTCACATCTTTGAAAAAGCCCATATCCAGCATCCGGTCCGCCTCATCCAATACCACAGTCTGAATTTTGTCAAAGCGGATATTCTTGCGGTTATAATGGTCCATCAGGCGGCCAGGGGTTGCCACAACGATCTGGGGCTTCTTTTCCAGCTGCTTTGCCTGACCAACAATGCCAGCACCTCCATACAGAACAGCTACGCGGACTCCATGAAAATATGTAAGCAGACCCCGCAGCTCATCTCCAATCTGGATCGCCAGCTCTCTGGTAGGTGCAAGGATCAGGCCCTGAACATCCGGACATTCCGGGTCGATATGCTCGATCATAGGAATACCGAAAGCAAAGGTCTTGCCAGTTCCGGTGGGTGCCTTTGCGATCACATCTTTCCACTGCAAAAACTCCGGGATCGCCAGCTGCTGGATGGTGGTAGGATAGCCGTAGCCTTTCTTTTCCAGCGCTTTGCGCATTGCATCTGACAAGCCCAACTGTTCAAAGGTAATTTCGTCCATAAATATCTTCCTTTTATTATCGTTTGTGCTATTGTAGCAGTTTTTCCGGGAATTTGCAACCATAGGGATATTGCCTCACCGGGAAATAATGGAAATATATGGACAAAAGCCAAATAATATGTTATATTTTATACTGATATGATATTGGTATTATGCCTTTGAAGGAGGCTTGCAAAAAAATGGGTAAACTAATTGTGATCGAAGGCACAGACGGCTCCGGCAAAAGCACACAATTCGCTCTGCTGTCTGAGCATTTAACAAAGGATCAGGTTGCGTTCCGGCATCTGGTATTTCCCCGGTACAAAGAGGAAAGCTCCGCACTAATTCGCATGTATCTGGGTGGCCAGTTTGGCACAAAGCCGACGGATGTAAATGCTTATGCTGCATCCTCTTTCTATGCGGTGGATCGCTATGCATCCTACAAGATGGACTGGGGTCAGTGGTACGAGGACGGCGGACTTGTTCTGTCTGACCGGTATGCTACTTCCAACGCTGTTCATCAGGCATCCAAGGAGCCGGAAGATAAGCAGATTGCGTATCTGCATTGGCTCTATGACTTTGAATACAAAAAGCTGGGTCTCCCCTGCCCGGATCTTGTTCTATATTTGGATGTCCCCACAGATTTTACCGAACAGCTTATGCGCAAGCGGGAACATGACACCAACACAAAGGCTGACATTCATGAGCAGGATACCGCTTATCTTGCCACCTGCCGGAAGACAGGCCGCAAGGCAGCAGACTACTACGGCTGGACTGTGATCGAATGTGTAAAGGATGGCGCAATGCGCTCCATTGAAGATATCCATCAAGAGATTTATCAGCACGTAAAGAAGTGTTTGGAGGGTTAAACTATGGTATATATACTTCTTGGTACAGGCTTTGAGGAAATGGAAGCTCTGGCACCTGCTGATCTTCTGCGCCGCGCCGGAATTCCGGTTATGACCGTTGGTGTCAATGGCAAGATTGTTTACGGCAGTCACAATATCGGTATAGAGGCGGACATCACCATTGATGAGATGGATCTGACCGATCTGGATATGATCGTTCTGCCCGGCGGACTGGGTGGCGTTGCTTCCATCCGTGCCAGCAAGGCCGCTATGGATGCTGTGCAGTTTGCGTGGGAAAATAAGAAATATGTTGCCGCGATCTGTGCTGCTCCCACGATCCTTGCACAGCTGCACATTACCGACGGCAAGCAGGTTGTCTGTTATCCCGGTTTTGAAGCACAAATGGGCAGTGCACTGCCCCTTACAGATGTTCCCTGCATTCAGGACGGCATGGTAATCACCGGCACATCTGCCGGCTGCTCTGTTCCCTTTGCGCTTTCTCTGATTGCTGCACTTAAAGGGGAAGAAGCTGCGGAAGCGATTAGAAAACAGATCGTGATCCGCTGACAGGAGGTATAAATATGGAAAAAGAACATATGAACCCTCAGGACAACCAGTGGGTTGATGAGATCTTAGGCGAAGGTGCGCCCGCCGAAGAGCTTGGCGTGGACGAGCAGGCTGTTTATGCTGCAAATTTGACCCATCCCAAGGATCTGGAATTTGAGAAAATCATGTCGGAAGTATTGCAAGATGAAACCATTGTGGAAGCTGCTCCCCAGGAGCAGACCCAGCAGTTTATCCCTCCGGCAGAGCCTGCTGTGGAAGAACTGCCTGCCACACCTGCTCCCAGACGGAAGCCGAAACAGCCAGAGGTACGCAAGGGCCGTCCGGAACAGAAAAAAGGATACGGTTTGTTCGGAATCCCCCATATCATTGCCACAGGCATCTGGCTGGCGCTCATCGTTTTTATCGGTGCTTCTTTAGGCAAGTTGCTGTGGGTCTGCTGTGCAGACCTGATGGCATTCGGAAAAGAGTCTCAGGAAATCACCATTACCATTGATGACAACGAGGGCATCGACTCTATTTCTCAAAAGCTGGGGGATGCCGGTCTGGTCCGTTATCCCGGTCTTTTCAAGCTTTTTGCTCAGGTTACCGGCAAGGCAGACAACATTGACTTCGGCACTTACACCTTAAATGCCCATTTTGATTACAACGCAATGATCAATGCCATGACATCCCACGCAAGCCGCCGGGATGTGGTAACCATTATGTTCCCGGACGGTTATAACTGCGCACAGATCTTCCGGCTGCTGGCGGAAAATGAGGTGTGTACTGTTGAGGATCTGGAAGCCTATGCTGCTACAGGAGAACTGGATAATTACTGGTTCTTAGAGGGTGTTTCCCGGGGAACAAAGTACTGTCTGGAAGGCTATCTGGCACCGGACACATACAGCTTCTATACCAACGATGATCCCCGCCGTGTTCTGGAAAAATTCTTAGACGAGTTTGATGACCGGTTCACGGATAAAATGAAAGATGACTTTACCCAAATGCAGGTTCGTTACGCCAGCATGCTTTCCTCGCAGGGTTATGGCAGTGATTATATTAACAGCCACCGTTTGACCCTCCATCAGCTCATCACCCTGGCATCTATCGTTGAAAAGGAAACGTCCAGCAATGCGGAAAGCTTTGATATTGCTTCTGTATTTTATAACCGTCTGGCAAATCCCTCCCACCCCTATTTAGGTGCTGACGCAACTGTTTATTATGCAATTGGCGACTATTTCTTCGAAAGAGAAGAGCTTACCGCTACCGATTTGTCTAACACCAGTCCCTACAACACCCGTAACCACGAGGGTCTGCCTCCCGGACCCATCTGCAACCCGGGTGTCTACTCCCTTTACGCTGTGCTCGATCCCAACGATACCAGCTATTATTACTATGTGTTAGACCCCGAAGCAGGCGTCCACCTGTTCTCCAAAACCTATGATGAGCATTTGCGCAAGCTTAACAGCTTAGGATATTGATAATGAAAAAAATAGAACTACTCAGCCCTGCCGGTGATATGGAGAGGCTCAAAATGTCTGTGCTTTATGGGGCAGACGCAGTATATCTGGCAGGTACTGACTTTGGTATGCGCTCCTTTGCGGGGAATTTTACCCCCGAGGAGCTGCCCCAAGCAGTCCGGTTTGCCCACGAACACGGGGTCAAGGTCCATGTAACTGTAAACACCATGCCCCGCAACAACGAAGTGGTAAAGCTCCCCGCTTATCTGGAACAGCTTCAATCTGCAGGAGTAGATGCCCTGATCCTTGCAGATTTGGGTGCATTTACTCTGGCAGGCAAATATGCGCCAAAGTGTCAGCGGCACATCTCTACCCAGCAATCCATCGCCAATTACGAATGTGCTCAGGCTTGGTATGATCTGGGCGCACAGCGGGTGGTCCTTGCAAGAGAGCTGAATTTGCAGGAGATTGCCGAGATTCGGCAGAAGGTTTCTCCGGAATTGGAAATTGAGACTTTCGGTCACGGCGCAATGTGCGTTAGCTATTCCGGTCGTTGCCTGCTGAGCAATTATATGACCGGTCGGGATTCCAACCGTGGCGCTTGCGCCCAGCCTTGCCGTTATCAGTATGCGCTGGTGGAGGAAAAGCGTCCCGGGGAATACTTCCCGGTGTACGAGGACGAAAAAGGTACATATATCTTAAATTCCAGAGATATGTGCACCATAGACCATCTGCAGGAACTGACCGATGCAGGCATCGACTGCATTAAGATCGAAGGGCGGGCAAAGTCAGCCTACTATGCTGCCATTGTCACCGGTGCCTACCGCCACTGCATTGACGATCTAGCTGCCGGAAAGCCCATTGATCCCGTATGGCGTGACGAAGTAGAACACGTTTCCCACCGACTCTATTCCACAGGCTTCTATTTCGGTCAGCCCGGTCAGTACACGGAACACTCCCGGTACATCCGTCAGTGGCAGATTTGTGCCATTGTGGAAAGCTGCGACGAAAAGGGCTTAGCTGTCTGTTCTCTGCGCAATAAGTTCACCGCCGGAGATTCTCTGGAGGCTGTAGGCCCGGATCTGCGGCCATTCCCCTTCACCGTTCCTGTTATGGAGGATATGGATGGCGCTGCACTGGACGAGCCCAGAACGCCCCAGATGCGTTTTAGGCTGCAGCTACCCCAGAAAGTTCCCGCTTTTTCCATTCTGCGAAAAGCTGTGGATTTATCTGCAAAATGAAAATACCGCCAATTATTACCCTTACATTAATTTTGATAAATAATGCTTGATTTACATTGGGCCATAGTAAAATACGCAAATCGAGGGATATTCTCAAATGAATAAAACTACATCTTTTAACATTTTGCATGTTTGTAATTATGCAGCTTATTACCGTGGTAATTTTATTGATTCGCTTGAGTCATTAGAAAAGTATCAGCCAAATATTAAGAACTTCTATTTATTCCCTGCAAGAGCTGTGAACACAGCAAAGACTTGGATCACTGAATTAAACGAAAAAGAAGAGATTGCTTATTATCAAAAAAACAGCATGCTTAAAAATATCATTTTACTTCATCACATCATACGAAAGCACAAAATCAATCGAATTGTTGTACATTTTTCAGATGCTAAGATTGATGTTGTAATTAAGCTCCTGTTTAGCGGTAAAAAGGTTATTCGTTTCTTTCATTGTGGCTGCATGCCTGCAAGCAGTACTGCAAAGCAAAAGCTGCAAGCGTTTCTATGGAAGCACAACAAGCTTGTCGGCGTTAGTGATGCTGTAACCGACGAAATCAGATCTGTACATCCCAGCTTCAAAATCTATTCGATTCCGAATGCCATTCACTTTGAACGCTTGAATCAAATTGATCCATTCCATAAAGAAGACCGCATCTCACTTATGGTCTTAGGCTGGGATTACAAGATTAAGGGCATTGACCTTGCCATAAAGGCTGTGGATGCTGTACGTAAAAAATATGATGTAGTGCTTCAAATAGTCGGTGGAAAGAGCGAATCTGATGTTAGAAATCAGGTCACTAAACTTCTTGGTCAAGATGTTGCCTGGATTCGTTTCTTACCCACAACAAATAATATTGGAACATATTATAAGCATAATAACATTTTCTTAAGTCCCTCTCGGCAAGAAGCATTTGGCTATGCAAACATTGAGGCTGTCTACTGCAAAAACAGCATTGTGCTTAGTAAAGTCGGTGGTCAAAAGGACTTGAAAATTGAGGGTGCTTATTGGGTAGAACCTGATAATATTGAAGATCTTAAAGAAAAGATAGAAACAGCTATTTTGGATTTGCGCAATCCGGAAAAATTTGCACAAAAGGAACGAGCCAAGTCTTATGTGGAACAGTTCTATTCCTTAGAGGAGTGGGCAAATAAATTAGCAAATATTCTTTGAGTTTTGGTCTGGATCTGTGGATTTATCCGCAAGATAAAGAAATAGGAGGTGTTGCAAAACTGTGCAACACCTCCTAAATATATGCATTTATCTACTTCTTGTTTTTCCTGCGGTCTTTGAATAACTCATATGTAAAAAAGCCTAAAAATAACGCAGCAAAAAACAAGCTTAATCCCCAACGCAAGGCATTCTTAGGTTCTTTTAAATAGCCCATCACTGTTGCAATTAACGCCAAGGAAGCCATGATTAAATAACCCACTTTATTCGGAATCATACTTCCATCCTCCTCGTTCACTATTTGAACTTATCATACAAGGAATTGATCTGGTCTGTTAATTTGGCAATTTCCTTATTGGTTGCGCCTTTCATTCCCTCGATCAGCTTCATCAGCCGTTTTGCCGCTGTGAGCAGGCGGTCATAAACTTCATTTGCCCGTTTCCGTCCCTCATTCTTTTCTGCCCGGACAATGATTCCTTTCTGGAAGCACTCACCGGAAATCAGGTCATAGCCGTCTCCGCTGTAAGGGGCAACTGCACAATAACCGAGACGGCTTTCTACCGTTTGGACAAAGCTGTCACAAACCGTGTCATCCCCGTGGTTAACAAACACCCGCTTTGGCGGCACAGTCATACTTCCCAGCCAGCCAAGGAGCATATCCCGGTCTGCGTGGCCGGAAATGCCATCCATTTGCCGTATATCTGCGTGGACACGAATGTCTTCCCCGAACAGCTTCACGGAAGTTGCTCCGTCCACAAGCTTTCTGCCAACTGTTCCCACAGACTGATAGCCTACAAACAGGATCGTGCTTTGTGCGCGCCAGAGATTATGCTTTAAGTGGTGGCGAATACGGCCTGCCTCACACATACCGGATGCAGACAAAATCACCTTTGGCTCTTTATCCTCGTTAATAAGCTTAGATTCCTCTGCAGTTACAGACAATTTCAGGCCCGGGAATGTGATTGGATCTATCCCCTGTGCCAGCAGGTCCAGGGTCTGCTGATCGTAGTAATCAGTCATATCCCCTGCATATATTTTTGTAGCCTCTACAGCCAGCGGGCTATCTACATACACAGGGAAATTTTCATAGCCCCGGAGCGCACCGCTTTCTTTGATAGTACGCAGCAGATACAGCATTTCCTGTGTTCTGCCAACAGCAAAGCAAGGAATTACCACATTACCGCCCCGGGCAAAGGTTTCCTGCAAAATTTCAGTCAGCTGTCCCACATAATCCGGTCGCGGTCCGTGAAGGCGGTCGCCATAGGTAGATTCGATCACCACATAGTCTGCATTCTCCGGCTTTTGGGGATCCCGGATCAGAGGTCTGTCTACATTTCCCAAATCTCCGGAAAACAGCAATGTGCGTTCCTCATTTTCCTCCCGGATTTTAAGAAGGATGCTGGAAGAGCCCAACAAATGGCCTGCATCCAAAAAACGAAGGGAAATTCCTTCAAACACATCCACCTGCTTACCATAGGGATAGCTTTTAAACTGCATCAAAGTCTTCTCTGCGTCTGCAACCGTATACAGCGGCACATAGGCAGGTTCACCGGATCGTTGCGCCTTGCGGTTGCGCCACTGGGCCTCAAATTCCTGAATGTGGGCAGAATCCCTTAGCATAATATTACACAGCTTATGGGTTGCTTCTGTGGCATAGATCGGTCCTTTATAACCGCCTGCCACCAGTGCCGGAATCATACCCGAATGGTCGATATGGGCGTGGGTCAGGCAGACAGCATCGATATCTCCCGGCAGAACCGGCATCTGACAGTTCTCATAGGTATCTGCCCCCTGCTCCATACCGCAGTCAATTAAGATCCGCTTGCCGCAGGCTTCCAGCAGTGTACAAGAGCCTGTCACTTCATGGGCAGCACCTAAAAAAATCAGTTTCATAATGATCCCTCCCTTATGTTTATTATACTTTTTCACATCGTCTTTTGGTAGTTTTCCGGGTTCAGATCTGTATTGTAAGTAGGATCACCGGGGTGGATTCCGTTCATAGCCTGTAGAATATGATAGGCATCCTTCTGCATTTTCTTAACTGCTTCCAGCTTGGGCAGTCTCTTGTCACTATAAATCGGGTCGCCGATATTCAGATCAACCAAGGGGCTTTTCCCCAACAGCTTCCACAAACCCTTTCTGGGGCGAAAAGATAAGGTGATGGGCAGAATCGGACGGTCGTAGTTCACTGCATACTTGAACACCGCTTTTTTCAAAGGGCGGACATCCGGATAATAAAACCACATCGAGCCTTCCGGGAAGAAATGCATCCAGCTGCCTCGTTTCAGGACTTCATCCATTGCCTGCATAAATTTGACCATTGGGCGATAGCTGTCTGTTGGGATCGGGATTCCTCCTGCCATCCGAATCAGCGGACCGTTAGGTCCTTCCAGATTGATCTTCCACGCAGGAAAGAAGCCAAGGCGGGGACGCAGTGCAACCATAATACAAATAAAATCCCACATAAACACATGGTTGGAAATAGTGATCAGACCGTCCTTAAAAAGTTCCTTATAGGTCTTAAGCTTTTCTCTGCCGTGAATATGCAAACCGTGGCGTACCCACATTACAAGGGGCAGTACCGTATACTGGCAAATGTGTAGCAGTACTCTCTGGAACTTGAACCAGAAGCTCTTCTGCAAATAGGGGTAATCCTCATCCAGGACCACATCTCGAAGATGCTTCACATCGATCATATGCTCGTCGCACTTTTCCGGATATTCATAGGGCAAATTATGTCTAAAATACATATCTGTTCTCTCTTTTTCTGTATTTAGGGTGATTTGATCTATGGTTACTTCAAATCTTTCCGGGAGAACTTCCAGATGCCGTGACCAAGCAGTGCCCCCATACCCACAAAGGGTGTCAGCACATAATACCAAACATCCTCGGCTGTATAGGAGGTGCCCAGGCCGATAGTGGCAGAAGAATTAAACACATTGATCCGTTGGAGGAACTGAAGCGTTTTTAACAAATTTCCGCTTCCGCCCTCAATTTCCAGCACGGTGATCACCACCTGCAGGATGCTGGCAATCATTGTAAAGCCGAACACCACCGCAATATACATCACGATTACCATGCCAACATTTTTCATTGCCACGCACAGCCAGCTGACAAATGCTGCTACACAAAGATAGACTAAAAACTCAAAAAGCAAAGATTCCAGGAAGTACCACAGATCCGCAGCTTCAAAGGGTGTAGACTGGTAGTCAAAAAAGGGCAGACTGATAGCAAGTGTCAGCAGTGCGTGCGCCAGAACGATACCGAACAAAGTAGTGGCACAGACTGTAAATACAGACAAAAAGATAGATGTACGGGTATGGCCGCAGATGATCTTATTTCGCACAGTGCCGAAGCTAAAATCCTTGCAAAGAATAATACCAATCAGCAGTGGCGCGATCAGGCCCAGATTGTTGCCAAAGGAAAATGCCCCAAAGAACTGGCCCTTGGCTGTAATATACCCAGACAGAAGAGATTCGGTCATGGGGTCAATTTCCCCCATTGTACCAAACAGCACAATATATAAAAGCGGTGTAATTACAGCAAAAACCACAGCCAGAATACAAACGACCAAAAACAGCTTGTCCTTAAAGAACTTCTTAAAATCCGAACGAATAAGATTTGTCATCCCCGCTTCCCTCCAATCGTTTCCAGATAATATTCTTCAAAGCTGGTTTCCCGGCAGTTCACGCCGGTAATGCGGATACCTGCGTCAATAATTGCAGAGAGCACAGTATTCAGATCCATCTCGCCCACAAAACGGATACCGTTGGGAATATAGGAAATCGCACGGTCTGGATACAAATCCGCAAAGAGTTTTGTAAGTTCCTCGGGGCGGTCCACGGTAATCTCGGTGGTTTTGGCAAGTTCCTCCTGGAGCTGAGCGGCGGTGATCTCTTTTATGATGTGACCTTTGGAAATGATACCGTATTTGGTAGCAACCAGAGAAAGCTCAGTGAGAATATGGGAAGAAATTAAAAATGTAATGTTTCGCTCCCGGTTAAGCTTTAAGATCAATTCCCGGATCTCTACGATGCCCGCAGGGTCCAGTCCGTTCATGGGCTCGTCCAAGAGCAAAAATTCCGGCTCGCCCAGCAGTGCCATAGCAATACCCAGCCTCTGGCGCATACCCAAAGAAAAATTACTGGCGTGTTTTTTCTCGTTTAATAAATAGCCAAGTCCCACAATATCAAGGGTCTGTGCAATCCGTTCATCGGCAGGAATTCCCAGAATCATACACTGCATTTTCAGGTTATCGTATGCAGACATATTTTGATAGATGGACGGACTTTCCACCACAGCACCCACCTTACGCCGGGCATCCCGTATATTTACCGAATCGTTGGGTACACCAAACAGCTCAAACCGGCCTGCATGGGGGAAAATAAGTCCGGTGATCAGGCGAATAATGGTGGTCTTGCCGGAGCCATTCTCACCTACAAAGCCGTAAATGTCGCCACGGCAAATGGTCATATCCGCTTCATTAACCGCAAGATGCTTTTTGTACTTTTTTGAAAGTCCAACGGTTCTAAGAACATAGTCCATACAATCAGTCCTTTCTGGATGTGATAAATTTCGGTTATGACCAATATATCACATTGACAGCAATGGTGCAAGAGCTTGTTGCTATTCGTCTATTCCAATCTGTGAGTTTCGGTACTTCCTGTTTTTAATGAAATATTTGCCTGACGGCAAAAGTGAAATAATTTACTCCGTAAATTGTGAAATTTTCTGCTGACGCAGAAAGTGAAATGAAATAAATCCACTCATGCCCGCAGGCATTTCACATTGCAAAGCAATATTTCACTGCCGAAGGCAATTTCACAAATCCCGTAAGGGATTTATTTCGTTGAAAAAAGGACTTCACAAAAGTGAAGTCCTTTTTTCTGGAGGTACCGGCCAGATTTGAACTGGCGGATCAGAGTTTTGCAGACTCGTGCCTTACCACTTGGCTACGGTACCATATGAAATAAGGAACGCTTTGCGTTCCTTATCTTTTTGGAGCGGGTGACGAGGCTCGAACTCGCTACCTCCACCTTGGCAAGGTGGCGCTCTACCGGATGA
>JAFXCL010000011.1 GCA_017521485.1 Oscillospiraceae bacterium
GGTGGGATTATGGAAGGTGTAGCTGTCTGTTAAGACAACATTTTCTCCGTCCTTAGTCTGTTCCTGACTGACACGACCAAAGCCGTCGTAGCTGTAGCTTGTGCTGGAATTTTCGGTGATGACCGATTCGATCCGGTTATCCTCGTCATAGGAATAACTGGTAGTCCGGGTTGTTCCGTTAATGGTATCTACGATAGACGTCAGGTTGTTAAGCTGGTCGTATTCATAGCCTACACAGTGGCTGTAACCGTCACCGGATTCTACATACTTCATCACGCGGTCCGTGAAGTCGTAGTAGTAAGTAGTCTTGATCCCGGTCTCGGAGTCCGTCACCGTTGCCAGTGCGCCGTTGTTGTCGTACTGGTAAGTAACCGTCTCGCCGTCCTCGTAGGTCTGTTTGGTGACACGACCCATATCATCGTACTCATATTGTATACTGTCACCGTTGCCGTAGTCAAGTGTTTCCAGATAATAATTCCGGTCATCGGTGTAAGAATATTCTGCCAAGGTATAGCCTCCTATCTCTACACTAGTCCTTAATCCAAAGTCACCGTAATAGAAGTCATACCAGGTGCTTATTGTTTCAATCCAACACAAATAACCATAACTGTCGTAACAATAGTCCGCATAGAAGTAACTGGAATAATTTGTGTCAACGTCGGCATAGGTCAAGCGATACATACTGTCATAGGAATAATGTGTCCGGGTATCCCATATATCCTCTCCCTCTGTACCATCTGTATCATTGGGATACTGCACCCATTCCAGCATATTGGTGTTGGCGTTGTAACTGTACTTGGTAACATTACCTAATGCATCCGTGGAGGATACCATCCGGTTACCGTCTTGTGTATAGGCTGCAGAGGTGGTGATTTTACTGCCGTCACCGCTGACGATTGCCACAGAGGTGTTGTTTCCATAGGTATCGTAGGTGAATTCGTAAACGATACCTTCCTCCGAAACGGCTCTGGTTACATTGTGGTAGTTATCATAGGTGTATGTCATTTTTGCCTTGTTGTCCTGCAGGATCTTCGTCAGGTCACCGTTGGTGTTGTACTCGTAGTTGGTGGTCTTGCCCTGTAGGTCCCTCACGGAAATCACATTGCCGTCACCATCGTATGTATAGGAGCTGCCGAATTCCTCTTTAAATAGCTGGATGCCGTCAAAGAAGACTGTGTTTGCGTTATAGTCGTAAAGGCAATCAATGGCATAGTAGGTATATGCCTTATCTGCAACAATTGGACCGGAGGCATACTGCCAGGCATCCTTGCTATTGACATCAGTATTAAATTTTACGATCTTCTTTGAAATCGTGCCGTCAATGTAATTAAAGGTCAGAGCCAGATAAAACTGACGCTGTTCTGTCTGGTTGTTGCTGATGGGAACAGAAGTGCCTTTTGCCCAACCGGAGAGCACAAAGGTATCGCCTGCATTTCCTCCATCCCAAATAAACTGGTAAACGTGCTTAACGGATGTGGGAGAGCCTGCAATCTGGATTGCAGAGCTGTCCAATTCAGCAGCAGGCACAGGTGTGCTTGCTGTGACGATGCCGTCTGTACCGCTAAGGCTGTCATAGTACCATCCGTAAGAACCGTACCGGAAGTCGCCGTTCTCAATCAGGTTATATCGGCTTGCCGTGGGTGCTTTTTCAATCTGCGCACAGTCGAAATATGCCTGTGTGCCTGCTACACACCAAAAAAGCCCATCCACTGATACAGCGGTGCCCGATGTGTTTGTGTAAGTGGTCTGCAGTCTTGTCCAGTCGCTACTCCCGGTCAATATCTCACTGCTTACATTTCCTGCAAAATTTCCGGCAGGGGCTAGGATAATATGCGCAGAGCCGGTAATCAGCTTGACATAAGCTGAGAAGGTATATGTTTCTCCCGGCTGAACTGTGAAAGTTTTAGCAATCAAATAGGAATGTTGGGTAGCTGTCATACACAACGAACGTCTTCCACTGTATGCATATGTTGTTGGGAAGGAAACTACTGTCGATGCCGGAGAGCAGTAGTGTCCCAGCTGATTTTCAAAGCTGCTGTCCTGCACAAGATTGCCCACGGAGTTTTGCAGCTTGGAGGTAAGCTGCAGCTGGTGCGGTCTGTTGGTGTTACTGTTATCCAAAATATCGTTGTTGGCATACTGGGTAAACTGCGCTCTGCCCTCGCCGTCCTGAATAGACAGGAGATTTCCAAAGTTGTTAAATTGATGTATTTCCACTCTCCCGTTATGATCTGTAAAAACAGTCTGGTTGTTGGCATATTTAATACTTAGTTCTCCACCTTTTGCTGCTCCGTCATATTCGCAAACACTCTCTACACGGTAGGGCTGCCAATCTTCAAGGGGCTCATTGTATGTGATCTTTATCTCGTGGTCACTATAATTGCGTACACTGCATAACAAGTCATCATAATCCATAATGTCATATTCAAACGAATATTGTTCTCCGCCTGTACCCGTAATGCTCACGGGACCAGCAGACACAGTATCAAAAGAAACTGAATCGATTTCTGTACTGCCTGTACCCAGGTAACGGATCTTTTCTAAATCATTGCCGGAATCATAGAGAAATTGGTAGACGCGACCCGCACCGTCTGTGATTTGGGAGATCAGGTAGCCGGTTTCTGTAGTGTAGGTAACGGTAATGCAGCTTGGGGTAGCTTGGTTGTTTTGTAGCTTCGTCAGTCTGCCATAGGTGTCAAAAAAGCTTTTATTTCCGTTTTTATCTTCGATACAGTATTTCTGTGTGCCGCTGCCATTGTTAGTAAGGGTCAGTTCAAGACCATCTTCGTCTTTATAGGTATTTGCAGAATCATAGTAGAAATAATGATCCGTACCGTCAGAATCCTCCCATACATAGTAGTTAGAATTCTCGCTCCATTGATAGACCCGTTGGTTATAATTGGTGCGCCAGCCATAACCCAGACCAAATAAATCTTTATTAATATCGTTTAGGTTATAGATGTGCTGAATGGAAACGGGCATACGGTTGCCGCCAAAGCCAATATCATTATGCACCCAAATAAAATTTCCGGTGTAGTTGTTGATATAGCCTGTGCCAGCCTCTCCGGCAGAAACGGTGGTATAGTCCCAATAGCTTTCTAATCCGTTGTTATTTCGGAAGAAGATTACAAGGGACGGGTCTGTAACATTGTTTCCGAAATCACTGGAATAGAATTGCTTCCAGTAAGTGGTGTTTCCGGAATTCTCAATCTCATCTGTCGCTTTGAGGATCATACCCAGATTTTCATCTTCGTACCAGAATCTTACAATATCTGTTACATCCCAATAGTATCTGCCTTCATTGCCTACCATTGCATAATCTTCTACAGTAGGGTCAAAAGAGTAGTTATCTTCCCAGCAGGCGTCACGTGAAAGCCAAGGATCCAGCATTTTGTGGACTGTTATGGGTAATGTTCTCGTACTTATGCCGACCTTATAGAGAGACAGCTCTGCCTTAATAAGCACATCAGAGGATTTCAGCTGAGGCAATTCCACAAAGCCAAGCAAGGTCCGGGAAATGCCGTCTCCACCCACACAGCCAACATTTAAGACACCGCTGATATAATTCGATTCATCAGGCCGGGCAGACATAATGGTGTTGTCCAGGACATTGTTGTCGCTTAGGTCTGCTTCCACCACAGGGTCCAATACCACAGGCCAAGACCGATCTTTTTCTCCAAGCCATATTTGGGGAAGCAAATAACTCAGAGTCCACACACTACCGTCTTGGGTCAGGCTTATGACTATGTCATAGCACACTTCATAGGCGCTGTCCACCAAATAGGGCGCAGGCATAACCATAATAACATTTTCCTGATTAGCATCATAGAAGTAAATGCTATTGTCCGTTTGGAGCACCGGGATCATACTGCCTGTATCGAGTGTATAGCGGTATCCCCGGAGGGCACTGTTGTAGCTTTCCAGAATGACAGATTCCTTCACCTGATTGGCTTTCAGATCATACCGGATATCAGTATTTTGGTAAACATCAGTGTATATTAGCTGGGAAACATTCTTTTCCAAAACAAATTCCTCAAACTGCACCTCTTTCCGAGCTTCCGTTAAGTCAACTGGCTGAACCTTGCCCTGTACATTCTGTGCCGACTGAACAGAAAAAGTCTGAGAAGTGTCGCCTCCTGCTGTCACAGTAAAGACTTCAGTTTCTTCTATTCGGCGCGCATCAGATGCAACCTCCAGATTTCCAGGCTGACGCAGTTCTCCTGACATTCGGAACGAAAGGGTGTAGCCGTCCTTTGTTATGGAGATATCGCTGCTTTTTGTAAGCTGCTGAGGGAAACGAACCTCCCATACGCCAGCTTTATTGGAGTATGTTCCGTCCGAATGAACCTGCAAGGTATTATCGATTTCCTGCCATTGTCCATCCACTTCGTAGTGGACAGGCTGTGCATATACGGCTGATACATACAGACCGTTATCCAGCATAAATTCCTTGCTGAACTTACTGCGGTTCTCCTTTACCTCTGCAACGATTTTGGCTTCAGATGTATCAACTTCTACTGGTTTTGCCAATTCTGTGGCTTCTGCTGTAAAGTATTCCTCTGCCACAGCGGTCAAAGGTATCATATTAAAGAGCATAACCAGTGACAAAAGGACACTGAGCGTGCGTAAAAAACGTTTTAGCATACCGGTTTTTCCTCCTTACAATAATATAGAAAAGTATATAAAAGTGCGCATAAGCTGTGAGGTATCAACAGCTTATGCGCACAAGTCACTTGCCTTTATACGGTCCTTCCACAAGGGAACCGAGCCCCAATAATGCACATAGCTGCGACAAATAGCTACTGCTTTCATTGGTATCAGCCCCCTTTCTTATCTTGTTTTCAAATTATCACAGTTTTCATCGGACGTCAAGAATGTTCACTCGACATTTTTCGACACTACAACAATTATGGCGGTTTTTATATACAAAAACTCCCGGAATGGGTAAACATTCCGGGAGTTTTTAGCACTTATAATTAAGCGTACTTGGTGGTGTTGACCTTCACGCCGGGGCCCATAGTGGAAACCACGGTGCAGGAACGGATATACTGACCCTTAGCAGCGGCGGGCTTAGCCTTCACAACTGCGTTCATCAGAGTATCCATATTCTCAGCCAGCTTCTCAGCGCCGAAGGAAACCTTACCGATGGGGCAGTGGATGATGTTGGTTTTGTCCAGACGGTACTCAACCTTACCAGCCTTGATTTCCTTAACAGCGTTGCCAACATTGGGGGTCACGGTGCCAGCCTTGGGGGAGGGCATCAGGCCCTTGGGACCCAGAACCTTACCCAGACGGCCAACCAGGCCCATCATATCAGGGGAAGCGACGACCACGTCGAACTCAAACCAGTTCTCCTGGTGATCTTCTCAACCAGCTCCATACCGCCAACATAGTCAGCGCCGGCAGCCTGAGCCTCTTCCACCTTTGCGTCCTTAGCGAAAACCAGAACGCGGGCGGTCTTACCTGTGCCGTTGGGCAGAACCACAGCACCGCGGACCTGCTGGTCTGCGTGACGGGAGTCAACACCCAACTTGATGTGCAGCTCGACAGTCTCGTCGAACTTAGCGGAAGCACCCTTCACAACCAGATTCAGGGCTTCTGCGGGATCATACTGAACAGAGCGGTCAATCAGCTTGGCGCTCTCCTGATATTTTTTACCTCTAAACACTTAATATATCCTCCTTATAGTGGTGATGCGGAAAAATCCTCCCACATTTCCGGGCAAATTTCCCGGATAAGCAAATTGCTGATAATACTCTTAGTCGACTACGGTAACACCCATAGAACGGCAGGTGCCAGCGACCTGGCTCTCAACGGCCTCCAGAGTAGCACCCTTCAGGTCCTGGATCTTGGTCTTAGCGATCTCAGAGATCTGAGCGCGGGTGATCTGACCGACCTTGGTCTTGTTGGGAACGCCGGAACCCTTGTCCAGGCCGATCGCCTTCAGGATCAGCAGGGGGGTCGGAGGGGTCTTGGTAATAAAGGTGAAGCTGCGGTCAGCGTAGACTGTGATCACCACAGGAATCTTATAGCCTTCCATAGACTGGGTGCGGGCGTTGAATTCCTTAATAAATGCAGCAATGTTAACACCGTGCTGACCCAGAGCAGGGCCAACAGGGGGGGATGCGGTTGCCTTAGCGGCAGGGATCTGAAGCTTAATAATGCCAGTAACTTTCTGTGCCATAATCAGCACCTCCTGAATATAATGTGGTAAATATGCGCTCTGCGCATTTCTTTCGGGGCGTTATGCCCCTCCCACGGTCCGACCGGAAAACCGGCCCGATGCGTTTATTGGGATACAAGCTCCACTTGATCGAGCTCAAACTCGACGGGAGTCTCACGGCCAAACATGGAAACAACCACGCTGACCCGGTTTTTGTCGGCCTCGATTTCCTCGACAACGCCGGTGAAAGAGCTGAGAGGACCGTCGAGAATACACACGGTGTCGCCAACGGTGTAGTTGACAACGATCTCGCGCTTCTCAACGCCCATTTCATAAACCTCATCGTCGGTCAGGGGAATGGGGTCGCTGCCGGACGCACCGACGAAGCCGGAAACGCCGCGGATATTGCGGATAACATGCCAGGTGTCATCACTGTAAACCATCTTCACAAATACATAGCCGGGGTAGAGCTTACGGTCGTAAGTCTTGCTGACGCCGGAATCGGTGATCTCGGTGACGGTCTCCATAGGAATGTTGATCGCCAGGATCTGATCCTGCAGGTTACGGCTCTGGATCGTTTTTTCGATGGTGGCCTTTACAGTGTTCTCATAAGCGGAGTAGGTATGGACCACATACCATTTTGCAGCTTCTGCCATAGTCTAACACCTTAACCCCGGACAGCATCAATCAGAGCATTGATGCCAAAGCGGGCGACAAAGTCGAACAGCCAGATGAATACGCCAACCACGAGAACGCACGCAATGACGATCAGGGTGTTCTTCAGCACCTGCTGGGGAGTAGGCCATACGACCTTCTTCAGTTCGCTGCGAAGTTCACGGAAGTATCTTGCGATAGCACCGCCGGCCCGCTTAAACCAAACTTCCTTTTTGCCTTCTGCCATTTGTGTACCTCCTTACTTCGTCTCGTTGTGAACAGTATGCTTTCTGCAGAATCTGCAGTACTTCTTCATTTCAAGACGGTCGGGGTTGTTCTTCTTTTCCTTCATTGTGTTGTAGTTTCTCTGCTTGCACTCAGAACATCTCAAAGTGACTTTAACGCGCATAACGGCACCTCCTTAAATATTGCCTCCCTGTATCACCCCGGCTAGAGAAAATTTAGGAAGCGGGCACTACAATTCCCGCTCCGGGGCTGAAAAAAGGCGCACAAAAAAAGCCCTCTTTTCACAGGTAGATACATTCTAACACAGGGGGATATCAAAGTCAACAACTTTTTTCGCGAATTTAACCTTTGTTTTTCCTGAAAAGTGTTGTATAATGATACAAACGAGAAGAAAGTGAGCGTGCTTATGCGAATTATGGGAATTGATTACGGAGATGCCCGCACCGGCGTGGCGATTTCCGATCTTTTGTGTTCCATTGTAGGAAGCACAACGGTGATCCACAGCCGGAGGATGGACAAGACATTGGAGGAAGTGTGCCGGATCGTGTCAGAAAATGATATCGGGGAGATCGCTGTGGGTCTCCCGAAAAATATGAATGGAACAGAAGGACCTCGGGCAGAGCTGTGCCGGGAATTTGCCGCAAAGCTGGAGGAAGCCACAGGCAAACCTGTGAAGCTGTGGGACGAGCGGCGTACCACTGTAGAGGCACATAATATATTAAATGAACATAACTATCACGGAAAGAAACGGAAGAACACCGTGGATGCGGTGGCAGCATCGCTGATTTTGGAAGGCTATCTTGCCTTCCGGAAACGGTAAGCGGGTATCATATTGCCAAATAAAAAATAGGGAACGGTGTTCGTTCCCTATTTTTTATGTGCCTTTGGCCTATACATCAGTTCCCGGATTCCGGTAATAATCAAAAGTCCTCCAAATAGCTTCCTCAAAAGCGCGATGTCCATTGTACTGCTCAAAAAAGAGCATACACCTGCGGCAATGCAGCCGGTAATAATGGCAGGCAGAACCTTTTTAAAATCCAGCTTTCCCTGCCGCCAGCGGAAGAAACTGGCAACAATGGCAGAGGGAAGAAAAAACAAAAGGTTAATAAGCCTTGCTTGGGGATGCTCCATACCCAGCACCAGAGTCAGGTAAATAATCAGCAAACTGCCGCCACCCACACCGATGCCAGCCAGAAAACCCAGTGCTGTGCCTATTATCAAAATGACCGGAGGTGATTCTAGCATAGATAACGGAAACCTCCCCATAAAATCAGAACACCCAGCAGCCGATGCAGCCACAGTGTGGGAATCCTTCTGCCAAACAGCCCTGCCAGCACACCGCCGGCGGCACTACCGACCAGATAGGGAATCACAGTAGGCCAGTCTACAGTACTGCCCCACAGAGAATAGCTAAGAGATACCAGACAGATGGGCAATATGATGGATACAGAGGAGGGGAAAACCTCCTCGTCGGGAAGATCGGTTAGGCCGGTCAGCAGTGGCACAAGCACCATACCGCCCCCTGCACCGAATAAACCGTTCACAGCTCCTGCACCCAAACCGGCAAATGCAGAGCCTAGATATTTCTTTTTCTTCAAAAAAACACCCCCTATGGAAAGAATGTCCATAGGGGGCAATTTTATGCAAATATGAAATTACAACATTTCCATTAGTGCATCTGCGTACTGGGCGCAGGTAGCACCGTCAGTACCTCCGGTGATCTTCACCGGGCAGGTTGCCATAGCATTTTCCAGCTTCTGGGCAGCTTCGCCGCGGCAGATGTGCCGCAGAAGCATTGCTGCAGCCTTCAGGATGCTGTCAGGGTTCGCATAGTCACCCATACCCCGCTCGATCATACGGGGAGCAGAACCGTGAATTGCTTCAAACATAGCATACCGGTCACCGATGTTTGCACTGCCGGCAGTACCCACACCGCCCTGAATCTGAGCAGCCTCGTCGGTGATAATATCGCCGTACAGGTTGGGCAGCAGGATCACCTTGAACTTAGATTGCAGGCTTTCTTTTAAGAGGTTTGCAGTCATAATGTCAATGTAGTAATCTTCAACCTCAATGCCAGGATAATCTTTGGCGATCTCGTGGCAGATGGCAGTAAACTTGCCGTCAGTCTTCTTCATAATGTTTGCCTTGGTGACAATGGAAACATGGTTCTTGCCGTTTTGCTTTGCATAGTCAAAAGCAGCGCGGGCGATCCGGCGTGTACCCAGATCGGTGGTGACCTTAAAGTCCACCGCCATACCGGGAAGCTCTACGCCCCGGCTGCCCAGCACGTATTCACCCTCGGTGTTTTCCCGGTAGAACATCCAGTCGATGTTCTTTTCCGGAATGGACACAGGACGCACGTTGGCGTACAGGTCCAGTTCCCGACGCATAGCCACATTGGCAGACTCCATAGTGCCGCCGTGAGGGGTGGTGGTAGGACCTTTCAGCAGCACATCGCACATTTTGATCTCTGCCAGAACATCATCGGGGATGGGCTGATTTTTCGCCAGACGGTTTTCGATGGTCAGGCCCTCGATCTGCTTGATGACCACAGAGCCTGCTGCCACTTCATCAGCAAGGAGCTTTTCCAGCACACGGGCAGCCTGCTTCGTGATGATGGGGCCGATGCCGTCACCGTCGATCACACCGATGGTGACGGTCTTTTTGGTAGAAAAGTCTGTCTTTTCACAGTTCATATTTTCGATGCGGGCAAGTTGCTCCTGCAAAAGCGTACGGAATGCCTCACAAGCGTTGTTTAATTCTTTCATTGTCCACCCTCCTTGGTGTAGTTGAGAAGACCGCCGGCCATCAGAATATCCTGCTGCCGCTGGGTCAGATTGCAAAGCGCGGTGAAGGCTTTGCCGGTTTTGTTGTTTACTACAGTCAGACTGCCCTGTGCAATACCTGCACGGATGTCTGTAATTGTCAGGTCGTGATCCTGCTGCAGTGCATCATAATCCGCCACATCTGCAAAGGTTAGGGGCAGAATACCTGCGTTGATCAGGTTTGCCACATGGATACGGGCGAAGCTTTTGGCGATCACACAGCGGATACCTAAGTACATAGGAACAAGCGCAGCGTGTTCTCTGGAAGAACCCTGACCGTAATTGCTGCCGCCTACGATAATGCCGTCACCGGCTGCCTTTGCCCGCTCCGGGAAGGTGGGGTCACAAACCTCAAAGCAGAACTTGGACAGATACGGAATGTTGGAACGGTAGGGGAGGATCTTTGCACCAGCAGGCATAATATGGTCGGTGGTGATGTTGTCCTCCACCTTCAAAACAAGCTTTGCAGTGAGCGTATCTGTAAAAGGCTTGCTCTGGGGGAATTCCTTAATATTCGGACCACGCAGCACTTGGGCATTCACAGCTTCCTCAGGGGGCAGTGGCATCAGCACGGAGGAATCGTCGATCAGGAAGCTTTCGGGCAGCTTGATCTCGCCAATGGGATTCAGGGTGGTAGGATCGGTGATGTAGCCGGACAGGGCAGAGGCAGCTGCGGTTTCCGGAGATACCAGATAGACCTGACCGTCCTTTGTGCCGCTACGGCCTAAGAAGTTCCGGTTGAAGGTACGCAGGCTCACACCCTGGGAATTGGGGGAGAAGCCCATGCCAATACAAGGACCGCAGGCACATTCCAAAAGCCGTGCGCCGCTGGCAAGGATATCAGCAAGTGCGCCACAGTTAGCCAGCATAGTCAGCACCTGGCGAGAGCCGGGAGAAATAGAGAGGCTTACGCCGGGGGCAATGGTCTTACCCTTGAGGATGGCGGCAACCTTCAGAAGATCCAGCAGGGAAGAGTTGGTACAGGAACCGATGCACACCTGATCCACCTTTGTGTCCTTCAGGCTGTCCACACGGACCACATTGTCCGGGCTGTGGGGACAGGCGATCATAGGCTTCAGGGCAGAAAGATCGATATCGATGATCCGGTCATATTCTGCATCCTCGTCAGAAGACAGGGGCGTGTAATCCTGCTCACGGCCCTGTGCAGCCAGGAATTTCCGGGTGACCTCGTCAGAGGGGAAGATGGAAGTGGTAGCACCCAGCTCTGCACCCATATTGGTAATGGTAGCGCGCTCGGGAACAGACAGGGTCGCAACACCCGGACCACCCCATTCGATGATGGCGCCAACACCGCCCTTAACGGACAGAATGCGCAGAATTTCCAGGCTCACATCCTTGGCAGTCACATAGGGGTTTAGCTTACCGGTCAGATTGACCTTAAAGAACTTGGGCATGGTGATGTAATAAGCACCGCCGCCCATAGCCACAGCTACGTCCATACCGCCTGCACCGAAAGCCAGCATACCCAAACCGCCGCCGGTGGGAGTGTGGCTGTCAGAGCCGATCAGGGTCTTACCGGGCTTGCCGAACCGTTCCAGATGGATCTGGTGGCAAATGCCGTTGCCGGGACGGGAGAACCGGACACCGTGCTTTGCGGCAACAGTCTGCAGATACCGGTGGTCGTCTGCATTTTCAAAGCCACACTGCAAGGTGTTGTGGTCTACATAGGCAACACTCAGTTCAGTCTTAACCTGGGGAATACCCATGGTTTCAAATTCCAGATATGCCATTGTACCGGTGGCATCCTGTGTCAGTGTCTGGTCGATCCGCAAAGCTACCTCACTGCCGGGAGTCATATCCCCGGAAACTAAGTGGGCAGCGATGATCTTTTGTGCAATGGTCTTACCCATGATAGTGGAACCTCTCAATCATATGATTTTTTGCATTTTCGATATGCTGTGTAATTAGCTGGGAGGCAAGCTCAGCTTTGCCTTCGGATATAGCATTGAAAATTGCCTTGTGTTCTGCAATGGAATTGGCAAGGCGCTGATCGTCGCCAATGGATTGCCTGCGATAACGCTGGGTCTTACGGTGCAGGGGGCGCAGGGTGTCGCAGATCACATTCCGCTTGGAGATTTCGTAGATGGCAACGTGGAAACGGTCGTCCATCTGCCGCAGACGCTCAATGTCCTTCTTTTCGTAGTAGAAGTCCTGCAGCTCATTGATCTGCCGCAGTTCCTCCAGCTCGTCCGGAGTGATGTTCTTGGTGGCGTGATAGGCTGCCAGACCCTCAATGCTCTGACGGATCTCCATAATATCGATTAGATCATCTACGGTGATACCTAAAACCACAGAGCCCTTTGCGGAATCCGCAATGAGCCGCTCCTGCTCCAGACGGCGCAGGGCCTCCCGGATGGGGGTACGGCTGACACCAAGATTTTCCACCAGCTTCAGCTCGGTGAGAACCTCGCCTCTGGGGTAAACACCTACAATGATATCGGACTCCAGCTTTTCAAAAACCTGATCTGCCAGAGAAACAGTCTTAAATTCCCGCATATTCCGATACCTCCTTATACTTTCTGGAAGCGACCGGGGGCCAGCTCCTCAATTTTTTCTTCCAGCTCGCCGTGGGACATCACCGTCTGACGGTCGTCCTCGTACTGCTGGTCGATCCACGCCTTCAGCTGTCCGATCAGCGGATCGGTCTTGCTAAGTTCATTCGGTGTACCAGTGAGGCGGTAGTTTTGGTTGATCCAGTAGGCGATACCCGCAGCACCGGAGGTCTTGCTGATCTCAACGGTTGCCGGGCGGTTCAATAGCTTTTCTGTATCGAAGATGGTATAGATCTCCGCATCCTTCAAAAGACCGTCGGCGTGAATACCGGCACGGGTCTCATTAAAGCGCTTGCCCACAAAAGGCGTCATCGGCGGCACTTCATAGCCCATTTCCCTCCGGAAGAATTCGGCGATCTCCGTGATGACAGTGGGATCCATACCGTCCATAGAGCCACGGAGGGAGGCATACTCAAAGACCATCGCTTCCAGAGGCACATTGCCGGTGCGCTCGCCGATACCAAGCAGAGAACAGTTAACAGCGCAAGCGCCATAAAGCCAAGCAGTGGAAGCATTGGCAACAGCCTTGTAGAAATCGTTGTGGCCGTGCCATTCCAGACACTGGCTGGGAACATCGGAATAGTGCTGCAGACCGTAGATGATACCGCCCACACTGCGGGGCATGGCAGCTTCTGTGTAGGGAACGCCGTAGCCCATGGTGTCACAAGCCCGGATCTTCACCGGGATGCCTGCCTGACGGGACAGTTCCTGCAATTCGTTTACAAAGGGAACCACAAAGCCGTAGAAGTCTGCCCGGGTAATATCCTCCAGATGGCAGCGGGGGATAACACCTGCATTAAAAGCATCGGAAACCGCAGCAAGGTAGTGATCCAGCGCCTGCTTTCTGGTCATTTTCATCTTCTTAAAAATGTGATAGTCGCTGCAGCTAACCAGAATACCGGTCTCCTTGATGCCTAGATCCTTTACAAGCTTGAAGTCTTCCTTGCTTGCCCGAATCCAACTGGTGATCTCCGGGAATTTCAGGTCCAGCTCCATACATTTTTCAATGGCCTGACGGTCTTTTTTGCTGTAAATAAAGAATTCGGTCTGACGGATGATGCCATAAGGACCGCCCAGCTTGGACAGAAGCTTATAAATGTTAACGATCTGATCCACACTGTAGGGTTCAACAGACTGCTGGCCATCCCGGAGGGAGGTGTCGGTGATCCAGATTTCCTCCGGCATATTCATAGGCACCCGGCGATGGTTGAAGGCAACCTTGGGCACTGTGCCGTAGGAGAAAATATCCCGCTGCAAATTCGGCTCAGCTACATCCTGCAAAGAGTATTTGTAGGACTTCTGTTCCAGCAGGTTTGTCTTGTTGGAAATCTCTAACATAAGATCGTACCCCTTTCTTTTTGTATATTCGATTTTATGTATACAATTATACACCGGTTATAAAAAATGTCAACTATCAAGAGCCACAAAAAGCCTTAAAAGGAGTGGGTAGCTTTCGGAAAAGAGCATATAAACATCCCCGGAAGAATGTCTTCCGGGGATGTGATCGTATTAGCCTTGCTGCTGGGAAAGAATCAGATGGGTGTCGATCAGAGACAGATCGCCGAAGACAGCGGTGTATGCACCGACGACCTCGTTATACCAAGCCTCCAGATCCTCAGTACGAAGATCGTTGGTGATCAGGAAGTCACGGTAGCTCAGCTCACTGTTGCCGGAGTAGTACATCACGTGATAGCCGTACTCGGTTTCGATCACTTCGCAGTCGCCTTCCTTGCGGCTTTCATCGATAGACCAGCTCAAGAAGTTGGGAACATAGTTAGAGTCACGGTTGATGTTCTCGAACAGACCGCCGGTCTCAGCGCTGGTATCCTCGCTGTGTGCTTTCACCAGCTCAATGAAGCTTTCCTCTGTGGCTGCGCCCTCTTTCCAGGTCTTCAGATAGCCTTCCGCCTTTTCCTTGGCAGCAGCCTTGTCTTCGTCGGAGTAGGTGGTATTGCCTTCGTCATCGGTCGTGCCGCCGGCAAACTTCACCAGCAGGTGACGGACATTGGACATCTTGCCTTCGTTTTCTTCACGGCTCTGGAACAGAATCACATAGTAGCCGTTGACGGAGGTGACTTCGTTGCCGTCCTCGTCTTCTTCAGTAACTTCATCGGGGATAGACACAATGTCGTTTTCCTTGCGCTCGCTGTCAGAGAGCCATTCGGAATAGGTTTCGGGCAGAGCAGTGAACAGAACATTTTTGCTCTCGGTAGCAGTAGGAGCGGTTTCCTTTTCTGCATTGATCGCCAAGGCGGCAATGGCAGCATTCAACTCATCCAGATTGGTTGCCTTTGCAAGTGCCTCAGCATCTGCATAAGCCTGATCCTTGGCAGCACCGATCTGTTCACTGGTGTGGGTAACATTGCCGTCTTCATCCTTTTCGCCCTCGGGCAGATAGGTGTTGTAGTCAATGTGGTACAGCGCGAAGTTGTAGGAAGAGTAGTTGGTGTACTTGTCTTCCTCATATGCACGGATGTCAGCATCCTCGTACTTGAGAGTTTCGTAATGATCATCGTAGTATGCCTGTGCAATGCTGCTGCGGATCATATACTCTTTGTAAGACTTTTGTGTAGAGCCTGCACCGTAAATAGCCTGAAGATATTTGTTGATATTATTAAAGCCGTACATCTGTGCATACATACCCATATACTCGATGTTTTCATCGATGGCAGCCTCATCCTCTTCAGAAAGGGTGTAACCTTCAGAGGTGGCAAGATCGTAGATCGCATAGTTGGACTTGGCATTTTCCAGTGCCATATCCATAAAGTAATCTGCCCAGGTAGTACCGTCGTCTCTTGTCTGCTCATCAATGGGCTTGGTGGTGTCCAGATTCAAAGTCCAGGAAACAAGCTGATCGGTATATTCACCGTAGGAAGAATACCACTCACTGTAAGTAGCGTTGATAGCGTCCTTGAAATAGTAATTCATCTCTACAGTGTTCAGCTCGTGCTCGTCTACGACAGCGGCGATTGTCATACGCTCTTTAATGCCGATGTTCTTGTAGAGGGTGATGCCGATCACGGCAACAAAGGTGATTACCACTGCCAGCATAATAATAAGGAAGGCTGCAGACTGTGCTTTTAGCTTCTTAGCTTCCTTCTGCTGGGCGCGCTGCTTTTCGGTCAGCGCAGTTAAATTTTGCTCCTTGCGGAGTTTTTTCTTGCTGGATGCGCTCATAGAATCAATTCCTCTCGTAAAAGGAATAGAGATATAGAGTATCCCTATTCAGAATATAGACCAGAACATTATAACCGATTCTTTTCCCGGTTGCAAGGTCTTTTTCATATATTTACAGGAAAAAGAAAAAAGGCGCGTGCAAAGCACGCGCCCAATACCCGCTTTAGCCGTAACGCATCCGATTATGACCTGCACGAATCGGCAGGTGGGTTGCCGCTCCCTGCGTTAGCTGCTCCCAACGTCCACCTGATGTCAAAGCATAGGCGGGAGGTCTGCAATCCGGCAGGGAAGTCTAACATCCCAAATAAAAGATGTGGGTCCAAAAGGACACGCTACGAACCAAGCAGGCGGTATGTCTTATTCGTCCTCGTTTTCGTCCTCTTCGTAGAGCTGCTCCATAATCAGGGCGTATACATCCTCCAATTCCTGGGCATCTTCAATGGCACAGAGAATGGGCTCACCGTCCTCATCCTCCACGGACTTGAGGATACTGACCTCCAGCTCCGGCTCTTCATCCTCACCAGTGGCGGGGATTACTGCCAGATAGGTGTCGCCGTTATACTCCAGAGAAGTCAGCACTTCCAGTTCATACTCCGTGCCGTCCTCGTCGATAATTGTCATAAAATCAGAACCGTATTCATCTGCCATAGCCTATTTCCTCCTGTGGTTATTATATGCTTATTGTAATGGCTGTGGCACAGAAAATCAAGAGAAATAATCCTCCAAAAGTCGAACAAATTCCGAATCCGAAGTGATGGGAATTCCGTGCCGCAGCGCTTCTTGATCGGCCAGAGGATAAAGACTGACATCATAAGGAAAAACTTTCAGTGGTTTGCTATGGGCGTCATCGAGTAAAGAAAGCTTACCACCGTATATGCCTAGATAGATAAGAAGCAGCAATAGCGCAGATGCCCGTTTCATTTATATCCCCTCAATTCGTTTTGACAGTGAGCTGCCGGTTTTGTGTAAATAGTATGTTATATTATAATGTATATATACCTGTTTGGAGCGCAGGAGAAATAATACAATATAAATGTTCGTCATTTTGCCATAAATGTGGTATATAGGAAGACCAAAAGTTTGAAAAATGTTCGTACCACGCGGACAAACGAAAACATAGGAGGATATAAGTATTTTTGTTGACTGGAAAGGCTCTCTGTGGTAAAATACACAGGATAATGAGGTTACTATGGCTAACTTTGCGCAAATCTCGAAATTAATGAAGAGGAGAACAATATGAAGAACGTAAAAAAACTACTATCTGTACTGCTTGTTATCGCAATGATTCTCTCTATGGGAGCTTGTAAGAATAACGGCGATACAGACGGCACTGACGGTACAGGCAATGCAGACGGCAATGCTTATACGGTTAATGTAAAGACTGCCGGCGGTATGCCGATGGAAGGTCTGGATATTTATATCTATGCTGATGACAGCCTTACCGATCTGGAGCAGGCAGGCAAGACCGATGCAAACGGCTCGGTCAGCTTCAATATGGATGCAAATGACAAATATGCGGTTTCTGTAACCGGCGCGCCCAAGGGTTATAAAGTTGAGGCATCCTATGCTTTCAGCGGCAACACTGCCGACATCTCCCTGACATCTTCTGTGATCACAGATGAACAGTTGGGCAATGCAGGCAGCCTGAAGCTGGGCGATGTTATGTACGACTTCAGCTACACCCTGCCTGACGGCACCACCAAGAAGCTCTCTGAGGTGCTGGCTGAGAAGGATATGGTCATGCTGAACTTCTGGTTTGCTTCCTGTGGCCCCTGTGCAACGGAGTTCCCCTATATGGAGCAGGCATACCAGATCTATAAGGATGATGCAGCGGTTATTGCCCTGAGCTACATTGACTCCAATCCGGATGTTGGTGCATATCAGGCCAGCATGGGTCTGAGCTTTGATATGGCTGCCTGCAGCCCCAACTGGCCCGGCATCTTCGGTTTTAGCAATTTCCCCTCCACTGTGGTGATCGACCGCTACGGTGTGATCAGCCTGATCGAAGTTGGCGCCCTTACCAGCCTGCGCCCCTTCACCAGCATTTTTGAGCACTTCTGCGGCGACGATTATACCCAGAAGCTGTGCCCCAATGGCGTGGCAGATGTGATTACCACCGTCAAGCCCACGGAAAAAATGGCTTCCTCCGAGGAGATCGTTGCTGTGCTCAATAGCGGTGACATTCAAGTGACCTACCGTCCGGAAGAGGGGGACTCTGCCGAAATGGCATGGCCCTTTGTGATCACTGAGCGTGACGGCGAAAAGTGCCTGAAGACTCCCAATGCAGGCATTGAGGATTCCTTTGCTATGCTTTATGCAGATGTGACCCTGAAGAAGGGTCAGGCAGTTGGTTTTGACTACCTCTGCTCTACCGAGCTGGGCGCAGATGTTCTGTATGTCATTGTGGAAGGGGAGGACATCTTCTCCATTTCCGGCTGGGATGAAACACCCACCTGGAAGTCCTGCTATCCCTGGGTTGCCCAGGAGGACGGCACTTACGAGGTGGCACTGTGCTATCTGAAGGACGGCGACGGTAACGAGGGTGAAGATACCGTATATATTAAAAATATGCGTGTGGTGGATCAGTCTGAGATCGATGTGGCAACCTACATTCCCTTTAATGCTGCAACTTCTGCCGATGGCTTCGAGTACACCTATGCAGACATTTTCTACAACGAAGCAGACGGCTATTACCATGTTGATTCCGTAAACGGCCCGCTGCTGCTGGTGGATATGATGGGCTATACCGAGTTTAGTGATGAGGATGCCCTTTGGACCATTGCATACGAAGGCGCAGCAAAGGAAATTTACCCCGAACTGGAGCAGTACTTCAACTATGCATCCAACGCAAAACCCAATGGTATTTGCACTGTCAACAAAGAACTATCAGAGATCCTACAGAAGGTAGATGATGTGGCTGGCTTCGATGATGAGGACGATAAGGAGTGGCTGAAGTTCTGCCGTTACTATAAGGCATACGGCACCGACAAGCAGCTGGAAGACCCCATTAAGGGCTTGGCTCCCTTCTCTGCTTTTGAAGCAAAGCTGGGTAAGGGCATTGCAAGCAACAGCTTTACATACAGCGGCATCATTATGCCCAGAGGTTATATTGCTAAATTTGTTCCTACCCAGTCCGGTGTGTACCGTATTACTTCCCACAATGACTCCACCGACGGCGTAGAGGGCTGGATTTTCAACGAGAACCGTGAATTGATCTATACCTACGAATTCGATGAGAGAATGTTCGAAGAAGATGGCGAAGTTTCTATGGTCTACTACATGGAGGCGGGCAAGCCCTACTTCATCGACATTGCCTACTGGGATTACTATGGCGTGGGCACAATCACCTATGATGTTGAGTATATTGGCGCAACCTATGAACTGTTCCGCCTGTGCTCTCCCGGCTTCTTTACCTATGACACCGACGCTACCGGTGAAGCTATGTACGACATTGTTGCAGGCGGTATTTCTGCAGTCCTGGGCAATGACGGCTACTATTACGAGGACAAGGGCCTGGACGCAAATGGCAAGCAGATCTACGGCAGCAAGATCTATGCCGACTTTAACGGTCTGACCAGCGTGTTCAGTGAGCCCATCAATACCAATAACGGTGTTAAGGGCCTGATCGATAAGGGCGCGTTCGATTTTAGCAAGGACGAGAGCGATATGCTGATTCTGGGCTATATGGCACAGAACGATAACGATGTGGAAAAGACCGATAAGTATCTGCGGGAACTGTGGGGCGAAGATTACGAGGCCAACGCAGAACTGTATAAGATTAAGGACGTGTTTAAGGGCAGATTCCACGGCGAGGGCGAAGACAAGACAGCGGAAATCTCTGCCTATCTGGACGACATTATCACCACCGGCAGTGCTGAGCGCAGAGGCTGCGTGGCTGTGGATGCAAAGCTTGCAGAGCTGCTGCTGATGCTGATGGATAAGTTTACCTTTAACAATGTGGATCAGTCCTGGCTGAAGCTTTGCTACTATTACGATTATCTGGGACCCGAGGGCTAATTGCTCTCGTGCCCATAAAACCAATTTGAGGTGAAAACAATGAAGAGAATGAAAGCGCTTCTTATGGCAATTTGTATGATTTTGTCTGTGATGCTGTTTGCTGCTTGCGGCAATGATGCGCAGGGAGATACAAATTCCGGCACAGATGCTGCCTATAAGGTCAAAGTAGTGGATGGCTCCGGCAATCCTTACACTGCCGGTGTGATCGTTCGTTTCCTCAAGGGCACCGAGCAGGTTGCAATGCAGAAGGTTGACGAGAACGGTGTTGCGGAAAAGACTCTTGCAAAAGACGACTATACTGTGGAACTGATGTTTACCGACAATGAAGAAAAGTACCACTACGAAAAAGAGGGTCTGACTCTTTCTGCTGACAAAACAGAATTGGAGATCGTCCTTTACTATGCCGCAGGCGCAGAGAGTCAGAGCCTGCATGCACAGGGCAAGGACTATGAGGCTTACCGTGTATCCACCGGCAGCACCTATGTGGAGCTGACAGCAGGGGATAGAAATTACTTCTTGTTTGCGCCCACTGAGGCTGGTACATATCAGTTTTCTGCAGAAGGTGAGGGCGTACAGATCGGCTATTACGGTGCACCCCACTTTGTGCAGGAGACCAATGTTGCGGAGGATCTGAAGGATAATACCTTTACACTGTCCATCAGTGCAGATATGATCGGCACTGACGGCACCGGCACCACTACTTTGGTAATTGGTATTGATTCTGAGGCTGCTACCCAGTGCGTTTTGTCTATTGAGCGCATCGGAGATCCCGCATGGACTGTGGCCGATGAGCCTTGGACGGAATATAACTGCAAAAATGAGATCAAGCCCTTTACTCTGGACATCAAGGACGGTCAGAAGCTGACATACATTGATATCAGAGGCAAGGCAGACGACTATAAGGTCGTATTCAATGAAGCTGACGGCTATTATCACTTGAACAGTGAAAACGGTCCTGTGATCTACCTGAACCTGGGAAAGGATGCACCCAATGTGTCTTTGCAGGTGGTGATTATGGGCGACGGCGCTGCCGGCGGCGCACCCATCAGACATTACTTCTTTGATGAAAACGGCGAGTTTGTCAAAAAAGAGGACTACACCGAGATTCTGATGAAATATTTTGACAATATGGATGAGAACTATGATGTGTATCCCCTCAACGAGGACCTGGTTTATATCATTAACAATGCCTGTTCCGGCTGGTGGACCAGCGACGATCCCAATTACATCTTTGACGGCTGTAATCCGGAGCTGGGCTGGCTGTTTGCCTGCTGCTATATTGAAGGATGATAAACCCCTTACACAATTCCAGTAAGGAGCGTGAAGCGCTTGAATAAAAATAAAAAGTTTTGGGTAATCGGCGGCCTGGTGGCATTTGTTATTTGCCTGAGCCTGGCACTGGTTCTGTTTATCTTCAACCAGAAAGGACCCCAGCCCACCGAGCCCCAGCCTACCGGAGATCCGGTAGCGCATAGCATCTATGTAAAATCTGACAAGGGAACAGCCCTGGATGGTGTTGCGGTTTATGTTTATACCGACAGCGAGCTGACAGAACTTGCCTGGTTCGACAAAACCGATGCAGATGGTAAAATGACCTTTACAGACGTACCCAGCGACAGCTATGTAGCAGTTCTGGAGAATGTTCCTACCGGCTACGGTGTGGAGGCTTACTATCCTTTGACCGGCCTGGAAACGGAAATTGTTCTCTCTGTAGGTCAGATGACGCAGGAGGACATGGAAACCCTGACCTACCAGTTGGGAGATCTGGTGATGGACTTCTCTGTAACCGCGGCAGACGGAAATGTTTATACCCTTTCTGAGCTTCTTCAGGAAAAGCAGGCAGTTGTCCTGAATTTCTGGTACTTGAACTGCAAGCCATGTCTGATGGAGTTCCCCTTTTTACAGGAGGCTTATGCCGAATACAGTGACCGTATTGCGGTTCTGGGCATGAACCCCATTGATAAGGTGGAAGACATTGCTGCATTCCAGAAGGAAAACGGCTATACCTTCCCTATGGCAGCGGTAGACCGGAGCTGGGTCAACATTATGAAGCTGACTGCATTTCCCACCACTGTGGTGATCGACCGTTACGGCAACATCACCCTGATGCATACGGGAAGCATCGATAATGCCCAGACCTTCAAGGATGTGTTTGCATACTTCTGTGCAGAGGAATATGAACAGAAGTTTATCAAGGACATCACAGAGATCGAGTCCGAAAAGGAAGAAGGCAGTGAAGAAAACCCGGAGGAGCTTGGCGGTGTTACAAGCTTTGATGTAACCGTCGGTCCTGGAGAGGTATACTACACCGAGCTGTATAAGGTCACAGATATGTATCTGACCATTTACAGCAAGCATGCCTATGTGATCTACAATAATAAAACTTATGAACCCAGCAACGGCGTGATCAGCGTCCTGCTGAAATGTCCGGATATGAATACGCCGGTAAATGTGGGCATCGGAAACAAATCCGATAAAGAGCAGACCTTTAAGGTCTACCTTGTGCCCAAGCCCGGTACATTCAACAATCCTTATCCATTGTCCCTCGGTGAATTTACCGCCAATGTTGCCGCAGGCAACGAAACCGGTATTTACTATCTCTACACAGCCACAGAAGACGGACTTCTGACAATGGAGTGTCTGAGCGCTACTCCTGGTGTAAAGTATTCTTATTACTTATACAATCTGAATACTTACGCAATGCGCAATCTGGAGGAAGACGGAGAGACCTCCGCAGATGGCAAGCGGTTTGTTTCCGTGACGGTGAAAAAGGGCCAGCAGGTCCAGTTCAGCATCGGTACACTTCCGGATGAAACCAATTCCTATCCCGCCGGCACATTTAAGATGCTGGCAAGCTTTGATAACGGCGTCGTGGTGGAAGATGTCCGTCCCTACAATGAGAGAATTGATTATACCGTTTCCCTGAAGGACCAGAACGGCAATGCCGTAGTGGGCGCTTCTGTTCATGTTGTGGGTACTGTTACCGCGCAGGAAGCTACCGAAACACAGGAAGCTGTAACAGAAAAAGTGGATCAGTATATCCTCACCGATGAGACCGGTAAGGCGGTTCTGAGCCATTATCCCGGCACACTGGAGGCGAAGCTCCGTATTCCCGACGGCTATACACTGGAAGAAAACGGATGGACGCTGACAAAGGATGCTCCTGCCGTTACAGTCACGCTAAACAAGATCGAGTATAAGGACTATACCGTTAAGGTTCTGACACCTGACGGCACGCCTGTACAGAATGTGATCTTTGTGGTGAACGGTAAAGTGGCTTTTGCCAACGAGCAGGGAAGTGCTGTGTTTAAGCTGCCTGCGGACACCTATGACATTCTGGTGCTGGGCGTTCCCGGAGAATATATCCTCACTGAGAGCGGCTATCAGTTTACGGCAGATGCACCGGAAGTGACCGTAAATCTGGGTTATGCTCCTGGTCACGAGACCAATCCCATTGTGATCCGGGATCAGGCATCTATTTCCGTGGATGCACTGGCAGCAAATTCTGCCAGATACTACAGCGTTTACAATGTGGACGGAACCACACTGACCATGGATATGACCAACGGATATATTCTGGTTGACGGAACAAAATATGAGCCGGATAACGAGGGTAAAATCACGGTTACACTGCCTGCAGGTCAAGAGCCTGTTTCTCTGGCGGTGGTGAATACCTTCGATGGTATTCAGAACTTGAAGGTCAATTTTGATTTCCCCAAGGGTTCAATATACAATCCTGATCCTGCAATCAATCTCAAAAAAGGTTCTACCGTAAAACTTTCTGCAACCCTTGAAAGCTACTGTTACGTCTGGAAACCAAATAAGACAACCACAAACGGAACTATGACGGCAACCATTACCACCGAGGCGACCTCCGGCTTTGATGTGATCCTCACCAATGGCACACAGACCGCAAAGCTTTCCGAAAGCACTGTGGAAAACAAGGTTGTACTTAATTTTGTCGGTAATGCACCGATCTTGTTCCAGGTGGTGGCAACAGAGCCTCTAACCGAGGAAATCTCTGTCAAGGTTGCCGGAAGTGCAAAACAGCAATCCGGTACCACATATACCGTTACAGTAGTGGATGGAAACAACAATCCGCTGCCCGGTGTCCAGCTGGAGTTCCGGCAGGGAGACGAGGCGATCGGCGGTACTTTTGCCACCGATAGCAACGGTGTCGTCGAGGCTGCGCTGTCTGCGGGAAGCTACTCCGTGGTACTCCTGGATGAAAGCTACGAGTACGATAAGACACTGGCGGTTGTTACCTCCAGTGCCACCTCCGTTACGGTTACAGCCAACCAGGTGCAAGATGCAGTGGGAGAGGGAATGACCCGTTATAGTGTGACAGTCACAGATTTTCTTGGAGAGCTTGTTGGCGATTATCTGGTTCTGTTTATAAAGAATGGCGAGCCCGTTGCCTACAATATTGTTGGTGAATCCGGCGGTGTAACTACAATGGAGTTGGAAACCGGTGACTATGAGATCCAGCTTGCATCTCTTGGTGAAAACCAGTATCATTACCTGCAATCTGACGCAGTGGTTACTGCGGATCAGCCGGATGTGACGGTAAAGGTTGCGGCAGAATCCAAGGCAGCCCCGGAAGAAAACTGGCTGCTGTCCCAGATCACCCCGGTTTCCCAGGGCGGCACCTATGTAACGCTTCAGAAGGATGTAAACACCTACTTCAGCTTTACACCCACCCAGCAGGGCGTGTACCGGATTACGGTATTAGATCCCAATGCGGTGCTCAGCTATTGGGGCGCACCCAACTTTCCTATGGATACAACGCATGAGTTGAAAGATTACCAAGGTACGACCTTTACAATCTCTGTCAATACCAACGCCTTGGGCCAGGTCCATGTTATTGGTATTCAAGGCGAAACCGGCTGTATCCTCACTGTGATCCGTGAGGGCGATGCTGTGGAAGATGCTAAATACACAATCTATCCGGCTAAGACCCCGCCGGTAGCCCAGTCGCTGCCTACCGGTTTGAACTTCACCTATGTGGATGTTACAAAGCCCACCGGAACATACAACCTGGTATTTAATCCTGCGGATGGATATTACCACTTAGACAGTGCTACAGGTCCTGTGATGTATGTGCAGCTTACCTTCACTGCAAACGGCGACCCGGCACCTTACAACATTACATTACTTGAAATGGTAGGTGGTGCCGGTCCTATGGGCGGAGAAGGCCTGAAAGCTGTATATATGAATTCTGAGAACGTTGAGGTGCGTGAGGATTATTCAGACTGTATGCGGTCCTACGGTGCTTGTGCAGATAAGACCTACGGTGTGTATCCGGTGACAGAGGATCTTATTTATATGATCCAGAAGGGCGGAACATATAAGGGTTGGTGGGATCCCACCAACGCAAAGGGTAATTTCCGGTTTTCAAACGGCGAAAATCTGGAGATCGCCTGGATGTTCGCATTCTGCTATATAGCCTGATATTCCAACACAATAAAAACCGCAAAGGCAGCTGCCTTTGCGGTTTTTTGTATAAAGAAAACCACGCGTTAGACGCGTGGTTCAATAAAGCCTATGGCGGTGAGTAAAAATCCCTGTTAAGATTATAGGTGCGGTCCGTCAACTGCACAAACAATCAAAACAGGGAGGCACTCATATGAGTATGA
>JAFXCL010000012.1 GCA_017521485.1 Oscillospiraceae bacterium
AAAGAAGCGGAACAGCGTTAAGTTGACCGCCCATAAGCGATTTGAAAAATCGCGCAGCCGCAGGATTTATCCTGCGTTCCAGAACACAACTTTTGTGTTCTGCGGGGATTGGGGCGGAGCCTCAACAAGCACGAAACTGTCTGTTTCCGCAAGAGCGGAAATTGGCAGTTTTCGCAAAGTGGGTACCGCTTTGCATTGCTTGCCGCTTTCTTGTTCTCCGTTTTGCGTACTTCCATTTGACAGCAAATAAACGGGAGTACAGCTTTTCGGCTCATCCAATGGCTGTACTCCCGCTCTCTTTTTCTTATTTCTCTTTTCCTTTATGATGGATAGGAACGGAATGGATGGATATTCGCAGCAGGCGTTGTGGGACTGTGTGTAAACTGCCTGATCCGGCGTTGCTGTGGGAAACCTGTTTGCAGACCTGTGGGAAAGGCCTGTTCTTTTCCATAGGCTGTGAATGGGTTTCCCATCGGTATAAGCGGCAGTTTTCCACATTTCCATGATGCAAAAAATAGAAGCCACTTTACATCTTCTGTAAAGCGGCCTCTATTCGTCCAGTTTGATAGCTCCGTCAATGGTTGCCTCGATGATCGGCAGGTATTTTTCCGGGCAGAGCTGCAATTTGTGGTTCACCCTCTGGCGCTGTTCGGTGTTCTCTGCGACTAGGGAGGGATTGAAATACCGTTCAACCGGCAGTTTGCAAATCCGGATCAGTTGCAGGACCACGGGCACGCTGGGAACCGTCTGCTCCAATTCGATATTGGCAAGATAGCGAGGATCAATGCTGACCTGTTCTGCCAATGCCCTGCGGGAGATATTCAGAGCTTCCCTTGCGGCCTTCACATCGGAGCCGAAGGTTTCAAACCCGGGACAATCTTCAATTTTAGCCATATAACATCACCCTCTTACATTCTATATTTCATAATTTCTCTTGGGAATGATGGTATATGCATGCAATTTACACTTTATAATTCATTTTGTGCCTTGTATTGTTCGAGTGGGCGAATTATAATATAAATTGGAGGTGCTTTATGGACTACATGACTTTGAAAGAGGCAAGTGAAAAATGGGGTGTCACCCCTCGGAGGATTAATTATCTGTGTGCTGCCGGACGTATTCCCGGTGCGGTAAAGATGGCAACCATCTGGCTCATTCCGAAAAATGCGGAAAAGCCAGCGGATCGGCGCAGAAAGAAATGATTTGCTGTAATAATTTACGGACATTTCTCTGATAGTATTAATGTGTAAAGGAAGTGATAAATATGAAACAGATATTGATTGTTGAAGATGATAGCCTTTTGAACAAAACGCTCGCTTATAATCTGGCATCTGACGGATATGAAGTCATGGCAGCCCTCAATGCAAAAAACGCAGAGGCAAAGTTAACGACCAACGAATATGACATGGTGCTATTGGACATTAACCTTCCCGATGGCAACGGGTTTGAGCTGTGCAAGCTCATCAAGCCGGAGCACCCGGATACTGTGGTCCTTTTCCTTACAGCCAACGATCAGGAAAGCAGCCAGATACGAGGATACGAAGTGGGAGCCATTGATTATATTACAAAACCCTTCTCCATCGTAGCACTTCAAAAGAAAGTCAAGGCCATGTTTGCCATGTTGGAGCATCACAAGCCTTTGCAAGATATTTTTGACAACGGAAAGCTGTTTCTTGATTTTTCAGAACAACGCGCTGCTTTGAACGGAAAACCTATATCGATGTCGGCTATGGAGTTCAAAATGCTCAACCTGTTCTGCAAGAACCCGAAGCGTGTACTGACCCGGCAGCTTCTTCTTGAAAAGCTGTGGGACATTGATGAAAACTATGTGGACGAGCATACCTTGACCACTTCTATCAGCCGCTTGCGCAGTAAAATTGAGGTCGACGGCGATATTTATATCAAAACTGTTTACGGTATGGGGTATCAATGGATGGGTGGTGAGCAGAAATGAAATCAAGGCAATTATCCATAAAAGTGACTTGTTGGCTGGTTATAGCGGGTGTCCTTTTCGTTATGTTCTCAATAATGGTTGCGGCCTTTATACTAACAAAAGATATGAATGTACTGCTTGTCGGCAGCATTTTGATGGTCTGCGCCGTCTGTGGTTTATGGTCGCTGATTTATGCGTTTGTGAAGCGCCTTGCCATATTTTCCAATGATATGTGCAGTCTGTTGGATAACATGATAAGCGGAAAAGAATGCGTCCAAAATACCGACAGTGAAACTGTGTTTACCAAAATCGCTCACCGCCTTTTCCGGCTGTATGACATCATGCAAGAGAACCGCAGAAACGTAGATGCAGAGCGTAAAGAACTCCAGACATTGGTGTCCGATATCTCCCACCAGGTAAAGACACCTGTTAGCAATTTGAAGATGGTGACAGATACCCTTCTGACAAAAGATGTATCGGCCCAAGAGCAGGAGAATTTTCTGCAAGGTATAAAAGAACAGGTGGAGAAACTTGATTTTCTTCTTCAAGCATTGGTAAAATGCTCACGATTGGAAACAGGTACGATCAGTTTAGAAAAAAGAGTATGCCGCTTATTTGATACGTTGGCTCAGGCTATGGGTGGAATCGTGTATGCAGCCGAGAAAAAAGAAATTGCTGTGTCCGTGGACTGCCCGGAATATCTCACACTCTCTCATGACAGCAAATGGACGGCCGAAGCCCTTTTCAATCTGCTGGACAATGCGGTGAAGTATACCCCGGAAGGAGGAAGCATTTCTGTCTCAGTGGTAGCGTGGGAATTGTATGTAGAAATCAAAGTTACCGACACTGGCAAGGGCATTTCCGAGAGTAATCAAGCGGCCATATTCCGGCGCTTCTACCGGGAGGAAGAAGTACACGACCAGCAAGGCGTGGGAATTGGTTTATATCTTGCCCGCGAGATTGTGACCCGGCAAGGCGGTTATATTAAAGTGATTTCTGAGCCGGGACAAGGCTCTGCTTTTTCCATTATGCTCCCAGTGGAGTAAAAACAGCGGGCTGCCTTTTTTCGGCTGTCCGCTGTAAATCTTTTTGAAATGTCCGAGCATTGAAATAATATACCTTGGTTTTCTATAGAATTATTGGGTTGCTG
>JAFXCL010000013.1 GCA_017521485.1 Oscillospiraceae bacterium
CTACAATCGGGGTACAAAGCTCTGGCATCCAAAATAGCTTGTGCGGTTTGCTCAATCCTTGCTTTTTGTTCATCAGTAGGTGTGGGCCAAGGGAAACAGTTATAGACGATTTCCTTGGAATATCGATAATCGCTCTTTAACCGACCACAAGTTGTCCTCATCCATGCGTTGTGAACATTGGACATCAAAACACCAAACTGGAACAGAGTTGCATCGGGGATAATAAAAACAGCATTACTCGCAACCACATCTGGGCCAACAAATCCCAACGGAATATATCTTCTGGAAGATGAACTATGTGCAGGTATGATGATATATGGCTTTCCGTCTGGCTGGGTTATTTGGGCAAACAAAGTCGGTGTTGCTGCAAATTTTCGAATTGCAGCGGCAACACTATTGTTTCGCATTTCCTGACATTGTGCAACTCTATCCATAACCATAGGCATAGCTTTAATTTCTTTAGGATTTGCACCCTTGAGCCACAGGCAATAACGATTTTGGTTATGTAAAAACTCGACAGCACCTACATAGCGCCGTATGTATTTTTGAGCAGAGGGCTCCTTGGAAATAAAGTCCTCGTATTCATCATTCTCGATAATGAGATTTCCACCGTCAGCGGGTTTATTGCCATAAACCATCGCAGGAACTGAAGCAAATGGTTTTCTCTGAGCAAAAACGATAACATTATCTCCATCCAGCAAATACGGATTTATATTATCCACTGCCTGCTTTTGATTCGCATTAAAGATAATCTTTTGGCTACGCTTAAACAGTGCGAAACCTACAATGATACAATGAACAGCGGCTTTTGTTTTAGCCTCACTCGACCATACAAAGGTTCGATGTGCAAAGTTAATCACAAGGTTTTCTGCAAGAAGTTTAGTCCAAAGAACAGGGACAATTTCTCCTTGGCAAATCGAATTTGTAGAAACAAACGCACACTCAATTTTTGTTCCTGCCATATATTTGACAGCTTTCATATACCAACAAGCAACATAGTCAACATTTTTGGTGCCAGGGAAAATTAAATCCACATCATCTTTTTGGCTCTTATTCATCATAGAGAATCCAACAAACGGAGGGTTACCCATGATGTAATTCAGTTTATTCTTGGGGACAACAGTTTCCCAATCAAGCCGCAGGGCATTGTCTTCCACAATGTTGGCATAGCTGGTCAGGGGCAGGAACTCCAGATGCATATGTACGATTGCTTCGGTTTCTTTCATCATCTGGGATTCTGCGATCCACAGGGCAGTCTTGGCAACAGTTACGGCAAAGTCGTTAATCTCAATGCCATAGAATTGTCCGATTGACACCTGAATGGGGTTAAAGTCGGCAGTATCGCCCATGATGATTTGGTCGCCCAACCGCAGCATGAGGGCCTTGTTCTCCAATCTCCGCAAGGAAAGGTAAGTTTCCGTCAGGAAGTTTCCAGAGCCACAGGCGGGATCCAGGAAGGTCAGGGATGCCAGCTTCTTTTGATATTCTTCCAGTTTCAACTCCCTTGTTTTCTTTACAGGGATAGCGGCGATCTCGTCAAGCTCGGAAGCCAATGCATTATAGAACAGCGGGTCAATGACCTTATGGATATTTTCAATGCTGGTATAGTGCATACCGCCACTGCGACGGGTTTCGGGGTTCAAAGTGCTTTCAAAAACTGCGCCAAAAATAGTCGGGGAAATACTGCTCCAGTTAAAGTCTTCGCTGGCATTGGTTAGCAGTAAGTCAATGATCTCCTCGGTAAAGCGGGGGATGATAATATTCTCGTCAGCAAACAGACCGCCATTGACATAGGGAAAAGCAGCCAGATCTTCATCCATATAAGGATCTCTGTCGGCTACCTTAGTGTCCAAAACCTTAAACAGGTCAATCAATGCCTTTCGGACATTCTTCGCCTGAAAGCCTTTCAGGTAGTCGTGGAACATGGTATGGCTGCCGAAAATACCCGCATCTTCCGCATACAGGCAGAATACCAAACGGACACAAAGCATATTCAGGCTTTTGAGCTCGGTGTCGCTGGCGGGTGAATTATACTGCTGCAGCAAGGCATCATAGAGCTTGCCCACAAGCTCACCAGCTTGCAAGGAGATTTCCATTTCTTTTTGAATTCTCTCGTTGCCCTTGTCCACCAAAAACTGCAGGCGGGTATATTCCTTCTCCAAATCCTCCAACTTAATGATTTCGGGGGTATCGTTGGGGCGGTTCATATCATGGATATGGAACTCTTTGAAGTTACAGACAATAATCCAGCGGGGGTTCATATTATGGGGCAAGTAGCCAGCATAACGACGGGCCTGCTGGAATGGGGTCAGCATAGAGCCGTCGGATTGCTTGTACCCTCTGGAGAGGTCAACATCTGCGCCTTTTTGCTCAATCAGCACATGGGTATCTTTGATATAGCCGTCAATAAAGCTGGTATGGTCCAGCTTCACGCGAACCTCAAATTCTATGGCATTGGTCGCCTGTTCCACTCCAAAAACATTCTGGAGCAAATCAATCCAGAACCGCTGGGTTTCCTGTTTCTCGTCGCCATGGCCTGTCCAATTCTTTACAAACTGCTTGGCAGCGGCTTTCTGCTGTACATCTGTCATATTTTTGCTCCTTTCAGAAGCATATTTTTTATCATTATATCATACTGCAATAAAAAACAAAAGAGCAAAAAATCTGCTGTTTTTCTCGTCATCCAGAATGGGTGGAAATGGTTGTAAAATGCTATACGCGGGCGGGAGTTGGGTGTATTAATGACTTCCCCTCATCCGCCCCTTCGGGGCACCTTCCCCCAGGGGAAGGCTGGCGTTGCATCTAGGTTATTCAAGTCCGCACCTGTGGACAAAAAAGAATGGATACCCGATTGGGTATCCATTCTTTTTGGTGCGCGAGGCGGGACTTGAACCCGCACGTCCGCAGTGAACACTAGAACCTGAATCTAGCGAGTCTACCAATTCCACCACTCGCGCATATTAAGTTCGGCAGGTCTTTCCTGACCGCCAGAGTATATTACCACGGTAAGCACCATTTGTCAACCCATATTTTCGTTTTTTCGAATATTTTTCTGCATCTGCTTTTCTCTTCCCTTTTTACGGATGCCGTGGTATAATAACTGCAAAAGCAGTTATTATACATATTTATCGCCATTTCCCTCCCCGGCTTTGCCGGGAACCGGAAAATATGGCTAAATTATACCAAACGCCACAGGCGTTATGATATAATAAAGGCAAAACACCTTTGGAGGTTCTGTATGGGATTTCTTCCTATTTGCAAACAAGATATGCTCACACGGGGGATCACCCAGTTTGACTTTGTATATGTGATCGGGGATGCCTATGTGGATCATCCCTCTTTTGGTCACGCCATTATCAGCCGTGTTTTGGAAAATGCGGGCTACACAGTGGGCATCATTTCCCAGCCGGACTGGAAAAACCCCAAGGCCATTGATATTTACGGTCGTCCCCGTCTAGGTTTTCTGGTATCCGGTGGCAATATGGACTCTATGGTAAACCACTATTCCGTCACCAAACACAAGCGTAAAACAGATGCTTTCACTCCCGGCGGTGTGATGGGTAAGCGCCCGGATTACGCCACAGTAGTCTACTGCAATCTGATCCGCCAGACCTATAAGGATGTTCCCATTCTCATTGGCGGCATTGAGGCAAGTCTCCGCCGTCTTGCCCACTATGACTACTGGTCCGAAAGCCTGAAGCGCTCCATTTTGCTGGATGCCCAAGCGGATCTTCTGATGTACGGAATGGGCGAAAAGAGCGTTGTGGAGATCGCTGAGGCCCTTAATTCCGGTCTGGATGTGAAGGATATCACCTACATTGACGGCACTGTTTACCGCACAGATCGGGTGGATGACAGTCTACCGACCATCACCCTACCTCCCTACGAACAGCTCAAAGCCAACAAGCGCAGCTATGCAGAAAGCTTCCGTCTGCAATATGGTAACTGTGACCCCTTCACCGCCAAGCGGCTTGTCGAGCCTTACGGCAAGGAATTTATCGTGCAGAACCCGCCCCAGAAGCCTCTGACAACTCAGGAAATGGACGGGATCTATGCTCTGCCCTATATGCGTACCTATCACCCCAGCTATGAAAAGGCAGGCGGTGTGCCTGCCACCCAGGAAGTAAAATTCAGTCTGGTAAGTAACCGGGGCTGCTTTGGTGCTTGCTCCTTCTGCGCCCTGACCTTCCATCAGGGGCGGATCATCCAGACCCGCAGCCATGAGTCCATTTTGGCAGAAGCGGAGATTATGGTAAAGGACAAGGATTTTAAGGGCTATATTCACGATGTAGGCGGTCCTACTGCCAACTTCCGCCACCCTGCCTGCGAAAAGCAGCTAACGAAAGGTGCTTGCGGCGGACGGCAATGTCTGTACCCCACCCCCTGCAAAAATATGCGGGCGGATCATTCGGATTATGTGGCGCTGCTGCGCAAGCTCCGGAAGATTCCCGGGGTGAAAAAGGTTTTTGTACGCAGCGGTATCCGGTTTGACTACCTCCTTGCAGACAAAAAAGACACCTTTTTCAAAGAGCTGGTTCAGTTCCATATTTCCGGTCAGCTGAAGGTTGCGCCGGAGCATGTATCCGATGCCGTCCTTTCCAGAATGGGTAAGCCAAAAAACAGGGTTTACAACCGGTTTGTGGATAAGTATTTTGCCTTAAACAAGCAGTACGGTATGAACCAGTTCCTTGTGCCGTATCTAATGTCCAGCCATCCCGGTTCTACCCTAAAAGAAGCCATCGAGCTGGCGGAGTATATCCGGGATATGGGTTACAATCCGGAGCAGGTGCAGGATTTCTATCCCACCCCCTCTACCCTTTCTTCCGTGATGTACTATACCGGTCTTGACCCCAGAACTATGGAGCGTGTATATGTACCTACTGATCCCCACGAAAAGGCAATGCAGCGGGCGCTGATCCAGTACCGCAATCCCAAAAACTACTATCTGGTGCGGGAGGCACTTCTCAAAGCCCATCGGGAGGATCTGATCGGTTCTGGACCGAAGTGTCTGATCCGTGCCGTTCCCCCAAGAACCGACAAGCGCCCCATGCCCCCTAAGCCTTTTCCCAAAAAGCCGGCTGCCAAAAAACCCGCTCCCAAAAGAGGAAGGCGGTAAGCTATGGGCAGACGCAAGGAAAACCGCTCCCCTTTTATCCGTTTTTTATTCCTGATCTATTGCGGTGTGATGCTATGGCTGCTGTTTGGCCGCTCCTACGGCTGGGTGGAGGGTCTTAGCTATGAGCAGATGCTCCGGCAGAACATCAATCTGACTCCCTTTCTCACCATCCGGAACTACTGGCGTGTGGTATTCCACCGCACCAACGAGGATTTGTTTTTCCACTGCTTCATCAATCTCTTTGGCAATGTACTTTTATTTATCCCTGCAGGCTGGCTGCTGCCGAAGATCTGGAGGAAAATGCAAAATTTCTTCCGGTTCTTCTTCACCTGCGCTATGTGTATTTTCCTTGTGGAGCTTTTGCAGCTTTTCTCCCTGCTGGGCAGCTTTGATATTGACGATTTGATCTTAAACCTGCTTGGAATGACATTGGGATTTATTTATTATCATTTAACCAAACCACGGAAAAAGCGATAACATCATATACCAAAAAGAAGCACCCCTGTCGGGGTGCTTCTTTAGGAATTCGTAATGGCGGAGAGCGGAGATTCGTTTGCATTTTTGCTTTTGCAAAAATAGCGGTAGCCACCAGTGTTTGCACTGGTGGCAGCAATATGCACCGGCATATTGCAATTGGATTATTCGAATCTCCACCTCCGTTGCCAAAAAGAAGCACCCCTCATAGGGGTGCTTCTTTTTGGCGGAGAGAGTGGGATTCGAACCCACGGTGCGTTGCCGCATCACTAGTTTTCAAGACTAGCTCCTTAAACCGCTCGGACATCTCTCCTTGTCTATGAAACTATATCATTTGATCTTCTAAAAGTCAAGAATTCATATACACTTATTTGTTGTTTACTTAACCATATCTTCTATGCTATAATCCTATCAAAGACAGGAGGACTGCACTATGGAGAAAAAAGTTGTTCTTTTTGATCTGGACGGCACGATCACCGATTCTGGTGAAGGCATTATCAACTGCTGCGAGCTGGCGTTACGGCATTACGGGCTGAATGTACCCAGCCGGGAGGAAATGCGGGTGTTTGTAGGCCCTCCCTTGCACGAAACTTTCCAAAAATTCGGCGTTCCGGCTGAAGAATGTGATAATGCAGTGGATGTATTTCGCAGTCGCTACACCACTGTGGGTATTTTTGAAAACACCCCCTACCCCGGTATCCGGGAGTTGCTGGAAGCCTTGTCCGCTAACGGAAACCGGCTCTTTATTGCCACCTCCAAGCCGGAAGTAATGGCAAACCGAGTGCTGGAGCATTTTGACCTTGCCAAGTATTTTGAAATGGTCTGCGGCGCAACGATGGATCGCAGCCGAATTGAAAAATCCGATGTGATCGCCTATCTGCTGGAGTACATCGGCGAAACCAAAAACACGGTTATGGTGGGTGATACCGCATTTGATGTGACCGGTGCTGCCAGTCACAACATTCCCACCATCGGTGTGGCTTGGGGTTACGGCAAGGTGGAGGATATGGTCTCTGCCGGTGCTTATGCCATTGCCCAGACTCCGAAGGAATTATTGGAGCTGCTGGTATAAACTTATAAAAGTTGGGCGCGTTACAGTAACGCGCCCATTTTTTTGTTTTTTAGTAAGGGAATGTGTTGGTAAACAAGATCACCAGGGGTAAAACAAGGGAAAACAGGCTGATAAGCCAAGGATAGACCACACGGCGAGAGCAGAACATCAGAAGCAGGCACACTGCTGTCACCGCCAGCGGGCCCATAACCGCCACACCCCGTCCGACTACCATAGCATACTCGCCGTTTGCCTGCAGGTTCAGTCCCACCTGCTCCGGCAGCTTTGCCATATTGCGAATTGCCAGAGAAATGGCAGCGATGGCAACCGGAATGGACAAAAGCACACTGCGCAGCTTATACGCCCAAGTGCCGATATATCGGACATTGTCCCAGATCTTCTTTAATTTCTGCCGTGTATCCTGCTTGGATCCCACGTCTTTCTTTCTGCTCTTCATAAGCCACCTCCGGCCACAATTTCTATCATCATAGCACATTTTCTCCCGGTAAGCAACCGGGAATTTATTGGTCCGTTTTATTGTACCTTACTTCCTGTATTCTTAAGTCATCAAAAACATCAAGGAGGTACATTTTATGAAAACAACTGTCACTTACCAGCCCCGCTATCTGCCCCGCCAACCCTTAAATCTTCCAAACGGAATGACCCGCCGGGCATTTCTGGGTAAGGTTTTGGATCTCTTGCTGGTCGCTGCCTCCGGTATGGGCATTGCGGCAATGGTGGTTTTCCTGCTGGTATTGTTTTAATCAGTTCTTCTTATTCTCCCGGTAAAGGGCTGCAAGTCCCTTAATGATCAGATCCTTCTCGTAGACCACGGGTGTCTTGCACATAGGGATCACAAATTTTGCAATGCCACCGGTAACTACCACTGTGGCTTTGCTGCCCAGTTCCGCTTCCATTCGCTCTACCATACCGTCCAGCATACAGGCTGTTCCCATCATAATGCCGCTGCGCATACAGTCGATGGTGTTGCGGCCAATGGCCCTCTTCGGCTGGTCCAACTGCAGGCCGGGCAGCAGCGCTGTCCGGTCCGTCAGGGCGTCCATTGAGATCTTCACACCGGGGCAGATACAGCCGCCGATCAGCGCGCCCTTTTCATCCAGCACCACCATTGTGGTGGCAGTGCCCATATCCACAACGATCATGGGGGGCTTATACTCCCGCAAAGCCGCCACACAGCCTACCACCAGATCCGCACCGGTCTGGCTTGGATTTTCCAGACGGATGTCAAGACCCGTTTTCAGTCCGGGACCTACCACAAGGCTTTGCTTGCCGGTGAGCTTTTTCACCGCTGTCTGTATGGAGTTGAGCACCTGGGGCACAACGGAGGCAATGATCGTGCCTTCCACATCCTCTGCCCGGAAGCCGTAGATCTCCAGCAGCATTTTCAGCTCCACTGCATACTGATCGGATGTATGTGTGGCATCGGTGCGCAGGCGAGCTTCAAATAAAATCTTGTCCTGCTCCACGCCGCCCAGCACAATATTCGAGTTTCCAATATCAATGGCTAAAATCATTTCATTTCCTCCAAATCTTCCTGCTTCACAAGATAGCAGTCTGTGATCTCTTTTCCGTCTGTTTCAATGATTGCTGCCGAGCCGCCGCTGTGTCCGCAGCTGCCCGGGTTCAAAACCCAAAGTCCGTCCGGTTCCCGGTGACAATCCGGCCGGTGGGTGTGTCCGTACAAAACTGCCTGGGCGCTTTCTTTTCTGGCATCACAAAGCAGTGCACCGATTCCCATTTTTACGTGGTGATTATGGCCGTGGGTCATAAACAGTCGCACACCGCATACGGTATAGCAAAGCACTTCCCGGGCAAAGGGTGGACAGCGATAGCGGTCGCAATTTCCCGGCACTTGATGCATTGGGATCTGGGGATTTTCTTCAGAGAGCACTGCGCCGTCATCGTAATGATCCCCCAAATGCACAATGGCATCCGGTTTTATTATTTCCACACACCGCCGCATAAACCGCAATGCAGAATGGGAATCTGACAAAACAAGAATTTTCATAATTCACCAACTGTTATTTCCAACATATACTAATGTAGAGTATTATTATAACAGGATTTTTAACAGGAGGCAATCAAATGGAGAAAAATTCTCAGAATTTTTCTATGGAAGAGGCTATGAAAATGGCAAATTCTCCCGCCGCCCAGCAGCTGATAGCTATGCTTCGTAATACAAACGGCGATCAGCTTCAAAAAGCAATGGCGCTGGCATCTGCCGGGGATATGAAAAGTGCCAGTCAAATTATAAACGGACTTCTATCCGGAAGTCCGCAGGCGAAAAAACTGGCAGAGGAACTGGGGAGGTAGCAAATGGACGATATGGAAAGCAAGCTGGGGGCGATTCTCAGTAACCCTGTTATGATGCAGCAGATCATGGCGCTTGCCCAGAATTTCGGGCAAAGCGCCCCTGCCCCGGAAGCACCCAGACAGGAGAATGTTCCGGATGTGGATTTTACCGCCATACAAAAGCTGGCCGGTCTGGCGTCAACGGGCAAGCTGAGCCAAAATCAGCAGAACCTGCTCCGGGCACTGCGCCCCTATCTGAGTCACCAGCGGATCGACCGGCTGGAGCGAGCTATGCAGGCAGCCAAGCTGGCAGGCATAGCAACCTCCTTCCTGGGCACAGCCAGGTGAATGCTATGTATAACCGCTATATTCCTCAGCCGGACGGCTCTTACCGCCGCAACCGAATGCCCGACCCGGGAAATCAAGTCCCGTCACAGCCGCCAAAGCCGCCTGAACCGGCAGCAGAAATACCCCCTCCCCCAAGGCCGGAGTATCACCCCGCACCAAAGCGGCAAAATATCGGTGGCAGCTTTTTAAGTAATCTTCTGCCCCCGGGGTTTGACCTTGGGGATCTGATCGTAATGTTGCTGCTTTTTTTGATGGCAGGGGACTGTCAGGAGGACCGGAACACCGCCATTTTAACAATGGCTCTTTATTTTATTCTGTAACAGTCACATACTATCCAAAGGTTCTCCCAGAACCTGGGAAAACTTTGGTAAAAAAACAAGTTGACGAAACAGCTATAAAATGGTATCCTAAACAATATCCGTCTTTGGTGGACAAAAGTTTCTCGCACAGACACTTCCAAGACGGACAGAAAGAGAGGTTACCTATATGAGCAATACCCTTCAAATTATCATCGCAATGGTTATCTATATGGCTGCGGTGATTGGAATTGGCATCGTTTATGCCAAGCGAGCCAACAAAAATTCCGAGGCCTATTTCTTAGGCGGCAGATCTCTAGGCCCTTGGGTCACCGCAATGAGCGCAGAAGCCTCCGATATGAGCGGCTGGCTTTTGATGGGTCTGCCCGGTGTTGCCTATTGGTGCGGTCTGGCTGATGCATTCTGGACCGCTTTCGGTCTGGCAGTTGGTACATACTTAAACTGGCTTCTGGTTTCTAAGCGTCTGCGCCGGTACAGTGTCCGGGCAGGCAACTCTATCACCCTGCCGGAATTCTTCTCCAACCGTTTCCGTGAGAATAAAAAGACCATTATGTTCATCGCTGCGGCATTTATCCTGATTTTCTTCACAGTCTATGCATCCTCTTGCTTTGTTACCTGCGGCAAGTTGTTTTCCACCCTGTTTGGTGCTGACTATGTTACTATGATGATCTTGGGTGCCATCTTTGTTCTGGTGTACACGCTTCTTGGCGGCTTCCTGGCAGAAAGCGCATCCGACTTTATGCAGGCGATCGTTATGATCCTCGCTCTGAGCGTGATCGTGATCTTAGGCACTGTGAAAGCAGGCGGCATCGAAAATGTGATCGCCAACGCCAAGGAAGTTCCCGGTTTCCTGGAATTCTTCGGTCTGGCTACCCCTGCCGTGGCAGACGGCACACAGCTGGTGGAGGCAGGAAAGCCCCTGTTTGGTGATGCTGCTCCCTACGGCGCACTGACCGTTTGTTCTATGATGGCATGGGGTTTGGGCTACTTTGGTATGCCTCAGGTCCTGCTGCGGTTTATGGCAATTCGCAAGGAGGACGAGCTGAAGCGCTCCCGCCGGATCGCTATGATCTGGGTCAGCATCTCCTTGGCTGTGGCTGTGTTTATCGGTATCGTTGGCCGTCAGCTGTTCCCGGTGGCACACCTGACAAAGTCCTCTGCTGAAAGCATTTTCATCACCATGTCCACCAGCTTCCTGCCCCCTATCCTTGCAGGCTTTGTTATGGCAGGTATCCTGGCAGCTACCATCAGCTCCTCCGACTCCTATCTGCTGATCGCCGCTTCTGCATTTGCTAAGAATATTTATCAGGGCATCTGCAAGAAGAACGCCTCCGAAAAGCAGGTGATGTGGATCTCCCGGATCACCCTTTTGGTTCTGGCTGTGATTGGCGTTGTGTTTGCACTGGATGAAAACAGTGTAATCTTCCAGATCGTTTCCTTTGCCTGGGCAGGCTTCGGCGCAACCTTCGGACCGCTGATGATCTTCAGCCTGTTCTGGAAGCGGACCAACAAGCCCGGTGCAATCGCCGGTATGCTGGGCGGCGCAGGAATGGTTTTCCTGTGGAAGCTTGTCATCAGCAAGCTGGGCGGTGTGTTTGCTATCTATGAGCTGCTGCCTGCATTCATCTTCTCCAGCATTTGCATTGTAGTCGTTTCCCTGCTGACAAAGAAACCCTCTGCAGAAATCTGCGAGGATTTCGAAGCAGTCCGCGCCGGTAATGTGGAATAAGTAAATAACAAAATTATAATGGCGGGGAGCGTAAATGCGTTCCCCGCCAAATTAGTTGTTGGTTTTCTTTCAACTTACAGTACTGTCCAAAATTATACATTCACATCCCAGGTGGAACAGTTACCCCATCTGATTCATTATATTCCCAATGGCGTTTTGACACAATGGCAATATCCTCTGCCGAAATAAGCCCTTGTTCATAGGCTTCCTCCAGCTTGATCAGTTCGCTATTCCTGCAAACAAGGAAATCAACTGAAAGCGGATTGTAGAATCTTGATCCTGCCAGTTCAAAATCCACTATTTCATCCCCGGCCCCTTGCACGACCCACACAACGCAATCATCAAATGTACCGTAATATAAATAGCAGCCCCGTCCCTCCAGATTTCCTTGCTTCGGCATAACAACTTCCCAAGCTTTCTCTGCGGTGAAGTCTGTAATCTCGAATGAAGCACGCTCACGCAATTGCTTCGTATATGCTTCCTTAAGTTCATTAACCGCTTTGTCAGAAAATTCTAATTCATATAGTGACACAGTACGGTCATCTTTACGCATACATCCGCCGAAGCATCCGATTATCAAAACCAGAAGAATCAAAAAAGCAATCTTCCTCCGCATACAAACACCCCGTTTATATTTCAAGATTTAAGGAACGACTCCTTGGGCTTCGTTATATTCCCAATGGCGGTCTGCCACGATGGCAACATCCTCTGCAGAAATGAAACCTTGTTCATAAGCTTCCTCCAGCATGATCAGCTCGCTGTTCCTGCAGACAAAAAAGCTAATTGTGGTGTTATAATAAAATCTTAATCCGGCCAGTTCAAAATCAGTTATTGCTTGACCTGTTGTTGGATTCACCCAAACAACGCAATCATCAAATGTGCCGTAGTATAAATAACCTCCGCCAACAAGCCCCTTAGGCTTGACACCTTCCCAATACATTTGCACTGTATCATCCGGAATATCAAAGGAGGAATCCTCGATCAGTCGGTTCTTATATGCCACTTCAAGTTCTGCCACAGCTTCATCTGAGAATTCTAATTTAAACAAAGACAGTGTCCGTTCGTCCACCTTACCGCAACCCGACATAAGGCTGAGCAGCAAGACAAAAACGATCACAAATGCGGTCTTTCTAAGCATATAAACACCTCTTTCTTTTACCGGCGCTAGGAGGCACTGAGAACATACCCCGGCCTATAATTGCTAAAATATTAGTTGTTGTGACTGGACATCATAGTCGAAGTAGGTTGTATCATCCGTAAAATATCCGTATTCTCGCACAATGCCATTACTACTAATATAATCAATTAACCGATCTACCACATCGTTGGGTATTTTATAATATAACTGTTTTTTTCCTCTGACCCAGTGCGGTGCATAAGCACCCACACTCCCATCGCTGTAAAACACCCAATGAGGTGATCCTCCGCTGCAAAATATCAGCATTTCCTTACCTGAAGGTTTCCTAAGCTGCCTGCTCCACTGTTCAACAGCAAGAAGCGAAACAAATTCTTCATTCACTTCTTCTAATACATAATATACTTCACTTGATCCTTCTATCTGTAGCAATGCTGTTTTATAATTTGTTTCTTCACTAAGAAATTTTTGCCAATAATCAGGTTGAAGCGACGAGACCGGCGGTTGTAATGCTTTAATGACAAAACTGCATAGCACTGCCAGCATTAACCCTAGTAACACTGCGACCAATCCCTGTGCAGATTTAGGAATATGATTTCTAGTTCGCTTTACCTTTTTTAGGGCTTCCAGAAATTGCGCATCGTTCCTTTTCTTCAAAAACATACTCCCGCCTCCAGTTTGTCAGCTTTCTTCAAAGACTGCAAACAAGTTATCCTGCCATAGCCGCTCTAGCATTCAAGTATCCACTCGAGACACAGCTAAGTCCACTTTTTTTGTGTCGCATTATTCAAAATGCGAGCCTTAATCTGAGCAGGTGTCAACGAAGGATATTGCGCCTTAAGCATTGCCGCAACTGCCGTAACAAATGGAGTGGCCATTCACAAAGACGGGGTAATTGTTAGATGTGTTTCCCATAGGGATAATTTATTGCAACACGATTAGTTTTTCCACCGTCTCCACACTGCCTGCGGTATAAATGCGGGCAACAATCATCCGTTTTCCATCTTCTGTGAAGAATACACGGCAGGCATTGATGTTCTCATCACTTGCTGTTTTCTTTAATTGCTCCTGATACCAATCGGCAGTTGCATCCATCTGAGAATGCATTTCCTGATAACAGGCTTCCACCGCTTTCTTGATGACAGCAGCCTCCACAGCAAGCTTTTCTTGTGCATCTTCTTCTGTCATCCGTTTTCCGGTAGCAAGATCCAGATAATACACATAGTATTTTTCGTTTTCTGTCTCTTCCATATCGAAGCGAACCGCAATTGAAAGCACATCTTCATAAACCCCTGCGGTGTAGGTATAGACCCTTGTAAGCTCGCTGTCTAAAAATGCACCTTCCGGCACCTCCAGCTGCTGAACATTTCCCTTATACCGTGCTTGTAGTGCTGTCAAATCGTTATACAGACGGTTTGTATACAATTCGTAAATCTCCTTCTGACAGGCAACCGCATCCGTGCTAAAGGGATAAATTTCCGGAATGGAAATATAGTAAGTAAAGGCTGTGTTTTTATCCCCGAAATGCAAGCCCTGTGCCCAATAATCGGTTACCGCCTGGGAATGCTCCGTAAGCGGTTTCTCCTCTGGCTCCTCCGGTGCATCCGGGAAAATGACCAATTCTACACTTGGCGCAGTTGTTTCTGCCTGCGGGGCTGTTGTTTCCGTCTGCTTGACCGGATCCGGCGCAGTGGTTTCATCCGCAATTCCTTGGACACATCCTGTCAGCAACAAAACAAATACAAGCAATAGAGTAATCAATTTTGTTATTTTCATATAACTCCCCCTGTCTCAAAGTTTTGTAACCATTAGAGTTGAATATCATTCACCTTGACTAGGCAATCAGCATAAAACCTTCTTATAGTATCTCATATCATTACTTCCTGATCGGTAGTTGTGTTTTCCTATACAAACAACATACACATTTCCGATGCGGTTAGGTTGCGGCACCGGATATTAAAACTGTACCATTTCAAATCACCTACTTTCTTAAGTATACTTCTACATTTATTATAAAATGTTATAAACACAGTGTCAACGCATTATATTTAACAAAATTCGTTTGAAAATATGTTTATTTTCCCTAATAAAACTAAAAGGGTGACCGAAGTCACCCCTGTGATTTATGTTTTTATTTTGCAACAAAGCCCACTTTTTTATAGACCTTACGGAGGGTCTTTTCTGCCACATAGCTTGCTTTTTCTGCACCGGCGCGGTAAACAGATTCCAGATATGCCTTATCCTTCATCAGGCGCATAGATTCTTCCCGGATGGGACGCAGGTGCTCCACAACTGCCTCGCCAACCACCGGCTTAAATGCGCCGTAGCCCTTACCGATGAACTCATTTTCGATTTCCTCGTATGTCTTACCGGTAACTGCGGAATAAATCGTCATCAGGTTGGCAACACCGGGCTTATTTTCCTTATCGTAACGGATGCAATTCTCCGTGTCGGAATCGGTGATTGCCCGCTTGAACTGCTTCATAATCACCTCGGGGGCATCCATTAATAAAACTCTGCCCGTGTCCTCGTTTTCCGACTTGGACATTTTTGCGGTGGGGTTTGTCAGGCTCATAATTCTTGCGCCAACCTTCGGCACGAAAGGCTCGGGGATCTTGAACACATCGCCGTAAATGCCGTTAAAGCGGCGGGCGATCACGTGGGTCAGCTCCACGTGCTGCTTCTGATCCTCACCCACAGGCACAAGATCCGGCTGGTACAGCAGAATATCCGCTGCCATCAAACTGGGATAAGTAAACAGGCCTGCATTGATGTTATCTGCGTTCTTAGCAGACTTGTCCTTAAACTGGGTCATACGGCTCAGCTCGCCAAACATAGAGTAGCAGTCCAGCACCCAGCCCAGCTCCACGTGCTGATGGACGTGGCTCTGAATAAACAGGGTGTTCTTCTCCGGGTCAAGACCGCAGGCAATATACTGGGCAAGCTGCTCCAGGGTTCTGCGGCGCAGGTCCGCAGGATTCTGCCGGACGGTAATGGCATGGAGGTCTGCCATAAAGTAAAAACAATCGAATTGATCGGCACGCTCTGCCCAGTTCTTCACTGCACCCAGATAAGAGCCAAGTGTCAGGTCACCGGAGGGCTTGATGCCGGATAACATTCTCTTTTTTGCTACGATTTCTTCCATTGTGTTCGCCTCTTTTTCCGTGATATTCCGTATTCTACCATATACAGCAGAAAAACGCAACGAGAAATTGACTTTATGCCGCCCAATATGGTATACTATTGAAAATTCCCTGCAAAGGATGATATTTATGGATTATACAAAACTTGCCCAGCTGCTGTTTGGCGATGTGACAGACACACCGGAGGCACTGGAAGAAAGATTCCCCACAAGAAATCTGCCGGAAGGCGCAGTTGTCACCCGTATGGCACCCTCCCCCACCGGTTTTGTCCATCTGGGTAACTTGGTTATGGGTCTGACTGCGGAACGGATGGCACATCAGTCTGGCGGTGTTCTTTTTCTGCGTGTGGAGGACACCGATGCAAAGCGGGAAGTTCCCGGCGCTGTGGAAGTGCTCATCGACACCCTGAAGCACTACGGCATTTCCTTTGACGAAGGTGCAACCATCGATGGCGACAACGGCAGCTACGGCCCTTACCGGCAGCGTCAGCGGGCTGGAATTTACCATGTATACGCCAAGAAGCTGGTGTCCGAGGGTATGGCATATCCCTGTTTCTGCACGGAAGCCGAGCTGGCAGCTATGCGTGAAACCCAAGAGGCTAACAAGGAAACCACTGGTTATTACGGAAAATACGCCATGTGGCGTGACCGCTCTCTGGAAGACATTCAGGCGCAGCTTGATGCCGGCAACCCCTGGGTGCTCCGTTTCCGCTCCACCGGCTCTATCGAAAACCAGTTCAAGTTTGACGACCTGGTAAAGGGCAAGCTGACGATCACGGAAAATGATGTGGACCACGTGCTTTTAAAGTCCGACGGCATCCCCACCTACCACTTTGCCCACGCAGTAGACGACCACCTGATGCGCACCACCCACGTGGTTCGGGGCGACGAGTGGCTGCCCACCCTGCCTTTCCACATTCAGCTATTCAAAGCGCTGGGCTTCAAGCTGCCCAAGTATGTCCACATCGGACCGCTGATGAAAATGGACGGCACTTCCAAGCGCAAGCTTTCTAAGCGCAAGGACCCGGAGCTGGCTCTGACCTTCTACAAGGCAGAGGGCTTCCCAGTGGAGGCTGTTTACGAGTACATTATGACCGTTCTCAACTCCAATTTCGAGGACTGGCGCAGAGCCAATCCTGATTCTCCTGCAGACAGCTTCCAATTCAGCCCCAAAAAGCTCAATCCTGCCGGCAGCCTCTTTGACTATGCCAAGCTGACGGATGTGAGCAAGAATGTGATCGCAAAGATGGATGCCCAAAAGGTATACACCTTGCTGACCCAATGGGCTAAAGAGTTCGATCCGGAATTTGCTTCTCTTCTGGAAGAAAAGCCGGACTATGCCAAGGCGATCCTGGCAATCGGCAGAGGCGGCAAAAAGCCCCGCAAGGATCTTGCCACCTGGCAGGAAGCAAAGCCTTATATGGGCTTCTTCTATGACGAGTATCTGCAAGCACCGGAGTTTAACGAGCAGTTTAGCAAGGAAACTGTGGCGACTGTTCTGCGGAAGTTCCTGGAAAAGTTTGACATCGCCGATGATTCCGGTGTGTGGTTTGACAAGGTCAAGGCGATCACCGAGGAAATTGGCTTTACCACCGATATGAAGGCATATAAAGCAGATCCCGATGCCTTCCCCGGCACAGTTGCAGATGTATCCACCTTTATCCGTCAGGCTGTGACCGGCAAGACTAACTCCCCCGATTTGTATACAGTAATGCAGATCCTGGGCTATGACAGAACTGTCGCCCGGATAGAAGCAGTGATCAATTCTTTGTAATATAGTTATAGGAGCTGTCTCAAAATGATGAGACAGCTCCTTTTTGTCAATTTTTTAAGCTTTGCAGGGGGGCGGGGATTCTGCCGCCACGGGCAATAAAATCTGCGCTTGACTGGCTATGGACCGGCATTACCGGTGCACTACCAAGGAGTCCGCCCATTTCCACCCGATCGCCTACCACCTTACCGGGGGCAGGAATAATACGCACAGCAGTGGTTTTGGTATTTACCATACCGATGGCCGCTTCGTCTGCAATGATCGCGGAGATTGTCTCCGCGGGGGTATCGCCGGGAACGGCGATCATATCCAGACCCACAGAGCAGACGCAGGTCATTGCCTCCAGCTTGTCAAGCTGCAACACACCTGCCTCTGCGGCAGCGATCATACCCTCGTCCTCAGACACGGGAATGAATGCACCGGATAGGCCGCCCACATGGTTACTTGCCATCACGCCGCCCTTTTTCACGGCGTCGTTGAGAAGTGCCAGTGCGGCAGTTGTGCCGTGGGTGCCGCAAACCTCCAGACCCATTTCCTCCAGGATCCGGGCAACACTGTCACCCACTGCGGGGGTAGGTGCCAAGCTCAGATCCACGATGCCAAAGGGTACATCCAACCGCTTGGAGGCTTCCACGCCTACGATCTGACCCATACGGGTGATCCGGAAAGCAGTCTTTTTAATGGTCTCTGCCACCACATCGAAGGGTTGTCCCTTCACACTTTGCAGTGCGTGGTACACAACGCCCGGTCCGGAAACGCCCACATTAAGGGCACATTCCGGCTCGCCCACACCGTGGAATGCACCTGCCATAAAGGGGTTGTCCTCCACGGCGTTGGCAAACACCACTAATTTTGCACAGCCTAAGCCGTCATCGTCAGCGGTCAGGTGGGCAGTTTGCTTGATGATCTGGCCCATTTTTGCCACCGCATCCATATTGATACCGGCTTTTGTTGAACCTACATTAACACTGGAACAAACCCGCTCTGTGACCTTCATAGCTTCCGGAATGGAGTCCATTAAGATCCAGTCGCCTTTTGTGCAGCCTTTTTGCACCAGTGCGGAAAAACCGCCGATGAAGTTAACGCCACATTCCTTAGCCGCCTTATCCATTGCAATGGCAAGAGGTACATAGGAATCTGTGTTACAGGAGTTTCCCACAATAGCAATGGGAGTCACCGAGATCCGCTTATTGACAATGGGAATACCAAATTCCCATTCAATTTCCTGACCCACTTTTACCAGGTTCTCTGCCCGGCGGGTGATCTTATCATAGATCTTCTGGGCGCAAATGTTCACTTCTTCGTGCATGCAGTCCAGCAAAGAAATACCCATTGTGATGGTGCGGATATCCAAATGCCGCTTGTCGATCATATCCTGGGTATATAAAACATCCTTAATGTTCAGCATAGCCTTTCCTCACACCCGATGCATAGCATCAAAAATATCTTCCCGCTGCAGGCGGATAGAAAGATTCATTTCTTTGCCTGCTTCTTCCATACGCTGTGCAAGCTCCGCAAGGGGCAAGGTGCTGGCGGAAGTATCCACCACCATCATCATTGTAAAGTAGCCTTCCATAACTGTCTGGCTGATGTCCAACACATTGATCTGCAATTTTGCAAGGTGGGTGCAAACAGCGGCAATAATGCCCACCCGGTCCTTACCTACAACTGTTACAACCGCTTTCATATCTTACACCTCGTAATCTGCACAGACTCTGCGATCAAGCATTGTCCAGAAATGTTCCTTTGCCGCCAAGTGGGCGGGGTGCTCTGCGTAATTTGCCAGGGACTCCTTGCAGTCAAACTCAGAGTACAGGCAATAGTCCATACCGCCCTGATAGCAGGGGCGGATTTCCATTTTCAGAAGACCGGGAATCTTTCCCACCAGTGGCTCTAACACAGAGCGGATCAACTCCACTGCTTCAGGCTTATTGACGCCCTCTTTGAGTGTATAAATCACAATATGCTTTACCATAGATAGTCTCCTTATTATAAAAATACCGGAGCCCAAAGGCTCCGGTATGTATTTATGCATTATTCAGCTTCAGCCTCTGCTGCTTCCTCAGCGGGAGCTTCCTCTGCCTCAGCCTCTGCCTCTTCAGGAGCCACCTCCAGCAGAGCGCGGATGGACAGGGAGATGCGCTTGTTCTCAGCATCGATATCGGTGATCTTCACCTGAACCTCCTGACCCTCAGCCAGAACGTCCTCAGGCTTGCCGATGCGCTCGTTAGCGATCTGAGAAATGTGGATCAGTCCGTCCACACCGGGGATGATCTGAGCAAATGCACCGAAGGTCATCAGCTTAACGATCTTAGCATCCACAACATCGCCGATGTTGTAGTTTGTCATAAACTGATTCCAGGGGTTCATCTCAGCAGTCTTGTAGCCCAGAGAGATCTTGCGCTTCTCGGGATCGTAGGAGATGACATAAACGTCGATCTCGTCGCCTACGCTCACAACATCAGCAGGAGTCTTAATGCGGTTCCAGCTCAGCTCGGAAACATGAACCATTCCGTCCACACCACCGATGTCCACGAATGCGCCGTAGGAAGTCAGGGACTTGACAGTGCCGTGGTACTTAGCACCCACTTCGATCTCGTTCCAGACCTTCTCCTGAGCAGCCTTGCGGCTCTCAGCGGAAACAGCACGAATAGAACCGATCACGCGACGGCGTGCACGGTTAACCTCAGTGATCTTCATTTCCACAGTCTGACCAACCATACCGGTCATATCGCCGCCCTTGGCGATACCGGACTGGGAAGCGGGAATAAAGACGCGGATGCCCTTAACATTGGCAACCAGACCGCCCTTGTTTTCTTCGGAGATGACACCCTCAACAGTAGCCTTCTCTTCGCACCAAGCAGCAATATCGTCCCAAACCTTCATGCCGTCCAGCTTCTTCTTGGACAGCTGGCAGGTGCCTTCCTGATCGTTCACGCGGACGACAAACACTTCGATCTCATCGCCAACATTTAAGATATCCTCAGGCTTCACAGAGGGATCAACGCTTACTTCGTCGTAGGGAATGTAGCCGGCGTGCTTAGTGCCCAAGTCGATCTGCACTTCGGTAGCACCGATGCCGGTGACGATTCCGGTAACCTTATCTCCTGTATTTAAAGTCTTGATGGACTGCTCCAGAAGTTCTGCAAAGTTTTCCTCCTGGGTAGCCTCAACATTCGTAATTTCGCTCATAGTCTTATTGACCTCCTTTATAATCCACGCCGGGGTAGACGCACCGGCCGTGACTCCGACCTCATGTACACCGCGGAAAAATTCCGGCTCCAGCTCATTGGCATTATCCACCAATATGACTTTTTTGCAGTGTTCCTGACAAATGGTGACCAGCCTTCCGGTATTGGAACTGTGGGTATCTCCCACTACCACCATAGCCTGACACTGGGCAGCCAACTGTGCCGCTTCCCGCTGTCGAGATTCAGTAGCTTTACATATTGTATCAAAAATTTTTCCGTTAGTAAACTGTTTTTTTGCAATTTCAGCGCACGAATTCCACAAGGTTTCTGTGGATGTTGTTTGGCAAACTATGCAAATTGGCAAATTCTCCCGATTTTTATCTGATTTTATCCAATCTTCCAATTCTTTGGAAGTCTGAAAAACCTCACATTTACTGCACCAGCCGGCAATGCCTTCCACCTCGGGATGTGCCCGTGTGCCAATGATGATCGGCAGTCTACCCTCTTCCTCCGCCCGGCTGACGATCCCGTGGATCCGCTTAACAAAGGGACAGGTAGCGTCCACAATCTGCACACCCCGGCTCTCTAATTGCTCATACACAGCCCGGGTCACGCCGTGGGAACGGATGATCACCGTATCCCCTGGATTTGCCTCCTCCGGTTTTTCGATGACCCGAACACCCATTTTTTCAAAATGGGCAACTGCGTGGCGGTTGTGGATGATCGGTCCAAGGGTACACACCCGATCACCGGTCTTTGCCGCCTGCTCCACCAATTCTACTGCCCGGTTGACACCGAAGCAAAAGCCGGCGCTTTTTGCCACACGGATGCTCATACAGGGATCTTCTCCCCGATGATCCGCTTCATCTCGGCAAGCACACCTGCAATATCCAGATCGGAGGTGTCCAGCTTCACAGAATCCTTTGCCATTTTCAGCGGTGCAATAGGACGGTGGGTGTCCTGATAGTCCCGCTGCTCAATTTCTTTCTGAATCTGGGAAAGCTCTGCCTTCTGACCCTTTTCGATCAGCTCGTCATAGCGGCGCTTTGCACGGACTTCCACAGAAGCAGTCAGGAATATCTTCACATCTGCCTTGGGCAGCACCACTGTGCCGATATCTCTGCCGTCCATAATCACATTATTCTTTCTTGCCACATCCCGCTGCATATCCAGCAGCATCTCCCGAACGATTGGATAGGCAGAAACCAGGGACGCCTTCTGGGAAATATCCTGGGTGCGGATCTCGCCGGATACATCCATTCCGTTCATGATCATATGCTGCTTGCCCTCTTCATCGTATTCGATGCCGATGGTCAGCTCGTCCAGATACCGCTCTACGCCGTCTGCGTCCTTAGGACTAACGCCCAGAAGATCCAGGAAATACGCAACGGTACGGTAGATCGCTCCTGTGTCCACATAGCAAAAACCCAGCTCCTTGGCAAGTGCTTTTGCAATGGTGCTTTTGCCTGCACCGGCAGGGCCGTCAATGGCGATAGAATATGTTTTTCCCATAAGTAAAACCTTCCTTATATCTATTACTTTCTATTCTAAAAAATCAACAAGTCCGAAGCCTGTTCCCAGTTCTTGCAGCTTGTCCACAGCGCTGTGCTCCAGCTGCCGTGCCCGTTCCTTGGAGATTCCCAGAATTTCTCCGGTTCGCTCCAAGCTGCAGCGCTCGCCCCCGTCCAATCCAAAACGCAGGCGCAGTACCTGCTGCTGCCGCGGGGTCAAAAGCTGCAGCATTTCTTCCAGCACCCGCTTCATTTCCTGCCGGATCATTTCCTCCTGAGGTTCGGGTGCTTGGGCATCTTCCAAGAGAAACTGCAGGGCACTGTCCTCTTCCCCCGCCGGGGCATCCAAGGACCACACCTCCGGCAAAAGATTTAACAGCTCCTCCGCTTTTTTCGGCGGAATACCGCTGATCTCTGCTATTCTTTCCAGCTCCACGCTCTGACCGGACTGCTGCAGCTGCCGCCGGGCGTGTAAAAGCTTTTTGATCTTATCTGCAGTATAGCGGGGAACACGGATCAGTCCTCCGTGCTCCATCACACATCGGCTAACGCCCTGACGGATCCATTTGGTGGCATAAGTAGAAAACCGGCAGTCCATAGACGGATCGAATTTTCTTGCGGCAGTCACCAGACCGATACTTCCCTCCTGGATCATATCCAAAAGGGGTGCGCCCCGGCCGATATAGCCCTTTGCCACCGACACCACAAGACGGAGATTGGAATTGACCATTCGGCGGATGGCGTCCTCGTCGCCGGCGGCACAGCGTTTTGCCAGTTCCTTTTCCTCCTGCTGACTCAGAAGGGGAAACTGCCGGATTTCCCGCAGATATTGGGTCATATCCTCGCCTGCACTGACAGGAACTTCCTTTTCCAAAATCATAGGTTTGTTCCCTTTTTTGCCTTTAGCTTTTCCTGAAGTGCCCGCAGGTCATCGTCAGTACTGACCCGGGTGCTTTGACCCTCAGACAGGATTCTGTTTACACAGTCGGTAAAGGCGTCCTGATTGACTGTGCCCTGATGGCGCTGGGCCACACCGGTGATGTGGGAAACCTCCTCCGGGGTCAGCTCCTCCAGCACAGCAATGCTCACATCCAGCCCCTGCATATGCCGGGCACGAAGCTGGGAAAACACTTTTCCAAACAAGCTCACGGAAAAGTCCTTTTCCGTAATCTTTCCCACCTGCTCTAAAAGGGCAGGCTCCCGCAGGATCTGGGCGATCACGCCCTCCTCTGCGATGGCGGACTTTATATTGTCGTAACGGATGGACCGCTCCTTGGGCTGCAGTGCCCGGACCGGCGCAAGATCGATCTTTTCCTGCTTCTTCTTTTCCATTGCAGTGCGCCGCTTGAACGCCTTGTTGACTTCCAGCTTCATAGCATCCATGCTAATGCCTGCAGCTTCTGCCACCCGGCTGCCGTAGACCTCCCGCTTAACAGAGCTGTCCAGCGTGCAGATCAGGCCTGCCGCCTCCTGAACAAAGCTGATCTTTTCGGCATCCACCTTCAAATCGTACTTTTGGCGGATAGCATTTAGCTGATATTCCACCCGGTCGGAGGAGTCCTGCAGCAGCAGCTTAAACCGGTCCGCGCCGAATTTGTGGAGAAATTCATCCGGGTCTTTTGCGTCCTTCATTTGCAGGACCTTCACCTTCAGACCTGCCTTTTCCAGCATAGGGATCGCCCGCTGGGCTGCCCGCTGACCGGCTTCGTCTGTATCGTAGGTCAGCACTACCTGCTCCGTATACCGGCTCAGGAGGGTCACCTGTTCTTCCGTTAAGGATGTGCCCAGAGAAGCAACTGCATTGTCAAAGCCGTACTGGTGCAGCGCCACCACATCGATGTTGCCCTCCACCAGAATGATATAGGGCTCCTTGGTCTTTTTCGCAAAGTTCATACCAAAGAGATTTTTCCGCTTGTTGAAGATCAGGGTCTCGTTGGAGTTGAGATACTTGGGCTTGGAGTCATCCAGCACCCGGCCGCCAAAGCCGATCACATTGCCCCGGACATCGAAAATGGGGAACATCAGCCGGTTGCGGAAACGGTCGTAAATTCTGCCGTTTTTCTCACCCACCAGGTCTGCATCCCGCAGCTCCTGATCCGTATACCCCTTCTTGCGCATGGCATCCACAAGGGAATTCCAGGAATTGGGGGCAAAGCCGATGCCAAACCGGGTGACTGTGGATTTTGTCAGACCCCGCTTTTGCACATAAGAGAGACATTCTGCGCCCACCGGGGCAAAAAGCTGCTCGTGGAAGAAGCGGCCTGCCTCTTTCATCAGCGCCCACAGGCGCTCCTGATGGCGGTAACGGCTCTGGTACTGCTCATCCTCCGGCACTTCCATGCCTGCCCGCTTGGCAAGGGCACGGACTGCATCCGGGTAGGAAAGTCCTTCAACCTCCATCATAAAATTCACTGCACCGCCGCCTTTATGGCAGCCGAAGCAATAGTAAATTCCCTTATCCGGTGCAACGGAAAAGGATGCTGTCTTTTCCCCGTGGAAGGGGCAAAGACCAAACAGATTAGAGCCGGATCGCTTCAGGCTCACATATTGGCCCACCACATCCTCAATGGGATTTCGGGCAATCAATTCATCAATAAACGACTGGGGAAAAGCCAAGCGCTCCGCCTCCTTTCAAAACAGAATAATTTATTATATCACATTATCCCCGAACATTCCAGCCCATTGGGATAAAAAGCTCCATATATTTATCTACCGCGTAATTATCAGTCATACCGGCGATATAGTCGCAGACCGTGCGCTCCATTCCTCCAAAGGAAAGCTGAGGCTGGAAGTCCTCGGGAATTGCCTCCGGATGGGTGTAATAATACTCGTACAGCCGCTTGAGCATATCCTTTGCTTTGGTCTCCTCCCCCTTTGCCACCGGATTGCGGTAGACCCGCTCAAACATAAAGCTTCGCAGGTCTGCAAGTGCCGTTTCCACCTGGGGAGAAAGGAGTATCTTTCCTGCCTCCCGGGAGGTATTGACTGTATCGCACACCAGAGTGTTGATCCGCTGGGAATGGGTCTTGCCCAATATTTTTGCAATGGACTTGGGAATATCGGAATCCTTTAAAATTCCTGCACGGATGGCATCGTCAATATCGTGGTTTACATAGGCGATCCGGTCTGCCCAGCGGACGATCTGACATTCCATTGTTTCCGGAACAAAATTGCCGGTGTGACCCAGAATACCCATTCGGACCTCGTAGGTCAGGTTCAGTCCGGCACCGCCGTTTTCCAGTATATCCACCACCCGCAGGCTCTGCTCATTGTGACGGAAGGGTTGCCCCATCACTTCACTCAGCGCACCCTCGCCGGCGTGGCCGAAGGGGGTATGTCCTAAGTCATGACCCATCGCCGCTGCCTCTGCCAGGTCTTCATTCAGGTTTAGTGCTCTTGCTATGGTTCTGGCAATGCGGGCAACCTCAATGGTGTGGGTCATACGGGTGCGGTAATGGTCACCCTCCGGGCTGAGAAACACCTGTGTTTTGTGCATCAGCCGCCGGAACGCCTTGCAATGAACGATCCGGTCTGTATCCCGCTGATAGCAGGTACGTACATCCTCATCATCCTCATCCAGCGGACGAAGCCGTCCCCGACTTTCCTTGGAAAATGCTGCTTTTGGGTCTAACTGCCCCTGCTCCCGGCGCTCCAGTTCTTCCCGTAATGTCATTCTACTTCCCCCTTATGTACCGGAAAGGCTCGATACTCCTGTCCGGTTTCCATACCCTCCACTGTACCGGAGGTCATATCCGTAAGTCGATCTAAAAAGGGCTGTGCCTTTTCCTTTGATACCAGAATTTCCAGCTCCACCTCTGCGCCGAACTGGGTATCCCGGATGATGCCCTCAAATGCCGCAACCTCCAGCTTTACCCGCTCGTAAAAGGCATAGGGGCAGGGCACATACATCACCGACCACACCCGCTTCATGGATTTTCCCGCCGCATCTACGGCGATCTTTGCACCCTTGGTATAGGCGCGCACCAAGCCACCCGCCCCTAAGAGCACACCGCCGAAATACCGGGTCACCACGCACACCACATTGTAGATTTCCTCTCGCTGCAGCACCTGCATCATAGGATTTCCCGCCGTTCCACCCGGTTCGCCGTCATCGGAAAAGCGCATCGGTCCGTCTTTAATGATATATGCCCAGCAATTGTGGGTGGCATCATAGTGCTGTTTTTTCATTTCCTGAATTTTTGCCAGCGCCTCTTCTTCTGTTTCCACAGGCCAGACTCTGCCGATAAACCGGGATTTTTTCTCGGTAAACTCGTCCTCACCGAAGGCCGTCGGCACGAAATATTCATCTAAACTCATTTGTGATATACTCCCTGAGCTTTCCGTACAAAATGGGGTCAACAATGGTCTCCACCACGATCCCCTCTCCGGTATAATCCACACCCAGCACCTGGGCACTACTGTGGAGGGTTTCCACCATACCGCCCATATGGTACGGCAATGTGACTGTGATATGGTGACGGCTGTGACCGAGGGCATTTTCAATTGCGTTTAGAAGCTTGTCCATTCCCTCGCCCTTGACGGCAGAAATTTTTACCACATCTTCCCCGATAGGAATGTCCTCAGCACTTACCAAGTCTGCTTTATTATAGCACCGCAAAACCTTTGTGCCTTCCTTTGCCAGCTTATGGATCAGGCTGTCCACCACCTGGATATGCTCCTCCCGGTTAGGGTCAGAGGAATCGATCACGTGCAAAAGAAGATCTGCATATTCCAGTTCTTCCAGTGTTGCCCGGAAGGCATCTACCAGATGGTGAGGAAGCTTAGCAATAAAGCCAACGGTATCCGATAGCACCACATCCAGATTGTCAGAAACCGTCAACTGCCGGGAGGTAGTGTCCAGTGTGTCAAAAAGCCGGTTGTTGGCAGGAATTCCTGCACCGGTGAGCTGATTTAAAAGAGTGGATTTACCTGCATTGGTATAACCCACGATAGCAACCACAGGCACGGAATTTTTCATCCGCCGCTCCCGCTGAACACCCCGGACCTGCCGCACCTGCTCCAGCTCGGATTGCAGACGGGCGATCCGTTCCCGGATGTGGCGACGGTCGGTTTCCAGCTTTGTTTCGCCGGGGCCTCTGGTGCCGATGCCGCCGCCCTGCCGGGACAGGCTCTTACCCATACCGGACAGCCGGGGCAGCAGATATTTATACTGGGCAAGCTCCACCTGAAGTCTACCCTCTTTTGTCTTTGCCCGCTGGGCAAAAATATCCAAAATCAGCGCACTGCGATCCAGCACAGTAACACCCAGAATTTCTTCCAGCGCCCGGATATTGCCCGGTGACAGTTCATTATCGAAAACCACCATTGTAGCTTCTGTGAACTCCACCAGCATTTTTACTTCCAGCGCCTTGCCTTCGCCGATAAAGCTGTGGGGATCGGGGGTGTGGCGGTTTTGCAGGATCTTACCTGTGCAAAAGCCGCCGGCTGTTTCTAAGAGCGCTTCCAATTCTTCCAGGGTTTCATCGGTGGCGGTCTGTTCTTTTTTAAAGCAATCCGCGTTCAGGCCGACCAGCACCGCCCGCTCCTGCTTCTGCTCAAAATTCGATTCCATAGTGCCTCCAGCATAATTTTTCTTATTATACCACATACCACTATCCATAGACAAGATAAAAAGAAAAAACTGCACCACAAAATGTGGTGCAGTTTTTGTCTTACTTCAAACCAAATCTCTTGTTGAAACGGTCAACACGTCCACCGGTGTCAACCAGCTTCTGCTTGCCGGTATAGAAAGGGTGGCACTTGGAGCAGATTTCAACTCTGATGTCCTTCTTAGTGGAACCGGTAGTAAAGACGTTGCCACAGGCGCAACGAATTGTGGTCTGTTCGTAATTGGGATGGATACCTTCCTTCATATTGTTCACCTCTTTCTCGTAGCATAAAAGGGCGCAATTGCCCTAGCAATCTTCAATCGCCCGCATATCATAGCACAGATAATCCGGAAATGCAAGTCTTTTTTTTTATTTTTTTCTATTTTCTTTCCCCGGTTGCCGATCAAAAAGGATTTTCAGGCTGACAGCGAGAGATTTTGCAACAAACCTTCTTTTTTAAGACGCAGACATACTTTGTGTATTTCAAGTCTTAAAAAAGATGATTTGAGGTGAAAGATCCGCTGATCAGACAAAAATCATTTTTGGGAGGTAACCGTCATAATCAAAACGCCCAGTTGCCGTTACGGAAGATGGGAACGGTCTTGCCGTCCCGGGTTTTTGCATCGATATTCATTGTGCTGCATCCGATCATAAAGTCCTCGTGGACCATAGAATCGTTAATGCCCAAGGCGCGGCACTCCTCCAGAGATTTATTCTGGAAATCCACAATGGTATCTGCAAAGCCCATACCGATGGCAAGGTGGCAGGCGGCATTTTCATCGAACAGGGTGTTATAGAACAGCAAGCCGCTTTCGGCAATGGGACTTCTCTCGGGCACTAAGGCACACTCACCCAAGTACGCTGCGCCCTCGTCCATTGCAATCAGGGTTGCGAGCAAATCTGCGCCCTTTTCCGCACCGCTTTCTACAACCTTACCGCCCTCAAAGCGCATCCAGAAATTATCGATCAGCTGGCCCTGATAGCTAAGGGGCTTTGTGGAATAGACGATGCCCTCAGCCTCGCCCCGTTTCGGGGAGATGAAACATTCCTCGGTGGGAATGTTGGGATTAAAGTAAATGCCCTGCAGGCTGGTATCCCCGCCGCCGCAGAAGCGGCTTTCTTTAATCAGACCCACAGTCAGATCTGTGCCGTTGTCGGCAGTATAGTGCAGGCTTTCAATGCCCAGACTGTTCAGGTAGTCACAGCGTGCCTTCAAATCGGCATTGTGCTTTTCCCAAGCGCCGATGGGATCTTCATTGACCCGGGAAGTATACAAAATTGCCTCCCACAGCTTTTCGATCGCCTTGCCCCTGGGAAGTCCCGGGAATACTTTCTTCGCCCAGGCTGCGCCGGGAACCGCTGCGATGCACCACTGCTGCTTATTCTCCCGCTGATCGATATAAGGCTTCAAAATAGGATAGCTTAGCTGCCGTGCCTGAGACATTTTCTTCATATTCACACCCTTCAGGCCGTCCGGATCCTCGCTGATCAGGTGGATGCGGCAAGGAAGAACATCGCAGTAATGCTGCTGCCGTTCTTTCTGCCACTGCTTTACCTCGCCCAAGGTCTTTACAGTCTGGTAGCGGGTGTGGATCTTCTGCAGGGGCTGATAGTTCCAAAGGACGGTGACCTCCTTTGCCTTTGCCTTATAGCACTCCTCCACCAAAAGCTTTACAAATTCCGGCTGGTCCAGATCTGCGTGGATCAGAACCTCCTGACCCTTCTGCACATTCACGCCAACACGGGCGATCAGCCGGGCATATTCTCTTAAAACAGTCTTTTTCATTGCATATTTGCTCCTTTTATGATTTTCTTCAGTTTACCAGATTTTCTCCCCACCGTCAATCTTTGTTGCAATCTTTCCCCGTTTGGATTATAATATTTCAAATGCGTCCTTAAATAATCAGGAGATTGCCACGTCGCTATGCTCCTCGCAATGACATAAAAAGAGGGATAGCTTATGCTTACAAAAGAACAATTTCACAAAAAAATTGCATCCGGGGTGCGGTTTCTGGACGGTGCAACTGGCTCGAATCTGCAAAAAGTGGGTATGCCCCGTGGCTGCTGCTCAGAGGAATGGATCCTCTCTAATCCGGAAAAGCTGGTAGCCCTGCAGCGGCAGTATGCAAGCGCTGGCAGTCAGATCCTGTATGCCCCCACCTTTCAGGCGCAACCCATAGCTTTGGAAAAAGTAAATCTTCATAAGCAGACAGAGGCAATTAACGCCCATCTTGTCAGCCTGACCCGGTCGGCAGCTCCCCAGTGCCTGGTTGCAGGCAATCTGACTACCCTAGCCGCATTTACAGAAAGCTGGGATCCAGACAACTTTGACCTATTGGTGGAAAATTATCGCCGCCAGATCAAGGGACTGATTGACGGCGGTGCAGATCTTCTGGCTGCAGAAACCCTTTTGTATCCTCAGGAGGCTGAGGCAATTCTCACCGCTGCGGAGTTGGAGGGTGCAGGTGCGGCAATGTATACCTTTACAATGCAATCTGACGGCTCTTTGTTTTCCGGTATGGACGCCGGTCCTGTGCTCCGGGAGCTGGAAGAAGCCGGCGCTGCCGGTGTGGGCTTTAACTGTGTTGCGGCGGATATGATGACCCCTTATCTTGTCAGCAAGCTTCGCCGGTGGGTTAGAGGTCCGCTGGTGTGCAAGCCCAATGCAGGCAATCCGGTGATCGGCGAAGATAATCTCCCCCACTACCCTATGCTGCCGAATGAATTTGCGGAAATTATGGGTCAGTGCGCCTCTTCCGGTGCTACTTTACTGGGTGGCTGCTGCGGCACTGCGCCGGAATATATTGCTGCTTTAAAAGCAAGTCTCTGATTTTTTCTTGCCAATTTGGTCGAATTTTGTTATACTTGTATTGTTATGGAAAAGAAAACACATTTTTACATCAGCCGCAAAAGCGTGCTGACCTGGCTGATGGCACTTTGTATGGTATGCTCGGCAGTGGCCCGCATTGTGATACCCGGTGTGAAAGGAACCGGAGATACACATTTTGTGTGGAGTCAAATCGTTCTGCCTGTGGCAGCATCCCTGCTGTATGTGCTCATCGCCCTGATCAACGGTAAGGAGCAATTCTATAAAACTGCAATTCCTGTTTGGATGTATGCAATTTACTACTGCTTCATCTTTGCCGGCTTCGGTTTTGACAAGCTGGTAATGGCACTGTATGTCATTGCCCTTTTGTTCATTGCTGTGATCTATACCCAGATCACCGGTGGCAGAGAAAAACTGACTTTGGCACTGATCCCGTTGCTTGCTTTCCCCTTTGGCGCACTGCTGTACCTGAACCGGGCAGCTGTGATAGCAGGCAATTATAGGGAGCTGATGCATCTGCTCCCCGACGCGCTGATGACATTGGGTTTCCTCTTTATGGTGTTTGCCATCCGTGTCCACCCCGCCGGGGAATATCATCCCACATGGGGTGACCGCAACGATGGCCGCCGCATCCGGACGCTTGCTCCTATGGCGCAGATCACATCCTATTTCCAGGTGGAACGGAACACCTGCTCCAACCTTTTCGAGGAGTCCTTTGAAATCACTCATATCGAGCGTTATATCCGTCAAAAACGCAAGGAAGGTCTGACAGACTTTGGCATCACCCATGTTCTGCTGGCAGCATATGTTCGCGGTGTGGCTAAGTATCCTCAGCTCAACCGGTTTATCTCCGGTCAGAAGGTCTACTCCCGGGGCGATGACATTCAGTATTGTATGGTCATTAAAAAGGAAATGACTGTGGACTCTCCGGACACTTCCATCAAGGTCCATCTCAATCCCCGGGACACTGCTGAGGATGTATACAATAAGCTCAACGCCGCTATCGAAAGTGTCAAGTCTACACAGGAGCTGGATTCCAGCCTTGATAATCTGATCGGCTACTTCAACCTGATCCCCAGTGTGGTGTTGAAGTTTGTAATATGGCTGCTGAAGCTTCTGGATTACTTCGGTCTGCTGCCCAAATTCCTGCTGGAGCTGAGCCCCTTCCATGGTAGTTTGTTCTTCACCTCTATGGGTTCTTTAGGCATCCGGCCCATTTATCACCACCTGTATGATTTCGGTAACCTGCCTGTTTTCGGTGCATTCGGCTGCAAGCGCCGGGCTCTGGAAGTGGAGGAGGACGGAAGTGTGGTGCAAAGAAAATACATTGATGTAAAGTTTGTTCTGGATGAGCGCATCGTAGACGGCTATTATTATGCCGCTTTCTTTAAGCATTACCGCAACATTCTGCGGCATCCGGAAATTATGGACAATCCCCCCGAGGAAGTTGTCCGCGACATTGATTGATATGAAAGAACACATTTTATCTTGGTTATCTACAGAGTGTCCCTGGCGGGACACTCTGTATTGGTATGACACCATCGACTCCACCAATACAAAAGCCAAGGAACTTGCCAAAGACGGTGCGCCCCACGGAACAGTGCTGATCGCAGGGCATCAGACCGGCGGTCGTGGCAGGCTGGGCCGCAGTTTTTCCTCTCCTGCAGGTATGGGTGTTTACCTGTCCGTCATTCTCCGCCCCAACTGCCCCCCGGAAGATCTGATGCACCTGACCTGTGCCACAGCGGTGGCAATGTGCGAAGCTGTGGAAAAGGCTTCGGGCATCCGTCCGGGAATTAAATGGACAAACGATCTGGTATTTCGCAAAAAAAAGCTGGGTGGAATCCTTACAGAGCTATCCGTCAATCAAATCACCGGTCTTGTGGATTATGCCATTATTGGAATCGGCATCAACTGCTGCCAGACAATTGGGGATTTCCCTCCGGAAATTCAGGATATGGCAGCATCCCTGTCTATGGTCTCCGGCAAGTTGGTAACACCAACCAGTCTTGCCGCAGCAATGATCGAAGCCTTAGTGGATATGGATCGGATTTTACTTGCAGAGAAAGAAAATATTATGGATCTCTATCGGAAAGACTGCATCACCTTAGGCCAGGAAATCCTTGTGGTGCGGGGCGGGGAATTTTCTTACGGCACGGCTGTGGATCTGGATGCAGACGGCGGTCTGGTGGTTCGGTTTGCAGACGGCTGTGTAAGGACCGTCACCTCCGGAGAAGTAAGCATTCGGGGAATGTACGGATATATTTGATGATTTCAAGATTTTTGTTGCTTTTTTTCTTTCCATTGGTTATACTGATATTAGAAACAAACACAAGGAGGTATTGAATATGAAAGTTTTTTATACCGTTTTGAAAGTGATTGCTGCTCTGGCGGTTGTCGCCGGCATTGTCTACGTGGTTGCTACCTATGGCGACAGGATCGTTGCCTGGGCAAAGGGCCTGATCCGCAACTGCAAGAACAGATACTTCTGTGCTTCTGCTGACGGAGATATCTCCATGGAAGCAAACGAACTGGATTTTGAAGGCTAATGTACAGCAAAAATGCCGGAGTATTTCACTCCGGCATTTTTTATTGCACAACAGATCTTTCTGGTATATAATAAAACTGGTTCTATAAAATATACAACGCCGCCGAAAGGAATAGGATCAGATGAAATACATTATTGATAAGCAAAATAAATCCCCTGCATATCTTCAGCTGTATATGTTCCTGCGGGATGATATTGTAAACGGGATCTATCCTCTGGGTAGTAAGCTCCCCTCCAAGCGGATCTTGTCGGCAGATACTGGTCTTAGCAGCATTACGGTAGAACATGCTTACGGTCTGCTTTGCGATGAGGGCTATGTGGAAACCCGCCAGCGCAGCGGTTACTATGTGATCTTCCGGACAGATGACGGCTTTGTCACCCCTTCTGCCAAGGATTTTGCCCTCTCTGCCTATGTGAAAAACGCCGATGCACCAGTCACCTTTCCCTTTTCTGTGCTGGCAAAAACCATGCGGGGTGTCATCAGCGATATGGGCGAGGCAATTTTAGAGCGTTCTCCCAACGGAGGATGCCTTGCTCTGCGGGGTGCCATACGCCTTTATCTTGCCCAGAACAGAGGGCTGATCGCCGATGCCCGGCAAATCATCATCGGTTCCGGCGCAGAGCAGCTTTATTCCCTTCTGATAAAACTTTTAGGAAAGGACAAGGTTTACGCCATTGAAACCCCCTCCTATCATATGATCGAGCAGGTTTACACCCAGGCGGAGGTCGCCACCCAAAAACTGCCTTTGGGTGCAGACGGCATCGACACCGACGCCCTGAAAAACTGCCAGGCAGATATTCTGCACGTCTCCCCCTATCGCAGCTTCCCCAGCGGTGTCACCGCAACCGCCTCCAAGCGCCACGAATACCTCCGGTGGGCAGAAAAAGAAAACCGCCTGATTATCGAGGACGATTTTGAGTCTGAATTTTCGGTATCCACAAAGCCGGAGGAGACCCTGTTCTCCCACACAAAGAAACACAATGTGATCTATATGAACACCTTTTCCAAAACCGTCTCTCCCTCTCTCCGTGTGGGATATATGGTCCTGCCGCCGGCATTGGCAGAAAAATACGAAAAGGAACTGGGGGCATACGCCTGTACCGTTCCCACCTATATCCAATATGTTCTGGCAGAGCTGATCGCCAAGGGGGATTTCCAGCGGCATATCAACCGCGTCCGCCGCGCCAAACGAAAAGAACTAGCAGGTAAATAATAAGAAAATTTGTTTGATCCGTCACTATATACCATAATATTCTAGGTTGACTTATACCTATTTTTATATATAATAGTATTAGAAAGGTTGGTGTGATTATGCAAATTGATACAAACGCCATTGTGTCTGTAACCGAAGCAAATCAGAACTTTTCCCGGGTTACCAGAATTGCAGAAAAAAACGGTCAGGCAGTTATATTCAAAAACAACCGCCCCAAATATATCGTGATCGATATTGAAAATTCCCCTGTTTTGGAGCTGACAGACGAAGAGAAAATCGATATTGTTGCTGCCAGAATTATGAAACGGTTTAAGCCTGCCTTTGAGGAGCTTGCAAAATGATTAAATTCTCAAAAGACAAGGTGCTACTCCTGCACAAGCTGATTGCAGAAGAAACCGGTGGTAGTATCGGTGTGCGTGACGAGGGCTTGCTAGAATCCGCCTTAGAAGCTGCTTTCTCCGGCTTTGGCGGAAAAGAATTCTATCCCTCAAAAGAGGAAAAGGGAGCTCGTTTAGGCTATAATTTGATTTCAAACCACGCATTTGTAGATGGTAACAAACGCATTGGTATGTATGTTATGCTCACATTCCTGGAGGTAAACGGAATTCATATGGACTGCACCAATGAAGAAGTTTCCACTGTGGGTCTGTCTGTTGCCTCCGGCGATATGGATTATGACGCACTTCTTTCTTGGGTGAGAGATCATCGGATATAAATTGCCACATTTAAAAAGAAATTCGCGAAAAATGCAACTGCTATTACACAGATGCAATATCCTAAAAGAAACATAGGAGGATCCCATAATATGGCAAATAACACTATCACACATACTCAAGAAAGCAAAACTAATATGATACAAAATATAGTTACTGAGGACTCCATCAGTGCTCTGGATTCCGCATTAGATGTTGTAAAAAAAGAATACGGTAATTTTAAGCTCACAAAGAAAATGCGCCATGAGTTTGCAAAAGAGCTTGGAGAAACTGAAGAAACTGCAGACAGTTGGCAAACCGTTGTGGATATTTTAGATCATATTGATATCAATGAGTTGGCAAAAAAGCATCCTGAAGCCATCGGTAAAGTATCAAAAACAATTATAAATATTGTTTCGTTCTTTTGTCCGGCTGTCTCTACCGCTAAAATTGTACCAGATGAATTCCTAATAAAAATTGTTGAATGTGCAGGTGTTCTGACGCCTGAACATCTCATAAATATCATCGCAAAAAAGCAAGTTGAAAAGAACAAAGCTAAGCGTGAACAGCAACAGTCAGCAGACACGGGAGAAACCCAAGAATCGAAAGACAAAGGTCTAAAAAATAAGTTTACCGAGGTTTACAAAAGTGCAACCGGTAGCATTTCCGGATTGCTTTCTAGAAAAAGCCCCGCTTCAGCACTTCCGCAAAGTGAAGATATACTCGATACTATTAAAAATTTATCTGAGTTAAAAAATTGCGATGCAATAACGCAAGAAGAATTTGAATCTAAGAAAGCAGAACTATTAGAAAAGCTATAATATCCCCCGGCTGAGATAATCTCTCAGCCGGGGTTGTCGTCTATTAAAAGCATTTATGCATAACCTACCAAGGGGATACCTAAGGGGGAAGCGGAGAAAATGTTAGACAACAAATAACGCTATCCGCTTTCCCCTTAGGCCGTCTGGGGAGTCCGAGGACCATACGGAAGGTCCTCGGCGACTCTTTGCATACTTTCTCGTCGGTGAGAAAGTATGAAATACTCTTCAAGATAAACAAAAGTGTGTTGCAGCTAAAGCTGCAACACACTTTTTATTTTCCCGGGCCGGCAGTATCTGAACCGTCGCCGGTAAGGTTATACCGCTTTGCCGCATCCTCACGCATTTTATACTTAAGGACCTTGCCGGCGGCATTCATAGGAAATGCATCCACAAACTCAATGTATTTGGGCACTTTATGCCGTGCCATACTGGCGCGGATGTAAGAAAGCATTTCCTCCTCGGTCACACTGCCCTTTTCTTTGAGCACAATGCTTGCGAAGATCTCCTCGCCGTACTTCTTATCCGGCACGCCGATGACCTGCACATCCTTGACAGCAGGGTGGGTATAGATAAACTCCTCGATCTCCTTGGGATAGATATTTTCGCCGCCGCGGATGATCATATCCTTCAATCTGCCGGTGATCCGGTAGTTGCCGTTTTCGTCCTTGCAGGCAAGGTCACCGGAGTGAAGCCAGCCGTTTTCGTCTATGGTCTCGCCGGTGGCCTGAGGCATTTTGTAATAACCCTTCATTGTGTTATAGCCCCGTGCGCAGAATTCGCCGTTGACACCGGGGCCTACCTCCTCGCCTGTCTCCGGGTCGATGATCTTACACTGAACATGGGGGAAATCATAACCAACTGTTTCTGTCCGCACCTCCAGAGAGTCCGTCCAAGCGGACATGGTGTTGCCGGGGGCACATTCTGTCTGACCGTAGACGGATACGATGCCGTACATATTCATTTCGTCCGGCTGTGCCGCCCGGCGCATCAGCTCCGGAGGACATCCGGCACCTGCCATAATGCCGGTACGCATATAGCTAAAGTCAGTTTTCCGGTAATCCGGGTGGTTGAACATGGCAATGAACATGGTAGGCACGCCGTTAAAGCAGGTGATCCGCTCCTGATTGATACAGGCAAGGGATGCCTTAGCAGAGAAATAAGGCATGGGACACATAGTCGCGCCGTGGGTCATTGCAGAGGTCATGGAGAGTGTCATACCGAAGCAGTGGAACATAGGCACCTGGATCATCATCCGGTCTGCGGTGGACAGGCCCATCCGGTCACCGATACACTTGCCGTTATTCACCACATTGTAGTGGGTGAGCATAACGCCCTTGGGGAAGCCGGTCGTACCGGAGGTGTATTGCATATTGCACACATCGTCCGGGCGGACATTTGCTGCCATCCGGCTGATCTCCTCAATGGGAGTCAGGTCTGCCCGTTCCATTGCCTCTTCGAAGGTCAGGCTGCCCGGCTGGCGGAAGTCTACCGTAATTACATTCCGCAAAAACGGCAGACGCTTACAGTGGAGGGGTTTTCCTGCCTTAGTGCTTGCGATCTCAGGGCAGATCTCATTGATGATATTTTTATAATTGGAGTCCAGTGCAGACTCGATCATCACAAGGGTATGGGTATCGGACTGGCGCAGCAGGTATTCTGCCTCGTGGATCTTATAGGCGGTATTTACCGTCACCAGCACCGCACCGATCTTGGTGGTTGCCCAGAAAGTAATGTACCAGGCAGGGACATTGGTTGCCCAGATCGCCACCTTCATGCCGGGGCGCACGCCCAAAGACACCAGCGCCCGGGCAAAGTTATCCACATCCTCCCGGAACTGCTCGTAGGTGCGGGTATAGTCCAAGGTGGTGTATTTGAATGCATACTGATCCGGAAATTCCTCCACCATACGGTCCAGCACCTGGGGGAAGGTCAGGTCGATCAGGTCGTCCTTTTTCCACACATACTGACCGGAGCCGTCGTGGTTGTAGTACAGGGATTTTTTCCGGCTGCGGGTGCTGCCAAACCGGCTCATAAAGTTTACAAAGTGGGGGAAGATCACATCCTTATCCTGCAAGTCTTCCATCCACTCCGGCTTCCATTCCAGAGATACAAAGCCGTCGTAATTGATGGAAGAAAGGGCGCGGATCATCTCCGCCACAGGCAGTGTGCCCTCACCGATCAGGTTATAGGTATTGTCGTCGTCAGAGTCACGCAAATGGACATGCCTCACATAAGTGCCTAAGTTTTTAATGGTGGTATCGGCACTTTCTGCAAAATCCCGATAGGTATGGTGCATATCCCACAGAGCGCCCATATAGTCACTGGCAAAGCTTTCCAGCATTTTCCGCAATCTGGCAGTATCAGCATAGATACCGCTGGTTTTGATCAGCAGGCTGACACCGAACTTTTCCGCCACAGGCTCAAGAATGGCGAGGTTTTTGCGCACCTGTTCCTCGTTATCCTGTAAAGCCACTGCCACCACATAGCCTACATGGGCATCGTGGGCAACTTCTATCAAATTTTTCAGACTTTCCACACAGCTATCATCTACTGACAGATCAATGGATGTGTCAAAACAGGGAATGGTTAATTTCAAATCCCGCAGCTGACGTACCGTTGCCGCCACCTTATGCTTGTGGAACGGACCGCCTTTTTCGGTCATAGGATCGAACTTTGGCAGATTATAGACTTCAATACCGGTAAAGCCCATTTCCAGAGCTGTATCGATCATATCGTTCCAGCTCAGCTCCGGCCAGCCCCGGGTAGAAAAGGAGAGCTTCATACAGTTTCCTCCTCGTAGACGATCTTATTAAGTGCATTGATGTAGGCGTAGATGCTTGCGCCTACAATATCCGTGGAAATACCCTTACCGGAGTACAGCTTGCCCTCAGCACGGAGCTTTACCACAGCCTGACCCATAGCTTCCCGACCCTCGGTCACAGACTGGATCTGGAAATCGTCCAGCTCATAGTGGCAGCCGGTGATAGACTCAATTGCCATAAATGCAGCATCGATTGGTCCGTCACCAATGCTGACACCCTCCATAGGCACATCATTTTTATATAGCTTCAGGTGGGCAGTGGCTGCTACCGTATTGCCTGCATTGATCACATAGGTGTCCAGCCGATAGGTAGAGGGCACCTGCATAGCGGCAGAAGCAACAATGGCATCGAGCTCCTTGGCGCTGACCTTTTCTTTCTTTGCCGCAATGGTCTGGAACGCTTCATAGACGCGGCTTCCGTCCTCCTCAGACAGGTCATAGCCCATTCGTTCCACGGCCTTCAAAACACCGGACATATCATCGTGAGCGGTCAGATAAATATCGGTATCTTCTTCCTGTACCCCGCCTGCAAAGGGAGTATTCTTGCTGCGTCCTGTCTGACACAGCCAGGTGATCTGATTGACCGTACGGCTTAATTGGGTCACACGGACAGAGCAGGCTACGCCGAAACTGTCACCCCGGGCGCTGATGATCCGGGAAACGCTTAAAAGAGATGCGGTATTTACAGGATATGCGGCTGTTTTCAGCTCCCCTGCGCCCTGACAGGCAGCGGCGATCACACAGGCATCTGCCATAGAAAGGTCATTAGCGCAACAGACGCCCAAGGTCACATCCTTTAATGTGGGTATGGTATCGTAAAGGTTTCTGACAAAAGCCGCAAATTCCTCGGGCATCATAGTGCCGGCAGTGTCGCAGACGGTCACCGTGGATGCACCCTTTTCAATGGCTGCAGTCAGGATCTGGGCAAGAAACACAGGATCGCTGCGGGTGGCATCGTCTGCCACAAACTCCACATCGGAGCAAAGGGCTTTGCAGGCGGCAATGGTTTCGCTGACAGATGTGAGCATACTGTCGTTTTTCTTATGATACAGGTATTCCATCTGCACAGAGCTGACAGATGCGCAGACCTGCAGTCTGGGATGCTTGGCAGAACACAGCGCATTCCAGGTCTGCTGTACACTGTCTTTATCCAGCTGCACCGGCACTGCCAGAATACCGGACTGAATTGCAGAGGCAATGGACTTAATACGCAGAGAATCGATCTTACTGCTGCGGATGCCCTCTACTTCAATCACAGAAACATCCAGCTTATCGAGAAGCTTGGCAAGTTCAATCTTCTCCTTAAAGGACAGGGAAAGCTCCTTGCCCTCCTGCTTCATTGTAATATCGCTGATCTTAATTGCGTTCATACCCAATACTCCTTCTTCCTAAAACTAAAAAATCCCTGAGGTCACATTGACCTCAGGGACGAAGCTATACTCCGCGGTACCACCCTGATTATCCCAAGCATTTGGGATCACTCATCGAGCTCCAACAAGCCCTAGCCCTGTAACGGAGGCAGCCGGGTTTCACTACTGACATAAGCGTTGGCAAAACCGACTCAGGAATCAGATCGCCATTTTCTTCCACACCGGCTCACACCAAACGCCGGCTCTCTGAAGTTTCCGAAAAGGCAAGTTTTCCGTCATTGTCTTTTACACACTTGCTATTTAAGCACAAAGTGGCCATTTTGTCAACAAAAACAATAGGTTTTTGTAATGTTTGCAAATTTGCACAAAAAAGCAAACGAAAGTCTCTGATTCTTTGTAGGAAAAACATTTGACTTTTTCCCGCGGACATGCTATAGTATCGTCAATACAGAAAAAAGGCTTTGACGAAGACGGTCGGGCAGCCGCAGTTTACAGAGAGCCGGCATTTGGTGCAAGCCGGTAACAAAGCGTCCGAAACAATCACTTCCGAGCCGGAGTACTGAACCTTTTATCCAGTAAGTCCTCCCGTTTGCCCGCGTTAAGGGATAGCGCTTGTTGGAGCGTGAAGAGACAGCGAAAGCTGTAATTTGAGTGGTACCGCGGGTATAGTTTACTCGTCTCAAGTGTTTCTTGAGACGGGTTTTTATTTTATATAAAATTTCAGAAAGGAATGATCACTATGACAAACCAAAACACCGCAAATCAACTGATGGACATTGCTGCCCGTATCCGGGAGATGCGTGAAATTCTGGGTTTCAGCCAGCAGGCAATGGCAGATATGACTGAGGTCACTTTGGACATTTATCAGTTGTATGAATCCGGTACGGTGGATCTTCCCTTTACTTTTATGCACAAATGCGCCAAAGCCTTCGGCGTAGAAATCACAGTTCTTTTGGAAGGTCACAGCGCAAAGCTTTCCGGCTACACTGTCACCCGCAAGGGCAAGGGTCTGACCACCGCCAGCGAGGACGGCATCACCATTCAGGACATGGCACCTATGTTCCGCAGCAAGCTGGCTACCCCCTACTATGTTACCTACAAATACTCCGAGGAGCTGCAGGATACACCGATCCACACGGTCACCCACGACGGTCAGGAGTTTAATATGGTCATTAAGGGTGCGCTGCGCATCCGCATCGGTGAGCACGAGGAAGTGCTCCACGAGGGCGACTCTATTTTCTACAAGTCCTCTACACCCCACGGCATGATCGCCGTTGAGGGCAGCGACTGTGTATTTTTATCTATGGTTATGGCAAGCGACAAGCGGGACACCTCTATGAAGCTGCCTTCCCAACACGCCGTTTCTGATATGACTGCTCAGAGACTTCTGTGCAATGAATTTGTCCAGGGTGTGGAAGATGAAAACGGCTGTATGACCGGAATCAACTTTGCCAATACAGACCGCTATAACTTTGCATTTGATACGGTGGATGCCATTGCCCGGAAAGACCCCGACAAGCTGGCTATGGTCCACATTTCGGGTGATATGACGGAGCGCCGCTTTACCTTTAAGGATATGAAGGACGCCTCCTCCCAGTGCGCCAACTATTTTAAGAGTCTTGGCATCAAGCGGGGCGACCGGGTAATGCTGGTTCTCAAGCGGCACTATCAGTTTTGGTTTGCGATCTTAGGTCTGCACAAGCTGGGTGCAATCGCCATCCCCGCCACCAACCAGCTGATGGAGCACGACTTTACCTACCGTTTCCAGGCAGGCGGTGTCAGCGCCATCCTTTGCACTGCCGACGGCAACACCGCCGAGCAGGCAGAGCTGGCAGAAAAGGTCAGCGGTATGCGTCTGACGAAAATTCTCGTTGGGGGCAAACGGGAGGGCTGGCACGACTTTAACGAGGAATATTGCCTGTTCAGCCGCCGGTATGTACGCACAGAGGATGCCCCCTGCGGCGACGATCCTATGCTGATGCTCTTTACCTCCGGCACCACCGGCTATCCCAAAATGGCGATGCACTCCTATAAGTATGCCCTGGGTCACTATGTGACCGCCCGCTACTGGCATCTGTGTAAGCCTGACGGTCTCCACTTTACCATTTCTGAGACCGGCTGGGGCAAGGCGCTTTGGGGCAAGCTCTACGGCCAGTGGCTGTGCGAGGGCGCCATCTTCACCTATGACTTTGACCGCTTTGACGCAGAAAAGATTTTGCCGATGTTTGCAAAGTATAACATCACTACCTTCTGCGCTCCCCCCACCATGTACCGGATGCTCATCAAGCAGGATCTGAGCCGGTTTGACCTAAGCTCCATTAAGCACGCAACCACTGCCGGTGAAGCACTGAACCCTGAGGTGTTCTATCAGTTTGAAAAATCCACCGGTCTGCGGATCCACGAAGGCTTCGGTCAGACGGAGATGACCCTTGGCATCGCAAACCTCTTCGGTACCCAGATCAAGCCCGGTGCAATGGGCAAACCCATTCCCGGCTACGGCATTGACATTGTGGATGCAGACGGCAATCCGGTAGAAGACGGTATCAATGGTGAGATCGTGATCCGTACCGACCCCAAGCCCACCTGCGGTGTGTTCCTGGGTTACTATCTAAACAAGGAAGCTACCGACAATGTCTGGCACGACGGTATGTACCGCACCGGCGATGTGGCTTGGCGGGATGAAGACGGCTACTACTGGTATGTGGGCCGTGCCGACGATGTGATCAAATCCTCCGGCTACCGGATCGGACCTTTTGAGATCGAATCCACCATTATGGAGCTGCCCTATGTTCTCGAGTGCGGTGTCTCCGCTGCTCCGGATGAGGTCAGAGGTCAGGTGGTTAAGGCATCCATCGTTCTGGTTCCCGGTGTAGAAGGCACTGAGGAACTGAAAAAAGAGATCCAGAATTATGTCAAGACCCACACCGCTCCTTACAAGTATCCCCGCATTGTGGTGTTCCGGGATGAGCTGCCCAAAACCATCAGCGGCAAGATTATGCGTAATAAGCTGTAAAAAGCCTTTCCCATTATTGACAAAAAGACAAAAAAGTGGTATGATTTCTTGTAATGTACGGCGTTGAAGAAGAGGTGCAGCTGCGACCCCTGCAGAAAGAGAAATGGCGGTTGGTGAAAGCCATTGCAGGAGTAGCTGCTTGTCGCTTCGGAGCCGGGAGGAAGAAAGCAGATTTTGCCGTAGAGCCTCCACGCGTCAGCTGCGTCAGTGCTGGGTGCAAGAGCACCCGTAAGTGGTATCTGCTGTGAGGCAGATGCAATTTGAGTGGTACCGCGGGTATGTACAGTGCCCGTCTCAAGGAATCATCTTTGAGACGGGCATTTTTGCTTTTTGAGGTGTAATATGGACAATATGATGACTGATATGGACTATAAGATCCGGGAAGTAGCTGACCGTATCCGGGAGCTGCGCCAAATCAGCGGTTTTACGGTAGAGGAAATGGCCCAGCGCACCGGTGTATCTGTCGACGAATATACGCAGTATGAATCCGGCAGCCGGAATATGAGCATTGCGTTTCTGTATCGCTGTGTATTGATTTTCGGCGTTGACTTCAGTGACCTGCTGGAAGGCCGCAGTGCCAAGCTGCGTAACTATGCTTTGACCCGGAGGGGTGACGGACAGCGGATCGAGGAAGCCCATCACATGGTTGGCTATAACTTAGCACCGGACTTCCGTAACCGCATTGCCTTGCCCCTTTATATGAAGCTTCACTACAAAGAGGGTGCACAGTACGAGGATATTGAACTGGTAACCCACGAGGGCCAGGAGTGCGATATCGTGATCCGGGGTCAGATGAAGATCCAGATCGGTTCTAACAGTGAAATTCTGAATCCCGGTGACTGTATTTACTACGATTCCTCTATCCCCCATGGTATGATCGCCGTCAACGGAGAAGATTGTGCATTCTATGCCATCGTTTTGTCCAACGAGGCAGCCAGAACCGGTGAGGAAGCCGCAGCAGTTGCAACTGTTGATGTTCCGGTAAACACAGCAGATGATACAGACAGGATCTACCGTAATTTCATCACTCCCACCGTGGAGGACGGCAAGCTGACCGCTATCGCTTTCCAAAACGAAAACAAGTTTAACTTTGCCTATGATATCATCGACGAGCTGGGCCGCAAAAAGCCGGAAAAGCTGGCGATGCTGCATATTTCTCTGGATGGAACCGAGCGTCGGTTCACCTTTCAGGATATGAAGAAGGAATCCGCCAGAGCTGCCAACTACTTTAAGGCTTTGGGAATCAAGCGGGGCGACCGGGTTATGCTGGTGCTAAAGCGCCACTACCAGTTCTGGTTTGCCGTTCTGGGTCTGCACAAGCTGGGTGCTATTGCGATTCCCGCTACCAATCAGCTCCTTGAAAAAGATTTTACATACCGTTTCCAGGCAGGCAATGTAAAGGCCATCCTCTGCACCGCTGACGGCGATGTGGCAGATTCAGTGGATGCAGCTGCAGCAAATGTTCCTACGCTGGAGCATAAGATCATTGTTAACGGCACCCGTGAGGGCTGGCACGATTTTAACGAAGAATTCCCCATGTATTCTTCCCACTTTGCCCGCACCGAGGATGCTCCCTGCGGCAGCGATCCTATGCTGATGTTCTTTACATCCGGCACCTCCGGCTATCCTAAGCTGGCTGCTCACAACTATAAGTATCCCTTAGGTCATTTCATAACCGCCAAGTATTGGCACCACGTCAATCCCGACGGTCTGCATTTGACAATTTCCGATACCGGCTGGGCAAAGTCCATGTGGGGCAAGCTCTACGGTCAGTGGTTGTGTGAGGCCGCGATCTTTGTTTACGACTTCGACCGGTTCGATGCAGAACAGATCCTGCCTATGTTCAAAAAGCACAACATCACTACCTTCTGTGCACCTCCCACTATGTACCGGATGCTCATTAAGCAGGATCTGAGTCGGTTTGATCTTTCTTCCATTGAGTATGCTTCCACAGCCGGTGAGGCTCTGAATCCGGAGGTTTACATTCAGTTCAAGAAGCATACCGGCATAGCCATTAAGGAAGGCTTCGGTCAGTCCGAAAGCACCGTCATCATTGCCAATCTGGCAGGTGACAGCCACAAGGTCGGCTCTATGGGTAAGCCTGTGCCGCTGTATCCTGTCCATCTGTTAGACAGTGAAGGAAACGATGTGGATCCCGGTGAGACCGGTGAGATCTGTATTGATATCTCCCAGGGTCTTCCCTGCGGTTTGGCTTATGCTTACGAGGGTAATGCGGAAGTTACCGCAGAGACCTGGCGGGACGGCTTCTACCACACCGGCGATCTGGCTTGGAAAGACGAGGACGGCTTCTACTGGTATGTGGGCAGAGCCGACGATGTGATCAAGTCTTCCGGCTACCGGATCGGACCGTTTGAAATTGAAAATGTGATTATGGAGCTGCCTTATGTTCTGGAATGTGGTGTTTCCGCTGCGCCGGATGAGGTGCGCGGTCAGGTGGTTAAGGCATCCATTGTGCTGGTAAACGGCACCGAACCTACGGAAGAACTGAAAAAGGAAATTCAGAACTACGTTAAGCAGCGCACCGCTCCTTATAAGTACCCCCGTATTGTGGAGTTCCGGGAAAGCCTGCCCAAGACCACCAGTGGCAAGATTATCAGAAAGCAACTGTAAAATATGAATCACAAACGTTTAACACTCTTTGCCGGCCATTACGGCTCAGGTAAAACCAACATTGCTGTAAACTATGCCATCCGGCTTGCCCAGGAAGGCAAACATGTCTGCATTGCAGACTTAGACATTGTCAACCCCTACTTCCGCACCAAGGACAGCGCAAAAGAGCTAACGGACGCCGGGGTGACACTGATCTCTCCCCAATTTGCCAACTCCAATGTGGATCTTCCCGCCCTGCCCGCAGAAGCCTACCGGCTGGTGCAGGATAAGGGCATTTACGGTGTGATGGATATTGGCGGTGACGACCGGGGTGCTTATGCACTGGGCCGGTATGTACCTTTTATCAAAGAAGAAGGAAATTACCGGATGATCTTCGTTGCCAACTGCTGCCGCCCCCTGACGACCACCGCCGAAGAAGCGCTGGAAGTGATGCGGGAGATCGAAGCTGCCTGCGGCTTGCAGTTTACGGACATTATCAATAACTCCAATTTAGGACCGGAGACCACCGCCGAAACGGTTATAGAGTCTCTTGCCTACATACAAAAGCTCAGCGAGCTGAGCGGTCTTCCTGTATTTGCCCACACTGCTGAAAGTAATATTGCAAAGCAGCTGGACCTACCGGATGTTTTTCCCCTGCATCTGCAGGAAAAATATTTTGATCTTCCAATTGCCTAACAAGAAAAGGAGGAAATATTATGGCAAAACTCACCTTTCAAACCGACCTGTGTAAAGGCTGCGGCCTGTGCGTAGACGCCTGCCCCAAGGGCTGCCTTACCATTGCTGCAGATAAGATCAACAAAAAGGGATATTCTCCCGCCGAGATGGCAGATCCCGATAAGTGCATTGGCTGCGCATTCTGCGCCACCATGTGCCCGGACTGCATCATCACCGTAGAAAAGTAAGGAGGCGCGCTTTATGGCACAAAAAGTACTTATGAAGGGCAACGAAGCCATTGCGGAGGCTGCTATTCGGGCTGGCTGCCGTCATTACTTCGGTTACCCCATCACCCCCCAGACAGAAATCGCTGCCTATATGGCTAAGAAGATGCCCAAGATCGGCGGCGTGTTCCTGCAGGCAGAAAGTGAAATCGCATCTATCAATATGGTGTACGGCGCTGCCGCTGCCGGTATGCGTGTTATGACCTCCTCCTCCAGCCCCGGAATTTCCCTGAAGGCTGAGGGCCTGAGCTATATTGCCGGTTCTGATGTGCCTGCACTGGTGGTAAACGTCCAGCGCGGCGGCCCGGGTCTGGGCGGCATCCAGCCCTCCCAGTCCGACTACTTCCAGGCTACCAAGGGTGGCGGTCACGGTGACTACCGGATGATCGTTCTTGCACCTGCATCCGTTCAGGAAATGGCAAGCCTGACCATTAAAGGCTTTGAGCTGGCTGACAAGTATCTGATGACCTCTATGATTCTGGCAGACGGCACCATCGGTCAGATGATGGAGCCCATCTCCTTTGAAGATACCGAGATCAAGACCTTCGAGAAGCCTTGGGCACTGACCGGCACAAAGTGTGCGCGCAAGCACAATGTGGTCAACTCTCTGTACTTAAAGCCTGAGGAGCTGGAAGTGAAGAACTTCGAGCGGTTCGAGCGCTACAAGGTGGTAGAAGAGAACGAGGCTATGTGGGAAGAGTATATGATGGAGGACGCAGAGTACTGTGTGGTCGCCTTCGGTATTGCCTCCCGTGTGGCTAAGAATGCGGTGGTTTCTGCCCGCAAAGAGGGTATTAAGGTGGGTCTGATCCGTCCCATCACCCTGTGGCCCTTCCCCAAGCAGGCGCTGCTTGAGGCTGCTGACAAGGTCAAAGGCTTTGTGTGTGTTGAACTGAATATGGGTCAGATGATCGAGGATGTTCGTCTGTACACCCAGTGCAAGAAGCCCGTTTCCCTGTGCTGCCGCTGCGGCGGTATGATCCCCAGCCCTGAGGAAGTTTTAGAGAGCATCCGCAAGGCACAGAAAGGAGAGTTCTAAAGATGGCTACTGTATTTGAAAAACCCAAGTCTTTGGCAAATGTGCCTCTGCACTACTGCCCCGGTTGTCCCCACGGCATCATCCACCGTCTGGTGGCAGAAGCCATTGACGAACTGGGCATTGAGGGCATTACCATTGGTGTTGCCCCTGTTGGCTGCGCTGTTATGGCATACGACTATTTCAATGTGGATATGATCGAGGCTGCCCACGGCCGCGCGCCCGCTACTGCTACCGGTATTAAGCGCTGCCGTCCGGAGAATATCGTCTTTACCTATCAGGGTGACGGTGACCTTGCCTCCATCGGTATGGCGGAAACTGTCCACGCCGCTGCCCGTAATGAAAACATCACTGTCATCTTCGTCAACAATGCCATTTACGGTATGACCGGCGGTCAGATGGCGCCCACTTCCCTGCCCGGTCAGGTCACCCAGACCAGCCCCTATGGCAGAGATGTCAACCACTGCGGCTGGCCCATTAAGGTCTGCGAAATGCTGTCCACTCTGGAAGGCCCTGAGTACATCACCCGTGTGGCTGTGAACAATGTTAAAAATGTCCTGAACGCTAAGAAGGCAATTAAGAAGGCATTCCAGAACCAGCTGGAAGGCAAGGGCTTCAGCCTTGTGGAAGTTGTTTCCGCCTGTCCCACCAACTGGGGTATGACACCCCAGCAGGCGCTTAGGTGGGTGGAAAGTGATATGCTCCCCTACTATCCCATCGGCGTATATAAGGACCGCACCGCTGCAAAGGAGGCCGCAAAATGAAAACAACGCAAATTTTGATTGCCGGCTTCGGCGGACAGGGTGTTCTGTTTGCCGGTAAGTTCCTTGCTTACAAGGGTCTGACCGAAAATATGCAGGTTTCCTGGCTGCCCTCCTACGGCCCTGAGATGCGTGGCGGCACTGCCAACTGCAGCATCGTTCTGTCCGATTCCCCCGTTGGCTCTCCCATTATTACCAGCCCCGATGTGCTGGTGGCAATGAACCTGCCCAGCTTACAGAAGTTTGTGGATACCGTTGTTCCCGGCGGTCAGATCTTCGTGGACTCCACCCTGATCGATATGAAGGTAGAGCGGGATGATGTGCAGGTATTCTACATCCCTGCCACCCAGCTTGCCAAGGACGCAGGCTTTAGCTCTCTTGCCAATATGATCCTGACAGGTAAGGTGCTCAAAGAGAGCGGCGCTGTGCCTTTCGAGGGCAATCAGCAGACTCTGGAGGCCTTTATTCCCGCTAAGAAAGCAAACCTGATCGACGCAAACCTGAAGGCTTTACAAATTGGCTACGACTACTAAGGAGAAAGTGTAATGCTGGATATTAAGATCGAATTAACTAAAAATCCCAAACAGAAGCCCGCACCCGGTGCAAAGCTGGGCTTCGGCAAGATCTTCACAGATCATATGTTTATGATGAACTACACCGAAGGTCAGGGCTGGCACGATCCCCGGATCGTTCCCTATCAGAACATTTCCCTTGACCCCTCTGCAATGGTGTTCCACTACGGTCAGGAAATGTTTGAGGGTCTGAAGGCTTACAAGAACCCCGACGGCAATGTATATCTGTTCCGTCCCGATATGAACGCCAAGCGCACCAACAACACCAACGACCGTCTGGTGATCCCCCAGCTGCCTGTGGAGGACTTTGTGCAGGCTGTGAGCGCTGTTGTGGATGTGGACCGTGACTGGATCCCCACCGAGCCCGGCACTTCCCTGTACATCCGTCCCTTCATCATCGCAACCGATGAATTTTTGGGTGTTGCTCCCTCCAAGACCTACCTGTTTATGGTGATCCTCTCCCCCAGCGGTGCTTACTACGAAAGCGGTCTTGCCCCTGTGGGCATCTGGATCGAGGATGAGTTTGTCCGTGCAGTGCGTGGCGGTATCGGCTTTGCCAAGACCGGCGGCAACTATGCAGCCAGCCTGATCGCACAGCAGAAGGCACACGATGCAGGCTTCTCTCAGGTTTTGTGGCTGGACGGCGTGGAGCGCAAGTATATTGAAGAAGTGGGTGCAATGAACATCTTCTTCAAGATCGGCGGCAAGGTAGTCACTCCTGCCCTTAGCGGCTCTATTCTGCCCGGTATCACCCGTGACTCCACCATCCAGCTTTGCAAGGACTGGGGTTACGAGGTAGAAGAGAGAAAGATCTCTGCCGATGAGCTTCTGGAAGCACAGAAGAACGGCACTCTGGAAGAGGTCTGGGGCACAGGTACTGCTGCGGTCATCTCCCCTGTTGGCAAGCTGCGCTACAAGGACGAGGTTATGACCATTGCAAATGGCGAGACCGGCCCTCTGAGTATGAAGCTCTACGAGACCATCACCGGTATCCAGCTGGGCAAGCTGCCCGATAATAAGGGCTGGCGTGTCAAGGTCGGCAAATAAATTACAAAAGAGCGTGTTGTAATAACACGCTCTTTTTCTTATAAATACATATGAATATCATACTTTCTCACCGACGAGAAAGTATGCAAAGAGTCGCCGAGGACCTCCCGTATGGTCCTCGGACTCCCCAGACGGCCTAAGGGGAAAGCGGATCAGTTTTTACATAAACAAACTTTTCTCCGCTTCCCCCTTAGGAATCCCCTTGCAAATTTGTAGAAACCAGGTAGGGCGTGTTGCTTTAATTTTGCAACACGCCCCTTTTATTATAGTTTTAAGAAATCACTGGCGGTTTTCCAGGCGATCTGTTCCAATTGATCGTCAGATAGCTTCAGCTGCAAAAACCGCTGAACTTCCTTCACCGGGTCCCACAGGGGATAGTCGGTGCCGTATGCCATACGCGCAGCGCCGTAGCGGTTGATATAATCCTCAGCAACCCCATCCTCCATAAACATCAGGGAACTGGAAATGTCGAAAATACAGTTCTTGTCGTGTAACTGCCGGTAGGCTTCCTCATACATCCTGTAGCCGCCAAAGTGGGCAGCAATGGCATCGAGCTTGGGGAACAGCTCCAGCACATGGCGCAGACGGGCAGGCTGGGAATAATCGTAACGCAGATCGCCCATATGGAGCATAATCGGGATCTTTCCCTCAATGGCTTCATAAGCAGGAAACAGCCGGGGATCATCGATGTTGAACTTTTGGAAATCAGGGTGCATCTTTATGCCCCGCAGACCCTTACTTAGAATATACTCCGCTTCCCCTGCTACATCCTCCTGATCTGCGTGGATCGTGCCGAAACATATAAATTCATCGTAAGCTGTGGCCTGCTCCAAAATAAAATCGTTAATATGGCGGGTGCGGTCCGGCAGTACTGCCACCGGCAGAACCACAAACTGGGAAATGCCAGCCTCTTTACCCCGACTGCGGAGCATTTCCACAGTACCGTTCATGCCGGCGCCGTCCAGCTCATAAAAAACCTGTATGGAATCGGTCGCTTTTTGCGCAACCGGCTGGGGATATACATGGGTGTGGATATCAATAATGCGCATAGTATTTGCCTCTTTTTATCAGATAGGCTCTATTATACCACGGGCACACAAAAATGCAAGTGTTGCATTTTTAAAAGGCTTGACCGATTTGGTCAAGCCTTTTGTAGGTATTTATGAAGATAATTCAGGGTTTTCTTTTTGTCGGCAGACCATAAGGGGGCGATCAGGTCTTTTTTTGCACCGTCACCGGTGATTCTATGGACTACAATCTTTCCCGGTAACACAGAAATACAGCTTTTGAGGATTTGGGCGTATTCTTCAATGGTAAGTGCCTGCACCCTGCCCTGCTGGAATTCTTCCGCAAGGCGGGTATTTTTGAGAATATGCAAAAGATGAAATTTCACGCCGTCTGTGCCACAATCCACCGCATAGCGGGTGGTTGCCACAGGATCATCGGCGGGAAGACCGATAATAATGTGGGTAATGACCTCTAATCCCGCATTTTTCAGGCGGTTGACCGCATCTGCAAAAACTTTTGTTTTATAACCCCGGTTTATGTATTCTGCTACCGTATCGTCTGATGTCTGCAAACCCAATTCCACTGTCACCGGCTTTATCTTATTTAATTCCTTGAGTAAAGCAATCGTTTCCTCCGGCAGACAGTCCGGGCGGGTGGCAATATTAAGCCCTACAATGTAATCCGGTGCGATCGCCTCCGTAAACAGGGTCTTTAAGCGATCGGTAGGTGCGTATGTGTTGGTAAAGGACTGAAAATAGGCAATGTATTTTCCCTCTTTGATCTTTGCCGCCACCCGGGCTTTTGCCTTTTCCAATTGTTCGGAAATATTGCATCCCCGTTCTGCGAACTCTCCACCGCCCAGTGCGGAACAGAAAATGCACCCGCCTGTGGAAACTTTGCCATCCCGGTTGGGGCAGGTAAACCCGCCGTCCAAAGAGAGCTTATACACCTTGCATCCAAATTTTTCCTTGTAATGATCACCCGCAGTTTTGTACACGAATTTCCCTTTATCCATCACACTGCTGCAAGCTCCTGATTGCCTTTTTAAATTGCACCGCAAACAGTATCGTAGTAAAGGTAACGGCTATCACATCGGCGATCGGCTCTGCAAGGTAAACACCCATCGTTTTATCCGCAACAAACCGGGGAACAAGGTAGATCAGCGGCAGCAGCAAAATAAATTTCCGTACCACTGCAACAATAATGGAACACAGGGCATTGCCGATAGATACAAAAGTCATCTGGCAAGCGATCTGGATGCCAAAGATGACCATACCGCCCATGTACACACGCAATGCCTTTGCCGTAAAGTCTAGCAGTGTTGCATCCGAGCAGAAAATACCGGCAAACACTTTTGGGAAAAGCAGCACTGCCGTTCCCACCAACACAGAATAGCTCAGGCAGATGAGCAGCAGCAAGCGGAATGTCTTTTTCACCCGATCCACATTTTTTGCGCCGTAATTATAGCTGGTGATAGGCTGAGCACCTTGCCCGATTCCCTGCATTGGCAGCATCGCAAACTGCATCACACTGGTTAAGATCGTCATAGCACCAACAGCCACATCTCCGCCGTATTTCAGCAGGGATGAATTGAAAGCAACGGAAATTACACTTTCACTGACCTGCATAATAAAGGTAGCTGTGCCCAACGCAATACAAGGAAGCACGATCTTCCCCTTCACCTGCAGATACTGTTTCTTCAGTCTTAATGTGGAGCTTTTACCAAACAACAGGCTGATTACCCAAATGCAGGATACGCCTTGGGAAAGGATCGTAGCCAGGGCAGCACCTGCCACGCCCATATCCAACGCAAAAATAAAAATCGGATCTAGCGCAATGTTGCACACTGCACCGATCACCACTGTGAGCATTGCCATTTTTGCATTTCCCTGGGCAGTAATGTAAGCATTCATACCCAAGGTCAGCTGTACAAAAATCGTACCCAGTGCGTAAATATTCATATATTGCGTGGCATAGCCAATGGTGTTTTCGCTGGCGCCAAATACCCATAAAAGATCATCGCTGAAGATCATCAAAAGCACAGTAAGCAACACAGATACCACGATCTGCAAGGAAAAGCAGTTACCCATGGTCTGTTCTGCCTTATCATAGTCGCCCTCACCCATAAAAATAGACGCTCTGGGCGCACCGCTGGAGCAGATCAGCGCAGCAAAGGCCGATACAAACAAAATAATCGGTGTGCAAACACCTACGCCTGTTAGCGCCAGCGAGCCATCCACAGGCAGATGCCCCAGATAAATGCGGTCGACGATATTATAAAGCATATTCACAAGCTGCGCGATTACTGTGGGGATCGCCAGCTTCCATAGCAGCTTTCCAATTGGCATCGTGCCTAGAAATTCTTTGTTCTTTTCCATTGGGGTCTCCTTCATACTTACTTATCCATAACATTACACAGCCATATGCAATATTAAATTATTTTAACATAAGAAAAAGCGCACTGCAACCATTTTGGTTGCAGTGCGTTCAAAACAATGTCGTTATCCAATAGATCAGGCCGTAAACAACACTCGCACTTACGCCGTAGACGATCACCGGGCCTGCTATTGTGAACATTTTCGCGCCAACGCCGAGAATGAAACCCTCGGTTTTGAATTCCACTGCCGGGGCGGCGATGGAATTGGCAAAGCCGGTGATGGGCACCAGTGTGCCTGCCCCTGCGTGCTTTGCGATATTATCGTAAAGGCTCAGGCCGGTAAGCAGTGCAGAAATTGCCACCAGTGTCATAGAGGTAGCGGTTCCCGCGTCCTCCTTACCAAGGTCTAATGCCATATATCCGTTCATAATCAACTGACCGACGGTACAGATCAGTCCGCCAATAAGAAATGCCATCAAGCAGTCCTTCCAAATGGGCGACTTGGGGGCAAGGTCCGCAACTAACTTTCCATATTCCTTTTCTGTCATAAAAGATCCCTCCGCTCATAGCTTTCGCTGAGCAGAGGGATTTTATACAAACATATTACATTGCGCCTTCGCACTTGATGACGACCTTGATCGTCAGCAGAATGACTTTGATGTCCGTCCACATGCTGCGCTCCCGGATGTACTTCAGGTCCGACTCCACCCACTCGTCAAAATCGTGGATGTTGCTGCGGCCGTAACACTCCCGGTAGCAGGAAAGTCCAGTCTTTACATCCAGTCGGTGCATCTGGTAGGGTGTGTATTCTTCCACTTCCCGAACCAGGGGAGGCCGGGGACCGATAATAGACATATCGCCCTTAATGATGTTGATCAGCTGGGGCAGCTCATCGATACTGGTCTTGCGGATAAACTTGCCGATCTTTGTAACTCTGGGGTCGTCCTCCATTTTGAAGGCAGGACCTTCCATTTCATTCTGATCCAGCAGATCCTCCAGCATATCCTCTGCATTGACGCACATGGAGCGAAATTTATACATTCCAAAGACCTTTGCGCCCTTGGTCAGACGGTCCTGCTTGAAAAATACCGGGCCGCCATCCTGACACTTAATGGCGATGGCAACCACCAAAAACACAGGGCTCAGTACGATCAGCGCCAGTGAACACATCACAATATCAAAGATCCGCTTGCATACTTCGTACACAGGCTTCGGTGCAGGTGCTACATACACCTTTTCTTCGTTTGTCTGCATAATTCATTCACCTCAAAATTTTAGTAAATGCTTACGCATCATATTATACGCATTATATGTCGAATTTGCAAGTAGTTTGTGAAAATAACTATTTATTTCATAAATCACACATACATGGTAAAAAAGGAAAGTCAAATTTTAATTTATCGGGCAGTATAATCTCGCAAAGGGATTCCTAAGGGGGAAGCGGAGAAAAGCTAATTTTAAGATAATCCGATCCGCTTCCCCCTTAGGCCGTCTGGGGAGTCCGAGGACCATACGGGAGGTCCTCGGCGGCTCTTTGCATACTTTCTCGCCGGAGAGAAAGTATGACATTCCTATCACAATCAGGAGATTGCCACACCAGTGACATCGGTCACTGGTTCGCAATGACGTGCGTTTTAGGTAGCAGTTCGATAAACAGAAATTTACTGTTCTTATGGTGGAAAATGAGCGTGTTGACAAGCAACACGCTCTGTTTTTATGCTTTTGAGGGAAACAATGCGGCAATTGCCGCCCGGGCGGCATCCTGCTCTGCCCGCTTTTTGCTGGATCCGGTGCCTTTACCCACTACCTGATTGTTGAGGGATACCTCAACGGTAAAGGTCTTATCGTGGTCCGGTCCGGACTGGTCTGTAAGCTGATAGGTAAGCACCTGATTTTTCTTTTGCTGCACAAGCTCCTGCAGGGTGGTCTTATAGTCTGTATTCTGCAGACGGGTCACCGGAACATTACACAGCACAAAGCGCCGGATAAAGCCCTCAGCCGCCGCCATACCGCCGTCTAAGAAGCTGGCAGCGATCACAGACTCCACTGCATCGGCAAGAATAGAGGGTCTGGCTCTGCCGCCACCCTGCTCCTCGCCGTGTCCCAGCAGCAGATGCTTTCCCAGTTCAATCTTTTCTGCCACCGCCGCAAGGCTGGTCTCGCAGACCATATCCGCCCGCATCCGGGTCAGTTCCCCCTCCGGACGGTCCGGAAACTGCTTATACAGGTGCTCTGCCACTACCATTCCCAAAATGGAGTCGCCCAAAAATTCCAGCCGCTCGTTGCTTTTCAGGCTGTCGTGCCAGCGCTCGTTGGCATAGGAAGAGTGGGTCAGGGCATTTTGCAGCAGTGTAATATTTTTGAACCGATAGCCGATCGCCACTTCCAGATCCTTAATCATTCTCATTCTCCTTGACTGCCAGTGCCTTCAGCGCCTGCTCCAGTTCTTCGGAAATATCGCTGCGGGCAGCATCCATTGCCTGCTTTACCGCGTTACGGAACGCGGTATCGTCAGAAGCACCGTGTGCCTTGATGACCGGCTTACGGATACCCAAAAACTGGGTGCCGCCGATCTCCCGGTAGTCCAGCAGCTTCTTAAACGCCTTAATATCCTTCATCACCAGCGCGGCAGCAAGCTTACTGAAGATATTTTTCTTAAACATCTTGGAAATCAGGCTGCCCATAAACATGGCTGTGCCTTCGATGGACTTAAGCAGCACATTGCCGGAAAATCCGTCGCACACCACCACATCCACAGCACCCAGAGGCACATCTCTTGCCTCCACATTGCCGGTAAAGTTCAAAATGCCCTTATCGGATGCATCCTGCAAGAGGGCATAAGCCTCCTTTTGCAGGGATGTTCCCTTGGTATCCTCCGTGCCGATGTTCAAAAGACCCACCTTGGGATTTTCTACACCTAAGTACTTTTTGGCATATAAAGCGCCAACCATACCGAACTGGAGCAAAAATTCCGGAGTGCACTCTGCGTTTGCACCGCAGTCCAGAATCACAGTCTTTCCCCCTGCCTTATTGGGCATAGCCGGTCCCATTGCCGCCCGGCGGATGCCCTTGACCCGCTTGACGATCAAGGTAGCACCGGACAGCAGTGCGCCGGTACTGCCTGCGGAAATAAAGGCATCGCCCTGATCCTCAGAGAGCATCTTCAGACCAATGACCATAGAGGAATTTTTCTTCTTGCGGATCACATTTGCCGGGTCGTCGTGCATATCCACGACTTCCTCTGCGTTGACGATCTCGATTCCCTGAGGAATGTCCTCAATCCCCTGCTGGCGCAGGACTTCCAGGATCTCCTCGCCCTTGCCTACAAGGGTGATCTGCGCGCCAAAGTCTTTGGCCGCACGGAGCGCACCCATTACCGGTGCCTGGGGTGCATAGTCACCGCCCATTGCGTCAAGTATGATCTTCATAGCTATCCCTCTTTCTTTTAGATTCCCTGTTCCTTCATTTTGTCGATGATTGCAAGAGAACGGTTGGAAAGTGCCAAATTCTTTTTAGACTTTTTGCGGATTCTCTGCTCCAGCGGCGCAATGATGCTGAAATTCACATTCATAGGCTGGAAGGAGTCGATCCGCTCATCGCTGATATACAGTCCCAGCGCGCCAATGGCGGTTTCCTTGGGGAAATCCGGCAGACTTCTTCCCTGCACCTTTGCCGCCATAGCAACTGCCGCCAGATAGCCAGAGGCTGCGCTTTCCACATAGCCCTCTACACCGGTCATCTGACCGGCAAAGGCAACCAAGGGGTTACGCCGGTCTGCATAATACCGGTCCAGCAGCTTGGGGGACTGGAGGAAGGTGTTCTGGTGCATTACACCATAGCGGACAAATTCTGCATTGCGCAGAGCAGGGATCATAGAAAATACCCTTTTTTGCTCCGGGAATTTCAAATGGGTCTGGAAACCTACCAGATTAAACACGCTTTTCGCCGCATTGTCCTGCCGCAGCTGGACAACTGCATAAGGCTCTTTTCCGGTCTTGGGGTCTACAAGTCCCACCGGCTTCAGCGGACCGAACCGCAGGGTATCCGGGCCCCGTCGGCCCATAACCTCCACAGGCATACAGCCTTCAAAAACATTCTTATCCTCAAAACCGTGGACAGGCGCTTCCTCTGCGCTGGTCAACTCCTGCAGGAACGCCTCATACTGCTCTTTATTCATTGCGCAGTTTACATAATCCGGTGTTCCCTTGTCATACCGGGATTGCCACCAAGCCTCGTTCATATCCACAGACTCAGCTGTCACCAGGGGTGCTGCCGCATCAAAAAAGTGCAGATACTCTGTGCCGAAGTATTCGCCAATCGCCTTGGATAGGGCATCGGAAGTCAACGGACCGGTTGCTACGATCACCGGGCCCTCCGGCACTTGGGTGACCTCACCGGGAATTACGGTAATATTAGGGTGATTGCGTATCTTCTGAGTTACCAGATCGGAAAATCCCTGTCTGTCCACTGCCAAACAGCCACCGGCTTCCACCCGGGTGGCGTCGGCACAGGAAACGATCAAGCTATCCAGTCGGCGCAGCTCTTCTTTCAGAAGTCCTACTGCGTTTTCCAGCCGGTCACTGCGCAGAGAATTGGAGCACACCAGTTCTGCAAAGCTGTTTTCGTGGTGCGCCGGGGTCTTCTTCTCCGGCTTCATTTCATACAGCTCTACTAAAATGCCCCGCTGGGCAAGCTGCCAAGCTGCCTCTGCGCCGGCAAGGCCTGCGCCAATGACTTTTACTGCTGCCATTTTCAGGCCTCCTTGCCGGTTTTCTTTGTAGCCTTTTTAGTGGCTGTTTTCTTGGTCTTCTTTTCTTCCGGTTCTTCCTTATCTGCAGGCTTTTTATAGTAGCCCCGCTTATCCTCCGGCAGGAAGTTTTCGCAAGCTTCGTTTACGCAGAAGGGCTTCATTCTGCCCCGTCCGGACTTTTTGAACATGGTCTGTCCGCACTTCGGGCAATCCTCTGCGGTGGGCACATCCCAAGTCATAAAGCCGCAGGCAGCGCCCCGCTCACAACCGTAATAGGCATAGCCACGCTTGGATTTGCGCTTTAAGATGGTACTGCCGCACTTGGGGCAGCGACCGGGCATTTTCTCCACAATGGGCTTGGTATTCTTACATTCCGGGAAACCGGGACAAGCCAAAAACTTTCCGAACCGGCCAATCTTCACCACCATATTCCGTCCGCAGACCTCGCAGATCTCATCGGTCACTTCATCCGGCACTTTCAGCCGTGTGCCCTCCAGAGCTGCTTCCGCGTCCAGCATTTCCTGATGGAAGTCCTTGTAGAAATCTGATAGCAGGTCTTTCCAGTTTTCCTTGCCGGCTTCCACATCGTCCAGACGGTTTTCCATATTGGCAGTAAACTGCACATCGATAATATCCTGGAAGCGATCCATCATCAGTCCTGTGACCACCTCGCCCAGGGCTGTGGGCATCAGGCGTTTTTCAGATTTATTCACATATTCCCGGTCCTGGATGGTGGAGACGATAGACGCATAGGTGGAAGGACGGCCAACGCCCTTTTCTTCCATTGCCTTAACCAGAGTCGCCTCGGTATAGCGGGCAGGCGGCTGGGTAAAGTGCTGCTCCTTTTTCAGGTCAGCGCATACTGCCTTGTCGCCCTCCTGCAAATCCGGCAAAGGCTCGCCCACTGCTTCTGCCTCCTCGTCCCTGCCCTCTTCATAGACGGCAAGGAAGCCGGAGAACTTCACACTCTGGTGGCTGGAACGGAAAATATGGCCGGCACATTCGGTGTCGATAGACACTGTATCATAGACGGCATTTGCCATCTGGGTCGCCAAAAAGCGGCTCCAGATCAGCTTATACAGCCGGTACTGCTCCTTTGTCAGGGAAGTGCGGATGCGCTCCGGATCCAGCTCCACATGGGTGGGGCGAATGGCCTCGTGGGCATCCTGGGCGCCGGATTTTGCTTTGAAATTATGGAATTTTCCATAGTAGTAAGCATCGCCGTAGCGGCTTTTAATAAAGTCCGCTGCTGCTGCCATAGCCTCGGTGCTCAAGCGCAAAGAGTCGGTACGCATATAGGTGATCAGACCCAAAGTACCCTCCCCTGCCACATCCACGCCTTCATACAGCTGCTGGGCAATTGCCATGGTACGCTTGGGGGTCATATTCAGCTTCCGGGACGCCTCCTGCTGGAGGGTGGAAGTGGTGAAAGGAGGTGCAGCAGAGCGCTTTTTATCCGCCTGCTTCACACTCACTACTGTAAATTCCTTACCGTCAATGTCTTCAAGGATGCTAAGGACCTGTGCCTCATTTTCCAGCTCCCGCTTTTTTGTTTCCCCATGGTAACGGGCGGCAAAAGAGCCGGGCTTTCCGATCCGGTCCAGCTTCACATCCAGCGACCAATACTCTCTGGGCTGGAAGGCGCGGATCTCATTTTCTCGGTCCACCACCAGACGGGTGGCAACAGACTGGACACGGCCGGCAGACAGACCTCTGCGCACCTTTTTCCAAAGGAGGGGAGAGAGCTGATAGCCCACGATCCGGTCCAAAACTCTCCGTGCCTGCTGGGCATCTACCAGATCGTAATCGATGGCTCTGGGATCCGCAATGGACTGCTGTACCACCTTTTGGGTAATTTCGTTAAAGGTCACCCGGAAGGTCTTGTGATCCGGCAGGTCCAACAGCTCCTTCAGATGCCAGGAGATGGCTTCGCCCTCCCGGTCCGGGTCCGTTGCCAGATAGACTACTTCTGCTTTCTTTGCAGCCTTGCGCAGATCGCTGATGATCTCCGCCTTGTTTTCCATAGGCAGGTATTGGGGGGCAAATCCGCCCTCGATATCCACGCCCATAGTGCTTTTGGGCAGATCCCGCAAATGGCCCATACTTGCCTTGACGGTATACTCTGCTCCTAGGTATTTTCCAATGGTTTTCGCCTTGGAGGGCGACTCCACAATTACCAGTTTGGATGCTTTATCCATACTTTCCTCCGAAAATGTTATTTCCGCGATATGCGTCCGCCGGGGTGATTGACTGTCAGCCCCTTTAGGGACAGCTTTGTCAGAATTGACCGAACAACACCTGCCGGCAGATCCACCTGGGCGATCACCTCATCCACAAGGGATGGCTGCCGGGGTACACGGGCTAAAACCGCCTGCTCTGCTTCTGACAGGGCTGGAACGGCACTATCTAAGACACTATAAGTGGATTTTTCGTCCTTGTCAATGGCTTTTTTCTGGTTTATTCCGTCGAATAAGTGAGAAATTGCAGGAACTGACACGTCCTGCGCTACTTTTAAGGGTTCTTTTTCTATAGAGGTGGGGAGGGTGTTTTTCATTACTTTTCCCGGATATAGCGCCTCGTACTCCTTCACCACATCCCAGCCGGACAGCGCCGCCACCGCCCGATCCTGCAAAAGGGCATTGCTTCCGGCGCAGGTGTCCACATCCACATTTCCCGGCACAACATATACATCTCTTCCCTGCTCCATTGCCAGCTTCGCCGTAATCAGCGCGCCGCTTTTTTGGGGTGCTTCTATCACCAGCAGACCATCGGACATTCCGCTGATGATCCGGTTTCTCCGGGGGAAATGCCAAGGCGCGCCTTTGGTTCTCGGCGGATATTCAGAGATCAGGCAGCCCTTTTCCGCCACACGGGCAAATAATCTCCGATTGGAGGCAGGATACACCACATCCACGCCGCAGCCTAAAACGCCTACCACCAGATGCCCGGCATCCAGCGCGCCCTCCATAGCCTTGGTATCAATACCCGATGCGCCGCCGGACACTACCAGTGCGCCGCACGCTGCAATCTGTGCGCCAAAGCGCTGGGCAGTATGCAGGCCGTAGGAGCTGGCTTCTCTGGTGCCCACAATGCCGATCACCGGAACAGTCTCCCACTGCGGCAGTGTGCCTTTCACATATAAAACCAGCGGCGGATCGTAGGTATTTCGTAATTTTACCGGGTAGCTCTCATCCCGGAGGGTTAAAATACCGATTCCCTTATGGGCGCAGTCATTTAGAATCTTCCGGGCATCCGTCAGGTCCTTGTTTTCCAGTGCCTCCAGAACTTCCTCTGTCGCACCGGGGATGTTGCCCTGAATATGATAGATTTCTTCAGGATCGTGAAAATGCTGCAACAGCGCAAGCTTCTGCGCCGATGTTATTCCGCTTAGCTGTGTAAACCACACCCAGTAGATCAGCATTTTCTATCTCTCCTTTTATTTCTTCATCTGCCACATCACGATCGCCGCCGCAATGGCAGCATTGAGGGATTCACAATGGTCCTGCATAGGAATAATCAGTTCTGCCTGGGCATTGTCCAGAATTTCCTGCCGGACACCCTGACCCTCACTGCCAATAACTACTGCCATTTTAGAAAGGTCCGCATTGCGGATATCCTGTGCCCGCTTAGAAAGCGCTGTTACCGCCACAGGGATTTCCGCTTGCTGCATTTTATCCTTGACTTCTTCCCAAGTGGTCTGCACCACCGGTGTGCGGAACACTGCGCCCATACTGGCACGGACTACCTTGTGGCTGTATGGGTCGGCGCAGCCCTCCAGCAGTGCAACCGTCACGCCCAGTGCATCGGCAGTACGCAAAATCGTTCCTAAATTGCCCGGGTCCTGAATACCGTCCAGCAGGAGCATCCCCGGCGTAGGGGTAAATGTATTTTTTTCCGGCAAGCAGCAAATAAACAATGCCCCTTGAGGGGTCTGCATAGGCGATATAGACGCCATCACATCCTCTGGTACACGCACCAGACGCACGCCCTCCGGAACCTCCGCTTCCACGCCGTCAGACAAAATAACTGTTTGAAGTCCCGGCCACCAGCGCACAGCTTCTCCTAAAAGCTTTGTGCCGTCTGCCACGAACAAGCCGGACTGCTGGCGCTCCTTGCTGGAGCTAAGCAGCCGCCGCACCTGCTGAAGCAGAGGATTTTTACGGGCTGTTATTCTTTCCGTCATAATTTTTGCACCGCATCGAGTGCTGCGGTATCTCCCAGCACTACTATGATGTCTCCGGCGGCAACTGTAAACTCCGCTGCGGGAGAAACATTGATTTTACCTTCCCGTCTGACTGCCAAAATGTTCACGCCCAGCTTTGCCCGGACGCCCAGCTCTTTCAGGCTCTTATTGAGCCAAGCTGTGGGAGCAGGCACTTCAATAATGCCGTATTCTTCAGACAGCTCGATATAATCGAGCACATTGCGGCTGGACAGGCTTTTTGCCAGCCGGGCTGCATTTTCCTGTTCCGGAATTACAACCTGATCTGCCCCCAGCTTTAAAAGCACCTGCCGATGGGTCTCATCGTGGGCTTTGCAGATCACCCGGGGAACACCCAGTTCTTTCAGATTCATCGTTGCCAGAACAGAATCTCCCAGACTGCCGCCGATGGCAACAATGGCACATTCAAAGTCCTGCACGCTCAGGGAACGCAGCACATCCTTATCCTGTGCATTTCCCACCACTGCATGGGTCACACTGTCTGCAATCTGCTGCACATTTTCGCTGCAGGTATCCATCGCCAGCACCTCACAGCCATATCCGTACAGCCGCCGGGCAACCTCGCTGCCAAAACGGCCCAATCCAATTACAATACAAGATTTCATATTACGCACCTATCCAATTAACAAGTTTGTTTTGGCATACCGGAAACGATCTGCCGCCCGGTCTCCCATCAGGAAGCCAAGGCTGATCGTCAGCACACCGATCCTGCCGAAATACATAAAAATGATAATGAGTATCTGCGCTGGGATACTCAGACTTGTGGTCACGCCTGCTGTCAATCCCACTGTTGCCAAGGCAGATACCGCTTCAAACAGTCCGTCTGTAAAGCTTATGGGGGAAGTTGCACTGATGAATACGCCGCCAAATATTGCCAAGGCGATCATAATACCCGCAATGGTCATTGCATCCATTACCTTTTCTCCCGGGATCTCTCTGCAAAATACATTCACACTGCTGCGTCCTCTTGCTCTGGACCAAAGGAACAGAAACAGTACCACAAAGGTAACAGTCTTCAAGCCGCCTGCGGTAGAACCGGAAGAACCGCCAATGAGCATCAGCACCATACCGACCGCCTTGCCTGCATCGGTCAGGCTGCCCTGATCCACAGAAGCAAAGCCTGCTGTACGCAAAGTTACCGACTGGAAAGCCGCATTAAGAAGCTTTTGACCTACAGGCATTTCTCCCAAGGTCCGGGGGTTATTCCATTCCAATATTAAAATGAGAGCTGCGCCTGCTATGATCAAAACGCCGGTAGTCAGCAGCACCAGCTTGGTGTACACAGAAAATTTCCGGAAGGCGCGAATCCTTGCCAGTTCTTCCCATACAAAAAAGCCTAAGCCACCCACAACGATCAGGCACATCAGGGTAATCAGCACCACCGGATCATCGTTAAAGCAAGCCACGCTGCTACCGGGTTGAACCGAGCCTAAAATATCAAAGCCTGCATTGCAGAATGCAGATACGGCGTGGAAAACGCCCCAGATTGCCGCCTGCTTGAAACCATAGTCCGGCAAAAAATGCAGCATCAGCACCAGTGCGCCTGCCGCCTGCACTGACAGGCTTCCGAAGATCACCCATTTTTCCAGTTTGACAGCGCCTTCCATATCATTTAGGCTTAAGGCTTGGGTAATTAGCATTTTCTGCCGCAGGCTTACCTTTCTGCGAAACAGAAACACCACCAATGACGCGGCAGACATAAACCCAAGTCCGCCGATCTCGATCATACAAAGTATCACCGTCTGTCCAAAGCCGCTCCACTGGGACCAGGTATCAAACATCACAAGTCCGGTGACACAGGTGGCAGAGGTGGCTGTGAAAAGGGAGTTTAACAGACCTGCCGACTGTCCGCTACGGGATGCTATAGGCAAATTCAGCAGTATAGTGCCTAATAAAATGATCCCAGCAAAAACACATGCAATGATCTGGGTAGGGCTCAATTTCATACGGTTTTTTTTGAGCCGCGCCATAGGCATTCCCTCCTTTTCCTTTTTCTTACAATTATTATAGCAGTTCTTCTCTTGTTTTCAAGTGGTTATCCCCATATCCCCAGATAGCCGGCTGCGATACCCGCCGCCGCAGACAGGCAGATAATGAAAATGGGATGTACCTTCTTAAATGCCAGTATCGCCATCACTGCAAAAATGCCTGCAGACACATAAAATGCCGGCTGGGCAAGTACTGCAAGGCTTACCCCTGCAGAGAAAAGCACTGTTTTGCCAATGGAAAGAACAGTACTGGCAATCAGACCCACCACCGCAGGCTTCAGACCGCTCATACAGCCCTTGACTGCCCGGCTTTCCCGGAATTTATCGTAGCACTTTGCTACAATCAAAATAACAATAAAGCTGGGCAGCACCACACCCAGTGTTGCGCAGAAAGAACCGAAAACAGCCATTGCCGCCCCGGTATTCTGTCCGCCAACCACAGAACCTACATAAGTTGCCATATTGATCGCAAAAGGTCCGGGGGTAGATTCGCTGACCGCCACAAAGTCAATGAGCGTCTCGTTGCTGATCATATCGCCCCAGCGCAGTGCCACCTGCTCCTGAATCATGGGAAGCATGGCATAGCCGCCACCGAAGGTCACCGCGCCGATCATAAAGAAGGTCAGAAACAATTCTAAATAAATCATTTACCGCCCCTCCTTTCCAGATATAAGCTGCTGAGCAATCCGAAAATACCGCAGCCTATGACCACGAAGATCACATTGACCGGAGTAAAGGCAGTGAGTATAAACGCACCGGCCATTGCAATATAAGAGACCAGACCCTTGGGGCTTTTCTTATACATTGTAAAAAGGGATTTGCACAATAGTGCCAGCACACCTGCACGAATTCCGTGGAAGGCATACTGCACCGCGGAAAGCGCCTGAAACTGCCGAATCAAAAAGGACAAAAGCAAAATAATCAAAAAGCTGGGCAGCACTACGCCCAGAGTTGCCACAATAGAGCCTAAAATACCGCAAGCACGGTGTCCTACTAGGTAGCTGCATTGATGGCAATGGGTCCCGGGGTGGATTCGGCAATGGCGATCACTTCCAGAATGTCATCATCGGTGACCCACTTGTTCTTCTCTGCTGCTTCCTTCTGAATCAGGGGGATCATTGCAATTCCGCCGCCGAAGGTAAAGGCACCGATCCGGAAAAAAGCGGCAAACACCTTGCCCAGCTCCTTATAAGAAGATTTCATAAAAGGATTTCCTTTCGCGCATAATCATTAATATATAGAATAGTGGAAAATTCTGAAAAAATCAATCCCCAGTCATTTTCAAATTTCTATTTATCGGGCAAATGCCTTCCCCTGGGGGAAGGCATCGTCAAACTGAAATTTGACACATTTTGGAATTCGTGATAGGATTAATATAGCTAAAAGAAGGAGGGTTCTTATGGATCCCTATGCGCGCACGCAACTGTTACTGGGACAGGAAGGTATGGCACGGCTGCGCCGCGCCCGGGTTGCCGTATTCGGTCTGGGTGGCGTGGGCGGTTATGTGGTGGAAGCCCTTGCCCGCTGCGGCATCGGCGCACTGGACCTTGTGGATCACGACACCGTCAGTCTTACCAATCTGAATCGCCAGATCCTAGCTACCCGGCAAACTCTGGGGCAGGACAAGACGCAGGCGGCTGCCGACCGTGTCCACGCCATTGATCCGGAAATCCGGGTCAACCCAATCAGGGCATTTTACGGTCCGGACACAGCCCATCAGTTTGACTTTTCCCAATATGACTATGTGGTGGACGCCATCGATACCGTTACCGGCAAGCTGGCACTGATCACCGCGGCACAAGCTGCAGGCACCCCTATCATCAGCTCCATGGGAACTGGAAACAAATTAGATCCCACCAAATTCCAAATAGCAGATATTTCCAAAACCTCTGTTTGCCCCCTTGCCCGGATCATGCGCAAGGAATGTGCAAAGCGGGGCATCCGCCATTTGAAAGTGCTGTTTTCCACAGAAGATCCTGCCCCGCTGCAGGAAAGCACCGGAGAAGAAGCGCTTCCGGAGGGCCGCAGAAGCCTGCCCGGTTCTGTTTCCTTTGTTCCCTCTGTTGCCGGTCTGATCATTGCCGGAGAAGTGATAAAAGATCTGTCAAAATGAACCGTTTATTGTTTTTGATTGAAAATGATAAAAACGAAGTTTATTTATACCAGTCTACCTGATTGTGCAAGGGCATCTGTTATGGTAGAATTAAGATGTCCACCGAAAAAAATAAATGAGGTGAACCAACGATGAATATCGAAAAAGCAGCATATGCCTTCCGGACAGAAGGTCAGCCTGTCAGCTGTGTTGACTACGGTCACGGACACATCAACCGCACCCTGAAGATCATCACCGATACCGGGCGGGAATATATTCTGCAACGGATCAACAAATATGTGTTCAAGGATCCGGTAAAGGTTATGGCAAATGCCAGTGCCGTCACCAGTTTTCTCCACAGCCGCAGCGACCGTTCCGATTCCGCCCTGCACTTTATCCCTACCTTGCAGGGGCAGTATTACCACCGGGACGCAGAGGGCGAATTTTGGAGAATGACTGACTTCTTAGGCGGCTTCTGTCTGGACGCACCGGAAAGCGATGCAGACTTTTATGAAAGCGCACTGGCTTTCGGTCAGTTTCAGGAGCTGCTGTCGGATTTCCCGGCAGACACCCTCTATGAAACAATTCCGGAATTTCACAATACCATCGACCGCTATCGCCAGCTGCTCGAATCCATTGCAGCTGACAATATGGGCCGGAAAAAGCTGGTGCAGGCAGAAATCGATTTTGCCCTTGGACTGCAGGAGCTGGGCGGTACTTTGCAGCGGATGCGGGAAAACGGTGAGCTTCCTCTGCGGGTGACCCACAATGATACAAAGCTCAACAACGTTCTTTTGGACAAGGCTACCCGAAAAAGCCTGTGTGTACTGGATCTGGACACTGTTATGCCCGGTCTGAGTGTGTACGACTTTGGCGACTCCATCCGTTTCGGTGCGGCAACTGCCGCCGAAGATGAGCCGGATGCATCCAAAATGAAGCTGGATCTGCATCTGTTTGAGGTATATACAAAAGGCTATCTTCAGGCCGCTCCCTCTTTGACTGATAAAGAAGTGGAAATGCTTCCTATGGGTGCGCTGATCATGACTCTGGAAGTGGGCATCCGTTTCCTGAAGGATTACTTAGACGGCGACATTTACTTTAAAACCGCATATCCTGAGCACAATCTGATCCGCGCCCGGACACAGCTTGCGCTGGTTGCGGATATGCAAGAAAAATGGAATGAAATGAACCGTATCGTGCAGCAGGTCGCTTCTCAGGTACGGAAATAATACATGGAGGTATCTTTATGCAATATTTGGGTGTTACATACAAAATGGACAATGCTCCCATTCTCGATCCGGATTTTATCCCCTTCGGAGTGTGGAGAAAGGCATATCTGCAAGGGGCAAAAAAGCCCGTTGCCATTGCCGTAGAGCGCAGCGGCTCTGTTTCCGTCCGCTACAGCTATATTCACGGCACAGAAGATATGGCGCAGGCAGACTACCGCTATCTGGAGCGGTTTGTTAAATTCCTGCTCTGGTCTATCGGCGGCAGTAAGGTCTATATCTGCGGCTGCGATGAAATTGCCCAAAAGCTGAAAGAGGCTTACAGTGAAAACGGCTCCCGCGCCTTTGACTTTGATTTCTTCCAGAAGCTTTATGAAACACCTTTGGAAATTGTGGCACTCCCCTTAGATCAGTGCCCCGCCCCCAACGAAACACCCCGTCCCATCGGCGGTCATCTGGACGGCTGCCGGATTGGCTTTGATGCCGGCGGATCTGACCGGAAGGTCTCCGCTGTGATCGACGGCAAGTGTGTCTACTCCGAGGAGGTCGTCTGGCATCCCAAGAAGAATCCCGATCCCAACTATCAGTACGAGGGTATTTTGGACTCTTTCCGCACTGCCGCTTCCAAAATGCCCCGGGTGGATGCCATCGGCGTCAGCTCTGCAGGCGTGTTCATCGGCAATGCTCCGATGATCTCCAGTATTTTCTACTGTGTTCCCAGAGATCGCTGGGAGGAAGTAAAAACAGTTTTCGACCGTGCCGCTGCCCAGATCGGTGATGTGCCTATCGTGGTTGCAAACGACGGTGATGTATCCGCTCTTGCCGGTGCTATGGGTATGGATGTTGGCTCTATTATGGGTCTTGCCATGGGCACCAGTGAAGCTGTGGGCTATGTGGACAAGGATAAGAATGTCCTGGGCTGGATCAATGAGCTGGCTTTTGCCCCTGTGGATCTTTTAGAAGACGCACTGATCGACGAATGGTCCGGCGATATTGGCGTTGGCTGCAAGTATTTCTCTCAGGATGCAGTCATTAAGCTGGCACCCCGTGCAGGCATTACACTGGACGAAAGCCTGACCCCTGCAGAAAAGCTCAAGGAAGTCCAGAAGCTGATGGAGCAGGACGATCCCCGGGCACAGAAGATCTTTGCCTCCATCGGTGCATACCTTGCCTACACCGTAGAGCTGTATTCCCAGTTCTATGATCTGAAGCATCTGATGGTTCTGGGTCGTGTAATGTCCGGTAAGGGTGGCGACACCATCCTTTCCACCTGTCAGGAGGTCCTGAAGAAGGAGTTCCCCGCACTTTACGAGACTGTAAAGGTTATGCTTCCGGACGAAAATACCCGCCGTGTGGGTCAATCTGTGGCAGCAGCAAGTCTGCCGGAATTGAAGGGATAAGCTATGTTCTATAAAAACGCAAGAATTTATTGCAGCGATCATCAGTTTCACAGCGGCGCTTTTGAGGTGACCGAGGACGGCCGCTTCGGTAAGATCCTGCCGGAAACCGTTCCGGAAGATGCTATTGATCTGGGTGGTGCAACGGTCATCCCCGGTCTTGTGGATGTACACATCCACGGCGCTATGGGTGCGGATTTTTCCGACGGTGATCTAGAGGGTATTACCGGTATGGCAAAGTACCTTGCCTCGGAAGGCATCACCTCCTTTGCCCCCGCCTCTATGACCCTGCCCTATGAGACCCTGAAAAATGCCTTTGCCGCCGGCAAAAAGCTGCACGATAACCGTCCGGAGAACTGCGCGCGGCTGATGGGCGTGCAAATGGAAGGTCCTTTCTTCTCCGAAAAGAAAAAAGGCGCACAAAACGGCGCTTATCTCCAAAATCCGGACTATGAGGCTTTCGAAAAGCTTTATAACGACTGCGGCGGTCTGATCGCCATTGCAGACTTTGCTCCGGAGCTGCCCGGTGCAAAGGAATTTGTGGAAAAAGCAAGTAAGCTGTGTACCGTTTCCGTTGCCCACACCGACTCCGATTACGAGCACGCCGCTGCCGCTTTCTCCGCCGGTGCTACGCACCTGACCCACCTGTATAATGCAATGCCCGGCATCCACCACCGCAATCCCGGTGTGATCCCCGCAGCTGTGGAAAATCCCAATGTGCGGGCAGAAATCATCTGTGACGGTCAGCACGTCCACCCCGCCTCTGTGCGGCTTGCATTTTCAATGTTTGGTGCAGACCGTATGATCCTGGTATCGGACGCCCTGCGCTGCCTGGGCCTGCCTGAGGGCGAATACGAGCTGGGCGGTCAGCCGGTATTCCTGAAGGATAATCTGGCAAGACTTGCCGACGGAACCATTGCCGGTTCTGCTACCAATCTTTTCGACTGTATGCGCAAGGCAATTTCCTTCCGGATCCCGGAGGAAGATGCCATCCGCGCGGTCACCTGCAATCCTGCCTGTGCCATCGGCGCACAGGATAAGATCGGCTCTATTGAGACCGGTAAACTGGCAGACTTCATCATCTGCAATGCAGATTACAGTCAAAAGCAAGTCTACCTCGGCGGCAAACAATTATAATTACAACGGCGGGAGCAAGCCCCCGCCCTACGATCCCTCATATAAACATTTAGGGCGTGGTGCTTTTGCACCACGCCCTAAATGTTTATATGAGGTTATTATTCAAAACCAGGCTGCTATACATAAACAGCACATCCGCATTCTGGAAGTCCACAAACTGACCCAGCACTTCCACAGAAATATACCGAATATCTACCAGCGTCACCCGGGCATAATCCTGCACCAGAAGTGGTGCAAGACTGCTGCCGAAGGAATCCCGGAACACGATCAGCTTTTTGTCCGGATTTCCGCTGGGATTTTCGATCTGCAACAAAGACTGAGATCCGGAAAGGAACACCTCGTACTGGTCCTTGCCGTAAAGCTTTTCCATATTGTACACCGGTGCATATTTGTTTTCCGTATAGTTATACACAGTACAGCTATCCAGCAAATCATTTTCTAAAATATACATCGGCTCCGCTTTCATTGGCAGCGCCGCCTGACCGTAATACACGCCATAGAAGGGGCGCTCCAATTGCGTTATGGTAAAATCGTCCGGTCTGGGATAAGTCACACCCATAGCCTGACTTAGCTTTTTCGCCACCGGCAGAAGCGCTTCCTGCCGCCAGTGGGTATCGGTAAAGTAGTAATTCCCTATTCCCAGACAGTCTGTAATATCCACATACTCTGCCCAAGGCATTCCCGCCTGCACCTGCGCAAACATTTTCCCATAGTCAAGGGCAAGGTAGCCATTCTCTTCCGCCAGATAATATCCTTTATCCGGAACAACAGTAGCATAGATCTGACTACCGCTGTCTTTCAGGTAGCGGTCATAGACTCGCTGAAACTGTTTGATAGCGCGGTTAACAGAGTCTTCATCCAAAGGATACTCTATCTGTGCTGCATGACCGTCCGCTATATAAATCTTGTTGTTATCCCGCTGCCCGAACACATAGTAGTGGGTCAGGGATTTGAGTTGGCGGAAACGATCCCGCATGGGGAACTGATCCAGCGTGTATTTTTCAAATTTTGTCATAAAGCCGCCGTCCAGCAGCGTTTCTCCGGAAATCTCCGGCAGCTGGGTAAGGGGTCTGCGTTCTGCAAGGGAATCTTGCTGTTTCGGACCAAACCATAAAAAACCTACTAAAGCAAGCCACAGGAGGATCAGCGATAGAAAACCGAAATTCCTTATTTTCTTCATATCGCCACCCCCTTAAAACCGGAAATACAGGAAGGGGCTGAAAGACCCATCCACCAAATAAGCACTGCAGATAAGCAGCAGCAAAATCAGCACCACCGGCTCTAATATCTTGCCCACTTTTGTATGCCCGATCCGGTTTGCCGTATCCCGCACCAGCGGGGTCGCCCCCACGAAGCCAAGAATAAACAGCACAGCATAGCTGCGCAGGTAATAAAGGGTTTCTGCTGTGATGGCAGGCAAGCTGCCAAATCCGAACATCCCGGCAAGGTCACTGCCGGCCTGAGAAAGTGTATCGGCATTGAAGAGAACAAAGCTGATAACCACTGCCAGAAGCACATAGCAACGACGCAGGACTGTGGGGAGCTTTTGCAGGGCAGGTATCCACTTTTCCAGCAGAAGAAGCACTGCAAACATCAGTCCCCAAAGTACAAAATTCCATGCCGCACCGTGCCACAGGCCGGTAAGCATCCATACCGTCAGGATATTAAAGACCCAACGGAGCTTGCCCACCCGGTTGCCGCCCATGGGGATATACACATAGTCACGGAACCAGCTTCCCAGACTGATGTGCCACCGCCGCCAAAACTCTGTAACGCTTTTAGACAGGTAGGGGTAATTGAAATTCTCAACAAAATGGAAGCCAAAAATCCGCCCCAGACCGATCGCCATATCCGAATAACCGGAAAAATCAAAATAAATATTCAAGGTAAAAGCAATGGCGTACATCCAGTAAAACAGCACCGACGGCTCCCCGGACTCCCGGAACAGCTTGATCAGCAGGGCAAAATTATCTGCCAGCAGGATCTTTTTGGAGAGGCCAATCAAAAACCGTCGGATTCCCAGCGTGGTTTCTTCCCAGCTATGGGTTCGACTGTCCAGTTCCCTCTCCACATCCACATACCGGACAATAGGCCCGGCGATCAGCTGGGGAAACAGCGCCACATAAGCACCGAAACTGATGGGATTTTTCTGTACCTGGGCATTTCCCCGGTACACATCGATGGTGTAGCTGAGGCATTGGAATGTATAAAAGCTGATGCCGATCGGCAACGCAAGCCGCAAAAGCGGGACACTTAGTCCGGTTGCTTTATTAAAACTGTCCACAAAGAAATCCGCGTACTTAAAAACTGCTAAAAAGCCCAAACTGATGACAACAGAAACAGCTAGAAACATTTTTTTCCATGTCGGCTTCTTTGCCTTTCCGATCGCCAGTCCGCAGCCATAGAAAAGTAAAATTGTGGAAGCCATCAGTAGCACATACCGGGGCTCGCCCCAGGCATAAAACGCCAGAGAGAACAAAAGCAGTACTGTGTTTTTTAGTGCCCGGGGCATCAGAAAATACACTGCGATCACTGCCGGCAGAAAATAATACAAAAAAGGAATGCTGGAAAAAAGCATACTGTTTTCTCCTTGCCAAAAAATCACTGTAATTGTATCATACCACAAAAACCATTGCAAATAAAAAAGCAGTGAAAGAAACTTCCACTGCTTTTCATTTTGCAATTAAGCGATTGCCTCGGAGTACTTAACCTCAGCATTGGGATATGCTTCTGCAAGGTTTGCCTCGAAGGTGTCGAGAACATCGCTCAGGCCAAATACCAGAACCACGATGTCATCTACCACTGCAACCATAACCTTTTCAGGCATACCGCACATCCACTGGTTGTTCTTTGCAGCATTGTACAGCGTGTCTGCAAAAGCTGCAGCGTCAACGCCCTCTGCCAGCTTGAAAGCACCGCAGGTGAAGTTGTTGACCATCATGCCGTGGAACAAAGATGCGATCTCAGTGACATTTGCCTGCTGGGATGCAGGAACCAGCAGCTGAACTGTCAGTGCTTCCATATCGGTGTATGCACCGGGAGCGCCGTCTACCATATTCGCGCCATCACCGCCATAGGCAAAGAACTTCTCGTTTTCGCCAAACAAAGCCCAAACATCCTGCAGAACCGCCAGTGCAGTGCCAGGCTCTGCTGCGGGCTGTGTTGCAACAGTAATGTCCTCAAAGCTTTCAGTAGTCTCTGTGGTCTCAGTGGGTGCTGTTGTTGCCTCAGTAGTGGCAGCAGTTGTTGCGGTTGTGTCAGTGTTTCCGTCTTTCTGGCCGCAGCCTGCAGCCATTGCTGCTACCATTACCAGAACCAGCAGCAAAGAAATCAGTTTCTTCATTTTGTGTTCTCCTTCAAACATTTTTGTTTTCTTTTCTTGTAAATAGCGTGTCCCGCCAGCAGAATCAGCATACCCAGTGCCGCACCGGCAGTGTCGATGAAAACATCCCGGATACCCGGGCCCCGTTCCGGCACAAAGCACTGTATGCCCTCGTCTGCACAAGCAGCAAGGATGCTATAAATTAAGCTGTGCCAAGGTTTTTTCCCCAGCATGAAAACCAGCCAGCAAAGCAAAGTCCCCAAACAGCCAAATTCCATAAAATGTGCGATTTTTCGCAGTAAGCCGTGTCCCGCCTGAGGATCTCCCTCTCCCGGAACTATATGAAAAATTAGGTCCTTAACCCATGCACTGATAGCTTTAGACACTTCGCCGGGCATCAGGGAATTGCCCCAGATGAACAGCAAATTAAGTATCAGCAATGTAAGGCAAAATGCCATTCTCTTCCGTGTGCGGATCATGCAAGCACCCCAAGATGCTCCAGCAGGATCTTTACGCCCAGCAGAATCAAAATACCGCCGCCAGCAATCTGTGCACCTTTTTCGTAGCGAGAACCAAATACATTACCAATCTTTACACCGATTCCGGACAGCAGGAATGTGGTCACTCCTATCAGGAGGACTGCTGCGAAAATATTCACATTGCCGGCCATTGCCAGAGAAATTCCCACTGCCAATGCGTCAATACTGGTAGCGATCGCCATAATAAGCATTCCTTTGAAGCTAAGATCTGCATCGCAGCTTTCTTCCTCTTCACCAAATGCCTCTTTGAGCATATTGATGCCGATAATTACCAGCAGACCAAAAGCGATCCAATGGTCAAACGCCTTGATAGCGTCAGCAAAAAGCGTACCCAGGAAAAAGCCGATCAGCGGCATCATTGCCTGAAAGCCGCCAAACCAGATTCCGCAGATCGCGCCCTCACGCAAACCCGCCTTTTTCATTGACAGTCCCTTACATACAGATACCGCAAAAGCATCCATACTCAGACCTACCGCCAGCAGAAATAACTCTAAAAAGCCCATAAAAAAACCTCCGTGTAACCTGTGAACACGAAAGTTTGCTAAAAGGGCGTGTCCACACGATCCGTCTCGTCATCTAAGGTTAGGCCAGGGTATAATCCCAGTATGTTGACCTAGCCCCGCGCTGGGCGTTGACTACTCCCTTTTCGTTTGGATTATATCAGTTTTTCCGGTAATTGTCAAGAATAGATGCGGTCTTTATGGGATGTCAACAGGATGTTCCTGAATATATTCTTCCAGAATCTGTGTCGCCAGCATTACCATCCGCGCACAGGGCCGCTGTGCATAATATTCTGCGGTCCTGGGAGTAGGATTGGGGTCAGAGGGTGGATTTTTCAGAATCTCCCGGCAAACAATGCTTCCCGCCTGCTCCCGAAATTTCCCCGCCAAATGCTGAACAAGGGCATAGTGGTCTTTTTTTGCGCAGTCGTCATCAAAGCTGTCATAGCCGTACAGCAGACCTGCCACCAGCAGCATGCCGCTGACCGCACCGCAAACCTCCCGCATCCGGCCCATACCGCCCCCAAAGGAGGATGCCATTTTTGCTGTGAAAGCTTCATCCAGTCCGGTCACATCGCAAAAAGCCACGGCTACCGCTTGGGCGCAGTTATGTCCCTTCAAGAACAGCTCCGCTGCATATAAATCTCGCTCCATATAATCACCTCTTTTTTCGCATTTTATCATACCTATGCAGTTTTTACAAGGCAAAAGGACCATGTAATTTTTAGCAATTCCCCTTGACAAACAGCCGCCTGCCTGCTATAATGCAATAGCTGTCTGCAAAAGCGGACGCAATATGGGGGTATAGCTCAGCTGGGAGAGCGCTTGAATGGCATTCAAGAGGTCAGCGGTTCGATCCCGCTTATCTCCACCAAAGAATCCTGAAAACCACTGGTTTTCGGGATTTTTTCTTTGCCAAAATCGCGGTTTTTGACCCATAGAGCCTTTTCCTAAAATCGGCTCGCTATAG
>JAFXCL010000014.1 GCA_017521485.1 Oscillospiraceae bacterium
GGGCAAGATGATGGACTTCATCAAGAAGGGCGACGATGCCAACGAGGCTCTGAAGAAGGCTAAGGGTTCCTACGGCCGCTTCGCAGATGCCGCTAAGTACATCGACCCCCGCCACGAATAATAGGAGGACTGTACAATGGCTCTGTTTGAAGGTTACGAAAGAAAGATTGACAAGATCAACGGTGTCCTGGCTCAGTACGGTCTGACCTCCGTTGAAGAGTGCCGCGAGCTGTGCCAGGCTGCCGGCTTTGATCCCTATGAGATCGTTAAGGGCATCCAGCCCATCGCATTTGAGGATGCTGCATGGGCATACTGCGTTGGCGCTGCTATCGCAATGAAGAAGGGTGTTAAGAACGCAGCAGAGGCTGCTGAGGCAATCGGCATCGGTCTGCAGGCATTCTGCATCCCCGGTTCTGTTGCTGAAGACCGGAAGGTTGGTATTGGCCACGGCAACCTGGGCGCTATGCTGCTGCGGGATGAGACTAAGTGCTTTGCCTTCCTGGCTGGTCACGAGTCCTTCGCTGCTGCTGAAGGCGCTATTGGCATTGCCCGTTCTGCTAATAAGGCCCGTAAAGAGCCCCTGCGTGTCATCCTGAACGGACTGGGCAAGGATGCTGCACAGATCATTTCCCGTATCAACGGCTTTACCTATGTAAAGACCCAGTTCGACTACTACACCGGCGAATTAAAGATCGTCGAGCGCATCCCCTACTCTGAGGGCGAGCGCGCTGCTGTTAACTGCTACGGCTGTGACGATGTCCGTGAGGGCGTTGCAGTTATGCGCTATGAGGGTGTTGACGTTTCCATCACCGGTAACTCCACCAACCCCACCCGCTTCCAGCATCCTGTTGCCGGCACTTACAAGAAGGAGTGTATGGAGACCGGTCGTAAGTACTTCTCCGTGGCTTCCGGCGGCGGCACTGGCCGTACGCTGCACCCCGATAATATGGCTGCAGGTCCTGCTTCCTACGGCATGACCGATACTATGGGCCGTATGCACGGTGATGCACAGTTTGCCGGCTCTTCCTCCGTCCCCGCTCACGTGGAGATGATGGGCTTCCTGGGCGCAGGCAACAACCCCATGGTCGGTATGACCGTTAGCGTTGCTGTTGCCGTGGAAGAGGCACTGAAGTAATTTATAAACACTCATAAAAGAAGCACCTTTCTATTACGAAAGGTGCTTCTTCTTATATCAATTATTTTGTGTAGGCAAGGGATGTATTCAGGTATTGCTCCCAGAGGTAGGTTTCGGTGCTCTTTTCAAGGCCATAGGCCTCCCGGATGCCCTCACAGACTCTGAGCAACTTTGCCTGCATCGTACTGGATGCGAACATCTCTGCATTCCCCTCCATCATTGCGTAGGCAATGATCCGGCTGCGGTCCTCATGAGGGTTGCTCATAGCCATTGCATCTACGAACGCCCGGCTATCGCCCTCCAGATATTTTTCATTCACTTCTTGTCCGTAGCTAAATCCGTATGGGTTTAGCTGATTCCATGTATCAAAATCACGGCTGTTACCCATTACATGACTGTCGATACCATAGGCTGCGCACTGCAAAAATGCAGTGGTGATTTCTGCATCCATCGAAATCGCACCGTAGCAATCACCGCCGGACCAGTACTGAACATAGGGCTCGCCGCTTTCAATGCTGCGCACAAGGCAGATCCGGATCCAGCCAGCTTCCACGGTTGATCGCAGAAATTTCTTAGGGAATTTAGAAAGGACTGTTTCCAATTGATCCAGCCTTTCGCTGATAGCAGAAACCTGATGCTCCGGCTTGAAGGTGTAGTTTCCGGTTGTCTTCATAGCATCTTCCCAAATTGCTATACGCACACCGTAGGTCTGGTTCATTTCCTCAACACGCTTTTTAAGGGCTGCCAGTCCCTCTGTATCCGGATTTTGGTAGGTATAAAGAGGTCCTGTATATACCATTTCATCTGCAACGGCAGAAAGGCTGGGATCCCAGCGGTAGAGAACCTGTTTTCCATCTTCCACCACCACGAGCCAGAAATAACGGCTATCGGCATACAACCCACCGGTTTCTGTAATTCCTTCCAGACGCACAGAAGCTTTTTTGTGACCGGATGTCAGATCGTAAAAATGCAAATCCAACCCGGTTTCATCCTGCAGCATTTTTACGACGCCGCCCAATGGCAATGCCGCAATTGGGTCCACTAAAGCATCGTCCAAATTCAAGCTTTTTGCTTCCCCGTTTCGTGTGCCGAAAATCCTTTGGACTACCGGTCCATCCTGGCGCACAGCAAAATAGCTCTCACCATAGGTCTGCAAAAACAGGTTGCCATCCTCACTAAGGGTCTGCCCGGTTTGGGTAGAAAGATATACTGTGTGTCTTCTATCCTCTGCCGTAACAAGACATCTAAGCATCTCGCCCTCAAAATACAGGTCGAGCAGTTCCACACTTTTCTCTGTAAATGTACGGATCAGCCGGGAAATACCGGTCTGCAGGTTTAGCGACCGCAGCTCCTGTCCGTCGCAATAGAAGGCTTGCTGTGTAGGCAGATTGATCATAGGCTTGCCTTGCAGTTTTTCCGGCAACGGATAATTTTTGCTTTTTTGCAGAAGTGGATTCAATAAGACGATTTCTCTTGCTGATTCATCATAGTAAGCAAGGCCGGTCTCAGCCGCGCTGACGCACATATATTCCACTTTTACATCCAGTTGTGCCACAACTTCGCACTGGTCGCCTTGTAAAACTGTCAGCTTATTTGGGCTTACAACAACCAGCTTATCGCCCATAGACAAAAAGGCTGCACCGTCATTATTTTCAAGAGGATACGCCCGTACTGCACCGTTGGTAGCTTTTTCTATGGGATTTTCAGCATCGTACAAGCCGACGATGGGAGGAACAGTCAATTCCGTTGTGACATCTGTTGCCTCTTGCTGGCCGGCACAAGATGCCAGCATCAGACACACCAGAAGAAATATAAGCAGTTTTTTCATATTACTGTCTCCTTGCAAGATAGTGTTCATCACCTTGTCGGTAATAGGGGCAGTGGGGTTTATTGGAGGACAGCAAGCGGTATGTCTCATCCTCGTCAAGGTCCATCAGGCAATAATATTCATCATACTCTTCGTCGTAATCGTAGTTCCAGCAGGTTTCACACTCATTGCATATCATAGGTTAAAGTCCTTTCAAATATGCCGCTACATCAAATGGTTTTATTTTTTCATCCTTGCGCAAATACAAAGGATGGTGCGGATGTCCTTTTTTGCTGACTTTTCCGGCACAGTACCAGCTTGCGCCAAATTCTTCTCCCGCAGCCACCATATCCCGGACACAATCCGGAAGGTAGGGGCGTTTTTCAATAATCGTACCCCAAGCTGCCCACACTGCCGGGGCTGAGGAAATAGACAGCACATACCGGAAAGCCTCTAAATTTTCCTTGTGGAGAAGATGGTTACACTCCCACTCCATCGCATCCGGGTCCGTTGCCCGCTGGGCATAGACATTGAACATAATAAAGCTGTCAAAGCCGTTGCCCAGTGCAATCCGTTCCACAGATTTTAAGGTATTATCCAAGTCGTCCGGTTTTGCTGTGGAGGGATTGATACCAATGCAGATCAGGGGGTTTTTCCCCCGTGTACCGAGAATGTACCGATATTCAGAATAGAAATTCGGGGCATAGAGCCACTTCTCAATATCATAGTCAGGACTGGGGGTGTTGGCAGCTTCCAGCGCCTGCCGGAAGGTAAGTAGCTCCAGCTGAGCAGTCGTTCCCTTAGGTATGTGCATCGTCAGTCCTCCACAGGGGGAAACCAGCAGCTGTTCTGAGGGTCATAAAATAAGCATTCCTCCCGTTTTCTGCCAGTCTGACGCAGCCAGGCAGGAAACGCATGGTCCAGAAAATCATAGACGCCGGTCATTCCCGACTGAAGCTGGACAGTCCGTCCGTCGGTCATATACAGCTCTATGACTGTATTGCCATAGTTCATATAAAGCTGCTGGGCTTTGATATCGCTGTATCGGTATGTAGCGCTTTTCTTTCCGAATGTGGTCAGGACAAAGGTATCTGTATCGTAAAACACACCGAAGGTCATATAGTAGACCACAAGGCCCGATCCTACCAAAATCAGCAAGCAGCCACCAGCTGTCAGCAGCCAGCCTCCTGCAAATAAAGCAGCAACGCCTAAAACTGCAATAATCAGTCCCAGTGAACCGTATCTTCGATTCAGTCTTACAGCCAGACCGCTTTTGTGCTCCTGCTGACTGCGAAACAGTTTTGTAAAGCCCCTGTCCACCAAAAAACAGATTAAAAACACAAGAGCTGCTACAATTACAACTGCAACATATTCCATTTAAATTTCTCCTTTGGCTGATAGGACAACATCCACCGGGATGTCATAATCCTCTGTGGGAATCTGATCTACTATCTGAAAATCATAGCACAGCGCCACAGTGGGATGATCCGGCTCGCAAGATAGAAACTTGTCATAAAATCCGCCGCCATAACCCATTCTGTCACCGGCTTTGGTAAAGGCTAGACCGGGCATCAGCACCAGTGCTGTGGGATCGTCTGCAACAGGTTCATCCAGCACAGGCTCAGGAATTCCGTAGGAATTCTTTTCTACCTGAGAAAGGTCGTCCAAATAAATGAACTTCATTTCCTCCCCATATATCTTAGGAACAGCTACCCGCTTTCCATCCTGTAATGCTCGCTCCAGCATTGGTATGGTGCGGACCTCCTGATTGTAAGGAAGATAGCCGTAAATCGTCTTTGCCTGACGGTATTGGGGAGTGTCCGTCAGAAGTATCCCCAGCTTTGCGCTGGCGCTTTCGATCTGATCTGCAGTCATCTGACGCTTTTGTTCTTTAATCTTACGGCGCAACTCCCTTTTATCCATTTCCCTTCTCCTTGCCGGGGGTGCGGAACAAACGAAACCACATAAAAATAGCAATCTGACCGGGGATTCCCAACAGGAAAATCTTCCAGATATTCACCTGCAGGAATACCAGTAGGCTCACATAGATGCTCAGAAGTCCGCCCCAAACGATTGCAGACACCAATGTCTTATTCCAGCGGAAATCCCGCCACGCAGACCGCAGACTGAGCATAACGATCGCATCCGCAGGGATCGCATAAATGAACGCAAGCCAGCTGTTAGACAAGCCAACAGAAGACAGCACCACAAACAAAAGCAGCGCCACAAACCACACCAGAAGTGAGGACAAGCCGAGAATCATTCCCTTGTCCGCCTTGCGCTTAAGGGTCTTTTCCACTGCCTTTTCCATTGCTTTTTCCACTTTAGAAGTGGTTTCCGGCAAGGCATTGGGATCTGCAAGGAGATCGTCTACGGTCACTTCATAAAGCTCAGCAAGCTGCGTAAGTGTCAGCACATCCGGCATAGACTCTCCCCGCTCCCACTTGGATACGGCTTTATCCGAATAATTCAGTTTCTCCGCAAGACCTACCTGAGTCAAAGCAAAACGCTTGCGATAGGCCGCTATATTTTCCCCAAGCTGACGCTTCAGCTTCTCGTCATTCATATATTTCCTCCAGGATATAGTTTTGCTTATTATATCAAATTTTTGCCGTATTTTCAACCCATAAACGCAGAAAAACGCCGCCTATGGGCAAAAGCTCATAGGCGGCGGTCTGTTAATCTTCCGGAAAAAGATGCTGGGAGCAATACTTAATGATAGCGCCCCGGGTGACAATGCCGATAAAGGTATCCTTATCGTCCACAACCGGAACAAAGTTCTGAGAACTGGCTCGCTGGACAAGATCCTGCATTGTGGTGGTTACTCGGACCGGAACATTGTCCTTTCTGCGGTCAATCTCCATAATGCGTCTTGCCTCCGCTTGACGCATATCCATATAACATATATTTTTAAGTGCCCACAGCAGGTCGCCCTCTGTTAATGTACCCCGGTATTCACCGTGCTTCGTAAGTATCGGCAATGACGCATAGCCCGCGGATTCCATTTTCTCCAATGCCTGACGGATGGAAAAATCATCATAAACAAAAGCACACATTGCTTTTGGTGTCAGAAAGAATAAAATGTTATTCATAGCCTCTCCTTTCATCACATAGGCGGCTTTCCGCCGCCGTTAACATTATAGCATATTTTCCGGGGATAAGCACGTTAATTTATTGTAAATATCCTGTATCGGTGACGAAATTTGCGGTGTGATTTTGTGCATAATGAACAAGCGGCATCTTAAAAGATGCCGCTTGCAATTATTGTTCATTTCGGTACGCATCAAACAGTGCTGTGTCAGAAGCTGCCTGAATTTCCTCGCCAGCCATACACTGGGCAAACTGGGCACCGGTCATAACCTCATGCTCCAGCAGGAATTCAACCACTTTCTTCATCTTATCTGCGTCCTTGCGCAGAATTTCCTCGCAGTGGGCATAGGCTTTGTCAATCAAAGCCTTCACTTCATCGTCCATCGTACCGGCTACTTTTTCCGAGTAGCTCTTTGTGCTTTGATAGTCACGGCCAATGAACAGCTCCTCGCCGCCGGTGTAGGACACAGTGCCTAACTTCTCACACATACCGTAGCGTCCAATCATATCCCGTGCCAGCTTGGATGCCCGGTCAATATCGTTGGAAGCACCGGTGGAAATATCCTGCAGGAAGATCGCTTCTGCCACCCTGCCACCCAGCAGACCAACAATCTGGTGGTACATCTCGTTACGAGTCAGATGGGTGCTGTCCTCCATCGGGCGGGTCCAGGTCAGTCCCAGTGCATTTCCTCTGGGAATAATGGAAATCTGATGAACCGGATCGTGATCCGGCAGGTTATGCATTGCCACTGCGTGACCGGCTTCGTGGATCGCGGTCAGGCGCAGATCCTTCTTCAGCCGTACACGGCTGCGTTTTTCCGGTCCTGCAACGATCTTCATCATTGCATCGTTAAGATCCTGCATATTCAGTACCGGGCGGTTTTCCCTAGCTGCCATAATAGCGGCCTCATTGAGGAGGTTGCTCAGATCAGCACCGGTAAAACCGGCAGTTGCCAGTGCAATGGTCCGCAAATCCACCGTGCCATCCAGCTTTTTATCCTTTGCATGGACCTTGAGGATCTCCTCACGACCCTTAGCATCCGGTGCGCCAACGTGGATCTGCCGGTCAAAACGGCCGGGGCGGAGCAATGCCGGATCCAGAATGTCCGGGCGGTTGGTGGCTGCAAGGACGATTACGCCCTCAGTGCGGTCAAACCCATCCATTTCCACCAGCAGCTGGTTGAGCGTCTGCTCACGTTCATCGTGACCGCCGCCCATACCGGAGCCACGCTTACGGCCGACTGCATCAATTTCATCGATAAAAATAATAGAAGGTGCAATTTTCTTTGCCTGTTCAAACAGATCCCGGACACGGCTTGCACCCACACCTACATACATTTCCATAAAATCCGAACCGGAAATAGACAAAAACTGCACATCCGCCTCACCGGCTACCGCCTTGGCAAGCAGTGTCTTACCGGTACCGGGAGGGCCAGAGAGCAAAATGCCATGGGGAATCTTTGCGCCAATGGCAGTAAACTTTTCCGGATTGCGGAGAAAGTCGACCACCTCCTGCAGCTCTGCCTTTTCCTCATCCACGCCGGCTACATCCGAGAAGGTGATCTTTTTACCGGAGGCTTGTCCCCGGTGAGTTCTTGCCTTTCCAAAATTTGCCATGGGATTGGAGTTTCCGGCTCTGCCTGCCAGGATAACCCAGGCAATCAGCAGCACAAGACCGGCAATTACAATAGGCAGAATATAGTCATAAGGACCGGTCTTCTTCCCTTCCAGGAAATCGTAGCTTTCCAAAACACCGGACTGCTGCTGGCTCTGGAGAACATCCCACATTTCCTGCCGGAAACCGTCCGGATCGGAGAGCACCCCATTGAGGATCGTTTTACCATCATATTCACTGTGCAGCTTTAACTGGATCTGGTTACCCTTCACTACAAAGCTGCTGACCTGTTCCTGCTGAAACAGGGATATGATCTGGGAATAGGTCAGATCATCGGTGCCGATGCCAAATAATCCCAGCATCCATGCAAACATCAGTATCAACACCACAGCATATATTATAATGCCGATTAGCTTACGATTTTTCAAAATGGTTTCTCCTTATTTGCTGTATACTTCCGGTTTCAACACACCCACATAGGGCAAATTCCGGTAATGCTCATCATAATCCAGGCCGTAGCCAACCACAAATTCATTGGGGATCACAAAGCCCACATAATCCGGCTGCACAGTAACTGCAGGATTGCGCCGTTCCGGTTTATCCAGCAATGTGCAGATCTTCAAAGAGGCAGGCTCTTTACTTAAAAGGTGCTTATAGGTAAACTCCAAAGAATTACCAGTATCGAAAATATCCTCCAAAATCACCACATGACGACCCTTCAGGTCCGCAGACACATCCCGCTTCACATCCATTTTTCCGGAGGAGTCAGAACCGCTGCCATAGGAGGATATCCACATAAAGTCGATCTGACAGGGAATGTCAATTTCCCGCACCATATCCGCAAAGAATATGACTACACCCTTGAGCACGCCAACGAAGATTGGGTCTTTCCCAGCATATTCCTCACAAATTGTTTTTGCAAGTTCTTTGACCTTCGCGCGAATCTGCTCCTGCGTCAGCAGTATTTCTTTAATATCCTGTGTCATACGATCTCCTCTTTTTCTATATGAATGTTTCAAAGCGAATTTGAATGGCAGGTTTTTCCTTTGCCGTTCTGTCCAAATTCGGTCCAAATCCGTACACCCCAAGGATTCCCTTTTCATCTGCGATCACCGGAATCTGATTCCGCAGAGAAGCAGGTACTTTTCGGTCGATAAACAGTTTTTTCAGGGACTTTCTGCCACCGGAAAGGCGTATTGCATCCCCTTGCTGTCTAGAGCGCAAAACAAGCTGCCCTTGCGTTTGAACGGTAAAGCAGTCCTTATCCTGGTTAAAATCGTCAGCTTCCTGACAAATCACACGGATACCCAGTTGCGGGACTTCTGTAACGCCAGGGCAAAGTAGCTCCGTCTGACCAATGGTGCTGTTATCCGGTAAGACTTCCAATTTTCCGTAATTACGGGCAACTGTAACACCGCCGGGAAGATCTGCTCTTGCAGAGGGATTTTGGGAAAACACAAGGCTTTCTAAAAGGGCAATATGCTCCCGCTCAGGTTCCGGAACATTACAGCGATGCAAGAATGCCATCAGGCAGCGTCTGCGCCGGGAACTGCTCATTTTTCGAAGCTGCTCCACATCGGAAACCGGCTGTGTCTGCAGATCCAGTTCCCGCTCATCCTCCCGCAAGGACAGCGCCATTGCGGAAAGGTCCTCTGCCAGGCGGGGATTTTCCTGCTCCAGAAGGGGCATCACCCGATGTCGCAAGCGGTTACGCAGAAACTGATCTGTCTCATTGGAGCTGTCGTTCACATAGCCGATATGATACTCTTCTAAAAACGCCAGCACTTCTGCCCTGGTCACGGAAAGCATGGGACGAATGATTTGACCCTTTACAGGTGCGATTGCGCCCAGACCCTTCAGGCCGGTCCCACGGACCAGATGCATCAGCACAGTTTCTGCATTATCGTTGGCAGTGTGGGCAGTTGCGATTTTGCCGGGAAGGGTTCTAAGATATCCGTATCTTGCCTCCCGGGCTGCCGCCTCCAGACCCTTTGCGCCGGCAACAACATTGGATTTTTGACTAAAAAACGGGATCTCATACTGCCTGCAAAAATCCCGGACAAACTGCTCGTCCCGGTCTGATTCCGAACCCCGTAAGCCGTGGTTAAAATGGGCTGCCGCAAGATCAATCTGCAATTTGTCTTTTAGACAATACATTGCCCACAGCAGTGCAATGGAATCCGCTCCGCCGGACACTGCGCACACCACACGGTCACCGGGGGCGATCATATCATAGCGACGAACGAACGACAGCAGCTTATTGAGCATGCTTCCACTCCCGATCCGCAAAGGTCTGGTACTGAGGAATCCACTGCAGCTTCACCGTACCTACCTCACCGTGGCGGTTTTTGGAAACGATGCATTCTGCAATGCCCTTATCCTCGGAATTCTCATTGTAGTACTCATCCCGGTACAGGAAAATAACTTCATCCGCATCCTGCTCGATTGCACCGGATTCACGAAGGTCAGAGAGCATCGGCCGCTTGTCTGTACGGCTTTCCGGTCCACGGGAAAGCTGGCTGATACAAATGACCGGTACATTAAGCTCCTTTGCCATAATCTTCATGGCACGGGAAATTTCGCCCACCATCGTCACACGGTTGTCAGAGCCTTTGCCGTAGCCGGAGCCGCTCATCAGCTGCAGGTAGTCCACCACAACCAGTCCCAGATTTTCCAATCTGCGGCACTTGGCATTCATTTCCGCCACAGTAATGGAGGGATTGTCGTCGATCCGGATATCCGTCTGACTTAGGGATGCAGAAGCCATACACAGCTTGCTCCATTCCTCTTCCGTCAGTTTGCCGGTAGCCATTTTCTGACCGTCCACAAAGCTTTCGATCGCCAGCAAACGCATAGCAAGCTGCTCTCTGGACATTTCCAGATTGAAAATTGCCACTGTTTTGTTGTATTTCTTCGCCACATTCAGCGCCACATTCAGTGCAAAGGCAGACTTACCCATAGCCGGTCTTGCCGCCACAAGCAGAAGATCGGAATCGTTCAGTCCGTTGATCTTCTTATCCAGATCCCGCATACCGGTAGACATACCGGGGATCGCAGAATCCGACTGGCTCAGTTCTGTAAGACGGTCAAAAACCTTGTGCAATGTGACACCAATGTGTTCCAGAGAGTCTCCCCGCTCGCCTTTGCGCAGGGCATAGATCTTCTTTTCTGCACTTTCAAGGATCTCCGAAGGCGTACCCACTTGGGTATAGACCATTTCAGAAATATCTGTAGACGCATCTGCAAGACCCCGGAGCATTGCCTTTTCCCGGACAATATTTGCATACCGGACTGCATTGGCAGCAGTAGGTGTGATCTCCATAAGCTGAAGAATATAGTCACGGGAATTATCGTGGTATACACCAAGCTCCCGCATTTTGTCCAGCACCGTTACCGGGTCAATAGTCTGGGAGAAATTGAACATCGTGTAGATGGTTTCATAGATTTCCCGGTTTTGCTGCAAATAGAAATCCTCCGGGCGCAGCAGTCCGATCACATCCGTCAGGCAACGGCTGTCGATCAAAATAGAACCAAGGACCGCCTGCTCTGCCTCCACCGATTGGGGAAGCTGTTTGGTCATCAATTGTTCATCCATTTAGGGTCTCCCCTCTTTCGTACCTTTTTCTTTCTTAAGTTAAGCCTCTTCGATCTTAACAGTCAGGGGCGCGCTAATCTCATAGCCAAGCTTACACTGGACCGTGTAAGTGCCAATGCTCTTAATAGAATCGTTGATCACGATCTTCCGCTTGTCCAGCGCAATACCGGTCTTAGCCTTCAGGGCATCTGCAATTTCCTGATTGGTAACCGAGCCGAACAGCCGGCCTGCACCGCCTCCCTTTGCGGTAACTACCAAGGTCATCTCTCGCAGCTGCTTGGAAATCTCCAGTGCCTCTGCCCGCTCCTTGGCTGCCTTTTCGGCGGCTGCCTTGTCATTCATACGCATGGTATTCACTGCGTCTGCAGTTGCCTCCACGGCGATTTTTCTGGGGAGCATATAGTTTCTGGCATAGCCGTCAGACACTTCCAGCATCTGGCCTTTCTTGCCCTTACCTTTTACATCCTGCAGCAATATGACTTTCATAGTGATTCTCCTTAATTGTAAATAAGATTATGCTTCGTAAAACTGATCAATAGAGGATATAAGCTGATCCAAAACTTCCTTTACGGTGCTGCCGTGGATCTGTGCACCGGCTGTTGCGGTGTTTCCGCCGCCGCCTAACGGTTCGAGGATCATCTGCACATTGGCATCACCGATAGACCGGGCAGATATGATTACCTGATCCCCATCCGGGTACAGCACAAAGGACGCAGTAATACCGGAAATGTTCAGAAGCTCATCTGCCGCCTGGGCAGCCAATGTCCGGGATGTACCGGAATTCAGGGCTGCGATTGCAAGCTCCTGACGGTAAAGCCGGGCTGCCTTGATGATCTGATATTTAGACAGTGTGTCCTGAAAATCGTTCTGCAAAAGCTTCTTGACCTCAACGGTGTCCGCACCGATCTGACGCAGGTAAGCTGCTGCCTCAAAGGTACGCTCGCCGGTCCGGACATGGAAGCTCTTGGTATCCAGGAAAATGCCCGCCATCAGGCACTTTGCCTCAACCGGCAGCACATCCTTTTTCTCCACTGCGTACTGCAGCAGCTCTGTTACCAGCTCCGCCGCAGAAGAAGCGTAAGGCTCGTGGAGATTTACCACTACAGGGGTGATATAATCCGCCGCACGGCGGTGATGATCTACTACGCACACCCGGGGGACAGCCTCCAGAAGATGACGGCTTTCCACCTGATCGGGGCGGTTGGTATCTACCACCACAAGGGTGCTGCGGTTATCGCACAGCACCAGTGCTTCATCGCCGGAGATAAATACATCCTTATATTCCGCAGTCCGGCGCAGCTCTTCGATCAGCTTGCCTGTGACATTATTCTCAAGATCCAGCACAATATAGGCTTTCTTTCCCTTTTTCCGGCACAGGCAGCAAATACCCACTGCCGCGCCCAGGGCGTCCATATCAGCATTCTTATGGCCCATTACAAACACCTGACTGCTGCCGCCGATGAGCTCCATCAGGGAGTTTGCAGTCACACGGGAACGGACCTTGCTGCGCCGTTCAGCCTCCTTGGTTCTGCCGCCGTAGAAGTTGAAATTCAGCCGGTCCTTAATAACAGCCTGATCGCCGCCGCGGCTAAGTGCCATTTCAATGGACAAAGAGGCAAACTCATAGCCTTCTTCAAAGGTCTCACCGTCCACGCCAATGCCGAAAGAAATAGAAGCTGCCAAACCGCTGGGATTGGTGATTTCGTGGATATCTTCCAACAGGGAGAATTTTCCGTCGATCGCCTTTTTCAGATCCCGCTTTTCAAATACGAACAAAAAACGGTTTCTCTCCAGCCGGCGCAGAAGTCCGTGATACGGCTCTGTCCAGGCTGTGATCACATCGTTGATCCGGGCAAACAATGCAGAAGTTGCGCCTTCTGTGAGATTTTTGGTTAGTTCCTCATAGTTATCTACCAAAATAATGGAGACAACAGGGCGGGAGCGGATATATTCATCCCGAACCTGATACAGCTCCGTAAGGTCTGTCAGGTACAAAACACCTAAGCGGCATTCCTGCTGCGTCTGTGCCTGAAGCATCGTTCCATAGACGCGGAAGCGGCGGGAGCGCAGCGCAAGATCCTGAGGACATTCCTTCTTCCCTTCCAAAAGCCAGCCCGCAGAGAAGTTCGGTAGCACATCAGACAAGCTGCGTTCCCGCATAGTATCCTGAAAACCGGTCAAATGCACAAACGCATCGTTTGCATAAACGATCCCATTATCCTCCAGCCTGATTACAAGCATAGGAAAAGGGGTCTTCTCCTCGGCAATGCCGTCAGTTTCATCCAACTGTTCTGCCAGGAATTTTTTAAGCTGCTTCCGACGCCGATCCTGAGCGATCAGGTAGACAGTCAGAAGTATCGCCGTGATACCAAGCTCAATACCTGCCAGAAGATATTGCTGCATCAGTCCTGCGGCAAGGGTAAATCCAATGAGAAATGCGAAAAACATTCCCGCACCGGGCCGCAAAAGCCGTTCAAGTTTCTTGTTCAAAATGCAGCGCCTCCTTTACGCTGGGTACAAAAACCCATAATAAGCCTATTATTTGCTATTATAGCAAAGGTTCCGAAAAGGTGCAACAGTCTTTTTAAAAATAAATGTATACAATCGGACGAATTTGTGTTATACTGTTTATGAAAAGTGCCGGACAGGCAGATTCGGCCATAAAAAGCCATCCACAGAAGGTGGCTAACAAAAAACGGAATATTTGCAGGCGAATTTGAGAACCGTCCGGCGATTCAGGGCTGTGATGATCTCATACGGCTGCTTGTTTTGTTATGCACATTTATGCAATTTTGAAAGGAGTTTTCCCATTTGGCAGAAAAGTTAAAAATCATCCCCTTAGGTGGACTCAATGAGATCGGCAAAAACATTACGGTTCTGGAATACGGCCGGGATATGATCGTCGTGGACTGCGGTGTTGGTTTTCCGGATGAAGATATGCTGGGTGTTGATCTGGTTATTCCCGATTTTTCTTACCTCGTCCAGAACGCAAAAAAGCTGCGGGGTATGTTCATTACCCACGGTCATGAGGATCACATCGGTTCTATCCCCTACTGTATGCAGCAGGTGAGCTGTCCTATCCACGGCACAGCAATGACCAACGGTCTTATTAAGCTGAAGCTTGAAGAGCATCGCATTGCCGACAAAGTGAAGCTGATCACCCATAAGCCCGGCGATGTGGTTCGTGCCGGTTGTTTTACCGTTGAGTTCATTCACGTCAATCACTCCATTGCTGATGCGGTTGCCTTTGCCATCCACACCCCTGTGGGAACGGTGGCTATGACCGGCGACTTTAAAATCGACCCCACTGCAAAGGACGGTATGACCGATCTTGCCCGGTTTGGTGAACTGGGCAATCAGGGTATTCTCACCCTGCTGTGTGACTCCACCAATGTGGAGCGGGGCGGCTATACGCCCAGTGAAAGCATTGTAGCAGAAAGTCTGGACCGGCAGTTCAAAAACTGCGATCAGCGAATCATTGTTACTACCTTTGCTTCCAATATGCACCGGATCGCTGCTGTGCTCGCCACTGCTGAGCGGTACGGACGGAAGGTTGCCGTCACCGGTCGGAGTATGGAAAACATGCTCAAGGTGGCACAGGAGCTTGGCTATCTGAAAGTCAAGCCCGGTACGATCGTAGATCTGGCGGCTACAAAAAGTCTGCCCCGGAACAAGATCGTAATTGTTTCCACCGGCTCTCAGGGTGAAAATATGTCCGCCCTTTACCGGATGGCATTTTCTACCCACAAGCAGGTGGACATCGTTGCCGGTGACCGGATCATCATTTCCGCCTCTGCGATCCCAGGTAACGAAAAAGCAGTTTCTAAGATCATTAACGAGCTGTACCGAAAAGGTGCAGATGTGGTATATGAAAAGAGCGAGGGTCTCCACGTTTCCGGACACGCCTGTCAGGAGGAGCTGAAGATCGTCCACGCCCTCTGCAAGCCCAAATTCTTCATTCCCGTTCACGGTGAGCAGCGCCATTTGCAAATCCACGGCAAGCTGGCAACCCAGTTGGGTATCCCCCAGAAAAATGTACGGGTTGCAGACATCGGTAATGTGATCGAACTGACCGGAAAAACCTGCAAAATCGGCGCTTCTGTTCCCGCCGGCAAGGTCTTTGTGGACGGAACCGGTGTTGGAGATGTGGGTGCAGTGGTTCTGCGTGACCGCAAGCATCTGGCACAGGACGGTATGATCGTTGTGTGTGTGAGCATTTCCACCTATGACGGCACAGTGATTACAGGTCCGGACATCATTACCCGCGGATTTATCTATGTAAAAGAGTCTGAGGAATTGATGGAAGAGCTGCGTCAGGTGGCTTTGGAAGCCATTGACCGCTGCGGCCGTAAGCGCATCCGGGACTGGACCGCCATTAAAACCGCGATCAAAAACGACTTGAGCGGCTATCTGTTCAAAACCACAAAGCGCAATCCCATGATCCTGCCGGTGATTATGGAGATTTAATGAAACGGGGGTGCCTCAGGCACCCCTTTATTTGGAGAGTATGAAATGCGTTATTATTTTGCCCCAATGGAGGGTCTGACGGACAGCATTTTCCGCTTACTGCATCATAAATATTTTCCCGGTGTAGACCGGTATTACACCCCCTTCTTCTCCCCCACCGTCCACCGGGCTTTAACGCCGAAAGAGGCACGGGAGCTGCCGCCGGCGGCGTCTATGGACTTTAATGTTGTTCCGCAGTTGCTGACCAAAGTGCCGGAGGACTTTCTCTGGATGGCACAACAGTGCAAGGATTTAGGTTATGGGGAAGTCAACCTCAATTTAGGCTGTCCCTCCGGTACAGTTACCGCAAAAGGGAAAGGCTCAGGAATGTTACGGGATTTAGATGCACTTAAACGGTTTTTAGAGGAAATTTTCTCCCAAACACCTATTGATATTTCTATTAAGACCCGCATCGGTTTTGCATCCCCGGTGGACTTTCCTGCCCTTTTGGATATATTTAACTGCTACCCTGTGAAAGAACTGACCGTCCACCCCCGTGTACGCAGTCAGTTTTACAGCGGTATGCCGGATATGGATGCCTTTACTTATGCCGTCCAAAACAGCAAAACTCCCCTGTGTTATAATGGGGATCTGCGTTCACTGTCAGAGGTTGCACAATTTTCTCAAAAATTCCCGCAAATTGACGCGGTGATGATCGGCAGAGGTTTGCTGGCAGATCCGGGTATGTTGACCCCCGGCGGTACAGATGTAAAAGCGCTGGAAGCCTTTTATGAAGAACTGCTGGAGGAATATCTGGTGGCGTTTGGCGGTTCAAGGAACGCCATGTTCCGGCTGAAAGAACATTGGGGATTGCTGATCCACCGGTTTGAAGGCTCAGAAAAATTAGGCAAACGACTAAGAAAGACAACTGACTTAGGAGAATATAAAGCAATTACACAGGAGATTTTCCATACATTACCGTTTAAAAATTGACACTTATTTTGCACTTTGCATTTTGCATTTAAAAGGGCGCGTGCTTTTTGCACGCGCCCTTTTTATCAGGTCAGCTTCAGATCGCTCAGGACGATCTTTTTATATTCCTTTTCGATGGGCCAGGTTTCTTCTGCAGCCTTCACCTTTTCTTCGATCTTTTCACTGATCATCTGGTTCTCTGTTTCCACCGCCCAGATCTCATCTACGCTTACAAAGAACATAATGTGATAGCCAAACTCAGTTTTAACCAAACCGTAATCGCCGTACTGATGTTCCTGGAAGAACAGCCAAGCATCAAATTCCTCAACCATCTCGCCTTCCCGCACGCCGGTATAAATACCGCCGGTTGTGTTGGAGCCAGGGTCCTGAGAATACTGATTTGCCAGCTGCGCAAAGCTTTCCTCATTGGCATCTCCTGCCAGCCACTCGTCAACAATTCTCTGTGCTTCTGTCTGGCAGGCTGTCCAAGCTTCCTCAGAATATACGGTCTGACCGTCTTCATTCGTCTCGCCGCCCTCAGGCTGAATGAGAATGTGCCGGACATTGCCGTAGAAGCCTGCATCCTTTGTAATACCGGCCTCTGCAAGGGCGTCCTCATTTTCCGCAAAATAGGTTTCCACTTCTTCTGCGGTGGGCTTGAGTGACTGATAGAGGTGAGAAACATAATCAACCGCTCTGTAACGCTCCTCCAGATAGCGCAGATAGTTATCTACATTATAGCCAGCACCAAAGTCAGAATTGATCATCGTCTGAGCATCCACGAACCCGTTGCTGATCGCAACATCTTGCAATTCCTTTTCAAATCCGTCGATAGATGCCTGCATCTCTGCGCTGATGGTAAAGCCCTCTTCCTCCGCCAAAAGATTCATCAGTGTATAATTATACCAGTCTGCAATAGCGCTGTCGATAAACATTTGCTGCCATGTGATGCCTTCCTCTTCGTTGGCAAACTGCTCATCCAAAGGCATGGTGTAATCCAATCCCATATAGCTCAGGTAGTAGCTGTTTTGATTGATAAAATCCATTACATCCATTGCGTAGTAGAACTGGAATGTGCCGTTATCCAGCTTTTTGTCGCCAACTGTGGCAATCACCACATTTGCCTTTTTGCTGACGGTCTTTTCATCGGCTGTATAGGAGTCCTTGTAAAAAACATTATTTTCCTTTTTCTCAAAGGTCAAAAGCTCCTTCACATTCACAACGCCCAGACTGTTGAGCACAAAACCTGCAAGCACCGCAAGCAGGACCACACCGGCAATCACTGCCAGTGCGATCCTCCAGCCGGACTTTTTCTTCTTATCTTCCGGCAGAACCTCCAAGCCGCACTCAGGGCAGGTCTCCATGCCGGGCTGCAGTTTCGCACCGCAAAATCTACATTCCATATTATTCGCCTCTTTCTCCTGCTGCTGCAGGAACAGTATCGGTTGCTAGTTTACCACGATTTTCAAGCAATTGCAAGCACAAGGATGTTTTTTGCAAAAAACCGGTTTGCAGCCCTTGCAAAAAAGCTTCAAAAATGGTAGTATACTATATTGAGTTGGTATACATCTAAGGAGAGAATTATGAGCACCAAAACCACTGTCATTTCCCCAGAAGCGCTGCAGCAGCAGCTTGGCTTCTGCGAACAAATAAAAGATTACTGGCATAGTCAGACGCTAACCCCCCTTGCCTATGTGGAAACCTACGGCTGTCAGCAAAACGAGGCTGATTCTGAGCGCATCCGGGGACTTTTGATTGAAAGCGGCTACGCCATTACAGACACCGCCGAAGGTGCTGATGTGGTGGTTATGAACACCTGCGCCATTCGGGAGCACGCAGAGCTGCGGGTGTTTGGCAACTTAGGCGCACTGACCCATACCAAGCGCCGCCACCCCAGGCAGAAAATTTTCCTATGCGGCTGCATGGCAGGTCAGGAAAAAGTGGTAGAGCGGATCAAAAAGAGCTACCCCCATGTAGACGGTGTGTTTTCCACCCATCACCTGTGGCAATTCCCGGAGATTCTCCACAGGGTCCTGTTTGCCGGCAAGCGCACTTATTTTACACAAGATGAGCCCGGTTCCATTGCAGAGGGTCTTCCCCAGCAGCGGGACAGCAAGCTGAAGGCTTGGGTATCCATTATGTACGGCTGCAACAATTTCTGCACTTACTGCATCGTTCCCTATGTACGCGGCAGAGAACGCAGCCGAAAGGCAGAGGATATTCTATCAGAGTGCCGGCAGCTGATCGAAAGCGGTGTGAAAGATCTGACTTTACTGGGTCAGAATGTAAACTCCTACGGTAAGGATCTTTCCCAGAATATCGACTTTGCAGATCTTCTGAAAATGATTGCGGATATTCCCGGAGATTTCCGCATCCGGTTTATGACAAGCCATCCCCGGGATGCCTCCAAAAAACTGTTTGACACTATGGCAGCATCCCCCAAGATCGCAAAACAGCTCCATCTTCCCTTCCAGTCCGGTTCCAGCCGGGTACTGAAGGCCATGAACCGCCACTACGACCGGGAAGCTTATCTTGAGAAGGTGCAGTATGCCAAGTCTGTAATGCCGGATTTAGTGCTGACAAGCGATGTGATCGTCGGCTTCCCCGGTGAAACGGAAGAAGAATTCGAGGAGACCATTTCTCTGATCGAAACCGTGCGCTATGATTCCCTGTTTACCTTTATTTTCTCCCCCCGGGCAGGCACACCTGCCGCCAGTATGGACGATCCTACCACAAAAGAAGAGAAGAACCGCCGGTTCGATCGGCTTTGTGCTGTGCAAAATCTAATTTCTGAAGATATTCACAAGGGCTACATTGGAAAGACAATGGTATGTCTCATCGACGGAACGGACAAGGATATGCTCACTGCCCGCACAGAAGGCGGCCGTCTTGTCCGGCTGACAGGTGACGAAAGCCTGATCGGCACTTTCGCGCCGGTAACAATTACTGGCGCATCCACCTGGAGCCTGACCGGCGAATTATGATAGAAAGAGGTTGAGCCTATGGCTGCATCCAAAAACGAAATGACGCCTATGCGGCGGCAATACTACCAGATCAAGGAGCGCAATCAGGATTGCATTTTGTTCTTCCGTCTGGGTGATTTTTATGAAATGTTCGATGAGGATGCCAAGCTGGCGGCTCACGAATTGGATCTGACCCTCACCACCCGCGATCGGGGCAAGCCAAAGGAAGAGCAAAATCCTATGTGCGGTGTTCCCTTCCACTCTGTAGATTCCTACATTGCCCGTCTGGTAGCCAAGGGCTACAAGGTGGCGGTGTGCGAGCAGGTAGAAGACCCGGCACAGGCAAAGGGTCTTGTGGAACGGGAAGTCACAAGGATCATCACCCCCGGCACAGTTACCGAAAGCTGTATGCTGGACGAAAGCAAGAATAACTACATTGCCTGCCTGTATGCCGACGGTGGCAAAGCAGGTCTTGCTTTCTGCGACATTTCCACCGGTGCATTTTATGTGACTGTTTGTGCGGATGCCCCCTCTGCCGCCTCGGAGCTGGGCCGTTTCTCTCCGGCGGAGGTTCTGCGCTACGGAAGTGACTGCAACAATCCTGTCTATCAGGATGCCCTGATCCATCGGCTTAACTGCTGTGTGGATGAGGGAAAGCCGGAGCAATTTGATTTGACAGTTGCAGAAGAAGTGCTCCAAAAGCATTTTGGTCAAAATCTTTCTTCCCTTGGTCTTGCTAATCTTCCGGAGGCTGTTATGGCAAGCGGTTCGCTGCTGCAGGTCCTCCATTCCCTGCTGAAAAATGACCTTTCCCATATCCGTCAGCTTCAGTATTACACCACAGGCCTGTTTATGGATCTGGATCTGGATGCCCGGCGCAATCTGGAGCTTACAGAAACCATGCGCAGCAAGGAGAAGAAGAGTTCTCTGCTGTGGGTGCTGGATAAGACCCGCACCGCAATGGGTGGCAGAACCCTGCGCAGCTGGGTGGAAAAGCCGTTGCTGGACGCCGCAGAAATCGGGCGCCGGCAAAGTATGGTGGCTGAACTGGTGGATAAAACCATTATCCGGGGTGAGCTCCACGAGGCCCTTCGCTATGTGACGGACCTGGAGCGAATGATCTCCAGAGCGGTCACCGGTTCTATCAACGGGCGGGATCTTCTGGGCATTGCCCAAGGTATGCGGGCATTGCCCGGTGTAAAGCATCTGCTACAGCAAATGGAATGTCCTATGGCAAAGCGGCTTGCCCAGACCATTGATCCCCTTACGGATTGTGCCGATTTGATCGAAAACACCCTTTGCGACGAACCTCCCCTGACGATCCGGGAGGGCAAGCTGATCCGTGACGGTGCCAACGAAGAAGTGGACCGTCTGCGGGATATTATGAACGGCGGACACAGCACCATCCTTGCCATTGAGGCAAAGGAGCGGGAAGCAACCGGCATCCGCACCCTGAAAGTCAGCTACAACCGGGTGTTCGGCTACTATATTGAAGTATCCAAATCCTTTATGGGTCAAGTGCCGGAGCATTACATCCGCAAGCAGACCCTCGCTAATAACGAGCGCTACATCACACCGGAGCTAAAAGAGCTGGAAGAGCAGGTCCTCACCGCAAAAGACCGGGTGACTGCACTGGAATATCAGCTCTTCACAGAGCTTCGGGATAAGATTGCTTCTCAGGCCTCCAGAGTGCAGATCTCTGCCGCTGCTGTGGGTGAAGCGGATGCCATTTGTTCTCTTGCGGTAGTTGCTGTCAAGCAGGGCTACTGCCGTCCGGAGATCACCTTGGGTAATGAAATTCAGATCTCCGATGGCCGTCATCCTGTGGTTGAGAAAATGCTCACCGATTCTCTGTTTGTTCCCAATGACACCCAATTGGGTCTTGCGGACAATCAGGTTACCATTATTACAGGACCGAATATGGCCGGTAAGTCTACTTATATGCGTCAAGTGGCACTGATCGTGCTGATGGCACAGATCGGTTCTTTTGTGCCTGCCCGCAGCGCCCGGATCGGCATTGTAGACCGGGTATTTACCCGAATTGGCGCCAGCGATGATCTGGCCTCCGGTCAGTCCACCTTTATGGTGGAAATGTCTGAGGTGGCATCTATTTTGAAGTATGCTACTTCCAGAAGTCTGTTGATCCTCGACGAAATCGGCAGAGGTACTTCCACCTATGACGGTATGGCAATTGCCCGTGCCGTTCTGGAATACGCCGCCAATCCCAAGCACTTGGGTGCAAAGACTTTGTTTGCCACCCATTATCACGAGCTGAGCGCCATTGAGGATGAGCTTCCCAATGTGAAGAACTTCAATATTGCTGTAAAAAAGCGGGGAGACAAAATGATCTTCCTGCGAAAGATCGTTCCCGGTGCAACCGATGACAGCTACGGTGTGGAGGTAGCAAAGCTTGCAGGTCTTCCCGCTACGGTTACCAATCGGGCATCCCAGCTCCTTAAGGAGCTGGAAAGTCAGGACCCTAACCGTCCTGTTTGTGTGCATAAAGAGGAGCCCGACGACCAGATCAGTATGATGGATCTGACCGGTCAGCAGGTCTGTGCCGCACTGGAAGCGCTCAGTGTGGAAACACTGACTCCCATTGAAGCGATGAACGAGCTGTATAAGCTTAAGAAAATGCTTGGTTAATTTATTTACTAGGAATCGTTTTATGAAACTTTCTATTTCTATGTCCCGCAAAGAAGTGATCTTCGGCTGGCTGCTTATGGCAGGTCAGCTGCTGATCCTGCCGGTTGTTGCGGTAATGCTTAATGATATGCTGCCTGCGCCCCTGTCGGACACACAGCTGAATATTGCGCTGTTTGCTCTGGAATTTCTTCTGGCAACTGTCATTTTCCGAAAATTTCTCATATCATCGGCACGACTGGCACTGCGCACACCCTTCCGGTGTCTGCGGTTTGCAGCGCTGGGGCTTTTGCTGTATTACATCGGAAGCTTTCTGGTTGGTCTGGTGATCGGATCTGTCGACTCGGATTTTTCCAATATCAATGACAGCAATATTTCTGTACTGGCACAGGACAACTACACCCTTATATTCCTGTGTACTGTTCTGCTTGTGCCGGTTACTGAAGAGCTTTTGTATCGGGGACTGATCTTCCGGGGTCTGCAAAAAAAGAACCGGCTGATCGCTTATCTGGTTTCTGCGGCAGTTTTCAGCCTGATCCACGTGGTCGGTTACATTGGAATGACATCCACCACTACCTTGCTTTTGTGCTTTTTGCAGTATCTCCCCGCAGGTCTAAGCCTAGCCTGGGCATACGAAAAAGCGGATACCATCTGGGCACCGATTCTGATGCATATGACTGTCAATCAAATCAGCATTTCCCTTATGAGGTGATTTATTATGGCAAAAATCATTCAGCTCTCCCCTCATATTGCAAATCTTATCGCCGCCGGTGAAGTGGTGGAGCGCCCTGCCAGTGTAGTCAAGGAACTCCTTGAAAATGCAGTGGATGCAGGCGCAACACAGGTCACTGTAGAGCTTCGGGATGGCGGTATGACCTTTATTCGTGTTACCGACAACGGCTGTGGTATGCAGGCGGAGGACGCACGGACTGCTTTTTTGCGTCATGCCACCTCCAAGCTTCGTGCTGCGGAGGATTTGGCTGCCATTTCCACAATGGGTTTCCGTGGTGAGGCACTTGCTGCCATTGCGTCTGTCAGCCGGATCGATCTTCTGACCAAGACCCCCGGCTCTGTTTGCGGCACAAGCATTTCACTGGAAGCCGGAAACATTACCGACGAAACCGAGGCAGGCTGTCCGGACGGAACAACGATCATTGTGCGGGATCTGTTCTTTAACACCCCTGCCCGAATGAAATTTATGAAAACGGACTCCTACGAGGCAGGCAAAGTAGCTGACACCGTTCAGCTTCAGGCCCTTGCCCATCCGGAGGTTGCTTTCCGCTTTCTGCGGGACGGCAAGGAAGTGCTTTCTACTCCCGGTTCTGGAAATCTACAGGATGCTGCCTACAGCATTTACGGTAGAGAAAGCAGCCGTATGGTGGCTGTGGACAGTACTTGGGAAAACTGCCGCCTTACCGGCTTTGTATGTAAGCCCAGTGATGCCCGGCCCAGCCGGTCACGGCAGGTATTCTTTGTAAACGGACGGCCGGTGCGCTCTGCATTGCTGATCAAAGCATTGGAGGAGGCCTACCGCAACCAAATTATGGTGGGAAAATTCCCCGCCTGTGTATTGCACTTAACTGTTCCGGCAAACGCGGTGGATGTCAATGTGCATCCGGCAAAAACAGAAGTAAAATTCCTGCAGGAAAAGGTTGTATTTGACTGCGTCCATTACGGTGTTCTCGGCGCGCTGAACAAAGCACCGGACCGGCCGGAAATGGCGTTTAAGCCAGCTGCACATCCAGTCAGTGCGCCCGCACCTGCCCCTGTGAAGTCTGAGTCTAAGCCGTTCTTCCGTACTATGACTGCAAAGGAGTATCAGAGCTTTTCAGCGGCAGTGAAGTCTGCACCCCAGCCGAAACCAGCTGCCGCCACCGCTGTGGTTTCTGCCATTAATGAGCGGAGGGACAGCCTGCCCATACAGGAAACCATTCAGCTTCCCAAGCCTTTGGAAAAAGCAGCCATCCCCCCTGCCCCGATGATCCCCGAGCCCCAGCAGCAGGCGCTGGAAATTCCGGAGGAAATCCCCTGGCGGATGGTGGGCGAGCTTTATAACAGCTATATTCTGGTACAGCAAGGGGAAGATGCGTTTTTTATTGACAAGCACGCCGCCCACGAGCGGATCTTGTTTGAAAAGCTAAAGGCCAATCAGGAGGCGATCAGCTCCCAGGCGCTTCTGACCCCTATCCCCTGTCAGCTGACTCCCAGCAGCATTGCTGTGTTGACTGAACACCGTGCACTTCTGGAGGAGCTAGGTTTTGAAATTGACGAATTTGGGGAAAACACCCTTTTGCTCCGACAAATTCCCATGGATCTGTCTCCCGAGGATGCCGCAGATGCTATGGATGCCCTCGCTTCTGATCTCCAATCCGGGCGCTGTGAGGATAAAAGCTCTATGCGGGATGAAATTCTTCATACTGTTGCCTGCAAGGCTGCTATCAAAGCAGGCTGGCGCACCAGTGAAGAAGAGCTTTTGGCGCTTGTGAAGCAGGTAATGGAAACTGAGGATCTGAAGCACTGCCCCCACGGCAGACCGATCTGCATTTTGCTTAGCAAAAAGCAACTAGAAAAGCAATTTAAGCGCACATAATTTTTACAAAAGGAGGCGCAAGCCTTTGGACAATATTATATGCATTGCCGGGCCTACTGCCTCCGGAAAAACCGCGCTGGCGGTGGAACTGGCTAAAGTCACGAATGGTGAAGTGGTGTCCTGCGATTCCATGCAGGTCTACCGCTATATGGACATCGGCACTGCCAAGCCTACACAGGAGGAAATGCAGGGTGTTGCCCACCATATGCTGTCTGTTGCCCAGCCGGATGAGGATTTTTCCGTCAGCCGGTACTGCGATATGGCAGCACCCATTGTCGATGACATTCTTTCCCGCGGTAAGACCGCCATTATTGCAGGCGGTACAGGTCTGTATATGGATGCTCTGATCCGGGGAAACCCCTTTGCCCCCTTCCCCTCTACCGGGGTGCGGGAACGGCTGGAAGCCCAAGCGGATAAAGACGGTATGGAGCATATGCTCAACCTTTTACAGTCTATTGATCCGGAAGCGGCTGACAGGCTTCATCTTGCGGACCGGAAGCGGATCATCCGGGCGCTGGAGGTGTATTACGAAACCGGACAAACCATATCGGAGCACAACCGAAAAACGCAGGAGATTCCTCCAAGATATAACCCTGTCTGGCTGGCGTTAGAGGATGTGGACCGTCAGGATCTATATGACCGCATTGACCGCAGAGTGGATACGATGCTGCAAATGGGACTACTAGATGAGATCCGGTCATTGCTATCGAGAGGTATCCCCGAAAAAGCCACAGCCATGCAGGCGATCGGCTATAAGGAATTCCTTTCCGCTTTGAAAGGGGAAATCACTGTGGAGGCTGCTGCCGATCAGGTTCGTCAGGCTTCCCGCAATTATGCCAAGCGTCAGCTTACCTGGTTCCGTCGGAACAAAGCCATCTGCTGGCTGCGCCGGGATCGTGGAGAAAAAACCGAGGAAATTGTTGCGAAAGCACGACAGGTTCTAACAAATTACGACAACGAAATATGGTAAGATATAGGTATCCCGAAGAAAGAAGGAATACATATGTCTGAACCGATCAATTTACAGGATGCCATTTTGAACGAAGTACGCCGGGACAAAGTTCCCGTGACCTTATTTCTGATGAACGGCTTCCAGCTCCGGGGGACCATTACAGGCTTTGACAGCTTTGTTGTGGTACTGGTTACCGATGGCAAGCAGCAGATGATCTACAAGCACGCCATCTCAACACTGGCCCCCATTCGGCCTCTGAAAGCCGCAGCACCGACTGCATAGCAAAAAGGCGACGGAGCAACAACTGCTTCGCCGCCTTCTTTGTTTTATAAAAAAGAGAGGAATGCTTATGTCCATTGCAGAAAATATTGCCCGTATCCGGGAGGAGATGAACGCCGCTGCCATTGCCGCAGGACGAAAGCCGGAGGATATTCTCCTTTGTGCCGCTACAAAAATGAACGACAGTGAGAAGGTGCGTCAGGCAATCGCTGCCGGCGTAGACTGCTGCGGTGAAAACCGGGTGCAGGAACTGACTGCAAAGCTTGCTGACAATGCCTATCAGGGCGCGCCTGTTCATTTTATCGGCCATTTGCAGACCAATAAGGTAAAACAAGTGGTAGGAAAAGTGGACCTAATTCAAAGTGTTGACTCCCAGCGGCTGCTGGATGCCATCAACCGGGAGGCGCTCCGTCAGGGTATCTGTCAGGATGTTTTGCTGGAAGTAAATATCGGACAGGAGGAAAGCAAATCCGGTTTTTCTAAGGATGAGCTGCCGGAGATTTTAGAAAAAATGGGTGATTATCCCAACATTCGTGTCCGTGGGTTGATGGCAATCCCCCCAATTTGCGAAAATTCTACAAAAAATCGTAAATTTTTTCAAGAAATGTGGCAGCTTACTGTTGACATAAGGGCAAAAAAATACGATAATGTATGGGTAGATATATTGTCTATGGGTATGTCCGATGATTATGCCGAGGCCATTGCCTGCGGTAGTACCATGATCCGTGTGGGCACTGCTATCTTTGGCAAGCGGAACTATCCATAATTATTTGAAGCAATTTGCTTCAAGACATTAGGAGGAAATAGAAAGATGAGTTTTTGGGACAATGTGAAGAAATTTGCCCAGCCCTATTCCGATGACGATTACGAGGATGATTACGACGAAGAAATGACTGATTATGAGGACGAGGCGCAGGAGGAAGCTCCCCGCAGCCGCCGTACCTCTCCCTTTGCATCTGCCGCACAGAGCAGCGCTTCCGATTTTAACTCTGCTTCTTCTACCGGCTTTAGCGGTCAGGTAGTAAGCATGAGCTCCGGCAAGCAGGAGGTTGTTCTGTTCCATGCCAAGACCTTTGACGATGCTGCAAAGGCTGCAGACGAGCTGCGTAGAAGAAAGGCTGTCATCCTGAATATGGAAAATGTTGACAAGGCTCTGACCCGCCGCGTGGTGGACTTCCTGTCCGGCAGTGTGTATGCCCTGGACGGCCGTGTCAAGAAGGTTGCACAGTGCACCTATCTGTTCTGCCCCCACAATATGGATGTGGTTGGCGACCTGGAAAATCTTCAGGCCGAAGCAGAAGCTTACATCTGATTCTCACAGGTAGAGAAAGGATAGGTTCATATGTTTACACCACAACAAATTGAACAGGTCACATTTGGCCGTGCCACCGTCGGTGGCTATGATATGCAGGCTGTGGATGAATTCCTGGAGCCTCTGCTGGAGGACTATGTGACCCTTTATAAGGAAAATGCTCTCCTTAAGAGCAAAATGAAGGTTCTCGTCAGCAAGCTGGAGGAATACCGCAGCAACGAAGCCAGCATGAAGGATGCCATCGTCAATGCACAGAAAACCTGTGACAAGATGGTAAAGGAAGCAGAAGAAAAATGCACCCAGATGGTCATTGAGGCCAATGCTGCCGTCGTGGAAAATGCAAAGAATGCTGATTCCTTGATCGCCGCAGAAAATGCTCGCGTTGAGGATGCCCGTAAAGCAGCTGCTGGCAAAATCACCGAGATTCAGGAGCAGATCCGTTCCTGCTTGACCGCTCTGGATCGGATCAAAGAGGCGCATCGCCCCACCCAGACGCCCAGCGGTGCTTTTGATTATGACCGCATTGAGGGCACAGAAGATCAGACCGTTGCCGTAGCCGAGGAGATCTCCGCAAATCTGGAGGCGCTGGTAGGTACTGCAGAGGAATCCGCGCCTAAGGCTGCACCTATGCATCCTGCTTCGGAAACAACTACCAGCAAGTTCTCCGATCTGCGTTTCGGTCCGAATTACGACGCTACAAACCACTAATATAAAATGCAAAGACGAGGACAGGTGAGCTGTTTTCCCGCTTTCAGAGAGCTGCCGGACGGTGCAAGGCAGTAAGCGACCACAGCTCATATCCCCTCAGAGCAGCGCACCGAAGGATTATTCTGGTAGATTGCGCCGGGTACGCCCGATACAGCGAACCAAAGTGCCGGGAAACCGGAATGAGAGTGGTACCGCAGAGGTAAAAGCCTTTGTCTCTTGTTTTAAGAGACAAAGGCTTCTTTTTGTGAATATGAACGGAGGTAAATCCAATGGAATACAAGAATACGATCATCACCCCGAAGACAGACTTTCCTATGAAAGCCGGTCTTCCCGCCCGGGAGCCGGGTATGCTGGAGCGCTGGCAGAAGCAGGATCTTTATAACCTGATGCTGGAAAAGAACAAGGATCTCCCCTCTTTTGTTCTCCACGACGGCCCTCCCTTCTCCAACGGCTATATTCATATGGGTCACGCCCTGAATAAGACATTGAAGGACTTTATTGTCCGCAGCCACGCAATGATGGGCTTCTATACCCCTTATGTACCTGGCTGGGATAACCACGGTCTGCCCATTGAGCGGGCAATTGAAAACTCCAAGAAAAAGCTCAACCGGGATATGTCTGTTCCGGAATTCCGGAAAGCCTGTGAAGATTTTGCAGAGGACTTTATCCAGAAGCAGATGACCGGCTTTAAGCGGCTGGGCGTTGTGGGCGACTGGGAGCATCCTTACCGCACAATGGACAAGCATTTTGAAGCGCAGGAAGTCAAAGTCTTTGGCCGGATGTTCGACAAAGGCTTTATCTACAAGGGTCTCAAGCCCGTTACCTGGTGTCCTTTCTGCGCCACCGCTGTGGCTGAGGCGGACATTGAGTACAAGGACGACCCCTGTACTTCTGTATTTGTGAAGTTCCCCATGCACGACGATCTGGGTAAGCTCTCCGGATTTGACTTGACAAACACCTACTTTGTCATCTGGACCACCACCATTTGGACGCTTCCCGGCAATATGGCAATTTGCCTCCATCCCCGGGACAGCTATGTGCTGGTAAAAGCCGAAAATGGCGAGACTTATATTATGGCAGAAGCCCTGATGGAAAAGACCATGAAGCTGGGCGGCTTTGAAAACTATGAAGTTCTTGCCACCTATCCCGGTGCATTCTTCGAGAATATGCTGGCAAAGCATCCTTTCCTGGATAAGACCAGCCGTCTTGTATACGCCGAATATGTTACCATGGATTCCGGTACAGGCTGTGTCCACACCGCCCCCGGCTTTGGTGCGGATGACTATCAGACCTGTATGCGCTACGGTATGGATCTTGTGGTTCCTGTGGACGACTACGGCCGCCACACCGATTATGCCGGTAAGTATCAGGGTCTGAAGACTGAGGAATCCAACCCCATCATTCTGGCAGATATGAAGGAAAGCGGTATGCTGTTTGCATCCGAAGACATCATCCACTCCTATCCCCACCACGACCGCTGCAAGAAGCCTGTTATCTTCCGGGCAACCCCACAGTGGTTCTGCAGTGTGGAATCCTTTAAGGATCAGGCAGTGAAAGCCATTGAGAATGTAAAATGGTTCCCTGCCTGGGGTGAGGACCGCATGACCAGTATGATCCGGGAGCGCGCCGATTGGTGTATCAGCCGTCAGCGCCGCTGGGGTCTGCCTATCCCTGTGTTCTACTGTGAAGACTGTGGCAAGCCTGTTTCCAATCCGGAGTCTATTGCCAAGATCTCTGCCCTGTTTGACGAGTACGGCTCTAATGTCTGGTTTGAAAAGGAAGCGATGGAGCTTGTTCCTGACGGATTCACCTGCCCCCACTGCGGTGGCAAGGAATTTACCAAGGAGACAGACACGCTGGACTGCTGGTTTGACTCCGGCTCTACCCACTATGCTTCCCTGATGCACCGGACACCTGAGCTGTGGCCTGCAGATGTATATCTGGAGGGTGCAGACCAGTACCGCGGCTGGTTCCAGTCCAGTCTTCTGACCTCTGTGGGTGCGCTGGATCAGGGTGCTCCCTTCCGTCAGGTGCTGACCCACGGCTGGGTGGTAGATGGACAGGGTCGTGCTATGCATAAGAGCCTTGGCAACGGCGTAGACCCTGCTGACCTGATTAAGGACTTTGGTGCGGATATCGTCCGTCTGTGGTCCGCTTCCTCCGATTACCACGCAGATGTGCGTTGCTCCAAGGAGATCTTTAAGCAGATCGCCCAGAACTATCTGAAGTTCCGGAACACCGCCCGCTACTGTCTTGGTAACCTGAACGAATTTGATCCCAACAATCTGGTTCCTGCAGAGCAGATGGAGGAGCTGGACAAGTGGGCACTGACAAAGCTGGATGCGCTGGTTAAGACGGTTCGGAAGGCTTACGACAACTACGAGTTCCACGTTGTTTCTCACGCAATCAACGACTTCTGCGTGGTTGAGCTGTCCTCCTTCTATCTGGACATTCTCAAGGACCGTCTGTACTGCGAGGAGAAGGACGGCCTGCGCCGCCGCTCTGCACAGAGCGCACTGTTCCTGATTTTGGATGCGATGGCTAAGCTGTTTGCACCTATTCTGGCATTTACCTGTGACGAGATCTGGCAGTCCATGCCCCACCGTGACAGCGACGATGCCCGGAATGTGCTCCTGAACCAGATGCCTGAGAACTTTGATAGCTACAAGCTCTCTGACGATGCTATGGGCAAGTGGGATACGGTTATGAAGCTCCGTCAGGATGTAAACGGCGTGCTGGAGGTGGCTCGTGCCAACAAGCGCATCGGTAAGGCTCTGGAAGCACACGTGACACTGGCTTCTGATGATGTAGCATTGAAGGCCGCTTGTGACGGTCTGAACCTTGCAGAGATCTGCATTGTTTCTGCCTGCCACTGGGCTGACCCCGAGGATGGCGCTGAAACTGCAAAGGGCGTGAACTTCCCCGAGCTTACCATCGGTGTCAGTGAGGCAAAGGGCGAAAAATGCCCCCGCTGCTGGATGCACAGCGAAAGCGCCAACGCCGAGGGTCTGTGCCCCCGCTGCGCGGCTGTGATTTCCAAGATGGATATTGAATTCTGATTATAAAAAATATGCCCTGTTTCTTTGGAAACAGGGCATATTTTTTATTCATTTACAAGAATAAATCTCCACTGGCGGTCTTGGTCTTCTTGGGTGGCGTAGCCGATTCCCACCCGCTTGTCCGTTTTGATTTCACAGGCAAATCCGTCGTCCTCGATCCAGAGTTCTGTTTCACCGCATACACTGGTGTTATTCAGTATGCCTGTAATCGAGAGTTTCTTTGTTAGCTTTCCGGGACCATTCGCATCTACACAGGCTCTGATGAGCACCGCTTGGGGGTCTTCTTCCTCTCCGGTGACGATGTTCAAAAGCCAATGCATTCCGTAGCAGAGATAGACATAGACCGTTCCAGCCTTGGCATACAGCACTTCCGTACGCTTGGTTCTGCCCTTATGGGCATGGCAAGCAGTGTCTGCTTCACCGCAGTAGGCTTCCGTTTCCGAAATGCGCATCCGCAGGATGCCTTCCGGTGTATTGTGCACAAGCACCTTCCCTACCAGATCTTTTGCAACCTCCAAGCATTCTCTGTGGAAGAACGGATATTCCAGCTTCTTACTTTTCAAAGATACGCTCCACCTTTTTCAGCATTTGGCGGATCGGCAGATTATATGGGCAGCGGGTCTCGCACACGCCGCAGCCGATACAGTCGGATGCTTTCTTATCAAGGTAGTTATAGCGCATTGCGGACCAATCCTTCAGGTTATAACGGCTGTAATAGCCCTCCAGCAAAAACATTGTATAAATGGAGATACCGGCACTGCAAGGCTCACAGTAGCGGCAGCGGCGGCAGAACTGTGTGCCTAAGCTGTCACGAATCTGCTGTATCTTTTCCTGCTCCTGTGAAGACAAGGGAGATGTGTCATTCACTGCTGCAAGGTTCTGTTGGATCTCCCGCACATCTGCCATACCGGGGATTACCACAGACACATCGGGATTGGATGCAATAAAACGCATTGCCAGGGTAGCATCGTCCAGTGCACCGCCGGCTAATGGTTTCATTGCAATAAAGCCAATATTCTTCTGACCGCAAATGCGGATCAGCTCCTCGCCCTGGGTCTCTACAATGTTATAGGGGAACATAATCGTCTCCACCCAGTCGTACTCTACTGCCAGCTCAAACAGGTCAGCAGAGTGCAGTGTGACGCCGATATGACCGATCTTTCCAGCTTTCTTAGCTTCAAAAAGTGCTTCCAGTGCGCCGCCGGGGGATAGCACTTTATCAAGATCATCCTTTGTTGGATTATGGATCTGATACAGGTCAATATAGTCTGTCCTTAAGTTTTTCAGGCTGATGTCAATATCCTTTGCCATTGCCTCTTTGGTACGGGATGTACTTTTGGTTGCAAGAACAAAATGCTCACGGATGCCATCTAGGGCGTATCCTAAGTATTCCTCGCTGACCGTATACCCCCGGGCAGTGTCAATATAATTGATTCCCTCCTCTTTCAGCCGGTGAATCAGTTTCTTTGTTCCTTGTGCATCGATTCGCTGAATTGGAATGCCACCAAAGCCCAAATAGGATATTTTCAGACCGGTTTTACCCAATACTTTATATTCCACAGAAACATCCTCCTTAAAATTTCTATCTATAATTATACATAAAAACAGGGTGGAAATCCACCCTGTTTTTTAATATCAGATAGTAATACCGGCTTTTTCCAGAATGGTCGGCACATTCTTCTCTGCGCCGATCGCCATAATATGTACGCCGTCGCACAGCTTTTCGTCCTTGATCTTTGCGATCATTTCCGCAGCCATCTCGATACCCAGCTTGGAGGGCAAGCCCTTGACGCCCTTTTCCTTACCCTCTGCGGCAGCGGCTGCCAGACGGTCGATCATATCCTGAGGCACATCGATACCGGGAACATTCTCATTCATATACTTTGCCATACCGGCAGCCTTCAGAGGAATGATACCCGCCATAATGTGGGTCTTGATACCAGCCTTATCCACCATCTCCAAAAAGCGCTTAAAGGTGTCCAGGTCGAAGATGCCCTGGGTCTGGATATACATTGCACCAGCTTCAACCTTCTGGCGCAGCTTATTGATCTGCAGGAAAACAGGCTCGTAAACAGGGGTCACGGAAGCGCCCTTGTAGAACTTGGGTGTGCCGGACATATCGGTGATCTCACCGGTTTCCTTGTCCACAGTATTGCCGGCAAGGGGGTTACCACCGCAGTCACGGCCGGTCTCCTCCATTTTGGAAAGCATCTTCAGGATGCCAACAGAGTCCAGATCATAAACAGGCTTAGAATCCTTGCAGTCACCTACCACAGGGTGGTCGCCGGTCAGTGCCAGCATTGTATCGATGCCGAAGCTGTAAGCTGCCAGAGCATCGCCCATCAGTGCCATACGGTTACGGTCACGGCCGGTCATCTGCAGGATCGGCTCAACACCTGCCTGCTTGAGCTTGATGCACAGGCCAAGACCGGTAGCCTTCAGGCTGGCAGACTGCATATCGGTCACATTGACACCGTGAACTTTTCCCTTCAGAAGCTCAGCAGCTTCCATCTGCTCTGTGAAATCATAACCCTTAGGGGGTGCCATTTCGGCAGTAACGCCAAACTTGCCGGATTCCAGCGCGACCTTCAAAATACTCATTTCTTATTTCCCCCTTAAGCTGATTGTTCTGGGATAAGCATATTTTGCATAACCCTTGTCCTCGCGAGTCTCCATCAGCTTTTCCAGCTGATTTGTTGCCTGCAAACGCTCGTAGATCTTGATCCAGGCGCAATCGTTTTCCGGATTGACCTCGCACTTGCCGTTCTTCTGACCGCCGCACGGGCCGTTCACAAGGCTCTTGGCACACTGGGTGATGGGGCAGATCGCACCGGTCTTACCCAGCACACACTGACCGCAGAATCGGCAGGCTTCTTCCCAAACGCCAAAACGGACAGCCTCGCCCAGATACATAGTATCATTGGAGGGATAAACAGGCTTATTGTTAGCATTTTTGGCGACACACTGAACACCGTCACCGCAGGACATACAAATCACGCAGTCCGGTTCTGCGGCATTGATTGCCTTCATCTTGGACTTAACACCCAAATTCATACAGCAGTAGTCAGCAACGGTAGTAGCCACCACCTTCTTGCCTGCCTGCTCCAGAATTTTTGTTAGTTCCTGAATCTGAGGCTCACCACCGGTCTGACAGGCTGTTGCACAGCTTCCGCAGCCGACGATTGCAACGGTCTTAGCATCCGCAACCATAGTCATAACTTCTTCAATAGGTTTCTTCTGCGTAATAATCATTTATGTATTCTCCTTTTTGCAGTATTAACGATAGATACTGCCCATCGTTTTCCTTTATCTATTATAATGCTTTCCCCGCAAAAATCAACTGTTATGTTAGGTAAATGTTAAAAATATTGTTATATTTTGAGTATTATGATATATTCAGAACAATTTTTCCCACATTATAACATCTCGAAGGGATCGTTATATACTTTTCTCTATAGATTTCATCGATTTTGAAAGCCTATTTAGAATATTTTATTTCATTTGCAGCATACTATCTTTGCAATCTGAAAAAAGTGCTTATTTTGGCAAAATAATGCTTGACTTTTTTTGGAACTTGCGTATAATAAAAGTCGTCCGTGTGATAGAGGATTAGTGTAACGGTAGCACACCGGACTCTGACTCCGTTTGCGGGGGTTCGAATCCCTCATCCTCTGCCAGTAAAAAGAGCCACCCATCGGGTGGCTCTTTTTACTGGCAGAGGATGAGATAAGGGATTCGAACAATCTAAATGCGATGCGGATGAGCATCGCCGGCGAGGGCTAGACCGAGCCGAACCTTTATCTTTGCCGTCAGGCAAAGATGCAAACGAATCCCTCATCCGAACAATTATTGCGTGTGTATTCCCTCGCACCCATCGGGTGGCTCTTTTTACTGGCAGAGGATGAGATAAGGGATTCGAACAATCTAAATGCGATGCGGATGAGCATCGCCGCCGCCAGCCCGATGGCGGCGAACCTCTATTTTCGCCATAGGCGAAAATGCAAACGAATCCCTCATCCGAATAAAATCGTTAAATTATTCACTGTCCGTTTCCCAAGGGAACGGTTTACCTTTGAGGACATTCTGACGGATATACCGGAAAGTCTCCTGCTCGCCCCTGTCCCGGAGCATTGCCAGCAGGAAATACAGTTCCCGACAGGTTTGGGGATGCATTAGTTCCTTTTCCCGGCTTTTATCAAAGTAGTCATAAGCTGAGGCAGGGGTATAGTCCTTACCTTGATAAACAATACAGGCTGCCCGGCGGTCCATTACCATTTCCACTAAGTATTTCCGGGGCATCGGGATAGACTCATAGTTCCGGGTCTGGCGGTTCATATCGGTCCAGTATTCATAATGGTGGCGGTTTCTTCCTTTATGGTGCATCCAGGATTCGCTGTAGCCCTTAATTTCACGCTCTACTGTATTTGGACTGCGTGTACCCTGATAGTATCGGGCACCGTTCCAAAACTCAACAAAGGAGTATTTGGACAGATCGTGGACAAGCCCTTGCCAGTAAAGGCCCACCCGGAAACAGCCACCTAGCACCAGCATACGGTGTTTTGTGATGGTTATAAAATGCTTCCACGCTTTCATATCATTCACTTCCTTATCTATGCTTATTATAGCCGAAATACGGCATAAAAGCAACTAAAACAAGATAGAATATCCTTATTTCTAACTTTTCAATTTGTTCACATTTTGTTTAGAGTATCTTTAGGAAAATGTTGGTATACAATAATAGAATACTACCATACAGATCAAAAAGGAGAGAACTGTTATGTATCAAGACGCAGATCACAACTATCCTGAATTTCAGCCTTCCGAGGATGAAAACAACAGCACATCCCAGCAATTTCCCTGGAATTACGATACCCCTTATCAGCCTCCTGTACAGAAAAAAGCTAAGAAAGGCTGGACCGGCAGCAAAATTGTTTTACTGGCACTTTGCTGCGGTCTGCTTGGCGGCATTCTGGGCTTTGGCGGCTCAATTTTAGGCTTGCGTCTGATGAAAGAGGACGGCGGTTTATTTTTTGGCAGCGGTGCAACCATTATGCAGGAGGGTGTCCGGGAAGACACGGTTATTGACATTACCGAAATCGACACCGGCAAGCTGATGAGCGCTGCAGAGGTCTATGCAAAAAATGTAAACTCCACTGTGGGCATTACTACCGCTGTTACCACCAATTACTGGGGCTATCAAACCACCTCTGCTGCATCCGGTTCCGGTTTTATTCTGACCGCTGACGGCTATGTGCTGACGAACTATCACGTAGTGGAAGGCTCGGATTCTATTACAGTTTCTCTTTATAACGGCGATAGCTTTGACGCAGAAATGATTGGCTACGACGAAAGCAATGACATTGCAGTTTTGAAGGTAAACGCAGAAGGTCTGACCCCTGTGGTCTTAGGAGATTCTGACAATCTGAATGTAGGTGACAGCGTGGTTGCCATTGGTAACCCTCTTGGTGAGCTGACCTTCTCTCTGACTGCCGGTACGATCAGTGCAAAGGACCGTCAGATTACTATGTCTACCGGCGCTACAATGAACCTGATGCAGACGGACTGCGCCATCAACTCCGGAAACTCCGGCGGTGCGCTGTTTAATCTGTACGGCGAAGTGATCGGCATTACCAACGCCAAGTACTCCACTTCCTCTTCCAGTGAAGCATCCATTGACAACATCGGTTTTGCCATTCCCATTAACCACGTGCGGGAGATTGTAACATCTATTATTGAAAAAGGCTATATTTCCAAGCCTTACGTGGGTGTATCTGTGACGGATGTGAGTGCAGATGCCCAGCGCTACGGTCTTCCTAAGGGTGCATCTATTGTCTCGGTGGTAGAGGACAGTCCCGCCGCCCAGGCAGGTCTGGCTGTGAACGATATTATCACAGAGGTCAACGGCAAGACACTTTCCAACCGGAATGATTTTGTCTCCCTGGTTGGAAAATCCCAGGTTGGAGATGTGATGAATCTGAAAGTTTACAGATCCGGTGAATATGTGGATATCACTTTAACCATCGGCGAGCAAGTACAGTCTGCGTTGGAAGAAGAACCCTCTGTTTCCACGGAGGATTTCCGGGATCTATTCCCCTGGGGCAATCTGATTCCCGGTTTTTGATGAACATTATACGAATGCCTTCCGGACTTCTTTGGTCCGGAAGGCATTTTTCTTTGGAAAGCACTTGATTTTACCGGAAAAATCAGTAAAATATATTTTATATTTCTTAGAAAAGGAATGATCCCCTATGAACAAAATTTATATTCCGGAGGGCTACAAGCCTGTTCTGGATGAATATGATACCCAACGGGCAATTGCTTATATCAAGCAGAGCTTTCAGGATGAATTCTCCGGCGCCCTAAACTTAAAGCGGGTTTCCGCACCTTTATTTGTTACGGAAAATTCCGGTTTGAATGATAACCTGAACGGTTTTGAGCGCCCGGTTTCTTTTGATATTCCTGCTGTGGGTGCCGATGCACAGGTTGTCCATTCCCTGGCGAAATGGAAGCGGCTTGCCTTAAAGCGCTACAACTTCTCTGTTGGCGGCGGTCTTTACACGGATATGAACGCCATTCGCCGGGATGAGGACTTGGACAATATCCACTCTATTTATGTGGACCAGTGGGACTGGGAGAAGATCATCACCCGTGAGAACCGGAATCTTGACTATCTGAAGCTGATCGTCCGTGCCATTGTCCGGGCGATCTGTGATACCAACGACCGGCTGCATGTGCGTTTTCCCCAGCTGCGGGTAAACTTAAGCCGGGATGTGACCTTTATCACCACACAGGAGCTGGAGGATCTGTATCCGGATATGACCGGTTTCCAGCGGGAAACTGCTTTTGTGAAGGAACACCCCACAACCTGCATAATGCAGATTGGAGGGCGTCTCCGTTCCGGAAAGCCCCACGACGGCCGCGCACCGGACTATGACGACTGGCAGCTCAACTGCGATATTTTCTTCTGGGATGATGTGCTGGGTCGTGCGCTGGAGATCTCCTCTATGGGTATTCGTGTAGATGCCGAGGCACTGGACCGTCAGCTCACTGCCGCAGGCTGTGACGACCGCCGTGCACTTCCGTTCCATAAGATGCTGCTAAACGACGAGTTGCCACTGACAATTGGCGGCGGTATCGGTCAAAGCCGTCTTTGCCTACTCATGATGGGCTGCGCCCATATCGGTGAAGTCCAATCCAGTGTCTGGGATCAGGAAACTGTGAATGCTTGTGAAAAAGCCGGTATCCGGTTGTTGTAATACATAAGAAAACGACGGGAGCAAGCCCCCGCCCTACATTCAAAATATATACTTAGGGCGTGTTCCGATGGAACACGCCCTAATATCATACTTTGTCGATTGCCTGCTTCAGGTCCGCGATCAGGTCTTCTGCATTTTCCAGACCGCAGCTCAGTCGGATCAGGTCAGCACCTACGCCGGCTGCATCCAGCTGCTCATCGGTCATCTGTCGGTGGGTGGCACTTGCCGGGTGCAGGCAGCAGGTGCGGGAATCTGCAACGTGGGTCTCGATAGCACCCAGTTTCATATTCTTCATAAACACTTCTGCTGCTTTGCGTCCACCCTTCAAGCCGAAGGAGATAACGCCGCAAGAGCCGTTTGGCAGGTATTTCTGTGCCAAATCGTAGTACTTATCACCCTTCAGTCCGCAGTATTTGACCCAGGCAACCTTGGGATTTTCGCTGAGAAATTCAGCAATTGCCTGTGCGTTAGCACAGTGCTGCTTCATTCGGAAAGGCAGGCTTTCCAGACCCAGGTTCAGGTAGAAAGCGCTCTGGGGAGACTGGATCGAGCCAAGATCCCGCATCAGCTGGGCAGTACACTTCGTAATAAACGCACCTTCCAGTCCAAAGCGCTCCGTATAAGTCACGCCGTGGTAGCTGTCGTCCGGGGTGCAAAGTCCGGGGAACTTGTCCGGATATTTGGTCCAGTCAAACTTGCCGCTATCTACGATACAGCCGCCAACCGCAACACCGTGTCCATCCATATACTTAGTGGTGGAATGGGTCACAATATCTGCGCCCCATTCGATAGGACGGCAGTTGACCGGTGTGGGGAATGTGTTATCGATAATCAGAGGCACGCCGTGGCTGTGGGCAGCCTTTGCAAACTTCTCAATATCCAGCACATTCAGGGCAGGATTTGCAATGGTCTCACCGAATACCAGCTTGGTGTTCTCCCGGAAAGCAGCGTTGAGCTCCTCCTCAGTGCAGTCGGGGTCAATAAAGGTGACCTCGATGCCCATCCGCTTCATAGTGACTGCCAGCAGATTGAATGTGCCACCGTAAATAGCAGTACTGGAGACGATATGGTCGCCGCAGGAGGCAATATTGAACATTGCATAGAAGTTGGCTGCCTGACCGGAACCGGTCAGCATAGCGGCTGTGCCGCCCTCCAAAGCTGCGATCTTTGCCGCTACCATATCACAGGTGGGATTTTGCAAACGGGAGTAGAAATAGCCGGAAGCCTCCAGATCAAACAGCTTACCCATATCCTCAGAGGTGGCATACTTAAAAGTCGTGCTCTGAATAATGGGGATCTGACGGGGCTCGCCACTTTCCGGGCTGTAGCCTGCCTGAATACACAGGGTTTCTGTGTGAAGCTTATTTTCCATAGGTGTCACCTCGAAAGTAAATCTAATGGACTTATTGTAATGCTATCGGCTTTATTTGTCAATGCAACTTAATAATAAAAGTACTTATAAAAAGTAGGATAAGCACCCAAAAACTGCTGAAGATTCGTGCGGGTATTGGAGCCGGGATCGTTGATCGTAAAGTTGCCAGCAGTCAGGCTGCCCCCGGTGAAGCCTGTAATTACCACCCAATGCTGGGTGCCATAGGAATTTTTCGCACCGAATAGGACAGGCTTGCCTTGCTTCAGCTGATTATAAATGACACTGAGGTAGCTGGCATTGCTGGTCACCGTTGTATAGTGACTGGGCCAGTAGACACTGCCGGAGGATGTATAATTCAGCCTTTTGGACATTGCATCCGGGTAGATAGTCGTGCCGGTGCGATAGGACTCCATCATTGCAATGGCAGTGGTTGCGCAGCCGATTTTTTCCATTGTCTTACCGGAAGAACCTATTGTCACCCAAGACCAGCGGCTGTCGTACTGCTTAAAGCTGGGTACAGACAGACTTACTGCTTGGTTGCCGGAGGGTGCAGAAGGTGCTTGTGTATTTCCGGACAGGTACTGGGCACTTACATAGCCGGTTTTTGTTCCCTGATAGAGGATTCTGCTCCAGCCGTTATTTGTTGACAGAACAATCACCCGATAGCCTTGGGAAAGTCCGCCGATTCTTGCATAAGATGTACCCGGTCCGCTTCGGACATTCAGGCCGCTGGGGTCTGTATTTACGGTTGCGGTATTACCAGAAACTGCAGTAATGTAATCGGCGTGGCAATAGCCATAGCGACCGCCGCCATATTCTACCCGCCACCAGCTGCCGGATCTGGATATCAGGGTAACATAGCTGCCATTGCTAAGGGTCGTCAGCACCCTGCTGCCAGTGGTCGGCTCTGTGCGCACATTCAGTCCGCTTACCGCTTTGATAACGCCAGCTTGGGAGTCCGCATTTGCGGCTTGGGTGGGCAGTGCCAACACTCCAATCATCAGAATTGCTGCCAGTGCCAAAGATAATATTCGTTTCATTTGTCACCTCAAAAGTTGGATTTTGCATATATGCGGGGCAAAGTATATCACAAAATCCCTCATTTGAGAACAGGCCAAATATTCCCAAGGCCCCCTCTTCTACCCTTGACACTAACATAAATTTTGGGTACAATGTAGCAGAACACGCCCCAGTAGCTCAGTTGTATAGAGCGATCGCCTCCTAAGCGATAGGTCGGAGGTTAGAGTCCTCTCTGGGGTGCCAAAAAGTGCCGAAAACTCTGCGTTTTCGGCACTTTTACTATATTCTCATTTTAAGAGCATCTTCTCTATTCTTATTTGTTCGGTTCGCAGTTGAGCATGGTTTTGCCTTCACCGCAAAGATTTTCAAAGTCATGCACAAAGGTAACATCTGCAGAATCGACACAGGGATGTTTAATAAGGCCTTCGATCACATCGGGAGCAACGGTAACAGCACGAATACCAGATTCGCAAAGCTCCTGGACCTGAAGAGAGTTCTTAAAGCTGGCAGCAAGAATCCGAGTTTTATATCCACTGGATACAAAGATATCCTGCATGGTTCTAGCAACCTGTATACCATTGCTGCCAAGGTTGTCAATACGGTTTATGTAAGGCGCTGCATAATCGGCACCGCTCTTTGCGGCAAGATATGCTTGGAGAGGATTATAAATTGCAGTTGCGGTAACCTTGTAGCCCTCACGAGAAAGCATACGCATCGCTTTAAGTCCTTCCGGGATTGTAGGGATCTTAATAAAGGTCTTTGCCTTTTCACCAAGGATCTCAACCATATGCCGGCCCTCTTTGACCATCTCCTCAGCAGTAAGGGAAATAACCTGTGCATGAAGCTCGGCATCAGGACCGATAAACTCCCGTATCTCTTTTAATACCAAATAAGGATTTCTTCCCTCTTTTGCAAGGATAGACGGATTGGTGGTAACACCGTCTATGGGATAAAATTCACATATGTGCTTGATCCTTTCAATATTTGCATCATCAATAAGCAGTTTCATACAATCACCTCATATTTATTTTAATTAATTATATATTAGCATTCTGGAAAACACATTTCAATACAAAAAATATACAATCTTGTTTTAAATTCAATTGTTGTATTGTTTATATTATAAAACACTTACCAACGAAACTGCTTCGGTAGTTATTTTGTTGACATTTCTTATACTTCGTGTTATGATGTATTACGCACGAGGAGGTATGGTATGGATATTCAATTGAAGCGAGGGCTTTTGGATGTTTGTGTACTGGCTGCTATCAAAGACAGCGAGTCCTACGGATATAAGATCATAAAGGATATGAAGCCATACATCGGGCTGTCTGAATCCACCTTATACACCATTTTAAAGCGGTTGGAGAGCGCAAATATGCTCACCGTCCGCACCGCAGAGCACGGCGGCAGACTGCGGAAATATTACCGCATTACAGACCATGGTCTTCGGCGTATTACAGACTTTAAAGACGAATGGAAAGAGATCCTGTCTATCTACCGATTTGTAACAAAGGAGGATAACAGCAATGACAAAGCTTAATTTTCTTTTTGAGCTCCACGAAAGATTATCTGATCTCCCCCAAAACGAGGTTGAGGAGCGGCTGACATTTTACATAGAAACGATCGAAGACCGGATGGAAGAGGGTCTTTCGGAGGAAGATGCGGTTGCGGCAGTGGGATCGATCGATGAAATCGCTGCACAGATCATTTCAGAGATTTCTTCTGCTGCTGCAAAAGAAGAAGTAAAACCCAAACGGAAACAGAGAAAGGCGTGGGAGATCGTCCTTTTGGTGCTGGGCTCCCCTCTTTGGATCGTCTTGCTGATCGCCGCATTTGCTGTAGTCCTTTCCCTTTATATTTCCTTATGGGCAGTAATAATTTCCCTATGGGCAGTGTTTGCTGCCTTCGCCGGATGTGCCTTCGGCGGCATTGTGGGCGGTGCCTGCTTGGCTTTGGGCGGTTACGGTCACACAGGCATTGCTATAATCGGCGCAGGATTTGTGTGTGCAGGACTTGCTATTTTCCTGTTTTACTGTTGCAAGGCAGCCACAAAAGGAACCTTACGTACGACTAAGAAAATTTTTCATAAAAAGGAGGCTTAATAATGGGTAAACAGACGAAGATTTGGCTTATCATAGCCGCTGCTTTCCTTTTAGTCGGTTGTATAATTTTCGGAGGTATGATGATGGCACTAAAGTGGGATTTTGCAAAGTTATCTACAGTAAAGTTTGAAACAAACAATTATGTGCTCGAAACAGATTTTCGTAATATATCCGTTAAAACGGATACTGCCGACATTGTATTTGCGGAATCTCAGGACGGAAGCTGTTCGGTGGTTTGTTATGAGCAGAAAAATCTTAGCCATTCGGTTGCCGTAAAAGACGGCACACTGGCAATTGAACTGGTTGACACCAGAAATTGGTACGACCACATCGGCATCATTGCCCATACGCCCAAAATTACAGTTTATCTGCCGGATGGGCAATATGATACACTTTCCATAAAAGAAAGTACCGGCGACATTGAGATTCCCGAGGTGCTTACTTTTGAAACAATAGATATTTCCTTAAGCACCGGCGATGTAACAAACTACGCATCTGCTTCCAATATCCAAATCAAAGCCTCAACCGGTGATATTCGTACAGAAAACATTTCCGCAGACAAAGTAGTGCTTTCTGTTACCACCGGCGATATAACCGCCCGCTCCGTTGCCTGCAAGGGTGATTTGAATGTCAGCGTAAGCACCGGAGATGCTACCTTAACGGATGTGGTATGCAATGCGCTCATTTCAACCGGAAGCACCGGAGATATTACACTGCAGAATGCAACCGCCGCGGAGGAATTTACGATTGAACGGAGCACCGGCGATGTAAAATTCCACAGCTGTGATGCCGGTGCCCTTCGTGTCAAAACCAGTACCGGCAGCGTTACTGGCAGCCTGCTCAGTGATAAGATCTTCATCACCGAAACAAGCACCGGAAAAGTGGATGTTCCCAACTCTGCAGCCGGTGGCAAATGCGAAATTATCACCTCTACCGGTGATATAAAAATTACAGTTGGCTAACTGTTTACATTTTGTTTCGACTTTTGGAAAATTATATGCTATAATAAGATAAAATATGGCTGCCAGACAGCCAGGAAAGGGTCGGTACATACAATGCACGATTTTTCTGAAATTACCCCCGTGTTGCATCAGCTTGCTGACCTTTGCTTACGAAACAGCAGCATTGACCCCCAGGACTATGTTCGCTACGATGTAAAGCGAGGTTTGCGTGATGTGAACGGCAACGGTGTAGTTGCCGGTCTGACTGAGATCAGTGAGATCAACTCCAAGCGGATGATCGACGGAAAGCTTACACCTATTGAAGGTGAGCTGTTTTACCGGGGCTATGCTATCGAGGATATCGTTCGGGACTTTACAGAAAACCGGCGTTTCGGTTTTGAAGAAACTGCCTTTTTGCTGATGTTTGGTCAGCTTCCCAATGAGGAACAGTTAAAGGCTTTTAATGAGCAGCTTGGACGCTACCGCTCTCTGCCCACCAATTTTATCCGGGATGTGATTATGAAAGCGCCCAGCCGGGATATTATGAACTCCTTGGCAAGAGGCATTCTCACGATGGCAAGCTACGACAGTGATCCGGACAACATCAGCCTGCCCAATGTGGTGCGCCAGTGTGTAGATCTGCTGTCCATTATGCCGCTATTGGCGGCTTACAGCTATCAGGCATATTCCTATAAGGAAGGCCAGAGCCTGTATCTTCACGCCCCCAGACCGGAGCTGTCTACTGCGGAAAATATTTTGACACTCCTGCGTCCGGACGGAGATTACACCGCCTTAGAAGCCCACGTACTGGATCTGTGCCTGGTTCTCCATGCAGAACACGGCGGTGGTAACAACTCCACCTTCACCACTCACGTGGTCACCAGCTCCGGCACAGACACATATAGCTGTATGGCCGCTGCCCTGGCAAGCCTGAAAGGGCCGAAACACGGCGGTGCAAACATCAAGGTTTCCCAGATGTTTGCGGACATGAAGGAAAAGGTGAAAAACTGGCAGGATGAAGGTCAGATCGCAGATTACCTGCGGGGTCTTCTGAATAAACAAAACTTCGATCAGTCCGGACTGATCTACGGTATGGGTCACGCCATTTACACCGTCAGCGACCCCCGTGCAAGAGTTCTCAAAGGCTTTGTGGAACAGCTAAGTACAGAAAAGGGTCTGCACGAGGAGTTTGACCTGTACTGTGCCGTAGAGCGACTTGCGCCTCAGATCATCGCCGAGGAGCGGAATATTTACAAAGGCGTTTCTGCCAATGTGGACTTCTACTCCGGTTTTGTATATGGCATGCTGAACATTCCGGCGGAGTTATACACGCCCCTGTTTGCCATTGCCCGTACAGCCGGCTGGAGCGCCCACCGGATGGAAGAGCTTATCAATATGAACAAGATCATCCGTCCTGCCTATGTTGCAGTTCAGCCCCGGGGCAAATATGTTCCCCTGTCCAAACGGAAGTAAATACAAACAAAAATCGATCCCTGTTAGCAGACAGGGATCGCTTTTTTTCTTCACGCAAAAATCCGGTCTGCTGACCGTATTTTTCCCGCTCTTATTATATACTGCGTACCAGATGCTCCACAATTTCTGGACTTCCCTCAGTATAAATACGGAGAATATATGTTATTTTTCCATCCTCTGTGAAAAATACCCGCCCATCTTTGACGTGACGCGCCGGTTCATTTGGATTCTTAGCATACACCTTTTGAAAAGAAGCTTCCTGATTATTTATTAATCTTGTAATCTCCTCATCAAATTTTTCTTGTATCTGCTGTGTTGTCAGCTGTTTTCCAGTGGTCAGATCCAGATAATATACATAGTAGTTGGAGTTTCTGGTATCCGGAATTTCAAACCGCAAAACAACGGAAAGTATATTTTCATAAATACCGGCAGTATAGGTATAAGTTCTATCTTTTGCTTGCTCAGTAAAGGCATACTTCGGTACTTTCTTCTGCTTAATATTTTCTTTATACTGTGTTTTAAACAGGGTCAAATCATCATAAAGCTCGGTTTTAAACGCATCATAGATCTCCTGCTGGCAGGCAACTGCATCCTGGCTATAGGGATAGATTTTAGGAATGGAAATATAGTAGGTAATGGCTGTGCTCTTATCTCCAAAACGAAAGCCCTGTGACCAATAGGAGGTCACCAGATCTTTTACATTATATTTATCGGGAAGTGCATTTATATCGGACTGCTCCGGCGCATCCGGGAACATTAACAATTCATTTGAAATGCCTTTGCCGCATCCAGCCAGCACCAGAACAAGCACTAACAGCAGTGCAATCATTTTCGTAATTTTCATATGGTCGCCTCCTTTCGTTAATTATGATATACTATCAAGCAGCTTTACAGTCAAGTACTATCAATAAAATTTATTTACTTTTTTGCAATATATAATAAACTCCGGTCTGTTGACCGGAGTTTATATTTTATTCAACCACAGGCAACTTTGCAAAGCTGGCTTCCAATTCCTCGTCGGAGGGAATATAGTCAGTCATCTTACCGTCGTGGAATTTTTCGTAGGACATCATATCGAAGTAGCCGGTGCCGGTCAGGCCGAAGAGAATGGTCTTCTCCTCCCCTGTTTCCTTACAGCGGATTGCTTCGTCCATAGCCACCTTGATCGCGTGGCTGCTTTCCGGTGCAGGCAGGATGCCCTCCACTCTGGCAAAGGCCTCTGCCGCCGCAAACACAGCCGTCTGGGGTACAGAAACAGCCTCCATCAGACCGTCATCATAAAGCTGGGAAAGGGTGGGACACATACCGTGATACCGCAAACCGCCTGCGTGGTTTGCTGCGGGGATAAAGCCACTGCCCAAAGTGTACATCTTAGACAGAGGGCAGACCATGCCGGTGTCGCAATAGTCGTATGCGTACTTACCCCGGGTCAGTGTGGGGCAGGATTCCGGCTCAACTGCCACGAAACGGCAATCCAGCTCACCCTTGATCTTCTTACCCATAAAAGGTGCGATCAGACCGCCAAGGTTTGAGCCACCGCCGGCGCAGCCGATAATAATATCCGGCCGAATTTCATACTTCTCCATTGCCGCCATGGTTTCCAGACCGATAATCGACTGGTGGAGCATCACCTGATTGAGCACACTGCCCAGTACATAGCGGTAGCCCTCCAGATTGGTGGCCGTTTCCACAGCTTCGGAAATGGCACAGCCCAGACTGCCGGTGGTGCCGGGATGTTCTGCAAGGATCTTTCTGCCCACTTCTGTTTCCATAGAGGGTGAAGGGGTGACAGATGCGCCATAGGTGCGCATAACCTCCCGGCGGAAGGGCTTGAGCTCATAAGAGCCCTTAACCATATACACTCTGCAGTCCAGTCCAAAATAGGAGCAGGCCATACTCAAGGCTGTGCCCCACTGACCGGCGCCGGTCTCGGTAGTGACGCCCTTCAAGCCCTGCTGCTTGGCATAATAAGCCTGGGCAATGGCAGAGTTCAGCTTGTGGCTGCCGCTGGTGTTATTGCCCTCGAATTTATAATAGATCTTCGCAGGGGTCTGCAGCTTTTCTTCCAGGCAGTATGCACGGACCAGAGGTGCAGGCCGGTACATTTTATAGAAGTTGCGGATGTCCTCGGGAATCTCGATATAGGGCGTGGTATCGTCCAGCTCCTGCCGGATCAGCTCGTCACAGAACACACCGGATAAGTCCTCGGCGGTCATCGGCTCATGGGTATCGGGATTGAGCAAGGGCGCAGGCTTATTCACCATATCTGCCCGCAGGTTATACCACGCTTTGGGCATCTCGCTCTCTTCCAGATAGATTTTGTAAGGTATTTTCTTCTCCATAATACATTCCCCTTTCCGGTTTTTGGGACAAACAAAAAACCTGTCCCATGCTCTTTTACAAGCTGGGACAGGATAAATATTCCTGCGGTGCCACCCGGCTTGGCGCAAGGTTTGCGCCCACTCAATGCGTACAGACATACGCCGGCCTTTTTTCACGGAGCTGCCAACTCCGGCGCACATACTGCGAGATCTCCCCCGGTTCTGATTGCCCTCGGAAGTCCATTGGGCTATCACACTTCTGCCGCATTCCCACCATCTGCAGCTCTCTGAAAGAAGCTTATGAAAGCTTACTCACTCTTCCTCAACGGTTTCGTAAATTGTAGCACAGGAGACCGTCTTTGTCAAGTCCGGACGGACAGCTTTCTTTACAGGGCGGACAGAATTTCGCTGCAGTCCTGCAAAACCAGATGTGGCTTATCTTCCGATGCTGCCAAAATTTCCGGGGTGGTTTCTCCGCTGAGCACTAAAATTCCGGTAATGCCTGCATTCAAGCCGGACTTTACATCTGTATAAATCCGGTCGCCCACAACAGCAGTTTCTTCTTTTTTATAGCCTGTCTGCTCCATCGCCAGCTCCGGCATCAAGGCGCTGGGCTTACCGATCACCACCGGACGCCGTCCGGTGGCATTATAGATCATTTGGCAAACACTGCCGCAATCGGGGACGCTGCCAAATTCCGTGGGACACACAAGGTCCGGATTGGTTGCGATATACGGAAGATTCTCCCGCGTCAGCAGAAGCTTACTGACATCCTCTAATTTTTGGAAGGTCAGCTCTGTATCAAAGCCCATAACCACACATTCCACCTTTTCAAGGTCGGTCGTGGTCAGAAAGCCCTCTGCTTCCAACTCTGCAATCAGAGACTTTGTACCGCAGACATAGAGAGTCTTGCCCGGATGGTACTTTTTCAGATAATAGGCTGTTGCCTGAGAGGATGTGATAAAGTCCTCACGGGTTGCAGATATGCCCAATTTAGCGAGTTTTGTGATATAATCTGCCACACTTTTTGAGGAGTTATTGGTCATAAACATATACCGTCTGCCGGTTTCCTTGATTCTCACCAGCATAGGTATGGTAAAGGAATAGAGCCGGTTTCCCAGGTACAGCGTTCCATCCAGATCGAACAGAAACAGCTTTATATTGCGGATTGCCTGATTTTTATCCATCAACAGATCTCCTTTGAACGGGTGCTGTAGATTTTACACGGACCATTCGTAAGTGGCGTGTCATTCTGTTCGGTTTTTCAGGCAAGCATACCGATCAGCTTACCCAGAACCGGCTCGAAGGCTGCGCCATACCAGTGGTTTTCCATCTTAGCTGTTACTTTGATACACTCCACAGTATAGTCAGCGGCAATTTTTGCTGCATCAAAAGCACTTTTTCCCCGGACCAATGCACCCACAAAGGCAGATGCGAAAATATCGCCTGTACCATGGCAGCTGTTGGGGAGCTTATCGTGCTCATAGTAGGAACATTCCCCATTTTCCAGCACCACAACACCGGTCTTGCCGGGGGCGTAGGAAACACCGGTGAAGATCACATTCTTGCAGCCCATAGCAGTGAGCTTATTGAGAATAGCATCGATATATGCCCGGTCGTAATCGGGGTTATATTCTGTGTCTGTAAGCAGGCAGGCTTCTGTCAGGTTGGGGAACAGGTAATCTGCCTTGCTGCACAGACCCTTCATTGCCTCTACAAAGGCTGCATCAAAACCGGTATAGAGTTTTCCGTTGTCTGCCATTGCAGGGTCCACGACCTTCAGGCAGCCGGGAGCAGCCACTTCATTAAACAGCTCAGCCACATACTCTATCTGCTTGGCGCTTCCAAGATAGCCGGTGTAAATGGCCTGGAAAGAGATGTTCTCCTTTTTCCAGTGATCCTTAATGGCAGGCATATCCTCCGTCAGATCCCGGAAGGTACAGCCGCTGAAGCCGCCAGTATGGGTAGACAGCACTGCAGAGGGCAAAACGCAAGTTTCTACGCCGCAAGCGGAAATAATGGGAAGTGCCACCGTTAAGGAACACTGACCAACACAGGAAATATCCTGAACGGTCAAAATTTTTGGATATGTCATAGTAATTCCTCTTTTCTTAGTATTGAGGATATTTTAACAAAATCTGGTCATAGTGCAAGTGCCATTTTGCATAATGAAAGTATGACCAGTTTTGACTTACCGTTTTTGATCGTGGCGAAGCATCCCAATAAAAATAGATCCAAGGGTAAGGATCTCGCAGATAATTGCTCCCCAGGAGCCTACCGCTATATTATAGATCAGCCACGCAGGAGAGCTGACAAGACCGCATTTGCGGATGTCCGATGCATTTTTCAGCCGGAAGCCCACATTCAGCGCCACCATACCGACCACAGGCAACACTTCCAGCAAGAGGTTTTCTGCTGTGGGTTCTTTGCCAAACAGGGTAAAATTCAAAATGTATACTGCCACATAGGAAATGACAAACCCAATAAACCACGGCAGTCGGTCCGCTTTGAGTTTATCCTTGAACAGGAAAACAATTGCGCGTATGGTTGCCAGAATGTTCAATATGCCGCCTACTGCCGCCCCCAAGAGCAGGTAATTTACCGCAAACAGTGCCCCACCGAACATCTGCAAGGCAATGACCGTTTTCTGCCTTTTGCATTGGTAAGAAAGTATGTTCAACAGCATAGCAAGGATGCCAATGATCTGTGCGATGATTTCAATGGGTTTCATAGCGTTCCGTCCTTATGTAAATTTATGGTTATATTATACCGATTTTTGCCGCAATTGCAACCAGATGTTTGTTGCAGAGATGATCTGTGATCGCCCGCAGTAGATCGTTATTCCAGTTGCGATAATAATTTTACGATATTTGAAAAAACACAAAAAAAAGCTTGACAAATTGGCATCAGATAGCTATAATAAGCATGTTCTGTTTTGAGCCGCCGGTATAGCTCAGTTGGTAGAGCAACTGATTTGTAATCAGTAGGTCGGGGGTTCGAGTCCGTCTACCGGCTCCAAGCAGACGGCAGACAATTTTATATGGGGGATTTCCCGAGTGGCCAAAGGGGACAGACTGTAAATCTGCTGGCTATGCCTTCGGTGGTTCGAATCCACCATCCCCCACCAGAAAAACCGACTTGTTTCGACAAGTCGGTTTTTCAACTAAATCCACCCTTACGGGTGGGTGAAATATTGCTTCGCAATGTGAAATACGCCTTCGGCGTGTGAAATTTGCCTCGGCGGCGAGAGGGTGGATTTAATTTCACTTGATGCATCAGCATCAAATTTCACAATTCACAAAGTGAATTATTTCACCGTGAGCAAAAGCGAACGATTTCACTAAAACTGTGAGAGTTCGAAGTTATACGCAAAACTGCCGAAAATATCTTTTTTGTAGTGCATAGACAGAAAAAGACGATTGCGTTTGCAATCGTCTTTTTCAATTTTTCAAATATGTAAATATTTCGTGACAGCACATTGTTTTTTTCTTTTCTTTGTGTTAAAATCACAGTACGTTTTTGCTGATTGGAGGCATTTTCTTTGAAAAAAACCTTATCCCCTGCCCCAATGTCCACGATTACCTGGGCTTCTGTGGGTCAGTTCCTTTTTAATCTGCTTTTGGTTGCTGCGCCGTTCTTCCTGATCGAGCTTTACGGCAGTCTGATCCTGTCACCGTCATACAACATTGTCTTTGCGTTTGCTGCCATTTGGGCAGTATTTATCGGATGCTGCATCCTGCTGCTTCCCCGGAAGATCGGACGGATCGCCTTTGGGGTGATCTACTTTGCCCTTGCTACCTGGACTATGGCACAGTGCGGATATTATCTGGTGTTCGGCAAGATGATGTTTGTATCCACTGTGTTCTTTGCCGGGGAAGGTGCTGGCTATCTGGGAGATATCCTTGCGGATTTTCCCGCTGTATTTTGGATCAGTATCGTGGCACTGGTGGTGACAGGTGTTCTGCTGATCTGGTTTTTCCCAAAAAAACAGCCAAAGCTTCTTGTCCGTCTGCCTTATCTTCTCATTGCCATCTTTATGTTTCTCGGTATTTATTTGCTGCCGAGGGTCGTGTTCCAGAAGGACAAGGATGTATGGGGCACACGATCAGACTATGGACAGTCTTCTTCACTCCGGGCGGCATACAATGTGATGTACGATGCCAAGAAGGTTTATGATTTTTGTGGTGTAAATCAGCTTTTGATGCGGGATGTGTGGCGAAACCAGCTTTATCCCCTTACCCCTGCATACCGCTCCGCCCAAAAGGAGGACATTGCCGAAATCGATGCCTATTTTGCTCAGCGGCAGGACTCCGGCGACAACGATATGACCGGTATTCTGAAAGGGAAAAATGTAGTTCTGGTGCTAATGGAGTCCATGGACGACTGGATGATCACCGAAACCGACACGCCCACGCTTTCTAAGCTGATGGATGAGGGTATCAATTTTACCGATATGTACACCCCCGGTTACGGTGCGACCCGGACACTGAACTCGGAGTTCTGCATGAACACCGGCATTTATATGCCCACCACAGGACGGTATTTATTTAACTATGTCACCAACGACTTTAACCAGTCTATCGCTTCTCAGCTCACCGCAAACGGTTACAGCGCAGAGGTATTTCACTACAACGATCCCTCTTTTTACAGCCGTGGAGTCATTGAGCCGGCGCTGGGCTACAATTCCTATGTATACTACGGCGATTACACCAGCGACGAGGACGCCCTCTATGATGACTGCCTGCTGTTCGACATTCCGGAGGTCAGCGATATCTTTTTCCGGGAGGGGCAGACCTTCAATACAATCATCACCCGCTCTGCCCATTTAAGCTACAAATACAACGAGGTGCTCAGCCACTACGCGCTGAAGCAGTATCCCGAATACCGGGGTATGTACGGCAGCGAGGAAGAGGACTGCGCACGGCTGAAAGCAAAGCTGGTGGATGATATGTTTGCCCGGCTGCTTACCGAACTGGAAGCCAACGAACAGCTTGACAACACTGTAATTATCGGTATGACCGATCACTACACCTACGGATACAAGAATATGGATGAGCTGTATGCACACTCCGGGGTAGATGATGATCTCCTACTGGAAAAGACGCCGTTTTTTGTATGGTCGACTGACTGTCCGGATTTGGAAGTAACAAAGACGGTCAACACCTCGGATGTTGTACCAACCTTGCTGAATTTACTGGGTGTACAGTCACCCTACAATTATCTGGGTCAGGATGCTTTTGATCCGAACTACGAGGGCTACGCCCTGTTCCCGGACGGCAGCTGGATCTCCGGCGGTGTTGCCTGTAAGGCGCAGGCAGGCGGTGGGTATAAGATCTTGGAAAACAACGGTGAAACTGCTTTGAGCGCAGAATTTCTGGCAGAAATGTCTGATAAGGTGCAGACCTATATCCGGATCAGTAATCTACTGCTGACTACAGATTATTACAAATCGTAAATTGTTTACAGTTAAATGGGAAAAGGTGCGACCGATGGTCGCACCTTTTTTTGCGTACTAACTTTTTGCGTACTAAATTGTAGGAGCGTGGGTAGGTTTCCCGTAGGACGGGGGCTTGCTCCCTCGCTAGAGATTTCATACTTTCTCTCCGGAGAGAAAGTATGAAAAGATCCGTCGGGGACCTTCCGTATGGTCCCCGGACTCCCCAGACGGCCTAAGGGGGAAGCGGATTGATCTTACACCATCCAACATTTCCGCCGCTCCCCCCTTAGGTATCCCTTTGGTAATTGTACAACATCGAATTAATATAGCTGTGTGTAGGGGCGGTCATTGATTGCCAGTTGGGGGTGTGGTGTTAAGGAGACATAGGAGATTGCCACAACCAGTCTGCGGACTGGTTTGGCAATGACACGGAGATAGGAATGTGTTTGGCGGGAGGGCAGTGCCCCTCCCCTACGGTGAGGTTTTGAGGTGGTTGTAGGGGCGATCTGCGATCGCCCTTGGATAGCGAGAATATCATACTTTCTCTCCGGAGAGAAAGTATGCAAAGATCCGCCGGGGACCTTCCGTATGGTCCCCGGACTCCCCAGACGGCCTAAGGGGGAAGCGGATCGATCTTACAACATCCCACATTTCCGCCGCTTCCCCCTTAGATATCCCTTTGGTAATTGTACAACATCGAATTTATATGGCTGTGTGTAGAGGCAGTCATTGATCGCCCGTATCGAAAAAGCGTCATTCTGAGCAAGCGGAGCGCGTCGAAGAATCTACGCATTTAATGTATAATCGGTGCACAGATCTTTCGACTTCGCTCAAGATGACGCGGTATAGTGCTTCGTTATTTGATAGGGGTTGCCCGCGAAATAACAATCATTTTGCATTACAAGGGTATCGTAGGGGATGACCTATGTGTCATTCCCCTTTTGGTTTTCCCTCATCCGACCCAGTGTGCGCACTGGGGCACCTTCCGTTTGCGGTGCCCTATAAAATCTTCGGGCTTGCGCTTTTCCTCGATTTTATAGACCGCGGCACACGCTTATGCCCTGCTTCATCTGCCACCGGCAGCGCAGGCCAACGCGGCCCACAGGGGAAGGCAAAAAGATCCCGGGGCATCTGCCCCGGGATCTTTGGGTTATAGATTAGGAGATCTATTAGTTATAAGAGTTCTTATACATGTCGTCGCCGGAGATGGTGACATTGTTTGCGAAAACTGCGGGGTTCAAAACAAAGTTATCATAATCACCGGAGCCGACGGTTGCTACAGTGATGTAGATGCCGTCGTTTGCAGCATACTTAGCAGCCCAGTTAGCGGAGAATGCTGCGTCTGCAACTGCTTCACCGCTGATCGGCTCGGCAGTCTCTGTTTCTGCATTACCGGATAGCAGGGCCTTAATACGCAGCTCGGTGGTAGCACCAATCAGGTTCAGAGCGTCCTTGTTGGTGAACTTGACCTGGAACCAGTACTTAGTCATGTTGCCGGTGCCGGTGGTGGCAACGGGAACAACATCCACACTGTACAGGTGGTAGCCATCTGCACCCATGTCGTACAGGGGCAGCTGCTCATTCTTCTCATAGAAGGTGATGTCGCCGCGGATCATTGCATCACCGTCGGTGCTATCAACAATGTGTGCGCCGGGAGCAGCATAAACGGAGGTGGAATACAGGTTGTAGCCGTTCAGATCCAGAGAAACACCAGCAGGAATGTCCAGGTTGTTAACAACAACATTCTCGCACAGGACCACGGATTCGGTTGCCTTGGCAATCGCTTCCTCGAAAGAGCCGCAAGCAACACCGTCAGCATAAGCAGCAGCCTGAACAGGCTCCAGCTCCAGAGAGGACAGCTTGACTGCATCGCTGTTGCCTTTCAGAACCAGAATATACTCGCCAGTCTCGGCAGCATTGAAGGATGCAGTGATGGGAGAGTTCTTGTCTGCAGCCACACCCAGCTTATTTGAATCGATCAAATAGGAAGACAGATCAACACAATCACTGAATTTAGTATAGGCTGTTTCAGCGGGGAAGAGGTATGCAGTAATGGGGTCACCCTCGGTAGTAGCATTTACAGTAACATTGTAAAGACCTGCATTCTTAATGCGCAGACGGATACCAGCGTAGCCAGTGCCATCAGTCTTCATACGCAGACGGAGGCTACCCTCGTAGGGGCTAAAACCCTTCGTAGCAGGGCTACTGCTAGTGACAATATAATCCAATGCCCAGTCGATCTGGCCGCTTGTGAACATAGTGCCAAGAACAGCATAAGGATTAATAGATTGCGATACACCGTCATCATCAGTGTATGTGATCTTATACATATTGGCACCGGAGCCCCAAGTGAATGCAATCTCCGCACCGTTTGCCTTCTCAACAATAGCAGCCTTATAAGCGTCGTTGGTGGACAGGTCGAAGCTATAGGAGGTGGGATCATTGTTGACCTCCAGCTCAATAGCAGACAGCTTGAAGTTAATACGCTCACCGGTTCCGGGAATCTCGAAGACAAGGATATTCTCACCGGCAGTGAGAACGGAGCTAAAGATTGTATCTGCCTTTGCTGCAAAGGAAGCAAGCAGCTTGCCATTTTCCTTATAGTCTGCGACACCGTTGGTGGCGTCTGCATCATAGAGATAGACATTCAGGGCAGCATTGGCGGTAAATTCGGAACGCAGATTTACAGAGTACAGGGAGGTAGCGGGCACATTGATGCAGAATGCAGCATACTGAGCATCAGCACTCTTATCATTGCGCATACGAAGACCTTCACCATTTACCTCGAAAACAAGGCCACTCAGGTTGCCGGGGTCAACCAGCTTCCAGTTGATGATGCCGTTATTATAATCATTTTCCAGGATCACGCCTACCTGATCGCCGGCATTATATACGCCATCCAGACCGGCAGCGGCTTGATTGGTGAATTTTTTGACCACAGGGTCGCTGGTTCCATCTGTGAAGATGGGAGCGTATCTTTCGGTGTTGAACAGGTCGAAGTTGTAAGTAACATCTTCTACAACTTCGGTTTCATTATCCTCAGGAATCACTTCGTAGGCACGCTGCATGAGACCGAAGGATGCGACAGCAGCGTTAGACTTATTGTGCGTGAAGATCAGAACATATTCGCCGGCTTCCAGGAAAGTTCTGTTAAACAAGCCGCTGGTAACACCTTCAGCCAGCTCTACAGAGCCAACGCTATTTGCCTCCACAGCCAGAGCTGCGATGTTCTCGGCAGTGACATCAGCTTCCAGATCCTTCACATTAACCATATAAGCAGTATATGTGGGATACTCGGTAAGTACATATGTCAGGCCAGTGTCATAAGCAGCGGTTCTGTCCTGAGAAATCTTCAGAGAATAATTACCGGAATTGGGAACCTTGATCTGCAGGGCAGTCAGTTCATTCTTTTTGGTGCGAAGCATCATATTTACATCGGTACGATAACGAAGATCGCCATCAGAAGTAGTATTAGATGCAACAAACTTCCAGTTCAGGTCGCCAGCACCGTAAGCAGCAAGGATTTCATCTGCAACACTGGACATATATGTAGAAGTATAGGCACCACTCTTCAGGAACCAAGTGCCCGGCTCTGTAGTGGGAATAGAAGTGGGGTCAGCCAGGCGGATGGGGTAGTTGACAACTTCCTGCAGCTCATACTTCGCAGCATCCTCAGCAGTCTCCAGCAGGGACATCTCGCTGATACTGTAAGCATCAGTAGTAGAAGTATAGACAACAACATACTCGCCAGCTTCCATACGGGTCTTAGCGAAGGTGATGTCAGTCTGATCGGCAGCCATATCGACAGTGCCAACATTGTACTGCTCGGTCATAACATCAGCAACACCGTTTGCAGCTGCAGCAACAACATCAAGGGGAACAATGTATGCGGTGACCGCGCCAGCCCACTCAGTAGACTTATTGCTCCATGCAGTTGCATCATCATCGTCCGCATTCTTATCGGTGGTCAGATTCAGAGCATAGATACCGGCATCGGAAACCTTGATCTGCAGAGCAGCCCACTTGTTCAAGCCCAGACGAGCCATAAACATACGGTCTGTACGGAAAATATATTCGCCGGAAGCAGCATAGGGTTTCCAGTTCAGTTCTCCGTTGTCGTAGGATTTTGTGATTGTGTTTACAATACTGCCAGCTACAGCATCGCCATCATAAATAGTGATGCTCTTATAGCCAGAACCGCCAACAAAGCTAGTATTCCAGCCACTGGCGCTGGCAGAGTCTGTCTGGGTCAGATCGACCAGACGGATGGGGTATGTTTCTGCCTTCTCGGCAGCAGGGGCGACGGGTTCCACGTCATCTGCGAAGGCAACGGGGACCATCAAAGATGCCAGCATGCACAAAGTCAGCAGCAGTGCAGACAGGCGTTTGATGCTTTTCTTCATAAACTTTTCCTCCTGAACAATATAAATGTTTTTTGCACCGGACCGCCGGTGCTGGGGATTTTGGTTAATATTACCTATATTTGGACATAGGTAGACCCTCGCACAGTTAATTTACCATAGTTTTCCGGAAATTGCAATAGGTATTTTCGCAAATTATTAAAAAGTTGGAATTTATTTGGAATTTGTTTGTGAGTTTTGCGGAAGCATTTTTTTGGTGCGGTGTTTGAAGTTGTATAGGAGATTGCCACAACCAGTCTGCGGACTGGTTTCGCAATGACGTGGCGGGGAGGTTTCCTGTAGGGCGGGGGCTTGCTCCCGCCGCCGAAACACGCACATTATTGAACGGCGGGAGCAAGCCACCGCCCTACGGATTTCATACTTCCTCTCCGCTTCCCCCTTAGGTATCCCTTTGCTATCTTTTTTGTTATGTTTTTTAGAGGATTTGCGTAGGGCGATCTGCGATCGCCCGCGGAATGGCACATAGGCCGTTACTGTTGGTTTTTCCCTCATCCGCCCCAGTGTGGGCACTGCGGCACCTTCCCCCAGGGGAAGGCTTTGGTCGTTCCCTACATTATATAGATATTGTTTCACCCATTTTGGGGATATGGATCTGAGGGTAGGTATTTCCGTCAATGGTCTGCTTCACCGCTTCCCACAAGCCATACGGGTCATCTGAGGGATCGGGCAAATGGAGGAGTACCAGGTGCTCAGGGGCAAGGTTTTTTGTGATCTTCCAGCCTGTGCCGATAGCATAGGCATAGGGTGCGATCAGCACATCCGGTTTTGGCAGGTCTTCTCTCCCCTGCCACTGCAAGGGGGAGCTATCCCCGGTAAACCAAATGCATTTACTTCCCAAAATAATAAAGCTTTTGTGTTCGATGTCGTCCGCTTTCCCGATATGGCGGCTTTCTACAGGCTGTACTGTAAGAGATTTGATTTCCGATATTTGAATATCCGCAGGTCCTATGACAGGACCTGCGGTTTTGATTGCATATTCGGAAACAAAAGCGGCATCGAAATGGTCTTTATGGTGGTGGGTAATGAGCAAGGCATCCAGCTTTGTTTGCAGCAGCTCGGATCGCAGCTCATCCGGGGTCGCCGGGTAGGGTTTAACCTCCCGGCTGACACCGTCCATTAAAACATTTACGCCATCAAGGGTCAGCAGAATACCTGCTGCTCCTGTTCTTTTGATCTGCATAAGCGTATCTTACACGCCTTCCTTTGCCCGGCGGATAGTCTCCTCCACAGAGCAGCCGTTCATTACGGTGTAGCCGTTCAGGGGAACCAGCTTTTCGTGGATCGCGTCCAGAATCCAGCTTGCCTGGGGGAAGAAGAATTCGTCGAACTCGAAGGGAGGTGTGATCCAGTTCTTTGCACCAATCACAACGGGAGGTGCGTCCAGATCGTCGAAGCACAGCTCGGTGATGTTACGCGCCACATCGTTCATAAAGCAGCCACGGGCGCAGGCATCGGAAACCAGAACCACTCTGCCGGTCTTCTTGACGGACTCGATGATCTTGGTGTAGTCCAGAGGAACCATGGAGTGGAGGTTAATCACATCTGCCTCCATGCCGTACTTTTCGCTCAGCTCCTTAGCGGCATCCATTGCCCGGTACAAAACTGCACCCAATGTCAGGATGGTAACATCCTTGCCGTCACGGACCTTGTTGGTATCGCCAAAGGCGATCTCGTAACGCTCCTCAGGAACGCCGCCCTCGTGGAACTGCTCGCCCACGTCGTAAATTCTCTGGCTTTCAAAGAACACGACCGGGTCAGTACCCTTCAGGGCAGACTCCATCAAGCCCTTAGCTTCCCAAGGTGTTGCGGGGAAGCAAACCTTCAGGCCGGGGATGTGAGCACACAGTGCGGTCCAGTCCTGAGAGTGCTGCGCGCCGTACTTAGAGCCAACGGAAACACGGAGCACCAGGGGCATCTTCAGGATGCCGGCGGACATGGACTGCCACTTGGACATCTGGTTAAATATCTCGTCACCGGCACAGCCGATGAAGTCAGCATACATCAGCTCCACCAGTGCGCGGCCACCGGACAGGGCATAGCCAACGGCAGTACCCACGATGGCAGCTTCGGCAAGGTTAGAGTTGAACAGGCGGCTATGAGGCAGAGCATCCATCATGCCACGGTAAACTGCAAATGCGCCGCCCCAGTCACGGCAGTCTTCACCGTAGGCGATGAGGGTGGGATCTTCGTAGAACCGATCCCAGATAACCTCGGACAGACCGTCACGGAGGTTATACATCTTCATCTTGGAAACAGGCTTGCCGTTTGCATCGAAGGGAGAGCGGATCTTGCTCTTGATCTTCTTATAGCCCTCTGCCTCTTCCTTGGGAACGGTGAATTCCGGCTCACGGTCGTCGAACTTGTCTACCTTCTGGTTGGAGAACATCAGGCGCTCGACCACTGCGGGATCTTTTGTAAAGTCGCAGTAGGGGCTGATCTCGGTGTCGGCGGCTGCCTTGCAGATCATAGTCATACGGTCCTTGGTTTCTGCCAGGATCGCATCCACCTCAGCCTGGGTCAGTACACCGGCTTCGATCAGCTTTGCGGGATAGGTGGTCAGGGGGTCGACTTCCTTCCATGCATCCATTTCTTCCTTGGTGCGGTAGGCGTTCTGGTCGGAAACGGAGTGACCGGAGAAGCGGTAAGTAATGGTCTCCATCATCACAGGGCCCTTGCCGCTGTGGAGCAGCTCCAGGTTGCGCTCCATTGCATCGATCACTGCCAGGGGGTTGTAGCCGTCCACAGTGACTGCGTGCATCTGGGTGGGGCTGACACCGGAGCCGATCCGAGCCATAACGCCCTGGCCCATTGTCTCGCCACGGGTCTGGTCGCCCATGCCGTAGGAGTTATTGAAGATGTTGTACAGGATGGGCATACCGTCCTTGTGGCTCTCCCACAGGGTCTGGTACTGGTCCATGGAAGCAAAGTTCAGTGCTTCCCAAACAGGACCGCGGGACATAGCAGCGTCACCGACGTTGCAGACCACGATGCCCTTCTTGTCGTTGACCTTCTTATACAGGGCAGAACCGGTGGAAATGGTACCGGAACCGCCAACGATGGCGTTGTTGGGGTAGATACCAAAAGGCAGGAAGAATGCGTGCATAGAGCCGCCCATACCCATATGGAAGCCGGTCTCACGGGCAAAGATCTCAGCCAGTGTACCATAGAGGATGAAGCGGATCGCCAGTTCCTTAATGTCCTTTGTATCGCCAAACTGGCGGGTAGACTTCAGGCACTTGCCCTCCAGGAAGTTCTCCATTACATTCATCAGCTGCTCGTCGCTCATCTTGTTGATGGTGCTAAGCGCCTTTGCCAGAATTTCGGAGTGGGAACGGTGAGAACCGAATGCAAAGTCGTTCTCGTCCAGCAGATAGGACTGACCCACACAGGCTGCCTCCTGACCGATGGACAGGTGGGCAGGGCCGGGATAGGTGTGGTCGATGCCGTTATAGCCGCCCTGGGTCTTGATCTGGTTGAGCATGGTCTCGAATTCACGGAGGATGGTCATATCCCGGAAGATCCGGATCAGGTCTTCCTTGGTGAACTTACCGGAGGCCAGTTCCTCGGCAACGGTCTTATTATACTGGTTAACAGGAATCTCGTTAAAGGTGACCTTACCGGGTGCACGGACCTGAGAAGGATCCACAAATAAACTCTTAGGCATTTTCTATTCCTCCTAAATTACTTTGCAAGCAGAGTGGTGAAGTTTTCCAGATTCTGACCCAGTTCCTTCTGGAACTTGGCGGCAGGAGTGCCGTCCACAGCCCGGTGGTCGTAGGTCAGGCTCAAGCCCATAGCGGGATAGATCTCGATCGCGCCGTCCTTGCCCTTGCGGACACGGTCGATAGTGCCGCAGACGCCCAGAATACCGGTCTGGGGCGGGTTGATGACGGGGGTAAAGGACTCAACGCCCATATTGCCCAGATTGGACACGGTGAAGCTGCCGCCGGACAGCTTGTCGGGGCTGATCGCACCGCTGCGGCACTCGGCTGCCAGTTCCTTAACTGCCTTGGAGATCTCCAGCAGGCTCATTTCGTCTGCGTGACGGATGGTGGGAACCATCAGGCCGCGGGGAGTATCCACAGCAACGCCAAGGTTAACATGGTTAAACAGGCGGATGGAGTTATCATCCAGCATATTGGCATTCAGGTCCGGGTGGCTCAGCAGTGTCCGGGAGACGGCATACAGAACGATGTCGCCCAGGGTGATGCCTGCCAGTTCGCCGCCGGCTGCCTTGAGGACCTTGCGGTAATTGAGGATCGCGGTTGCATCGAAACTGGTGTTGTGGGTCAGCTGTGCCATAGTGGACAGGGATGTGTGCATAGATTTGCTGATGGCACGGCGGATGCCGCTGAACTTCACATCCTTGTATTCTGCTTCTACTTCCATTGCGGGTGCAGCAGCCACGGGAGCAGGTGCAGCAGGCTGCACAGCAGGTGCGGCAGGTGCGTTTGCGATCAGGGTCTGCACATCCCGCTCAATGATACGGCCATTGGGGCCGGTGCCGGTGGCGGCAGTTGCGTCCACGCCAGCCTGGGCTGCCAGCTTCTTGGCTCTGGGAGATACGGCTGCGCCGGATGCGGCAGCGGCAGCACCGCCAGCTACGCCAACCTTACAGACGGCTTCCAGACAGGGAACTTCGTCGCCCTCCTGGTAGAGGATTTCAAGGACTTCGCCCTCGGCGGTGGATTCGCACTCGAAGGATGCCTTATCGGTTTCGTATGTAAAAAGGATATCGCCGATCTTGACCTTGTCGCCCACCTTGACTTTCCACTCGCCGATGATGCAGCTTTCCACGGTGATGCCAGCCTTGGGCATGATCACATTCTCAACACCGCCTGCGGCAGGTGCGGAAGCTGCGGGTGCAGCTGCGGCTGCGGGTGCTTCCTCGGCAGCGGGTGCGCCGCCGATGCCCTTCAGGCATGCGGTGTCGTCGCCGGGTGTGCCGACAGCACAGACATTCAGCAGACAGGGAACTTCATCGCCCTCTTCATAGAAGATGTCAAGCAGTGTACCCTCTGCAGTGGACTCGCACTCGAAGGATGCCTTATCGGTCTCGTAAGTAAAGAGGATGTCGCCGACCTTAACGGCATCGCCCACCTTCATCTTCCACTCGCCGATGATACAGCTTTCCACAGTGATACCTGCTTTGGGCATCAGGATGCCCTTTGCATTGGTAGCTGCTGCTGCGGGTGCGGCAGCAGGTGCGGAAGCCTCGGGAGCAGCCGGTGCGGATGCCTCGGGTGCGCCGCTGCCGCCCTTCAGGGCAGAGCCGTCCTCGCCGGGTGCGCCAATGGCACAAACATTTACCAGGCAGGGAACTTCATCGCCCTCTTCATAGAAGATGTTCAGAAGTGTTCCCTCTGCCGTAGATTCACATTCAAAGCTTGCCTTATCCGTCTCGTAGGTAAACAGAACCTCACCCATCTTGACCGGATCGCCAACCTTTTTCTTCCACTGCCCAATAATACAGCTTTCCACTGTAATGCCCGCCTTGGGCATAATCACTGCATTTGCCAAAGCCAAATTCCTCCTCATAATGGATGTTATAGCATGTTAATTATAACGCAACATAACATAACAGTCAATAGTATTTTTCAGGATTTCAAATTTCAGTTTGTCGGTGCCTTCCCCTGGGGGAAGGCAGCTCCCGATAAATAGAAATATGCCGTGTAAATAAGCAGGTGTCTGAATTCAGACACCTGCTTAAGGTCACAACAGTATCACGCCAGCAGCTTTTGCGGCTTGCGAAAAGGCTTCCGGCATAGGCTCATCGCTGATGAAGTAATCCACATCCTCCAGCCGGGCAAAAGTATAGGGCATCAGGTAATTTAGCTTATCCTTTGTGCATGCAAGGACACTTCTGCGGGCTTTATGGATGACCTTGCGTTTGACAAGCATATCCCCTTCTGTTCCACAGGTAAAGCCTGCATCCAGAGAGCAGCCGGATACGCCGATGAAGGCAAGGTCAATATTGATATTGTCCAGCATCTCCAGGGTGTTCTGACCGGAGAGTGCCAGGTTCTTCCGGTTGATCGTGCCGCAGCACAAGGTAACCACGGGATTTTGCAGCCGGCAAAGCTCCAGCGCAATGCTCGGTCCGGTGGTGAAAATATTCAGGTTGATGTCCGGCAGTGCTTTTGCAAGGGCAAGGTTTGTTGTACTGGCATCGAGAAACAGGGCGGTGTTGGGCTGGATCAATTCCAGCGCCTTTCGGGCAATTGCCTGCTTGCCGGGATTGTTCTCCCGCATCCGCTCATTAAACTCCGGATCACCTGCGTGGCGCACAGACTTTGCGCCGCCCCGGAATTTTACGATACTGCCGCTGCTGACAAGGGCATCCAGATCCCGGTGGATCGTCATCAGGGAGACATTGGGGAATGCCTCCTGCAGCTGGCGGATCGTTACGACCTTGCGGATCTCGATCATTTCCTTGATTTGTTCCTGACGAATATTGTTCATAACAACCTCTCAAAATGTTATAGGCGTGAAAATATAACTCAAATATAACACCAATATACCATTTTTGTCAATATTTTTTTCAAAATTGCTTGACGGGATCGGCAAAACACCTCTATAATAAGCAAAACATCTTTTGAGGTGACTGTATGATCAACCATTTGCGTGTCTGCACTGTCAGATCCGTTGATCCCTATTTTAATCTGGCGCTGGAAAAGCATCTGCTGGATCGGGTCGCGCCCGGGGAATGTATTTTATATCTGTGGCAAAACCAGAACACCGTTGTGATCGGCAAAAATCAAAACGCCTGGGCTGAGTGCCGCACCGGTCTTTTAGCGGAAGAGGGCGGTTTTCTTGCCAGGCGGCTCTCCGGCGGTGGTGCGGTTTTTCACGATCTGGGGAATTTGAATTTTACATTTTTGGTAAATGAAGAAGACTATGATTTAGACCGTCAGCTTTCTGTAATTCAGGTAGCCTGTCAAACGGCAGGGATCGCCGCCGAAAAATCCGGACGGAACGATGTGCTGGCAGAGGGTCGGAAATTCTCCGGCAATGCCTTTTATCACAGCAACGGCAAGGCATATCATCACGGCACTTTGCTGATTTCTGCGGATATGGAGAAGTTGCAGCGGTATTTAAGTCCCTCCAAGGCAAAGCTGGAGGCTAAGGGCGTTTCCTCCGTTCGGTCCAGAGTGGTGAATTTACAGGAGCTGTCCCCTTCTCTCACCTGTGAGGTCATGAAGGAATATATGGTCCGGGCTTTTAAGGATGTGTATCGGGCGGAATTGGAAGAGATTTCCCTCAGTGAGGCTGATCTTTCTGCTGTGAATACCCTCGCAAAGGAATATGGCAGCTGGGATTATTTATATGGTGCTCCCCTGCCCTTTAGCTTTGAATGTGAGGGGCACTTCCACTGGGGCGGTGTGCAGATCCAGCTGGAGGCAAAAAGCGGTGTGATTACCGGGGCAAGGGTTTATTCCGATGCAATGGACTGGGCACTGCCCGGTTCGATGGAAAAAGCGCTGGTCGGTTGCCGTTTCCGGAAAAAGGATATGGTGCGGGCGCTGGTAGCTACGGTTTCAGATATTGAGATTGCCAAGGATTTGTGCAACTTATTGGAAGTATGACTAAACGGGAGGGGCAATGCCCCTCCCGTTCTTTTAATCTATTTGGAATTACTTTGCTGCGTTTACCAGATCTGCAGTGTCCTGCGCGATCATCAGCTCTTCGTTGGTGGGAACCACCCACACTTCCACCTTGGAATCGGGGGTGGAGATCTTCAGCTCTTTGCCCCGCTTGCCGTTGAGCTCGGGATCGATCTTAACGCCCAGGAAGCCCAGGTACTCACACACTGCTGCACGGACTGCACCATCATTCTCGCCCACACCGGCGGTAAAGGTCAGCACATCGATGCCGTTTAGCGCTGCTGCGTAAGCGCCAACATACTTAGCAACCTCGTAGCAGAACTTTTCACGGGCCAGTGCGCAGGCTTCGTCGCCGTTATTTGCACCGTCCTCCAGATCACGGAAGTCGGAGGATACGCCGGAGATCGCCAGCATACCGGACTTCTTATTGAGCATATTCAGGCACTCGTCAACGGACATGCCGTACTTATTGCAGATGAACTGCACCACTGCTGCGTCGATATCACCGGAGCGAGTACCCATAGGCACGCCAGCCAGAGGGGTCAGGCCCATGGTGGTATCCTGGCACATGCCGTCCTTAACCGCAGACATAGAAGAACCGTTGCCCAGATGGCAGTTGACCATCTTGAACTCCTTCTTGCCAACCAGCTGTGCGGTACGGCGGGCAACATACTTATGGCTGGTGCCGTGGAAGCCGTAGCGGCGAATGGAGTCGTTCTCATAGTACTCGGTGGGAATTGCATAACGGTATGCCTTGGGGGGCATCGTCATATGGAATGCGGTATCAAACACGGCAACCTGAGGTGTGCTGGGCATAACCTTCTGGCAAGCCTCGATGCCCATCAGGTTTGCGGGGTTGTGGAGAGGTCCCAGAGGGATGCACTTCTTGATTGCAGCGATCACTTCATCGTTGATGATGCAGGAATCGAAGAACTCCATACCGCCGTGGAGCACACGGTGGCCTACGGCATCGATTTCGTCAACACTCTTGATAACGCCGTCAACAGGGTCAACCAGAATATCCAGAGTAGCTGCAATGGCTTCAGAATGGGTGGGCATAGGAATGTCCTTAACCACCTTATTGTCGCCAACCTTATGGTTCAGGCGGCCATCGATGCCGATACGCTCGCACAGACCCTTTGCGGAAACTTCGCCGGTCTGGGGGTCCATCAGCTGATACTTAAGAGAAGAGCTGCCGGCATTGATGATCAAAATGTTCATTTTAGATTGCCTCCTAAAATAATGTTTTGCATAGTTGCAGTTTTATGATAATATAACCATAGATAGGTTCATTATATAATATTATTTCCCTTTTCTCAACCCCTATTGCGGATTTTTTTCAAGAAGGTGGATTTTTTGGATATTACAGGCATTATTTGCGAATATAACCCTCTGCATCTTGGGCATAAGAAGCAAATAGATCTCCTGCGGACGCAGTTTCCGGAGGGGGGTATTGTGTGTCTGATGAGCGGAAATTTCGTTCAGCGGGGACAGCCGGCGATCTTTCACAAGTCCGTGCGGGCGCAGGCAGCGATCAAAAGCGGTGCGGATCTGGTGCTGGAGCTGCCGGTGACTGCCGCCCTGTCCTCTGCGGAGGGCTTTGCTTCGGAGGGCGTGCGAATCCTGGGCAGCTTTTGCAACCGGCTTTGTTTCGGGGCAGAAAATGCAGAAAGTGACCAGCTGATAGCTGTAGCAAGGGCGCTTTTAGCACCGGAATTTTCCGAGCATCTTGCCGGCGCGCTGGAGACCGGGGTCTCCTTCCCTGCCGCAAGACAGCTTGCACTGGAAAATATGGGCGTGAATGCCGGTATTCTGGGTCAGCCCAACAACATTTTAGGTGTAGAGTACTGCAAGGCGATCTTAGCACAAAATTCTCCTATGACTCCCCTGCCTATTTTGCGTCAGGGTGATTATCACGACGGTCAGGCTGATCTGGAAAATCCCTCGGCAACAGCAGTACGAAATTTAATGGTTACCAGACAGGCGTGGGATAATTTTGTGCCGGAGACGGCACGGGAATGTTTTATAGGCGCGGATGTGCACACCTTAGCTGCAGGAGAACGAGCAATCTTAACCCGCCTTCGGACGATGACTGAGGAAGAATTTGAGGCACTCCCCTACGGTTCTGAGGGCCTTTGGCGGAAGCTGATGCACGCGGTGCGCAAGGAAGCCACTTTAGAGGGGATTTTGACTGCTGTCAAATCCAAGCGGTATACCCGGACAAGGCTGGATCGGATGGTGATGTGTGCATTTTTGGGTATTACCAAGGAAATGCTGGAAGCCTCTGCCCCTTATGCACGGGTATTGGCATTTAACCACAAGGGTCGGGAGATTTTGAAGCATGCACGGCAATTGGGGGATTTCCCCAACATTGGTCAAAAGCTTGGGCATCCTTATGAGGCGGTGGAAAACCGGGCAGGCACCTTGTACGGGCTGTTTTCAACAGGTACAGTCGGTGCGCCGGATGCGGAGGAAAATTGCCGGGTCTATTACGGTAAACAGGAGATTGCCACGGACCTACGGTCCTCGCAATGACAATAAGGTACGATAGGTGTGCGTAGGGGCGGATGCCCACATCCGCCCAATATGCGAGGTGATATAATAAGGTTCTTAGGGACGATGTGGGCATCGTCCCCTACAAGCTAATTTGTTGCCTTACGCGTAAAAACTGGGAACGGCAGATAACCGTTCCCATTTTTGTTATTTAAAGTTTGCCACAGATTTGCGGACAAGGGCGCGCTTTAAGCGCGCTTCTGCCAGACGGATTTCTGTATCGCTGGCATTTTTATCGCTGAGGATCTTATTTGCCCTCTGCTCGGATTTCTCCGCACGGTTCACATCGATAGCGTCCGCCCACTCAAAGGTAGTGGGGACTAAGGTCACCTGACCGTCCATCATAGAAACCATACCGCCGATACAGGCTGCGTAGCGCTTTTCTCCGTCGATCACGACGGTGGCACGGCCCATACCCAAGGGTGCAACACAATTCATATGACCGGCGAGCAAGCCAAGGTCACCGGTGGTAGTGCGGACGATCAACTCCTGGGCCTTGTCGTCGTAAAACAGGCCGTCCGGGGTGACGATCTTCAGGGAAAAGCTGTTCATTTGCTCTCACCCTTCCATTTTTCCACTACCTCGTCGATAGAGCCGGCATAGAGGAAGTAGGATTCGGGGATTTCGTCATGCTTGCCCTCGATGATCTCCTTGAAGCTGCGGATTGTCTCCTTGAGGGGTACGTATGTGCCCTTATAGCCGGTAAACTGCTCCGCAACGTGGAAAGGCTGGGACAGGAAACGCTGGACCTTACGGGCGCGGTTAACGGTCAGCTTGTCCTCTTCGCTCAACTCGTCCATACCCATAATGGCGATGATATCCTGCAGTTCCTTATAGCGCTGGAGGATACTCTGGACAGCACGGGCTGTTTCGTAATGCTCTCTTCCCACCACATCGGCGTTCAAAATACGGGAGGTGGAGTCCAGCGGATCAACTGCCGGGTAGATACCCAGAGATGCAATGCCGCGGTCCAGAACTGTGGTAGCGTCCAAGTGGGCAAAGGTGGTAGCGGGAGCCGGGTCAGTCAGGTCATCCGCAGGCACATAAACTGCCTGAACAGAGGTGATAGAACCGTTCTTTGTGGAGGTGATGCGCTCCTGCAGCGCACCCATTTCCGTTGCCAGTGTAGGCTGGTAACCAACTGCAGAGGGCATACGGCCCAGCAGTGCAGAAACTTCACTACCTGCCTGAGTGAAACGGAAGATGTTATCGATGAACAAAAGCACGTCCTGGTGCTTCACATCACGGAAGTACTCAGCCATTGTCAGACCGGACAGGCCCACGCGCATACGGGCTCCGGGAGGCTCGTTCATCTGACCGAAGACCATGGCGGTCTTGCTGATAACGCCAGATTCGGTCATTTCATTATACAGGTCATTACCCTCACGGGTACGCTCGCCAACACCGGTGAAAACGGAATAGCCGTTATGTGCGGTGGCAATGTTATAGATCAGCTCCTGAATCAGGACTGTCTTACCAACGCCTGCACCGCCGAACAGACCGATCTTACCACCCTTTGCATAAGGGCAGATCAGGTCGATGACCTTAATGCCTGTTTCCAGAATTTCTGTGGCTGGCTGCTGCTCCTCGTAGGAGGGGGCGGGACGGTGGATGGGCCACTGCTCCCCAGTCTGCACAGGTGCGCCATTATCAATAGGCTGGCCCAGCAGGTTAAACACACGGCCCAGACATTCGTCGCCAACGGGCACGCTGATGGGCGCGCCGGTATCGATTGCTTCCATACCCCGCTGCAGACCATCGGTAGAGCTCATGGCAATACAGCGCACCACATTGTCGCCAATGTGCTGGGCAACCTCCGCAACGATTGTATTTTCGCCGTTTACGATCTGGATGGCGCTCAGCAGCTCAGGCAGCGCACTATCCGGGAAACGAATATCCAAAACAGGACCCATAACCTGAATCACTGTTCCTTTATGATTGGACATTGGAATTTCACTCCTTCTAATGGTTTTAAGAACCGGCAACGATCTCAGTAATCTCCTGGGTAATGGCTGCCTGTCTTGCCCGGTTGAACTGCAAGCTCAGGTCTGCGATCATATCCTCGGCATTTTGTGTGGCAGAGTCCATTGCAGTCCGCCGCGCGGCTTGCTCGGATGCCCGGCTTTCACACAGTGCGCCATAGAGGACACCGCCCAGATATTCCGGAATGATGCGCTCAAAGACAGTGGTGCTGTCCGGCTCATAGAGAATGTCACTGCTGCCTGCGGACCGGTCTTTCTCTGGCTGTAAAGGCAACAGAGAACGGGTTGCAGGAGTCTGGGACAATACGGAAACAAAGTTTGTGTAAGCAATGCAAATTTCATCAAATTCACCGCTTAAATACTGCTTGCAAAGGCTTTTTGCCAATGTGAAACAGTCGCCTAAGGTGATCTCCTCTGCCAAGGCATAGTCGGCAGTGAGCAAGGAAACACCGTGGCTGCGGAAGTAATCCACTGCCTTTTTGCCGATGGGCAGGACAGCTGCGTCCTTACCCTCAATTTCGGACATAACCAGCTTAATCAGGTTGCTGTTATAGCCGCCGGCAAGTCCCCGGTCGCCTGCGATCACAATATAGGCTGTCTTTTTTACCGGGCGGACTGTCAGATAGGGAGAGGAAAAGTCCTGACCGGTGGATGCGATCTTAGCGATCGCAGCGGAAAGCAGTTCAAAGTAGGGCCGGGATGCGACCACCTGTGCCTGCGCCCGGCGCAGCTTAGAGGAAGCCACCATCTCCATGGCTTTTGTGATCTGCTTTGTGGATTCCATACTGCGAATCCGATTTTTAATTTCCTTTGTGGAAACGCCAGCCATTGGAGGCCTCCTTCCTTACTGTGTAATGGTAAATTCGTTTACCAGAGCCTCCAGAGCGGCCTTCAGGCCGTTCTCGGCATTCTGCTCCAGCTTGCCGGTAGTACGGATAGCTTCCAGCACATCCATATGGCTGTTGTCCATAAATTCACGCAGGCGCAGCTCAAATTCTGCGATCCGGTCTACTTCGATATTGTTCAAATAGCCGTTTGTGACTGCATACAGAATGCAGACCTGATGTGCCACTTCCACAGGGGCATTGTTGCCCTGCTTGAGCACTGCAACGATCCGCTCACCCAGAGCCAAACGCGCCTTGGTATCTGCGTCCAGATCCGAACCGAACTGGGCAAAGCTCTGCAGCTCACGGTACTGAGAATACAGCAGTTTTAGAGAACCTGCCACCTTCTTCATTGCCTTGATCTGGGCATCGCCGCCAACACGGGAAACGGAGATACCGGGGTTAACAGCAGGCATAATGCCGGCGTTGAACAGCTCGGTCTCCAGGAAGATCTGGCCGTCGGTAATGGAAATGACGTTGGTGGGGATGTATGCGGAAACGTCACTTGCCTGTGTTTCAATGATAGGCAGAGCCGTCAGGCTGCCGCCGCCCAATTCGTCAGACAGCTGGGCAGCGCGCTCCAACAGACGGGAGTGCAGATAGAACACGTCGCCGGGGTAGGCTTCCCGTCCGGGGGGACGGCGGATCAGCAGGGAGATGGCACGGTATGCCACAGCATGCTTACTCAGGTCATCATAAATGACCAGAACGTCCTTACCCTCCAGCATAAAGTGCTCACCCATGGTACAGCCGGAATAGGGTGCAATATACTGCATAGGTGCCAGCTCGGACGCAGTTGCAGAGACGACTACGGTGTAGTCCATAGCACCGCCTGCGGTCAGGCTTTCAACCACCTGTGCAACGGTGGAGCGCTTCTGACCGATCGCCACATAAATACAGATCACATCCTTACCCTTCTGGTTGAGGATGGTGTCGGTAGCAATGGTGGATTTACCGGTCTGACGGTCGCCGATGATCAGCTCACGCTGACCTCTGCCGATGGGGATCATGGCATCGATTGCCTTGATACCGGTCTGCAAAGGACGGCTAACGTGTTTTCTTTCAATAATGCCGGGAGCGGGCATTTCAATGGGGCGATAGCTTTCAGCCTCAATTGCGCCCTTGCCGTCGATGGGCTCACCCAGGGCGTTGACAACACGGCCGATCATACCCTTGCCAACAGGCACGGACACCACCTTGCCGGTGCGCTTGACTGTATCGCCTTCCTTAATGCCGCTGTCATTGCCAAGGATAACGACGGAAACCGTATCCTCCTCCAGGTTCTGTGCCATGCCGAAGGCACCGTTGGGGAACTCCACCAATTCGCCTGCCATGCACTTTTCCAGACCGGAGACTTTGGCAATGCCGTCACCTACTAAGATGACGATGCCGGTTTCGCTGGTTTCCAGCTTTACTTCGTAGTTCTTGATCTGACTACGAATGATTTTAGTTATTTCTTCGGGTTTCAGTTCCATAATCTACCTACTCTCATAGTACGGTATTTTTCAGCATATTGCCGATGGCGTCCAGACGGTTTTTCACCGTTCCGTCCACCCGCTTGCCGTCGTAATCCAGGCGCACGCCGCCCAGAACTTTGGGGTCGATCCGGTTGACAAGCTCCACGGTCTTTCCGGTCAGCTTTGTCAGCTTTTCTACAAGCCGGGCAGACTGGTCCTCAGTCAATGCCGCAGCTGTAACTGCCTGCACAGTCAGGATGCCGTTGTCTGCATTATACTGCGTCCGGTATGCCTTGCAGCAGTCGCTAAAATAGCGGATATAGCCTTTTTCCGTCAGGATCTTCAAAAAATTCAGTACATAAATATGCACAGTTCCCCGGAAGCTCTCGTCCAGAATGCTGCAGCGCTCTGCCTTGGGCAGATTGGGTGCGGACAGCAGACGGACAAAATCCGGCTCCCGGTCAAATGCCTGCTTCAGCACATCCAGTTCGCTCAGGATCTGCTTACTAAGGCTTTCATCCTTTGCCAGCGCATATAATGCCTGGGCATAGGTATTTGCAGCTTGGGTCATACTTCATCACCCAATTCATCAATAAACTGGTCTACAAGGACTGCACTGTTGCTGTTTTCCAGCTCCTTGCTCACGACCTTGCCGGCAATTGCCAGAGCAATAACAGAAATTTCGTCCTTTGCCTGGTTCATAGCCTTTTTCTTTTCCAGCGCAATATCCACAGAGGCCTTCTGCCGAATAGCATCTGCCTCCTGGTTTGCCTGGCGGAGGATCTCTTCCTCCCGGCTCTGTCCCCGGGCAACTGCCTCCTTGACCATACGCTCAGATGTTTCCTGTGCCACAGCCAGCTTTTGCTTGTATTCGCTTTGAAGCTGGGAAGCCTCTTCCTTTGCCTTATCGGCATCCGCATACAGACCGTCGATCTCATCCTGCCGCTGCTGAATCAAATTCAAAACAGGACCGATCAGTTTTTTCTTCAGCACCAGAAACAAAGCCACGGTATTTGCCAAGGTAAACAGGGCTGTCCAAGGGTTTACGCCCAGTAATTCTTCAAATCCCACTTGCGTTTGCTCCTTTCTTCCGAAATGTCAGAAAGGGGCTTAGTTCACTGCGAACAGGATCAGGAAGGAAATCAGCAGAGAGTAAATACCGGTGGTTTCGGTAACAGCACAACCCAGGATCATATTGGTACGCAGGGTGCTGGATGTTTCAGGCTGACGGGCCATGCCCTCCAGAGCCTTACCAACTGCATTACCTTCACCGATAGCCGGACCGATAGCGCCGATACCCATACACAGACCGGCACCGATTGCACAAGCAGCTTTAATGATTGCGTATTCCATAATAAATTCCTCCAAAAAATAATTTTATATTTGAAATTAAAAGAATTTCCGTATTTATTTGCCTGCTTCCGCTTCTTCCGGAGGGGGGCAGGCGCCGGCAATGTAGACCATACTCAGAAGACTGAATACAAATGCCTGAACAAAACCGGAGAACAGGTCAAAGTAGACCGACAGCACAGCAGGGATGCCGAACTGGAATACCGGCACATTGGACAAGATGCCCGTAAACTGTAAAAGTCCAAACAGTCCGATGATTGCAAACAAGCCGGCAAGCACCACACGGGTGGTATTTTTGAGTTTGGGGATCTTTTTGCCCCACACGAACAGTGCAACGCCAAGAATAAGCAAAACAATCGGCACTACCACAGTTCCGGACACCAGATTGATGACCTTAGAGGACAAAAGGCCCAGTGCTGTATAGAGGATCGCCGTAATCACGCCGCCACCGGCCACGTTGCCGAAGTGACGGAACGCCATGGAAACAGGCTGGGCGATCTCAGAAATGATGTTCATAGGGGTCATAACCACCACAGGCTCTGCAAAGCCTTTCAGCCAACCCCAGAAGCCATTGTGCTTAATGTTCTGATACCAGATGATCACAGTAGTCATAATTGCCCAGACCAGAGGCACGCTCAGGTCTGCGGTGGACGAACGCAAGAAGCCGGTCAGTCCGATCAGAGAACCGCAAATGGAGCTTAAGAAGATAGTGATGATGTAAGGTGTCCAATGGGCATTGTGTTTGCCCATAGTGTCGCACACCATATTGTGCATCATCATAATACCCTTTTCTACCAGCACCTGCACCTTGCCGGGGCGCTTTTGCAGGTTTCTTCCCAGCAAGATGGCGGCAATCATCAGAAGCGCCGTCACCAAGAACACAGAAACGGTGGACTGGGTAATATTGATCCCGCCAAAAATAGGAATTGTAAAGTATATATAAGCACCTGTAACATCTACATTCATTTCTGCATATCACCTGCCTTTCGGAAAAATTCACTGATTGTAAGAGTCGGTCGCACAAAAAGAAGGGGCAACAGCAGTGCCAGCAGATCAAAATATCCGCTTTTGGCACAGGCAAACAGCAGCAGTGTCAGCACCACAAGCCGAATCGTATAGGAGTAACGGATTGTTGCTTTTCCGCCCTTCACATCTTCTTTTTCTGCCTTATTGGCTGCGAGGGATGCGCCTATAGCCATAAAAAAGAAATTTGCAGTTGCCAAAGCGCCGCCTACGATGCCACTGAGCAGCACCTTAGTTCCAAATTTATTTAACAAGGCATATACGCCAAACATAACTGCCACGCATACGACTTGTCCAATCAGCACCATAGCAGTTTCTTTCAAAACAATCTTTTGGGATTCCATTGCTTCTCCTTGCAAATCAATCGTGGTCGTTGAAGCTCACGGTGGGTTTCTCTTCCTTTTTGTCGCCTGCCATGCGCTCCATTGCTTTGAGGGAGTTTCTCAGTCCGTCTATCGCGCCGATCACACCGAGCACAACGCCCAGAACAATTACCCAAGCGCCTAAATCAAACCGCCGCTGCAACCAGATAGCCAGCAGCACAAAGCCGCCCAAAGGCACTGCCACAGAAAATCCAAGCTGCGTCAGCCACACCAGTAAACTCAGATTTTTCATTCTAAAAGATAACCTTTCACGGACCAATTTCTACCTATTATAATCATACCCTAACTGTCTCAAAATTGCAAGGACTATTTTAGGTAGTTTTTTCCTTATTTGCTATTTCTTAAACATTTCGGTAAACTCATAACGAATATGGTAATTTTTCTGTAAATTTTGATAAAAGTTTTCTTTTTGGGTCTTTTCATTTCTCCCAAAATATTGTACACTAAAGAAAAATCTGTACAGGGAGAAACACATCTTGGCAGAAATGGAATTGGAAATTATACAGGGTACTGTCAGCGCCGTTGTCTTTCAGAATTACGACAACGGCTATTGTGTGCTGCGCCTGAAAAGTGACGGTGCGGAGGCTGTGACCGTGGTTGGAACAATTCCAATGCCTGCTGTGGGCGAACGGTTGATGGTTACCGGTCGTTGGGCAAATCACGCAAGCTACGGACGGCAGTTTGAAGCAGAATTTTTAGAGCGTCTGATGCCCCAGACCACATCTGAGATCCTCACCTATCTTTCCAGCCGGACGATCAAAGGCATTGGTCCCCGGATGGCTGCACGAATCGTTCAGCGGTTTGGAGATGAAACCTTAGCTGTTATGGAGCGAGAGCCGGAAAAGCTTTCCCAGGTCAGCGGCATTTCCTCTGCCAAAGCGCAAGCCATTGGAGAGGCGTTCCGGCTGCAGTTCGGTATGCGTCATTTGATGGAGTTTTTTGCCCTGCATCATCTACCCACAGAGCTGGCTGTGAAGACCTACAAGCTGTATGGAGATGCCACCACAGATCTTTTATACGACGATCCCTATCTTTTAATGGACGAGGGGCTGGAAGCACCCTTCGGTGCTGTGGACCGGTTTGCCATTGAACTGGGCATTTCCGGAAACGATCCCCGCAGAGTAGAAGCAGGCGTTCTATTTGAACTGACTTATAATCTGTCCGCAGGTCACAGCTTTCTTCCGGAAGAAAAGCTGGCAGCTGCCACCGCGCAGCTACTGAGTGTGGACGAGCAGACTGTATACGAGAGCCTTAACCGGCTATCGGATGCTGACCGTCTGGTGCGGGACACTCTTGCCGGTCTCTCTGTGTGCTATCTGCCTGCCCTCTATCAGGCAGAGACTTACTGCACCCGTCGGCTTTTGGAGCTTTCCGGCAATCACTTCCCTGCCCCCTCCGGTCTGCAGAAAAAGCTGCGTAAAGCTGCATCTGACAGTGGCATTACTTATTCTCCGCAACAGGAACAGGCAATGGAAGAAGCCGCCACCGCAGGTATGCTGATGATCACCGGCGGACCGGGTACCGGTAAAACCACCATTTTGAAAGGAATTCTTTCCCTGTACGACCAAATGGGTCTTAAGTGTCTGCTTGCCGCTCCCACCGGACGGGCTGCCAAACGGCTGACAGAAGTAACAGGCCGGGAAGCATCTACCATCCACCGGCTTTTGGGCGCAGGGATCGATCCCCACACCGGAAAGCTGTTCTTTTCCAAGGATGAATCTGATCCCCTGAAGGCGGAAGCCCTAATCGTAGATGAAATGTCTATGGTGGATGTGCAGCTTTTGGGAAGTCTTTTATTGGCAGTTTCTCCTTACACCCGGCTGATCTTTGTGGGTGACCCGGATCAGCTCCCTCCTGTGGGTCCCGGATTTCCGTTCAAGGATATGCTGCGCGCGCAAGTGCTGCCCGCTGTCCGTCTGACCGAAATTTTCCGTCAGGCACAGGAAAGTCTGATCGTTATGAATGCCCACCGGGTAAACGGTGGGCAGATGCCGGAGCTGAAAAATGTAAAGAGCGACTTTTTCTTCCTGCCTGCCCAATCAGAGGAAAGCGCTGCCCAGACCATTGTGGATCTGTGCACCACATGACTACCTCAGAATATGGGGGTTCCAGCCAACCAAATTCAAGTCTTGTCCCCCACTAAGCGGGGCAGCACCGGAACGGTCAATCTGAACCGGCTTTTACAAGCCAGTCTGAACCCCCCTGCCCCGGGCAAAAGGGAGCGTCACTTCGGGGATGTTATTTTCCGGGAGGGAGATCGGGTGATGCAGATCCGCAACAACTACGATATTCTCTGGACAAAAACCGACGGCAGTGCGGTTGGAACAGGGGTTTTTAACGGAGATATAGGCATCATTGAGAAGATCGATCCGGATATGGAAGTCATGCGGATTGTCTTTGACGACCGGCAGGCAGACTATGATTTCACCCAGCTAAATGAATTGGAGCTTGCCTATGCCATAACGGTGCATAAAAGTCAGGGCAGCGAATATCGGGCTGTGGTGCTGGCTGCCTGGGGCGGTTCTGCCTTTCTGCTAAGCCGCAGTGTTCTTTATACGGCGATCACCCGGGCAAAGGAACTGCTTGTGGTAAGCGGTCGGGAAGAAACCATCGCCGCAATGACCGAAAATGCCAAAACCGGACGGCGTTACACCGGTCTGAAGCTGCGTTTGCAGGAAAGGAACTAACAATGATCGACCGGCTTCTGCGTTTACTGTTCCCACCAAAGTGTGTTCTATGCCGGGATTTGCTTGACGATCGGCAGACCGATCTTTGCCATCACTGCCGTACAAATGCCCCGAATTATACAAAAATAAAATTTAAGCCATCTTTTGTTGCACACTTTACCGGTGTGTGGTATTATAAGGATGATGTGCGCAGCAGCATCCTGCGCTACAAGTTCGCAAACAAGCGTCATTATGCCCCTGCTTACGCACGGATGCTTGCTATCAAACTGCAAACCGAGGGCTTTGACAACTTTGATGTGCTGACCTGGGTTCCGGTTTCAACCCTTCGCCGTCTCCGGCGGGGTTATGATCAGGTCAAGCTTCTTGCCCAGGCTCTGGGGCAGGAAATAAATACAACGCCTGTCTGCACACTGAAAAAGATACGCAACACACCGCCACAGTCCGGCATCCCCGATGCCTCCCGGCGGCGGGCGAATGTGCTGGGCGCTTACCGGGCAGTAAACGCCCCGGAATTTGCCGGCAAGCGGGTGCTTCTGCTGGATGATATTCTCACCACCGGTGCAACTGCCAGCGAATGTGCCAGAGTGCTGCTCACTGCCGGCGCATCAGAAGTGAATTTAGCGGTTCTGGCAGTTGCCAGCCACGATCCATCAAGCAAACATAATAAAAATATGTAGGTGATACTATGCAACTTCTTTCCAACGACCTGGGCGTGGACCTGGGTACATCCAATGTTCTGATCTATTCTGACAATAAAGGCATCGTCATCCGGGAGCCGTCTGTGGTTGCGGTGGACAAAAACACCGGTATGATCCTGCAGGTAGGTGCAGCTGCCCGGAACATGCTGGGCAGAACCCCCGGCAATGTGGTGGCAATGCACCCGCTGAAGGACGGTGTGGTTTCTGACCACGAAATGACTGTTAAAATGCTTCAGACCTTGTTCCGTGCAGCCACAAAAGCCTCGCTGTTTACGCCTAAGCCCAGAGTGGTGATCTGCGTTCCCAGCGGTGTAACAGAGGTTGAGGAACGAACTGTGATCAATGCTGCCATTGAAGCCGGCGCACGCCGTGTCTACCTGATTGAAGAGCCTCTGGCTGCCGCACTGGGCGCAAATCTGGACATCAGCGGTCCTAACGGACATATGGTGGTTGACATTGGCGGCGGCACAACGGATATTGCTGTGCTTTCTATGAATAATGTGGCTGTGTCCTCCTCTATTAAGATTGCCGGCCTTGCCTTTGATGAGGCCATTGCCCGTTACATGCGCCGCAGACACGGCATTATCATCGGTCAGGTCACTGCGGAGGAAATTAAGATTCAGATCGGCTGCGTATATCCCCGTCAGGAGGATATTACGATGCTGGTAAAGGGTCGTGAAGTCAAGACCGGTATGCCCAGAGAAGTGCAGCTGCTGTCCTCGGAGATCTACGAGGTTTTGCGCCGCCCTGCCCGTCAACTTGCGGATGAAGTACAGTCTGTTCTGGAGGATACCTCTCCGGAGCTTGCCGCTGACATTTCCGAAAACGGAATTACCCTTACCGGCGGCGGCAGTCAGATCTGGGGTATGGATCTGCTGCTGGCTGAGCGCACCGGCATCCAATGCACATTGGCTGACGACCCGGACTGCTGTGTGGCTTACGGCTGCGGCAAGAGCCTTAGTTGGATCAACCATATGTCGGAAGGTCCCATCAACATTGCCCGCAGACGGCTGATGCGCGGCTAAAACTACAAAAGCATTACCGCCGGAGGGAAATGAACTGCACCCCATTTGTTAGACAAGTATGATATAATACTTGTACTAAGAAATGGGGTGTTTTTCTATGCCTAAGGGAATACCAAACAATCGATACACACCAGAGTTCAAGGAAATGGTGGTACGGCGAGTCCGTGAAGA